>JAXHOJ010000056.1:0-18847 GCA_034519525.1 Gemmobacter sp. | reverse complement strand
AGTTATATTGCTCGTGTCGAACACGCCCAGGTCAGCGGTTTTGGTGTTGTTGGACCCGGTCAGGTCAGCCGATCCGCCGACGGTTTCGGGCAGGACGGGGACCACCACTTCCAGCACCATCTCCCCGAGGATTTGCGCGCGGCCACCGACGGCGCGCTTTCGCTGGATCTGCTTTTTCAGGGCGCGGATCACGGCAGAAAGGCGAGGGGGCACCGTCGCGGGGCATAGGCGCGGGTGAATTCGTCGCGCTTTTGCTGGTCAGGGCGGCAAGGCGTGCCTCCCATGCGGCGCGCGTCGATGCCGGCCGCGGGCGCCGATGGCCTCCCATGCGGATCTTGATGGTCGGCGGGTACCCCGAAGGCCTGCGGTCCAGCCATAGACGCCTTGGTATCGGCAATCAGCTTGGGGATCGGTCAGCGCGCCAAGGCGCCTGGACGCGTCCTGCGCGGAAGATCGGCGCAGCGCGATATGCGTCTTGCAGGCGATCATCGAGGGCAGGTGGTTTCTTTCTTGGCCGCCATGATGGCCGCGTCGATGGCTGGGTGGATCATGGCCGTCGATTTCCTGCACATCCCAGCCCGAGGCGCGGAAGCGGGCGACCGGATCTGTGCGGATACCGGAGAGCGACACCTTGCCGTCGATGGTGATGTCGTTGTTGTCCTAGAAGACGATGAGGTTGCGACAGCGCGTGACGCCCGGCGATGCCAAGCGCCTCCTGGCTGACGCTCTCCATCAGGCAGCCATCGCCGGCGATGACATAGGTGTAGTGATCCACGATGCTGGCGCCATAGCGGGCGCGCTGGATCTCTTCGGCCAGGGCAAAGCCCCGGCATTGGCAATACCCTGACCCAGCGGGCCGGTCGTCGGTTCCCGATCCCGGGGCATGGCCGTATTCTGGCTGGCCTGCCGTTTTCGCGCCCCATTGGCGGAAAGTTGCGGATCTGGTCGATTGTCATGTCGGCATAGCCGGTCAGGTGCAGCAGCGCATAGAGCAGCATCGAGCCATGGCCCGCCGACAGGATGAAGCGGTCGCGGTCCGGCCAGTGAGGGGCGGTCGGATCGAACGCCAGGTGCGTTGCAGAGAGCACGGTGGCAACATCGGCCATGCCCATGGGCATCCCGGAATGGCCCGAATTGGCAGCGTGGATCGCATCCAGCGTCAGGGCGCGAATGGCGGCGGCTTTCATCCAATGATCTGGATGGGTGCAGTGCGCAGGGCGGTAATGGGCACGGGATCGGTCCTTTGTCTGGCGATATGACAGGTAGGTTGGCGGCTTGATACCAGCCTGTCGCGCAAGTTCAAGCGCACTGTAACCCATTGCGGCAAAGGGGAGCGCATTTGCATATCCATTGGGCAAAGTTTTCCCGTGGCCCCGCTGAATCTGGCTGTGCCGAAGGCCATTCTCAGGGTGAGATGACGTCAGGTGAAAGGTGCAGCCAATGAACGATATCGCCGAACTGGAACGCAGGATCGCCTAAGCGATGGAGTGGATCGCCAGCGGGCTCGAGGGTGCTGACAGAGCGGCACCCAGCCGCAGCGCCGCACCGTGCCAGGACCTGCAGAGGCGGCACCCGACACAGTTGCCAGTGCAGATGCAGGGGCAGAGGCAAGTGCCGAGATCGAGGTGCTCAGGCGCAGCTGGCCGAGGAACGTCTGGCCACTGCGGCAGCTGGAAGAGCGGGTGCGGGTCGATCAAGCTATTTGCTGATGCTGCGCCCGCGCCGCGCAGGCCGAAGCGGATTGGCGGCCACGCGCGAAACGCTGGCGCAGATTGACCTGAGCTGTCGCGCCCGCGGAGGCCAATGACAGCTTCAGGCAAGCAATACCGGCCTGCGCGCGGCCAATGAACCCGGTGGGGCGAGCCGCATCTGATCAACAAGGCGATGATGGCCGAGCTCGAATTGCCGCGCGCCGCCCGGCAGGTCGATATGGCCGAAGCGCAGGCGACAAGTGGACGCTTCAAGCCTTGCTGGCAGCAAAGAGGAGGCGAACTGATGCCTGAAGTCGAAATTCAAGATCGGCGGCCGCCTTTGAAGTCTTCTGCCAGGATGGCGAGGAACATTATCTGCAGGTCGAGCTAGACGCTGGATACCGAAGCCTCGGTTCTGGCGGGGCAGATCGGGCGGCCGCCCGAGGCGCGGATGTTGCTGATGGCGGGGCTGATGCTGGCCGACAAGACCGCCGGGTTGGAAGACAAAGCTGCGCAGGCCAGCGGGATGGCTCGACAAGCCGAAATCGCCTGGCTGATGGCGCGCCCTGCACCAGAGCCGCAGAAGGTCGAGGTGGCCGTATCCCGCCCGAGCATGATGGAGACACTGTCGGAACCGGCGGCGCGGGCCGAATCCCTGGCCGATGGGTTGAGGACAAGGCGGGCCGACAGGCGAAGGCCGCGCCCTGATCACGACGAAAGTCACGATGGCAAGGCCCACGAGGAGCCTTTTTGTTTGGTCTTCCCCCTGTGCTCGAGATCCGCGATCAGCCGTTGGCTTCGCGGATCTTTTCGGCCGCATCCTTGTCAAAGCTCACGCCCTTGGCTTCGAAGAGCTGATCCAGCCTCCCGACAGGGTCATTTCGGTCGACGATGATGACAGCCGCCGATAAACTCCCCCTTGACGTAGAGCTGCGGGATCGCGGGCCAGTCGGAAAATCCCCAGATGCTCTGGCGGATGTCGGCGTCGACCAGCACGTTCACATCCTTGAAATTTGACACCGATGTAATCCAGCACCCCCGGCCACGCGGTTGGAAAGGCGCATTGGGGCATGTCCTTGGTGCCTTTCATGAACAGAGACCTACATCATTGGCCGGTGCACGGTTTCCTTGATCTTGGGTTTGGTCGCGTCGGTCAAATCTTTGTCCTTGTCCCCCCCTTGCTGTCATCGGGGAGGGGGCGGCCCCCCTCCCGAACAGGACCCCCACCCCCCCTGGGTCAGTCGGTTGGGGCCTTGGTGGCCAGGGCGAGGGCGTGAAGCTCGCCCGTTTACCCCGTCCATCTTGCCCTTCAGAGCGGTATAGACGGCGCGCTGATGATGCACACGGTTCATGCCTGTGAACGAGGCGTCGATCACCTCGGCTGCATAGTGCTGGCCATCGTCGCCCAGCCAGATCGGTGACGGTGATCTTGCGCCGCGGTAAGCCCCGCGCGGATCAGGTCTTCGATTTCGCTGTGGTTCGATTGGCCATGTGGATGCTCCCCGTTTTTGTCTGGACCAGATTGCACGACCTTGACAGAGCTGCGCCGCAAGGTCAGCCATCAGGTCTGATACCGCAGCGGTTTGCACAAGTGTTTACGGGATGGGCCAGAGCCGTGCGGCAATCAGATGCCGAGGCTCGCATGAAAAGCCACGGTATAGCTGGGCATCAAACCCGGACGCGCCTTTCGGCGAGACCGGCCGGGTTCGGACCGTGGTCGATGGATGGCGCCCGGGGCCGGCCGGGCGCAACATCGTGCCCGCGCCCGATGGAGATGTATGAAACGCGGCTGGGACTTTCAGCATATCGGCCACCGCCTTTGCGCCTTCGTCATCGATCGTTATAAGACCCGGAACGGGCTTGTCCAGGAAACCGCCTTGCGGGATGAGGTCCAGCCTTAAGGCCTTACCGCAAGGTCAAGCCAAGCTGGTCTACACGATCAAGGGCCGCTATTGAAGCCCTGCGCGCTGGTGGAACGCGCGGTGACACCTGTCGGCCGAGAAGATACTGCGGGGCCTCGGAAAATGCTCGGAAAGACCGCCACCGACCTCCAGAGTGGAGATCGAAGAGGCGCGGATCGCGGGTCGGCCCGGGGCGGCCGCTTCCCCCCGTCGAACTTGTTCGACGATCCCCCGAGGATATTTCCGGCAAGAAGAAGCCGTTGCCAGTGCCGCCTCGAACAGCGCCGCGGTAGAGGGCCGGCCAAAGAGCAGCGCCTCGGACTGCCAAACGCGCACGGCTGCGCCGCCAAAGGCCGACCGTCTGATGCACCCCGGCCTGATCCGGCCGCGATCATCCGCCTTCGCCGTGTCGAAATTGCAGGCCACCAGATAGCGGGCCTGATCTTCGCCAAAAAGCGTGGCGATTTCGGCGCTGTCCAGCGTCAGGCCGAGGCCCGCGCCTTCGGCCATCTCGAACGCGGCCAGCGCCAGCCCGCCGTCACCCAGATCGGTGCAGGCGGCAAAGGACTTGCGGTTGGCGCGGATGAAGTCGCCATGCGCCTTTTCGGCGGCCAGATCGACGAAGGGCGCATCGCCCGCCTCGATCCCGAAGGCTTCGGCCAGCAGGGCCGATTGCCCCAGATGGCCGCGGGTTTCCCCGATCACCACCGCCAGATCACCGGCGGCGGGCTGGCCAGCAATCACCTCGTCCAGCGATTTCAGGATGCCCACGGCGCCGATGGTGGGGGTGGGCAGGATCGGCTGGCCATCGGTTTCGTTATAAAGCGAGACGTTGCCCGAAACGATCGGCATATCCAGCGCGATGCAGGCCGCGCCGATGCCTTTGAGCGCGCCGACGAATTGCCCCATGATTTCGGGCTTTTCGGGGTTGCCGAAATTCAGGTTGTCGGTGGTGGCCAGCGGCAGGGCGCCCACGGCGGTCAGGTTGCGGTAGGCCTCGGCCACCGCCTGCTTGCCGCCCTCGTACGGGTTGGCCTTGACGTAGCGCGGCGTCACGTCGCTGGTGAAGGCCAGCGCCTTGTCGGTGCCATGCACGCGCACCACGCCTGCGCCCAGGCCGGGGCGCACCACGGTATCGCCGCCCACCTGGCTGTCATATTGCTCCCAGACCCAGGCCTTGTGGGCATAGGTCGGGCTGCCGATCAGGGCGCGCAGCGCCTCGATGGGGGCAATGGCGGGCACATCTTCCAGCGGCGCGGCGGGCGGGGTTTCGACCCAGGGGCGATCATATTCCGGCGCGTTGGACGAAAGTTTGGACAGCGGCAGATCGGCCTTCACCTGATTGCCATGCAGGATCAGGAAGCGGTCTTCGGGGATGGTTTCGCCGACGATGGCGAAATCGAGATCCCATTTTTCAAAAATCGCCCGCGCCTCGGCCTCTTTTTCGGGCTTCAGGACCATCAGCATCCGCTCCTGGGATTCGGACAGCATCATTTCATAGGCGGTCATCGCGGCTTCGCGCTGCGGCACCATGTCGAGGTTCAGCCGGATGCCCAGGCCGCCCTTGTCGCCCATTTCCACCGCCGAACAGGTGAGACCGGCAGCGCCCATGTCCTGAATGGAGATCACGGCGCCCGAACCCATCAGTTCCAGGCTGGCTTCCAGCAGGCGCTTTTCGGTGAAGGGGTCGCCGACCTGCACGGTGGGGCGCTTTTCCTCGATCGTGTCATCGAATTCGGCCGATGCCATGGTGGCGCCGCCGACGCCATCGCGGCCGGTTTTCGCGCCCAGATAGACGACGGGCATCCCGACGCCCGAAGCGACGGAATAGAAGATCTTGTCAGCATCCGCGATGCCTGCGGCAAAGGCATTCACCAGGCAATTGCCGTTATAGGCGCGGTGAAAGCGCACCTCGCCGCCCACGGTGGGCACGCCGAAGGCATTGCCATAGCCGCCGATGCCTTCGACCACGCCTTTGACCAGATGGCTGGTTTTCGGGTGCGAGGGCTCGCCAAAGCTGACAGCGCGTTCATCGCGGCGATGGGGCGGGCGCCCATGGTGAACACATCGCGCAGGATGCCGCCCACGCCGGTGGCCGCGCCCTGATACGGTTCGATGTAGGAGGGGTGGTTGTGGCTTTCCATCTTGAAGATGACGGTCTGGCCATCCCCGATATCCACCACACCGGCATTTTCGCCGGGGCCGCAGATCACCTGTGGGCCGGTGGTGGGCAGGGTGCGCAGCCATTTCTTCGAGGATTTGTAGGAACAATGTTCGTTCCACATGGCCGAGAAGATGCCAAGTTCGGTGAAGGTCGGCTCGCGCCCGATGATGTCGAGAATGCGCTGGTATTCGTCGGGCTTGAGCCCATGCGAAGCGATGAGTTCAGCGGTGATCTGCGGTTCTTGCATGACATTCCCCTTGGCCGTTCAGCGCGGCTTTTATGCGCAGGCTGACGGCGAGGAAAGCCGGAAAATCGCTGTGGCGGGGGCGGGCGGCAGATTTGCCGCGCGCCATCCGGGGATCGGTCCGGGGATTGGCGGGTTTGCGCGTCAGATCCCGGTCTGGGTATGCAGGGCCCGGAGCAGGTCACCTTCGCTTTGATCCAGCAGCAGCAGGCCATCGCCGCGCATGTGCCGTGTGACCGGCACCGAGAATTTGCGCACCGGGCTGGGGATGCGGCGATCCATGGTGATGATGACCGTTGTCATCCCGTTGCGGCGCGGCATGACCTTGTCGACGACGCCGACCCGGATGCCATCTGTGGTGACAGCGACATAGCCCTGACGGGTGGGGCCGGTGGCGGCGGTGCTGGCGGTGTGAACGGCAAGTGGGGTGGAGGGCGGCGCAACCTCTGCGGTTGCCATCTGTGCCGATACGGCAAAAACGGCCCCGGCGAGAATGTTCATGATGCGGTTCATCTGACTCTCCCCTGTTTTCCTGCGCAGCCGGAAATCTGTGGTTGAAAATTCGGTTCTCATGCCCGCCAACGCGCGAAGACGGTTTCCGGTTGCATCATGATATGCGGTTTTTTCCGTCTGCGGATATTTTTTTCGCAGGTGTCACTTATTTGCCGGGCGGCTTTGGCGGGGTGGGTCGCCCCCGGATCGGGCGGGTTGTGTGATTTTGGCGCGAGGATCGGCTTTGCTGCATGGCGGCGTGGGCGGGTGCCTGATTCTGTGCCGGTGCATGGGGTGGGCAGGTGGCGGGGCGTGTCATTCCTGCCTGCGGATTCGCGGTTTGCCGGAAAGTTTGCCCCAATTTTCGGCATTGCCCGCAAAGCGAAAAAAAAGGCCGAGCTAAAGCTCGGCCCAAGTCCAACAGGGAGGTATGAAGATGGTGAGAAAGAAATTCAATCACCGTCTTCAAGCGGGGATTTATGCTTGCGTGCGATTCCGTTCAAGGAAGAATGTGCCGCAAGTGCATCATGGCTGCCATGCGCTTGGCGCATGGCTTGCCGGTGTTGCCCCGGATTACTCTTGCTGAGCCTTGCGGTAGTTGAAGATTTCTTCGGTCACGAAGTCGCGGAAGGCCGCCACGCGCTTGGATTGCCGCAGTTCTTCGGGATAGGCGAGGAACACCGGCACTTCGCTGGATTCCACATCGGGCAGCACACGCACCAGATGCGGGAAATCTTCGGTGACGTAATCGGGCAGCACGCCGATGCCCAGATTGTTCAGCACCCCCTGCAGCACGCCGAAAGTAGTTGTTCACCGTGAAGGTGGAGGGGATGTCATGGCTCATCAGTTGCGCCACCAGCAGCGCGCCTGCGGCCACCTGTGCCGTGCCTGCGTGCTGACAGATCAGCCGGTGCTGGCTGAAATCGGCCATGCTGGCGGGCGTGCCGTTCTGCGCCAGATATTCCGGCGAGGCATAAAGCCGCATCTTGATGTTCATCAGGCGGCGGCGGATCAGATCGGCCTGGCTGGGTTCTTTCATGCGGATGGCCACATCAGCCTCGCGCATCGGCAGGTCCAGCACGCGTTCTTCCAGCATCAGGTCGATCTTGAGGCCGGGGTATTTGGCGAACAGCTTGGTCAGGCGCGGGGCCAGCCACAGCGTGCCGAAGCCGGTGGTGGTGGTGACGCGCAGTTCGCCGAACACCTCATCTTCGCTGTCGCGGATGCGGGCGGCGGTGGCATCCAGGCGTTTGACCATCGCGGTGGTCGCCTCGAACAGCAGTTCGCCCTGTTCGGTGAGAATCAGCCCGCGCGCATGGCGGTGGAACAGCGTGACATTCAGGCTTTCCTCCAGCGCCCGGATCTGGCGGCTGACCGCAGATTGCGACAGATGCAGCGTGTCCCCGGCATGGGTCAGGCTGCCCGCATCCGCCACGGCGTGAAATATTCTGAGCTTGTCCCAATCCATCGCGCAACTCTGTCCTATCTGTTCTATCGCTAACATCTGTACGTGCCTACATAGTCTACCGCAAAGTTGCCGTAAATGGGAAAATGTCGCAGATATTCCCCCTTTGTAGGTCAGTGATTTTGACCTATCATCGGGACAAGTTCACGATGCATGGGGAGGTGCCGAATGAGCAGTGCAGGATGGACGCGTCAGGGCGTGTCGCTGTCGGACCGGTACGACCTGACGAAATCGCCGGTGTTGTTGAACGGCACGCAGGCGCTGGTGCGGCTGATGCTGATGCAGGCGGCGCGTGACCGGGCAGCGGGGCTGAACACGGCAGGCTATTGCACCGGCTATCGCGGATCGCCGCTGGGCGCGGTGGATCAGACCATGATGAAGGCCGCCAAGGTTCTGGAGGCCGCGCAGGTGCGGTTTGAGCCGGGCCTGAACGAGGATCTGGCGGCGACCGCGATCTGGGGCAGCCAGCAGGCCGAACTGCGGGGCGAGGGGCGGCATGATGGCGTCTTTGGCCTGTGGTATGGCAAGGGGCCGGGGGTGGACCGCACCGGCGATGTGATGCGCCATGCCAATATGGCGGGCAGCAGCCGCTTTGGCGGGGTCATCATGGCCATGGGCGATGATCATACCGGCGAAAGCAGCGACCGTGTTGCATCAATCCGACTGGGCGATGGTGGATGCCTATATGCCGGTCGTCAGCCCTGCCGGGGTGCAGGAAGTGCTGGATTACGGGCTTTACGCCTGGGCGCTGTCGCGCTTTTCCGGGCTGTGGGTCGGGCTGAAGACCATGAAGGACACGGTGGAGGCGACGGCGGTGGTGGATGGCGATCCGCATCGCCTGCAGTTCGTGCTGCCCGATTTCACGCTGCCGCCCGGCGGGCTGAACATCCGGCTGGGCGATACGCCGGTGGCGCAGGAAGCGCGGATGATCGACTACAAACGCTTTGCCGCCGAGGCGTTTTCCCATGCCAACAGGATGGACAAGCGGATCTGGGGCCGCCCCCGGCGCCAAGATCGGCTTTGTGGCGGCGGGCAAGAACTGGCTGGATCTGACCCATGCGCTGTCGCTTCTGGGGATTGATGCGGCCGAGGCCGAACGGCTGGGCCTGACCACCTACAAGGTGGGGCAGACCTTCCCGCTGGACATGAAGGGCTTTCACGACTGGGCCGAAGGGCTGGAGGTCATCGTTGTGGTGGAGGAAAAGCGCAAGCTGATCGAGGTGCAGGTGAAAGAGGCGATCTTTGATGATCGCCGCGGCCGCCGGGTGCTGGGCTGGCACCATGACCGCACCAAGGAAGAGCTGTTCCCCACCCGCTATGCGCTGGACCCGGTGCTGATTGCCGAAAAGATCGGCGGCATCCTGATCGAAGAGGGGCGCGGCACCGACAGCGTGAAGGCGGGCCTTGCCCGGATTGCCGAGGCGCGCCGGGCCGACAATGCCCCCGATCTGGCGGCGCGCTTGCCCTATTTCTGCTCGGGCTGCCCGCATAACAGTTCCACCAAGGTGCCCGAGGGCAGCCGCGCCTATGCGGGCATCGGCTGTCACTACATGGTGCAGTGGATGGACCGCAGCACCACCGGATTCACCCATATGGGCGGCGAGGGGGCGAACTGGATCGGCGAGGCGCCGTTTTCGAAGCGCGGCCATGTGTTCCAGAACCTGGGCGATGGCACCTATAACCATTCCGGCGTGCAGGCGATCCGCGCGGCCTTGGCGGCGGGAACGTGAACATCACCTACAAGATCCTGTTCAACGATGCCGTCGCCATGACCGGCGGGCAGCATAATGAGGGCGGCCTGACCGCCGGACCGCATTGCGCGTGAACTGCTGGCGATGGGGGTCAAGACCGTGGCGCTGGTGCATGACCCGAAAGAGGGGCTGGATCTGTCGCGCTTTCCGGCAGGCATCCGCACCCATACCCGCGACGAGCTGATGCAGGTGCAGGAGCGGCTGGCCGAGGAAAAGGGCGTGTCGGCCATCATCTATGTGCAGACCTGCGCGGCCGAAAAGCGCCGCCGCCGCAAGAAGGGCGCCTTTCCCGACCCGGATCGCCGGGTGTTCATCAATACCGATGTCTGCGAAGGCTGCGGCGATTGCGGCAAGCAATCCAACTGCGTGTCGATCGTGCCGGTGGAAACCGAACTGGGCCGCAAGCGTGGCATCGACCAGTCTTCGTGCAACAAGGATTTCAGCTGTCTGAATGGCTTTTGCCCGTCTTTCGTGACGCTGGAAGGCGCGAAACCGCGCAAGGCGCCGGGCAAGGCGGTGGATTTCGGCGCGCTGCCGCAGCCGGTGCTGCCCGCGATCAGGGGCACGCATAACATTGTCATCACCGGGGTCGGTGGCACTGGCGTGGTGACGGTGGGCGCGGTGCTGGCGATGGCCGCCCATCTGGATGGCAAGGGCGCCGGGCTGATGGAAATGGCCGGGCTGGCGCAGAAGGGCGGCGCCGTGCATATCCATTGCCGCATCGCGGAAACGCCTGCCGATATCTCGGCCATCCGGGTTTCGGTGGGCGAGGCCGATGCGGTGATCGGCGGCGATCTGGTGGTGACGGCGGGGGCCAGGACCATCGGCCTGATGACCACGGGGCGCACCGGGGCGGTGGTCAACGATCATGAGATCGTGACCGGCGAATTTACCCGCAACACCGAATTCCGCATCCCATCCGAAGATCTGCGCGTGGCCTTGCAGGCACGGCTGCGCGAAGGGGTGCGCTTCGTCGATGCGACCGAGCTGGCGCGGGTGGCCTTGGGCGATTCGATCTTTTCCAACATGCTGATGCTGGGCATGGCCTGGCAGGCCGGGTTGGTGCCGCTGTCGGAACCGGCGCTGCGCGAGGCGGTGAAGCTGAACGGTGCGGGGGTGGAGGCGAACCTGCGCGCCTTCGATCTGGGCCGCTGGGCGCTGGCTGCACCCCGATCAGGCGGCGCAGCGCTGCTGACGCCCGGTGGCGGCGGCTGAAGCGCTCGACCCGCTGGCCTTCCGCGCCGAACATCTGCGCGCCTATCAGGATCAGGCGCTGGCCGGGCGCTATGTCGCACGGGTGCAGGCGGTGCCCGAGCCTTTGCGCGAGGCGGTGATGAAGGGCTATCACAAGCTCTTGGCCTACAAGGACGAATACGAGGTGGCGCGGCTGCATCTGGCCACCATGGACAAGGCGCGGGCCGAGCTGGAGGGGGATCTGCGCCCGACCTTCCATCTGGCGCCGCCGATGCTGTCGGGCCATGGCGCCGACGGGCGGCCGAAGAAGCGGGAATTCGGCGCCTGGGTGCTGTCGTTGTTCGGGGTGCTGGCACGGCTGAAACTGCTGCGTGGCACGGCCTTCGATCCCTTTGGCCGCACGGCAGAGCGGCGGATGGAACGGGCGCTGATCGCACAATACGAGGCCGATCTGGACACGCTGCTGCCGCTGCACACCCCTGCCACCGAAGGGCTGTTGCGCGAATTGTTCGCACTGCCGCTGACGATCCGGGGGTACGGCCCGGTGAAACAGGCCAATGCCGAAAAAGCGGCGGCGCGGCGGGGCGAACTGATTGCGCAGATCCGCGCGGGCGGCGATACGCCGATGCGGATGGCGGCTGAATAAGCGAGGCGGCGGTCGGGCGGTGTCATACGCCCGTCACCATTCTGTCGTTTGGCTGGGCCGAAAGGGAGCGCACCATGACGACAGCCGGAATCAGCCGCGATATCAGCTATGCCAGCTCGGCCCGGTCGGCGCTGGGGCGCGCGGTGATCCGCACGCTGGAGGCGACGACGGGCCGGGGCAGCCTGATCGCGCGGGCGGCGGGCTATGACAGTGCGGTGGCGCAGGGCGAAAGCTTCTGGCAGGTGATGCCCGAACGGTTCGGCCTGTCGCTGGATGTGGTGCGGGGCAGCCTGCAGGATATCCCGGCCAACGGGCCCTTGGTGGTGATTGCCAATCACCCTTACGGGATTCTGGACGGGCTGATGCTGGGCCATCTGATGGACCGGGCGCGCGGTGATTTCCGTATTCTGGCCAATGCGGTGTTCATGAAGGCGCCCGATCTGAACCGGGTGCTGCTGCCCATCAGTTTCGATGCGACAGAGGCGGCGGTGCAGCTGAACCTGGACACCCGGAAAGAGGCGCTGCGCTATCTGGGGGCGGGCGGGGCCATCGGCATCTTTCCGGGTGGCACGGTGTCAACCTCGGCCAAGCCGTTCTTCGCGCCGCCGCTGGACCCGGGCTGGCGCAGCTTTACTGCAAAGCTGATCCAGCGCAGCGGGGCGACGGTGGTGCCGGTGTTCTTTGATGGCGCCAACAGTCGGCTGTTTCAGGTGGCAAGCCATCTGCACGCCAATCTGCGGCTGGGCCTGTTGATCCGCGAATTCCGCGCCCGGCTGGATCGGCCGGTGCGGGTGGTGGTCGGCGCGCCGATCCCGGCGGCCCGGCTGGCAGGTTTTGGCGCGGATTCCAAAGCAATGATGGATTTCCTGCGCGCCTCCACCTATGCCCTTTCACCGAAGCCGCTGGACCCCTATGCTTATGGCCACGAATTCGAGGCCAAGTATAGAAGCCGGTAGCGGGTTCGGGCAGCAATAACCCGAAGGCGGGAGGGCAGGCATGGCAGTTGGTGTGTTCGATTCGGGGCTGGGCGGGCTGACGGTGCTGGATGCCGTGCAGAAGCGCCTGCCGGATGTGCCCTTCGTCTATTTCGGCGACAATGCCCATGCGCCCTATGGCGTGCGGACGCCCGATGATATCTTCAACCTGACCTGCGCCGCCGTCGAACGGCTGTGGGCCGAGGGCTGCGATCTGGTGATTCTGGCCTGCAACACTGCCAGTGCGGCGGCGCTGAAGCGGATGCAGGAAACCTGGGTGCCGCCGAACAAGCGGGTGCTGGGCGTGTTTGTGCCGCTGATCGAGGCGCTGACCGAACGGCAATGGGGCGACAATTCCCCGCCGCGCGAAGTGGCGGTGAAACATGTGGCCCTGTTTGCCACCCCCGCCACGGTGGCCAGCCGCGCCTTTCAGCGCGAACTGGCGTTTCGCGCCATCGGCGTGGATGTCGAGGCGCAGCCCTGCGGCGGGGTGGTGGATGCCATCGAACAGGGCGACGAGATCCTGGCCGAGGCGCTGGTGCACAGCCATGTGGAGGCGCTGAAACGCCGGATGCCGCATCCGCAGGCCGCCATTCTGGGCTGCACCCATTACCCGCTGATGCAGAAGGCCTTTCAGGAAACGCTGGGCGCGGATGTGAAGGTGTTCAGCCAGGCCAATCTGGTGGCGGAAAGCCTGGCCGATTATCTGGAACGGCGGCCCGAATTCATCGGGGCGGGCACGCAGTCGAAATTCCTGACGACGGGCGATCCTGCCTATGTCTCCAGCAAGGCGACGCAGTTCCTGCGACGCCAGTGATCTTACCGCCGCCTGAAGCGGCTTGAACGCCTTCACGCAGGGCTTTAACTTCTGACCGGAAGCATATGACATGACATATAAAATCGCAATTCTTGGTGCCTCTGGCTATACGGGTGCCGAACTGGTCCGCCTGATTGCCACCCATCCGCGGATGGAGATTGTGGCCCTGTCTGGCGACCGCAAGGCGGGCATGGAAATGGCGGCGGTCTTTCCGTTCCTGCGGCATCTGAACCTGCCGAAGCTGTGCAAGATCGACGAGATCGATTTTTCGACGGTTGATCTGGCCTTTTGCGCGCTGCCCGCATACCACCGTCACAGGCGCGTCATCGCGCGAATTGCCGCGCGATCTGAAGGTCGTGGATCTGAGCGCCGATTTCCGGCTGCGCGATCTGGCGGAATACGAGAAATGGTATGGCCAGCCCCATGCCGCGCCCGATTTGCAGCAGGAAGCGGTCTATGGCCTGACCGAGTTCTACCGCGACGACATCCGCGCCGCGCGGCTGGTCGCGGGCACGGGCTGCAATGCGGCCACCGGGCAATTTGCGCTGCGGCCGCTGATCGAGGCGGGGTGCATTGATCTGGATGATATCCTGATCGACCTGAAGGCCGGTGTGTCGGGGGCCGGGCGGTCCCTGAAGGAAAACCTGCTGCATGCCGAACTGTCAGAAGGCACGCACAGCTATTCTGCGGGCGGCAAGCACCGGCATCTGGGCGAATTCGATCAGGAATTCAGCAAGATCGCCGGGCGGCCGGTGCTGGTGCAGTTTACCCCGCATCTGTTGCCGATGAACCGGGGCATCCTGGCCAGCATCTATGTGAAGGGCGATGCGCAGACCGTGTGGAACACGCTGGAGGCGCGCTATGCGCTGGAGCCGTTCATCGCAGGTGCTGCCGTTTGGCGCACTGCCCGCGACCCGCGATGTGCGCGGCTCGAATTTCTGCCATATCGGCGTCATCGCGGACCGGATTCCGGGGCGGGTGCTGGTGGTGGCGGTGCTGGACAATCTGACCAAGGGTTCTTCCGGTCAGGCGATCCAGAACGCCAATCTGATGCTGGGGCTGGAGGAGACGGAGGGGCTGATGCTGGCCCCCGTCTTCCCGTAAGGGGGAAGCATGAAGGGGCTGAAAAAGACACGCCGGATCCAGATCATCGTTCTGGCCTTTGTGGCGCTGGCGGGATCTACCGCGCTGATCGGCTATGCGATGCGCGACGGGATCAACTTTTTCCGCGCGCCGGCGCAGGTGATGGCCGAACCGCCGTAGCCCGAGCGAAGTGTTCCGGCATGGGTGGTCTGGTCGAGGCGGGCACGCTGGTGCGCGGGCAGGGCGAGACGATCACCTTTCAGCGTGACCGATACCGCCGCATCGATTCCCGTGACCTATACCGGCATCCTGCCTGACCTGTTCGAAGAGGGGCAGGGCATGGTCGGCACCGGAACCATGGTGGATGGCGTCTTTGTCGCCTCTGAAATCCTTGCCAAACATGACGAGACCTATATGCCGAAAGAGGTGATGGAGGCCCTGAAGGAACAGGGTGTCTATCAGGACCCGAACGGTTGATTTCAGCTCCGTTAACCTGAAGCCCCCAGCCTGTTCCGGCATCAACCGGAGCAGGCCATGCAGAGTATTCAAGACATCGCCGCCGAGATTGTTGCCCGCGAGGGCGGCTATGTGAACGATCCCGCCGATCCGGGCGGGGCGACGAAATACGGTGTCACCATCCATTCGATGCGCAGGCTTGGGCTTGATCTGGATGGCAACGGACGGGTGAACACGGCGGATGTGCGCCGGTTGACCCGGGCGCAGGCGGTGGAGATCTTTCTGCGCGATTATTACGAAAAGCCGGGGATCGCGGGGCTGCCCGAAGCGGTGCAGCCGCCGGTTTTCGACATGCAGGTGAATGCCGGGGCCAATGCGGTGAAGATCCTGCAGCGGATGCTGACGCAGCTGGGCTGGCCGCTGGTGGATGACGGGATGATCGGCCCGAAGACGCGGGCGGCGGCCGATCAGGCCGAGGCGGCGCTGGAGGGTGGGCTGGCCGATGAATATGGCAGTGCGCGGCGCGATTATTACTATGCCCTGGCCGATGCCCGCCCGGCGAGCCGGAAATATGTGCTGTCGCGGGCTGGGGGGAAGGGCGGCTGGATCACCCGGGCCGAGGCCTTCATGTCGCCCGCCCGGCATCTGACGCTGGCGCAGCACCGTGCCCGTTGTGCGGGGTGGTGACATGGCGCTGAACCTGATGGGGCTTGCCACCGATGCCACCCGGCTGCGCCGGATTTCCGCCATTCTGCGCGACGGCATGGGGCCGGGGGGCGCGCCGCTGCCTGCGGCTGTGGATCTGCTGAACCGCGCGCTGCGGCCGCTGTCTGTGCTGGCGGTGTTTGCGCTGGTGGCGGCGGCTTTCGTTGATCCGCCGCGCTATTGGGCGGCGATGGTGGCGCTGCGCGGCACGCCTGCGCCGGTGTGGCTGCTGGCGGGGCTGGTGACCGGCCTGCATTTCTTTGCGCGGATCGGCGGAAAAGCGGCCTGAACTTGACCCGCCTTCCGGCCTCTGGCATGTGCCAGAGGCAATGGAAGGACGTGAGAGATGAACCTGTTCACCGAACTGCGCAAGCTCGTGATTGCCGAACTCGGCGCCATGGTCGAAGCTGGGGCGCTGCCCGCAGGGCTGGACATGACCGCCGTTGCAGTGGAACCGCCGCGCGATCCGGCGCATGGCGACATGGCAACCAATGCGGCCATGGTGCTGGCGAAACCCTCCGGGCAGCCGCCGCGCGCCATTGCCGAGGCGCTGGCCGCCCGCCTGGCCGCCGATCCGCGCGTGGCCCGGGCTGAAGTGGCGGGGCCGGGGTTTTTGAACCTGCGGCTGAAGCCGGTGGTCTGGCAGGGGCTGGTGAAGGCGGTGCTGGAGGGGGGCACCGACTATGGCCGGTCTGACATTGGCGGCGGCGCCAAGGTGAATGTGGAATTCGTCTCTGCCAACCCGACCGGGCCCATGCATGTGGGCCATGTGCGCGGCGCCGTGGTGGGCGATGCGCTGTCGAACCTGCTGGCCTTTGCAGGCTGGCAGGTGACGCGCGAATATTACATCAACGATGGCGGCGCGCAGGTCGATGTGCTGGCGCGGTCTGCCTCATGAACGCTATCGCGAGGCCAACGGGCTTGAACCCGAAATCCGCGAGGGGCTGTATCCGGGCGATTATCTGATCCCGGTGGGCGAGGCGCTGAAGGCGAAATACGGCGCCAGCCTGCTGGATCAGCCCGAAGAGGTCTGGCTGGCCGAGGTGCGCGAATTTGCCACCGATGCGATGATGGAGATGATCCGCGAGGATCTGGCGTCGCTGGGCGTGGTGATGGATGTGTTCTCCTCGGAAAAGGCGCTTTACGGCACGGGCAAGATCGAGGCCGCGCTGGCCAAGCCTGCGCGGCATGGATCTGATCTATGAAGGCGTGCTGGAACCGCCGAAGGGCAAGACCCCCGAGGATTGGGAGCCGCGCGAGCAGACGCTGTTCCGCAGCACCGCGCATGGCGATGATGTGGATCGCCCGGTGCAGAAATCCGATGGCAGCTGGACCTATTTTGCCCCTGATATCGCCTATCACCACAACAAGGTGAAACGCGGCTTCGATCAGCTGATTGATATCTTTGGCGCCGATCATGGTGGCTATGTGAAGCGGATGAAGGCGGCGGTTTCGGCGCTGTCCAATGGCCGGGTGCCGCTGGATATCAAGCTGATCCAGCTGGTGAAGCTGTACAAGAACGGCGAGCCCTTCAAGATGTCGAAGCGGGCGGGCACTTTCGTGACCTTGCGCGACGTGGTCGAGATGGTGGGGGCCGATGTCACCCGCTTTGTCATGCTGACCCGCAAGAACGACATGGCGCTGGATTTCGATTTCGACAAGGTTCTGGAACAGTCGAAGGACAATCCGGTTTTCTATGTGCAATATGCCAATGCCCGGATCAATTCGGTGCTGCGCAAGGCCCGGGATGCCGGGGTTGCGGTGGATGATGCCACGCTGGCAGGCGCCGATCTGCGGTTGCTGGATCATGCGGCGGAACTGGCGCTGATTGCCAAGCTGGCGGAATGGCCGCGTCTGGTGGAGGTATCCGCCCGCGGGAACGAACCGCATCGCGTGGCCTTCTATCTGTACGAGCTGGCATCGGATCTGCATGGGCTGTGGAACCGCGGCAATGACGAGGTTTCGCTGCGCTTCGTGCAGGAGGATGCGGGCACCACCCAGGCGAAAATCGCTTTGGCGCGGGCGGTCGGCGTTGTGATTTGTTCCGGGCTTGCTATCTTGGGCGTAACGCCGGTTGAGGAAATGCGCTGAGATCACGGCGCCCCGACGGCGGATTGGGCAGGATATGGCTGAGGTCGATTTCGAAGAGCATGGTCCCGCCGCTGCGGCGCGGGCTGCCGGGGCCAAACGCAGAACGCGCAGGCTGATCAATCTGGTCGGTGCGCTTTTGTCTGTGGCATTGTTGGTCTGGGCCGGGGTCTGGGGCTATAAATCTGCCATGCGCAGCGTGATGGGCGTGCCGCTGATCAAGGCGGCAGCCGGGCCGATGCGGATTGCGCCGGAAAATCCGGGCGGGGAACAGGCGGCGCATCAGGGGCTTTCGGTCAATGATGTGGCGGCCTTTGGCGTGGCGACGCCGTTGCCCGAGGAAATCGTGCTGGCCCCGCGTGCGGAAGGGCTGATGGAAGAGGATGGCCCGGGCCTTGCGCCCGAGCCGCCCGCCGCTTTGGTGGCCCGGCCCGAACCCGAAGGCCCGCCGCAGCCGCTGTTGCCGGTGGCAGAGGCGGCACCGCCCGCCGCCGTGGCGCCCGTGGCCCCGGGCACAGAGGCTGATACCGCAACGGATGCGCCTGCACTGGCTGGCCCCGCCGTGGAGGGGGCAGCCCCGCCCGGCACCACAGAGCTGTTGGCCGAAGAGCTGGCCGGGGCGGAACCCGTGCCACCCTTGCCGCTGCCCGAACCCGTGGCAGAGCCTGCTTTCGTGCCCGCGCCTGTGGTGCCGGGTGGTATCGGCGCGTCGCTGCGCCCGTTGCCGCGCCCCGGTGGCATGGCGGTATTGCCGGTGGCAAACGCTCCGGTGGAGGTGCGCGAGGTTGATCCGGCGACGCTGAAGCCCGGCACGCGGCTGGTGCAGTTCGGTGCATTTGACAGCCCGGATCAGGCGAAAGAGCATTGGGGCAAGCTGTCGGCCACCTTTGGCGAGCTGATGGTGGGCAAGGCGCAGGTGATCCAGTCTGCCGAAAGCGGTGGGCGGACCTTCTATCGTCTGCGCGCCGAAGGCTTTACCGACGAGGCCGACGCGCGCCGGTTTTGTGCGGCCGTGACCGCCGTGGGGCCGGAATGTATTCCGGTGGCCGTGCGATGATCGCCTTGGGGCGGGGGGCCACGATCTTTGGGCTGGAAGGCCCGGAGCTGACGGCGGCAGAGGCGGCGTTCTTTCGCGCCGCCGATCCTTTTGGCTTCATCCTGTTTGCGCGCAATATC
>JAXHOJ010000066.1:0-28648 GCA_034519525.1 Gemmobacter sp. | reverse complement strand
CTAGCCAGACCTGCCCGGCCTCGGGGTTCCAATGTTCATTGGCGCCGCCGGGATGCAGGATCTCGTAGGGGCTCATCGCGGCATCACCCACGAAGATACATTTGTAATCATGGCCATAGCTGCGCAGCACCTCCCATGTCGGGGTCTGTTCGTTCCAGCGGCGGGCATTGTCGGTCCACAGGCCCTCATAGAGGCAGTTGTGGAAATAGTAGTGTTTCAGATGCTTGAATTCGGCGCGGGCGGCGCTGAACAGCTCTTCCATCACGCGGATGTAGGGGTCCATGCTGCCGCCCACATCCAGAAACAGCAGCACCTTCACCGCATTGCGGCGTTCCGGCCGGATCTGCACATCCAGATAGCCATGATCGGCGGTGGCGCGGATGGTGCCATCCAGATCCAGCTCTTCGGCCGCGCCATCGCGGGCCCAGCGGCGCAGGCGGCGCAGTGCCACCTTTATGTTGCGGGTGCCCAGCTCCACCTGATCGTCCAGATTGCGGAACTCGCGCTTGTCCCAGACCTTGACGGCGCGCTGGTGGCGGCTTTTGTCCTGCCCGATGCGCACGCCTTCGGGGTTGTAGCCATAGGCGCCGAAGGGCGAGGTTCCGGCCGTGCCCACCCATTTGTTGCCGCCCTGATGGCGGCCCTTCTGTTCTTCCAGCCGCTGGCGCAGCGTTTCCATCAGCTTGTCAAAGCCGCCCAAAGCCTCCACCTGCGCCTTTTCCTCGGGCGTCATGTGACGTTCGGCCAGTTTGCGCAGCCAGTCTTCCGGCAGATCCAGCGCCTGCAGCACCTGTTCGGCGGTCAGCTGTTCAAGCCCCTGGAAACTTTCGGCAAAGGCGCGGTCGAACCTGTCCAGATGGCGTTCATCCTTCACCATCACCGTGCGGGCGAGGTAATAGAACCCTTCCGGGTCCAGCGTCACCAGACCGGCGGCCAGACCTTCCAGAAACGTCAGATATTCCCTTGGCGAGACAGGAACCCCGGTGCGGCGCAATGTCTCGAAAAAGGGCAGGAACATGGGTTACAGCGCCCGTTCCAGAAAGATGGTGGCGAACAGGCCCAGCAGGGTAAAGGCTATGGCAAAGCCCGCGCCCCGTATTGCAGCATGTCCAGCCCCTTGCCGCCCAGCCGTTTGGCCCGCAAGGCCCCGATCAGCGCGCCCAGAACCGCACCCGCGATGACGATCATCTTTCCTCCTGCCGGACGCGCCCGCGCCCCATGCTATCCGTGGCGCCGGATGTAGCCCGCAAGCGCCGGGAAGTCGAGCCGAAGCGCGTCAGCCCCGGCCCCGTCCTCCCAGCGGCGTCAGCCGCGGCCCCGTCCCATAAACGCCAGCCGTTCGAACAGATGCACATCCTGTTCGTTCTTCAGCAGCGCGCCATGCAGTTTCGGCAGCAGGCTTTTTGCATCGCGCTTCAGATCCTCGGGCCCCAGATCCTCGGCCAGCAGCAGCTTCAGCCAATCCAGCACTTCGGATGTCGAGGGCTTCTTCTTCAATCCGGGCGTGTCGCGGATTTCAAAGAACTGCGTCAGCGCGGCGGTCAGCAGGCTGTCCTTGATGCCGGGGAAATGCACATCCACGATGGCGCGCAGCGTCTGCATGTCGGGGAAGCGGATGTAGTGAAAAAAACAGCGGCGCAGAAACGCGTCCGGCAGTTCCTTTTCGTTGTTCGAGGTGATGATGACGACCGGGCGATGGTGCGCGCGGATCGTCTCGCCGGTCTCGTAGACGTGAAACTCCATCCGGTCGAGTTCCTGCAGCAGGTCGTTCGGAAATTCGATATCGGCCTTGTCGACCTCGTCGATCAGCAGGACCACGCGATGCTCGGCGCCTCGAAGGCCTGCCACAGCTTGCCCTTGCGGATGTAGTTGCGCACGTCGTGCACCCGCGCCTCGCCCAACTGGCTGTCGCGCAGGCGCGCTGACGGCATCATATTCATACAGGCCCTGCTGCGCCTTGGTGGTGGATTTGATGTGCCATTCGATCATCGGCAGGCCCAGACCCGCCGCCACCTGCCGCGCCAGTTCGGTCTTGCCGGTGCCGGGTTCGCCCTTGACCAGAAGCGGGCGCTGCAGCGCGACGGCCGCATTGACCGCAACCATCAGGTCATCTGAGGCCACATAAGCTGGAGGTAGAGGCGAATTTCATCACGGGCTGGCTCTTTCTGGGCAGGATCGCAACAGACCGTAGCGGCGCGATCAATTCGTCGCAACTGCTAGTGACAATGCTTGCGCCTTCCGTTAGGAGTGACCGCCACACGGGACGCGCCGCCATGGCAGAGTGTCAACGCTGTCGGACGCGTCCGGACGTCTGGAGTAGAGCAGCGATGAAGGCCGAAGTCTTTCCTGCCCGACGATTATCGTCCCGCCGAAGACGAGCCGTTCATGAACGACCGCCAGCTGGAATATTTCCGCCGCAAGCTGCTGGTCTGGCAGCAGGAACTGCTGGACCAGAGCGCCGAGACCATCGACAATCTGCATGACAGCGCCCGCAATGTGCCCGATCTGGCCGACCGCGCCAGCGAGGAAACCGACCGCGCGCTGGAACTGCGCACCCGCGACCGGCAGCGCAAGCTGGTCTCCAAGATCGACGCGGCCCTGCGCCGGATCGACGAATGGCGAATACGGCTATTGCGAGATGACGGGCGAGCCGATCAGCCTGAAGCGGCTGGATGCGCGCCCGATTGCCACGATGACGCTGGAAGCCCAGGAACGGCACGAGCGGCGCGAAAAGGTGCACCGGGAGGATTGATCGCCTGCGCGATCGGGTGGGACGATTGATCGCATCCGCGATCGGGTGTGACGGCGGATTGCATCCGCGCGGTCGGATGCAACGGCTGATCGCCTGCTGATGACAGATCGCCGCTGGCATGGGTGACGATTGACCGCAGCAGAATGACTTGCACCTGCGCCTGTCGCAGGGTTACGCCGGGCCGACAGGTCCGGCGTTTGTGTATCGGAGGGTGCGATGCGGCTGAAGGGGGCAGAGGTCACGGTTCTGGGGGCAGGGGTCGCCGGTCTGGCGCTGGCGCGGGCGCTGGCGCTGCAGGGCGCCGAAGTCACCGTGCTGGAACAGGCCGAGGCCATCCGCGAGGTGGGGGCCGGGCTGCAGATCACCCCCAACGGCGCCACGGTGCTGCGTGCGCTGGGTCTTGGCCCGGCGCTGGAAGCGGCGTCGATGCGGTCGCAGGGGGTGGAACTGCGCGACGGGCTGGATGGCGATCCGGTGCTGACCATGGATCTGGCAAGGCTGCGCCCCGGCATGGGCTGGCACCTGCTGCACCGCGCCGATCTGATCGCCCTTCTGGCCGAAGGTGCGCGGGCGGCGGGGGTGCAGATCCGCCTGCTGCAGCGCATCGAACAGGTGGATCTGTCAGGCGCGCGGCCGCGGCTGCGCAGCCAGCAGGGCGCCGAATTCACGCCCGCGCTGCTGATCGGGGCCGATGGTCTGCACTCGCCGCTGCGGGCGGCGCTGAATGGCAAGGTGGCGCCCTTCTTCACCCGGCAGGTGGCCTGGCGCTGCGTTATCCCTTGCGAGCCGGGCGCCCGCCCGGTGGCCGAGGTGCATATGGGGCCGGGGCGGCATCTGGTCAGCTATCCGCTGCGGGGCGGCAGCCTGCGCAACATCGTCGCGGTCGAGGAGCGCAACCGCTGGGTCGAAGAGGGCTGGAACACCCGCGATGATCCGATCTCGCTGCGGCTGGCCTTTGAAACCTTCAATCCCCGTGTGCGCAACTGGCTGGATCAGGCGCAGGATGTCTGGCTCTGGGGCCTGTTCCGCCATCCGGTGGCCGAACATTGGGGCCGTGTGCTGCCCGAAGGGTTTGCCGCCATCCTGGGCGATGCCGCCCATCCGACGCTGCCATTTCTGGCGCAGGGGGCGAATATGGCGCTGGAAGATGCCTGGGTGCTGGCCGAACTGCTGGCCGCGCATGGGCCGGGCGATGCGGCGCTCGCCGCCTATCGTGCCGCCCGCGCCGACCGCTGCGCCCGGATCGTGGCGGCGGCCAATGGCAATGCCCGCAACTATCACCTGTCCAGCCCGCTGCGCGACGTGGCGCATCTGGGCCTGCGCCTGGCCAGCCGGATCGCCCCGGCCGCGCCGCTGAAACGCTTCGACTGGCTTTATGCCCATGATGTGACGGCGCAGCGCTATGGCTGAAGCGGAAAGGCCCAAAGGATCGCAGGCACGCCCACCACCAGCGCAATCAGCTCCAGCGGCAGCCCAAGGCGCCAGTAATCGCCAAAGCGAAAGCCGCCGGGGCCAAGGATCAGCGTATTGTTCTGGTGCCCGATGGGCGTCAGGAAGGAACACGAGGCCCCCAGCGCCACGGCCATCAGATAGGCATCCGGGTTCACCCCCAGCGCCGCCGCCGATCCCAGCGCAATCGGCCCCATCACCGCCGCCGTGGCCGCATTGTTCATCACATCCGACAGGGTCATGGTCACGGCCATCAGCAGGATCAGCGCGATCACCGGATGGCCACGCGCCATGCTTTGCATCAGCACTTCGGCAATCAGCGCCGCCGCCCCGGTGGTTTCCATCGCTGCCGCCACCGGCATCATCGCTGCCAGCAGCACGATCACCGGCCAGTCGATGCTGTCATAGATGTCGCGCAAAGGCAGGGTGCGCAGCACCATGGTTGCCAGCAGGCCGCAGGCAAAGGCCAGCTCCGGCGCGACAAAGCCGCTGGCCGCCCCCAATACCGCCGCCGCCATCACCAGAGTTGCCGTCAGCGCCTTTGCCGGATCGGGCAGCCGCAGATCGCGCGGCGCCAGCGCCACCAGCCGTGCATCCTGCACAAACCCCGCCAGTGCCTCGGCCGCGCCCTGCAGCAGCAGCACATCCCCCGACCGGATGCGCCAGGCCCGCAGCCGCACCGCCGCCCGCTGCCCGCCCCGCGACACCGCCAGCAGGTTGATGCCGTGGCGCGAGCGCAGCTCCAGATCGGCCGCCGTGGCCCCGGCCACAGGGCTGTCAGGGCGCACCACATATTCGCGCAGCAGCAGCTCTTCGGTGGGGCGGGCCACGGCATCCACCACATCCGGCGCCCGCGCCGCCAGCTTCAGGCCCAGCGGCATCGCGGTGTCGATCAGCGCGCCCACCTCGCCCTCGATCACCAGAATGTCGCCGCTTTCGATGGCGCGTGTCTGCCGGGGGGCGGGAATATAGATGCCGCGCCGTTCCAGCGCCACGATCTGCCCTCCGATATCCTGCAGCCGGGCTTCCACATCGGCCAAGGTCTGGCCGATGGCCTTGGCACCTTCGGGCACCAGAAGCTCGGTCATATAGGCGCCGGCGTCAAAGCTGTCAGCCCCGGTGCCATTGCGCAGCGGCACCAGCCGCCAACCCACCAGCGCGATGAAGGCCACGCCTACAACCGTCACCGCCAGCCCCACCGGCGTAAAATCGAACATGCCGAAGGGTTCGGCGCCCGTCCGTTCGCGCAGGCCCGCGATGATAAGGTTGGGCGGCGTCCCGATCAGCGTGACGGTCCCGCCCAGCACGGTGGTAAAGGCCAGCGGCATCAGCAGCCGCCCCGGCGTCAGCCCGACGCGCGGTGCCAGCTGCAGTGCCAGCGGCATCAGCAGCGCCAGCGCCCCCACATTGTTCATGAAGCAGGACAGAAAGGCCCCCAGCCCGCACAGCACCACCAGAACCCTGGCAGGCCCGCCCCCCGGCGGTATGACCCGCCGCGCCAGCACATCCACCGCCCCCGTCACCTGCAGCGCCCGGCTCAGCACCAGAACGCAGGCCACGGTGATGACCGCCGGATGGCCAAAGCCGTCAAACGCCTCTGCCGTGGGCACAAGCCCTGCCAGAACCGTGGCGACCAGCGCCCCCAGCGCCACCACATCATGCCGCCAGCGCCCGTAAAGAAAGGCCGCCACTGTCAGGGCCAGAATGGCAAGGATCGACATCTGCCCCATGGTCATTCCAGTGGTCATTTCTGGCCTTTCCTGTGGTGCCGGTCTGGCGTCTGTGGATCAGGCGTCAAGCTCGATCCAGACCGGAACATGGTCTGAGGGTTTTTCCTGTCCGCGCACTTCGCGGTCGATGCGCACATCCTGCAGCAGATCCGCGGCTTGCGGCGACAGCAGCAGGTGATCAATGCGGATGCCATTGTTCCGTTCCCAGGCACCGGCCTGATAATCCCAGAAACTGTAATGCCCCGGCCCGGTTTCGCGCAGCCGGAAGGCCTCGGCAAACCCAAGGTTCAGAATCCGGCGAAAGGCCGCGCGGCTTTCGGGCAGGAACAAAGCATCCTGCCGCCAGGCTTCGGGTTTGGCCGCATCTTCGGCCTGTGGGATGATGTTGTAATCGCCCGCCATCACCACCGGCTCTTCGCCACGCAGCAGATCGGCGGCGCGGGCGTGCATCCGCGCCATCCACGACAGCTTGTAGCCGTATTTCCCCACCGCCTCCGGCCGCCCATCGGCATCGAAGCTGACGGGGTTGCCATTGGGCAGATACAGCCCGCACAGCCGCACCGCCCGCTTTTCCCCGATCACCGTCGTCTCGATCCAGCGCGCCTGTTCGTCGGCCTCGTCGCCCGGCAGGCCGCGCGTCACATCCTCCAGCGGCAGGCGCGACAGGATGGCCACCCCGTTGAATCCCTTCTGGCCATGGGTTTCCACCCGCCAGCCCAGATCCTCGAACATCTCGCGCGGGAAGCCTTCATCCACCGATTTGATCTCTTGCAGCGCCACCACATCGGGGCGGGCGGCCTCCAGCCAGCGGGGCAGCGCCTCGATCCGGGCCTTGATGCCGTTGATGTTGAACGTGGCGATCTTCATGGCCCCTCCGGCGCAGCTTGCGGCCCCCGGCGGGCCTGGTCTCAGTCTATCGCAAGCCGGGGCCATGATGGCAAGGCCGGGTGCTGGCAGAGTGGCGACGGAGAATTTAACACCCTGTTAACATTTGCGAATCATCCTGAGCTGGCGCCGATGTGGATAAGTTTCGCCTCTGGCGCGTGTGGATAAGGGGCAGGGGTGAAAAATCTCGCCGATGCCGCCGAAGGTTGCATGGCGCTTTGGATGTGGATAAATCGGCGCGCAAATTGTGGATGCAAATTCGTTTGTAAAATCAATGAAGTGGCGCAACCGTTGGGTCAGTTTTCGCTCAACCGAGGAGATATCCATGAGCGCCCTTCGCCAAACCGCCGCCGCTGTCGAAACCCTTGCCGTCTCGGATATGATGATGGGCATGGGGGCTGATCTGATGCCCTGCTCCAATATCGAGGGCACCGAAATGGTGCTGGGCGGGGCTTCTGCCCTGATGCCTTGCTCCAACATCGAAACCGGCGTTGCCGCCGATCTGATGCCCTGCTCCAACATCGAGGGCACGGATATGGTTCTGGGCGCTGCTGCCGCCCTGATGCCCTGCTCCAACTGATCTGCCAGCCCGCCCCCGCCGTCAGATGCCCGGCGGCGGGGGCGGGCCAAGCCACTCGCTGCCGGGCCCGGAAGATCAGATGTCCAATGTCGTGCGCTTTTCCAGCCATGCCCGCGCCACCACTGCGCCGGGGCAAGTGGCGCCGCTGCTGGCCGCTTTCGCGCGCCATCGCCGCCGCCCGGGCGATGCCTTCTGGCTGAAGGAAAATGCCGAACTGCTGGGCATCCTGGCCGCCTGCAACCGCAAGCTGCCCGATCTGGCGCTGGCGGTTTATGAGCCCTTTTATGACGCGATCGCGGCCCAGCTGGCCTTTCATCCGCAATACTACCGGATGCTGCTGTCGCTGACCCTCTCGCTTGAGGCTCTGGGCTATCCGGGCGGCAAATCCGCCGGTCTGGCCGATTGGATCATGGCCGCAGGCTGGCCGCAGACCGAGGTGAACGATCTGCAACGCGCCGAAACCCGGCTGCTGCTGGCGCGGGCAGGCCAAAGGGCTGACATGCCGGGGCTGGAGGCGCGGCTGCTGGGCTTCATCAGCCAGAGCGAGGCTTTCGCGATCCCCAATCCGCGCGCCGCCTATGATCTGCTGCATGTGGTGTTCTATCTGTCGGATTACGGTCGCCAGCCGCTGGATCTGCCGCAACCCGCCTGCGACTCTTTGCACCTGCTGGGCTGTCTTGCGCATCTCGACGGCAACGGCGATCTTCTGGCAGAAGTATGTCTCGCGCTGCGCTTTGTCGGCCTGCCGCAACCCGCCCTGTGGCGCCAGCATCTGGAGGCAGAGGCGGCACAGTTCCGGATCGAGGCTTTGCCCTGCGCTGATTCCTCTGACGCGTATCATAATTATCTTGTCAATCGCTGGTTGATCGACGCAAATGGAGGCCAAGGTTTCAGTGACAGCTACCCGGTTGGTCCCATGCAGTTCAGTTTGCCCCGGAACATGATTTCGCCCCTGCGGGAATGGTCGCAGGCCCTGCTGTCGCTGGGCGCCACGCGCAGCAGCGATTACGCGGCGATGCGGGTTGCCTGTCTGGGCCGCCTGTCGCCGCAGGCTGTGGCGCAGGCCGATGCCGGGGCGGAAACCCCTTATTTCCAGCGCTTCTTTGCCGCTTTCGCCCGTGCGTCCGTGCCCTTCTGCGGCCCGGTGCCCCTGCAGCGTGCCGGTGCATGACAGCCATGCTTGCCGCCGGGCTGCAGATCCGCCGCACTGCGCTTCTGGGGGCGGCACTGACCGTGTTCAACACGCTGCTGTCGGTCAGCGCCGATGCCATCGCCAAGGATCTGATCGGCAGCTACGCCGCGCCACAGCTGATGGCGCTGTCCGGCGCGCTGGCGGTCGGGCTTGGCCTGCTGCTGGCGGGGGCAGGGCAGGCGCCGCGCATCCTGTCCACCGGCGCGCCACGTCTGCTGGCGCTGCGCTCGGCGCTGGGGGCGCTCAGCACCGTCTGTTTCTTCTACGCCCTGCGCTACCTCGCCTTTTCCGAGGTGTTCCTGTTCATCGCCATCATGCCGGTCTTTGCCGCCATCCTGTCGGGGCTGGTGCTGCGCGAAAGGCTGGGGCAGGCGGTCTGGGGCGCGCTGGCGCTTGGCGTGCTGGGCATGGTTGCCATGCTGCCCGCTGGCCCCGGTGCATTGTCAGCCGGGCATTGGATCGGCCTTGCCGCCAGCCTGTCCGGCTCTGCCTCCATCGTGCTGTCGCGCCGGATCTGCCGCAGCCATACCCATGCCATGGCGCAGGTGTTCTATGCACAGCTGGCCTGCCTGATCCTGGGCGCCTGCCTGCTGCCGCTGGTCTGGCAGCCGATGGCCCCGGCCGATCTGGCGCTGCTGGCGGTCTATACCCTGTTCCTGGTCTCGACCCGCTGGCTGATGGTGGTGATCGTCCGCCTGCTGCCCGCCTATATCGTGCTGCAACTGGCCAATCTGCAATTCATCTGGATGGTGGTTCTGGGCCATGCCGTCTTTGGCGAAAGCACCGGCCCGCATATCTGGCTGGGCACGGCGCTGGTGGTCGGCTCCGGTCTCTGGCTGGTGCACAGCCAGCAGCGCAAACCGGCCTGAGGCCGGTTCGCATCGCAAAGACTTACATCGAAAAGGATGTGCCGCAGCCGCAGCTGGAACTGGCATTGGGGTTCTGGATCACAAACCGCGCGCCGATCAGCTCGTCGGTGAAATCGATCACCGCATTGTCCAGAAACGGCAGCGAAACCGGATCAACCAGCACCGACTGGCCGTCCTTTTGCAGAACCAGATCATCGCCCGCCGGATCATCCAGCCGGATGTCATACTGAAAGCCCGAACAGCCGCCGCCATCGACCGCCACGCGCAGCGGCTTCTGCGCCCCGGTCATCTCGGCAATTTCGGCCAGCCGGGCAAAGGCGCGGTCGGTCACGCGGTAGGCGGGCATCGGCGGGGGTTCAGGTTTCATGGGTCCGATTGGACCCGTGATTTGCCTTAGCCTTCATGGGGTTTTCACATATAGGTGCAGCGAAGGCCATGAAACAAGAACCGATGACCCCGATGCTTGCCCCCTTTGCCTGCCAGCCCGAAGCCTCGCGCGGGCGCCGCCATGCCGGAAGGCATGTCCACCTTCCGGTCGCCCTTTCAGCGCGACCGCGACCGGATCATCCATTCCTCGGCCTTCCGGCGGCTGAAGCACAAGACCCAGGTCTTTGTCGAACATGAGGGCGATTATTACCGCACCCGCCTGACCCATACGATCGAGGTGGCGCAGGTGGCGCGCACCATTGCGGGGGTGCTGGGGCTGAACACCGATCTGGCCGAATGTATCGCGCTGGCGCATGATCTGGGCCATACGCCCTTCGGCCATACCGGCGAAGATGCGCTGGCGCGGCTGATGGCGCCCTATGGCGGCTTTGACCACAATGCGCAGGCCCTGCGCATCGTGACCCGGCTGGAACGGCATTATGCCGATTTCGACGGGCTGAACCTGACCTGGGAAAGCCTGGAGGGCATCGCCAAGCATAATGGCCCGCTGATCGGCCCCCATGCCGATGCCAAACATGCGGGCGCGCCGCTGCCCTATGCGCTGGCCGAGGTGAACGCGCAATGGGATCTGGAGCTGCACACCCATGCCAGCGCCGAGGCGCAGGTGGCGGCGATTGCCGATGACGTGGCCTATTCGCACCATGATCTGCATGACGGGCTGCGCTCGGGCCTGTTCACCGAGGACGATCTGATGGACCTGCCCGTCACCGGCCCCGGCCTTTGACGAGGTGGACAGGCTCTATCCCGGGCTGGACCCGATGCGCCGGCGGCATGAGGCCCTGCGCCGGGTCTTTGGCCGCATGGTCGAGGATGTGATCGCCGTGGCGCAGAACCGGCTGGCCGCGGCGCAGCCGCGCTCGGTCGAGGACATCCGCCTGATGGGCACGACGATCATCCGCTTTTCCAAACCGCTGTATCAGGAACTCAAGGCCGTGCGCAGCTTC
Source organism: Gemmobacter sp. (assembly GCA_034519525.1). Lineage (GTDB taxonomy): Bacteria > Pseudomonadota > Alphaproteobacteria > Rhodobacterales > Rhodobacteraceae > Gemmobacter. Next base: position 17,800 of record JAXHOJ010000066.1, on the reverse strand, counting down.
CTGTTCCACCGCATGTATCGCGCGCCTTCGGTGGTGAAGATGCGGGCCGAGGTGACGGCGATGCTCGACGATCTCTTTCCGCTGTTCCTCAACCAGCCCGGCCTCTTGCCGGAAGAATGGCGCGAGGATGTGGCGGCGGCGGCGGATGAAACCGCGCTCGCCCGCGTGGTGGCCGATTATGTGGCGGGCATGACCGACCGTTTCGCCATTCAGGAACATCACCGCCTGTTCGGCTGATCTTCCTCTTGGCAAAAATACCCGCAGGGGTGAATTGCGCCGCAGGCGCAAGAGGGGGCGGCAGCCCCCTTTCTTCTGCCCGCTTTACCTTTGCCGCAGCGCCAGCAGCCAGATCACCGCCAGCCCGGCCGAGATCAGCACATTCCAGCCCGCCATTGAAATGCCGAACATCGCCCAGGCAATATCGGTGCAGCGCGCCACCGGGGCCACATCCACCGCCGGGTTCAGCAGATCCGCCGTGTTCAGCCCGGCGATGGAATTGCCGGTGCAGGATTGCAGCCCCTCCCACCAGGCCTGTTCGACGCCGACATGAAACACCCCGATCGCCGCCGAAGCCGCCGCCGCCAGCGCGCCCAGCAGCAGCAGCCAGCGCCAGCCCAGCAGCACGAACAGCACCCCGATGGCTACCGCCACCAGATGCGGCCAGCGTTGCCAGATGCACAGCGCACAGGGGGCCAGCCCGCCGATATACTGAAAGGCCAGCGCCCCCAGCAGCAGCAGGGCAGAGCCCGCCGCGGCAAAACCGGCAATCAGGCGGTTGCGATACATGAAACACCTCGTGGCAGCTGCGCCGTCGTCCGGCCGGATCACAGCATAAAGCGCGGCGCAGGCGGGGGAAACACACGCTTCTGTGCAAATCTGCAGGGCAGGCCGGGGCTGTGGCGCCGCGGTCACCCTGGCATTCCGCCCATGCCCTTGCGGAACCTTGCGCGGCGGCGCGCGTTTGGCTTCACGCCGGTGTGAAGGCCGGGCTATGCTGCGGCAGATGGCGCCCGGCACTGGGCGCAGGGGGACGGGATCATGCAATGGAAAGGCCGCCGCGGCAGCGGCAATATCGAAGACCGCCGCCGGATGGGCCGCGCCGGGGGCGGCGCCATCGGTGGCGTCGGCGTGATCGCGGTTCTGCTGATCGGCTATGTCTTCGGCATCGACGTCACCCCGCTTCTGCAGGATGGCGGTAATGGGCAAGGTGGGGGGCAGGGCGGCCAGCCAGTCGAGCTGACGCAGGCCGATGAACAGGCCGGGCAGTTCGTCTCGGTCGTTCTGGCCGATACCGAGGTGGTCTGGGCCCGCGTGCTGCCCGAACAGGCAGGCCAGCCCTATCAGCCGCCGGTTCTGGTGCTGTACAAGGGTGTCACCCGCTCGCCCTGCGGCGGGGCCAGCGGCGCCACCGGGCCGTTCTACTGCCCGGGCGATCAGAAGATCTACCTCGATACCGCCTTCTTCACCACCATGTCGCGCCAGCTGGGCGCAGGGGGTGATTTCGCTGCCGCCTATGTGGTGGCCCATGAGGTGGCGCATCACGTGCAGGACGAGCTGGGCATCCTGGGCGAGGCGAACCGGATCCGCCAGCAATCCAGCCAGGCGCAAAGCAATGCCATTTCGGTGCTGATCGAACTGCAGGCTGATTGCTTTTCCGGCATCTGGGCCCAACAGGCGCAGGCCATGCTGGGCACGCTGGAGGCGGGCGATCTGGAAGAGGCGGTGAATGCCGCCCATCAGATCGGCGATGACACGCTGCAACGCAATGCGGGCCAGACACCGATGCCGCATACCTTTACCCATGGCACCTCGAAACAGCGGGGCGAATGGTTCATGCGCGGCTACCGCAGCGGCGATATGGGGCAATGCGATACCTTCGCCGCCCGCAGCCTGTAACGCGCCGCAGTTGAACGGCCTTTGGCGTGATCTGGGGCTTGAACAGCCCCCGTTTGCGCGGATATAGAAAGACGCACCCCGGTCCGCCTTGCAGGCGGGCCACTACCATGGGGCATATTCGGCGGGTGTGGCGGAATGGTAGACGCGACAGACTCAAACTCTGTTTCCGCAAGGAGTGTCGGTTCGAGTCCGACCACCCGCACCAGATTTCTTCGGCGCATCTTCCGCGCCGATCCCGCAGGGAACAGGCAGGCCACAGGATGAACCGCCCGCCCGCCCTGCCAGATCTGACCGCCGTTCCGTTGCGTGGCCCCGTGCCGCCCTTCAAGACCCAGCTGCTGAAATGGGTCGGCAGCAAACAGAAATTCGCGCATGACATCATCGCGCATTTCCCGGCCGACATGCAGATGTATCACGAACCCTTTCTGGGGGCGGGCGGGGTGATGGCGGTTCTGGCGCCGGGGCGCGGCTTCGGATCGGATATCTTCGGCCCGCTGGTGCAGATCTGGCAGGCGTTGGCCGCTGATCCTGACCGGCTGAAAGCCTGGTATGCCGACCGCTGGCAGGCCTTTCACGCGGGTGACAGGGTGGCGGCCTATGAAACCGTCAAGGCCGGGTATAACGCGGCGCCCAATGGCGCGGATCTGCTGTTCCTGTGCCGGGCCTGTTATGGCGGGGTGGTGCGTTTCCGGCGGCGGGATGGCCATATGTCCACCCCCTGCGGCAGCCATCCGCCGATCAAGCCCGCCGCCTTTGCCCGCCGCGTCGATCTGTGGCACGCCCGGCTGCGCGGTGTGCAGTTCGATCAGCTGGATTACCGCGAGGCAATGGCACGGGCGCGGCCCGGTGATCTGGTGTACTGCGATCCGCCCTACAGCTTTTCCCAGACCATCCTTTATGGCGCGCAGGCCTTCAGCCTGCCGGATCTGTTCACCGCCATCGAAGACTGCCGCCGCCGCGGCGTCCATGTCGCGCTCAGCATCGACGGGACCAAGAAATCCGGCGGTGTCGATTGCGAGATCTCGCCGCCCGAGGGCCTGTTCACCCAGGAAATCATGGTGAATATCGGCCGTTCGATGCTGCGCCGCTTTCAGATGGGCGGCCAGACCATGGAGGGAGAGCAGGTCCGCGACCGGCTTTTGCTGACCTATTGACCCTGCACCCCCACCGGCCTGCGCGCTGATTCGTCAGGCCTGCCGGATTAACAGATGCTTAACTTCGATCTATCCGCCCGGAACCCGTGGGATTGGTGCTGTGCCGTGAACGGCCGTTTTTGCAATCAAGGCAGCAAAGCAAAAAGAATACGGCAGAAAGAAGATAGAGGTTAACAGAATGGGGCATGAATGGGGCATTGGCCTTACGGAAACAATCCTGGGCCAGGGATCTGCATTTTCCCCCTTTTAACCCGCTTAACCGCATCCTTCCCTTGGGTCATCCTGCCAGATCGTCATTTTGATGGAAACAAACTGCCCCGCTGGCCCGCCACATCTGGCCCCCCTTGGCCGTGATCTGGATGCCACCACCCCGCTTTGCCTCAATTTTTGCACTTTTCGGAACACCTGACTAAAGGTATGTAGAATACATCTCTCTGGGTGAGATGTTGGCCGTGGGGGCGGTCGTCAGGGGTAGGGTGCCGCAAGGCACTTTGGTGTTTCGGAAGGGCTGCATCGTTTCGGGTTTTTTGGTAAAGGGTTCGGCTGCCGCTTTCGGTGGTCCTGGTTCTTGTATCCCGACGATTGCAGGCCTGGCCGAAGAAGTCCGACTGGCGGATCGGTCGCTCGGCGCAGGGCCCGAATGTTTCGGACCGCGTCTTGGACTGGGGGTTTTGGGCCCTCGCGTAGATCGTGGCCTGCGGGCCCTGTTGGGATAGGATGTGACGAATGCCGGTTTTTGCTCATTATAATCTGAACGACCTCGGAACGACGGCGCATGACTCCGCTCTCGGCAACGGCGCTCAGGATGGATATTATCTGAATGGCGCGGCCTCGGATGGCGAACGCGCCGTTCTTGATGGCCAGGATGACGTGGTCAAGATCCTGCGCGATGACGTGTTCCAGATGGATCGCGGCACGCTGGATATCAAATTCACCATCGGCCATGAGTCGGAAGGCACCGAGACCATCATCTCGCGCGACAGCACCGGCACCACCGATGGCGGCTTCCGCATGGAACGGCTGGAAGACGGCACCCTGCGCATCACCCATGAAAGCGGTGAAGGCGGCAACTACAGCTTTGAAACCGATGTAGGTTTCGCCAATGAAGGCGATCTGATCCGCGTGTCCTATTCCTGGGATGCGGAAAAGGGCGGCGGCATCGTCATCGACAATTTCACCCAGGACACCGGCGATTACGGCAATACCCCGGCCGGGCTGACGATGGATCAATCCTCGTCCTACATGAACCAGCAGTGGATCATCGGCGCGGGCCAGACCAATTCCACGCCCGGCGCGGTGAACAACCTGAACCAGCATTTCAACGGCACTGTTGAATTCGCGACCTTCTCGGATACCGTCGACAATCACGAATATAACGATGATCCGAACCCGCAGCCCGATACGGCAGTGACCGACGAAGATACCCCGGTCACCATCCCGGTGCTGGACAATGACACCGATCCGAATGGCGATGACCTGACGGTCACCGGCGGGTCGTCGAACAACGGCACCGTGACCGTGAATGATGACGGGTCGATCACCTATACCCCGAACCCGGATTTCAACGGCGAAGACACCATCACCTATACCGTCACCGATCCGAACGGCAACACCGGCACTTCGACGGTAACGGTCACCGTGAACCCGGTGAACGACAATCCGACCGCCAATGATGATGCGGCCACCACCGGCCTCGGCACTCCTGTCACCATTCCGGTTCTGGCGAATGACACCGATGTGGATGGCGACCCGCTCACCATCGACGGCACGCCCACCTCGCCCAATGGCACTGTCACGGTCAATCCGGATGGCACCATCACCTTCACGCCCGACGCTGATTTCAGCGGCGAGACCACGATTTCCTACACCGTGACCGATGGCAATGGCGGCACCGATACCGGCACTGTCAACGTGACCGTGGGCGATGGCACCGCGCCGCCGGTGGGCGACGGCTATGTGGATGGCGGCGCTGGCAATGATTACATCGACGTGGGCTATACCGGCGATCCGGATGGCGACCGGGTCGATGCCAATGATGCAATCCTGCCGGGTACCACGGGCAACGATGATTACATCCGCGCAGGCGCCGGCAATGATACGATTGATGCGGGCCTTGGCGAAGATACCGTCGAAGCCGGCGCGGGCAATGACCTGATCTATCACTCGGGCGGCACGGCCATTTACTATGGCGGCGATGATCGCGACACCTTCGTGGTGGGCAATTCCGGCTTTGGCGGCAATGACACTGTCAACGGTGGCGGCGGCGGCGATGATTACGATATCCTGGATCTGCGCGGCACCGGCCCGTTCCGCATCGTCGATCAGGTGCCGGATGCCGAAGGCAATGGCACCGATGGCACCGTGCAGTTCCTCGATGCCGACGGCAATGTGACCAGCTCGCTGACCTATACCAACATCGAAGAAATCGTGCCCTGCTTTACCCCCGGCGCGCTGATTGCCACCCCGCGGGGCGAGGTTCCGGTGGAATCGCTGAAGGCCGGTGACAAGGTCATCACCCGTGACAATGGCATCCAGACCATTCGCTGGGTCGGGGCCAAGAAGCTGTCCTGGCAGGATCTGTCGCTGAACCCGCATCTGAAACCGATCCTGATCCGCCGCGGCAGCCTGGGCAATGGCCTGCCGGAGCGTGACATGATGGTATCGCCGAACCACCGCATGTTGGTCTCCAACGACCGCACGGCGCTGTATTTCGACGAACACGAGGTTCTGGTGGCGGCCAAGCATCTGGTGGCGGGCAAGGGCGTGCACGAGGTGGAAAGCATGGGCACCACCTATCTGCACTTCATGTTCGACCGTCACGAAGTGGTTCTGTCGAACGGCGCCTGGACCGAAAGCTTCCAGCCCGGCGATTACACCCTGAAAGGCATGGGCAATGCCCAGCGGAACGAGATCTTTGAACTGTTCCCCGATCTGAAAACCGCCGAAGGCCGCGACTCCTATACCGCCGCACGCCGCACCCTGAAGAAATTCGAGGCGCGCCTGCTGACGCACTGAGTTATGCAGCACCGGCCGCCGCAAGGGGGCCGTTGACAAAGGGGCTCCTTCGGGGGCCCCTTTCGTTTGTGGGTCTTCAGGCCATCGCCACAGAACTGCGCGGGTTTCGACGCAATTCTGTCTTGCCTGTTCATTCTTTAGCCATGTCTGCCGTGCATGACCTGCAGGTAAGGGGGCTTTATCCAGGGCGAAGCGGTCGGCACAGAACACAGCATGTCCGACCGGGGTGTGACGGGAAAGATAGGGGTCAAGGGGCAGTTGGGCTGCCCCCGGCGAAAACGGCAATGCGGTGCAGCCCGGGTATTTTCCGGATGCAGGGCAGTTTGTCGTTGGCTGCCGGTATCTTTCTGGCCGGTCCCGTTCGGGGGTGGCCATGGTCCGTCGCGCCGGGCCGGGGATTTTGGGAAGGAGTTAATGAATGATGCTTTTACGAGTGATGACCGGGAAACGTGATCTGCCATATCCGCAGTGCGGGGCAGAACCCTTTGTATTTCCGAAATTTTCCAAACTGCGGAGGTTGTGATGCCCTGTTTCACATCTGGCACGCATATTCTGACGGAGCGTGGTGAGGTGCCGGTGGACCGGCTGGTTCCCGGCGATATGGTGCTGACCCGCGACAATGGCTGGCAGCCGATCCGCTGGATCGGGCGGCGGATGATCGCGCCCGAAGATCTGCAGGTGCAGCCCAATTTCGCGCCGGTGCTGATCCGCTTTGCCGCGCTGGCCGAAGGGATGCCGCAGCGCGATATGATGGTCAGCCCGCAACACCGGATGCTGATGACCGGGCCGCGCGCTGTGGCGCTGTTTGGCGAACATGAGGTGCTGGTGGCGGCGGCGCATCTGCTGGGGCAGCCCGGGATCAGCCGGGCAACGCCCGAGGGGATCAGCTATTACCAGATCATGTTCGATCAGCATGAAATCATCCGGTCTGAAGGTTGCTGGAGCGAAAGCTTTCAGCCGGGCGATCTGTCGAAGGCCGGGCTGGATGATGCGCAACGCAATGAATTGCTTGCGCTTTTTCCAGACTTACAGGCGCCGACCCTGCAATATCTTGCCGCGCGCCGCAGCCTGCGCAAGGATGAGGCGCGGGTGTTCCTGCGCCCCAAGGTGCATTGATCGGCGGTCAGCGATCCTGCGCGGATCGCCAGGCCTGCCAGTCTTCGGGTGTATCCAGATCGGTCAGGGCGGCGCGCCCTGGCAGATCGACCAGCTGAAGCCGATCGGGGTGGCGCGCCAGCAGGCGGCGCGCGCCTTCGTCGCCTGCAAGATCCTGTACGGCGGGCAGCAGATCGGCGGGCAGGATCACCGGATGTCCGGGCCTGCCCATGGCCGCGCCCCGCAGGATCAGGGTTCTGTTTTCGTGATGAATATCAATCAGATGCGCGATCATATCCGCGTCGATTTCCGGCATGTCGGCGGGCAGGATCATCAAGGCGCCCGGCCAGCATGCCGCGCCCCGGCGCAGCGAGGCTGACATGCCCTGCGCGGCATCCGGGGCCTGAATCACCTCGGCATCCAGCCCCTGCAAGGCGGCGGCGCGCAGGGGGCGGTCGGGTGGCAGAACCACCCGCACAGGGCAACCGCTGGTCAGCGCAAAGCGGGTGATGCGGCGCAGCTGCGGTTCGCCCGCCACCTGTTCCAGCAGTTTGTCGGCGCCGCGCATCCGCGAGGATGACCCGGCAGCCAGGATCAGGATCAGCAGTGTCATGCTTGCGTCGGTTTCCCGTAGGGTTTGCGTCTGGCCTCTGTCGGGACAGGATGACAGAGGCCGGAGCGCATGAAAACCGGCCAGATCAGCCGCGCATCCGGCCGCCATCCTCCCACAGCGGGGCCAGATGCACGGTGGCGGCGCGGCGTTCGCCCAGAATCTCGATCTCGCAGGCCAGCCCGTCCTGCACGCTTTCGGCGGGCAGGAAACCCATGGCGACGGATTTGCCCATCCAGTGGCTGAACCCGCCCGAGGTGCAATAGCCGACCACGGCGCCATCCAGCCAGATCGGCTCCCATGCCACCACATCGGCATCCGTGGCATCGACCACGAAAGACACCAGCCGCCGCTTCGGCCCGGTCTCTTTCTCGGCCAGCGCCGGGGCCTTGCCGATGAAATCCTTGTTCCAGCGGATGAAGCGATCCAGCCCGGTTTCGGCGGGCGTATAATCGGGGCTGAATTCGCGGCCCCAGCTGCCGAACCATTTGTCCAGCCGCAGCGACATCATCGCCCGCATGCCGAAGGGGCGCAGGCCCAGCTCCTGCCCGGCATCCCACAGGGTTTGCCACAGCTGCCGCACGCTCATGTGATCGCAGTAGATTTCAAAGCCCAGATCGGCGGTATAGCTGACGCGCTGCACCAGACATTTCGCCATGCCCACGGTCATGGGTTTCACATCCATGAAGCGGAACGCCTCGGCCGACACATCGCTGCGGGTGACGCGGGCCAGCAGATCGCGCGCCTTCGGGCCGGCGATCTGAAAGCCCGAGCGGCTGTCAGAGATGTTTTCGACCGTCACCCCGTCTTGCAGATGCTGTTCGAACCAGCGGCCATGCCAGCCCTGCGCGCCATAGCTGGCCGTCAGCTGGAATTCGGTCTCCGACAGGCAGGAAACGGTGAAATCACCGATGATCTTGCCCGATTCCGCCAGCATCGGGGTCAGCGACAGGCGGCCCGGTTTCGGGATGGCGCCGGCCATGATGTGATCAAGCCAGTCGCGCGCCTTGGGGCCTTTGACCAGATACTTGCCGAAATTCTGCAGCTCGTTGATGCCGACGCCATTGCGCAGGGCCATCACCTCGGCCCGGGTCGCCTCCCAGGCGTTGGAGCGTTTGAAGCTGGGGGTTTCATAGCGCGGCTCGCCCGGCAGGGCGTGGTAGTTCACCACCTCCAGCCCGTATTGCTGGCCCCAGACGGCGTTCATGCCATCGAAGATGTCATACATCGGCGTGGTGCGGAATGGGCGGGCGGCAGGGCGTTCTTCGTTCGGATAGCTGACCGAGAAGCGCATCTGATAGTTTTCGATCACCTTGGGCACGGTATAGCCCGGCGTTGTCCAACTGCCGAAGCGCGCCACATCAAAGCCGCGCGGATCACGCTCCACCTCGCCTTCGATCATCCATTGCGCCAGCGCCAGACCCATGCCGCCACCCTGGCTGAAGCCGGCCATCACGGCGCAGGCTGACCAGTAGTTGCGCAGGCCGGGCACCGGGCCGATCAGCGGGTTGCCATCGGGGGCGAAGGTGAAGGGGCCGTGGATCACCCGCTTGACGCCCGTGCGTTCCAGCACCGGGAAGCGGCGATAGGCGAAGGAGACGGAATCCTCGATCTTGTCCCAGTCTTCGTTCAGCAGCTCATGGCCGAAATTCCACGGCGTGGCATCGCGCGACCAGGGTTCGCAGGGCTTTTCGTAGAAGCCGATGCAGAGGCCGCGGCCTTCCTGACGCAGATAGGATTCGCCGCCCGGGTCCATCACATGCGGGAATTCGCGGCCGGTTTTCAGGAAGTTGACGATTTCGGGAATGTCATCGGTGACAAGATACTGATGCGCCATCGGCAGCAGCGGCAGATAGACGCCGGCCATGGCGCCGATTTCCCGCGCCCACAGGCCGCCGGCATTGACCAGATGTTCGGCGATGATGGTGCCCTTTTCCGTCACCACCTCCCAGCTGCCATCGGGGCGGGGGTTGGTTTCCAGCACGCGGTTGTGCAGCACGATTTCGGCGCCGCCCATCCGCGCGGCCTTGGCATAAGCATGGGTGGTGCCGGACGGGTCAAGGTGGCCATCCAGCGGATCGTAAAGTGCGCCGATGATGCCCTGCAGGTTCACCATGCCATCGGTGAGTTTGGCGATTTCCTCCGGCCCGAGGATTTCGGTATCCAGCCCCATGTAGCGGTGTTTGGCGCGTTCGGCCTTCAGCATTTCGAACCGGGCGGGGTTATCGGCCAGGGTGATGCCGCCGACATGGTGCAGCCCGCAGGACATGCCGGTGATCGCCTCCAGTTCTTTATAAAGGCGGATGGTATAGCCCTGCAGCGCGGCCATGTTGGTATCGCCGTTCAGCGTGTGAAAGCCGCCCGCCGCATGCCAGGTGGAGCCGGAGGTCAGCTCGGACCGTTCGACCAGCATCACATCGGACCAGCCGAGTTTCGTGAGGTGATAAAGCACCGAACAGCCGACGACACCGCCGCCGATGACCAGAACACGGGTATGGGTTTTCATGGCGGACTCCCTGCCTTTTGGCCGAAGGATGGCGGCGGGGCGGCGGGGTGGCATTGCATCGGGCGACATTGCATGTCGGTTTTTGCAGGTCAGCTGCCGCCTGTGCCACAGTTCTGCCCTTTGGTGCTGCGACAGAAGCGGATATGACAGTGCAAGGCCGCCTGATGGGCGGTTTCGGGGCATGGAAGGGAAGCGATATGGCCAAGTTTCGCTGGCTGGCGGGAAATCAGGGGTTCTACCGCTATACCGAGCTGCAGGATTTCGATCTGGTATCGACCACGGCCACGAAGATGGTGCTGCAGTTCAACGGCGATACCGGCGCGCTGGACCCGCTGGTGCAGGCCGGGCGGGTGGAGATCACCTATCGCGGCCGCACGACCTTTACCCCCGAAGAAGGCCCCAATGCCGGGGTGCCGGTGGTGACTGGCAGCACGGTGGCGGCGCTGCGCTATTACAGCGAAAGCGGCAAGCTGCTGCTGGAGGTGACGCAGCTGGCCCGGCCGCTGGCGCCGCTGGTCACATTGCTGGCCGCCGATCCCAGCGCGGTGTTCGATTACCTGACCGCCGGGCCCAACAGCTATACCGGATCGGGCAACAGCGGGGCGCCGAACTGGGATGGCGACACGATCGCCACCGGCTTTGGCAATGACACGGTGATGGCCGGGGCGGGGGATGATTACATCGTGGATATGGGCGGCGCCGATGATTATCGCGGCGGCGCCGGGTTTGACGAGCTGAGCTATGACGAAAGTTTCTGGTCGCAGGTCAATGTGGTGTCGGGGATCGTGGCCGATCTGGCCAGGGGCACGGTGACCGGGCCGGATGGCCTGACCGACAAGGTGGCCGGGATTGAACGCCTGCGCGGCACCTTTCTGGCGGACAGCTTTGTGGGCGATGACAAGGACAACCGTTTTGCAGGTCTGGCCGGGGCTGATACCATCGACGGTGGCGCGGGGTTCGACACGATCACCCATCGCCATGATGCCAGTCAGGGTGGCACTGCCGGGGTGCGGGTGAACCTGACCAAGGGCACTGCGCGCGATGGGTTCGGCAATTTTGACCGCTTGCGGAACATCGAAGGCGCCGAAGGCAGCGATACCCGCGATATCTTTACCGATAATGCCGGGGATAACTGGCTGCGCGGGCTGGCGGGGAATGATGAATTCCGCATCGGGCGTGGCAATGACACGCTGCGCGGCGATGCTGGGGCCGATTACTTTGTGTTTTCTGGCAAGGGCTTTGGCCATGATGTGATCGAGGATTTCGACTATGGGCTGGGCGACCGGATCAAGTTTGCCGCAGGCGGCAGCTTTACCGATCTGAGCTTTGCCGCCGATGGCGATGATACGATCGTGACCTATTTCAACGCCAGCATCCGGCTGGTCGGCCTGTCGCCGGATGAGGTGGCAGAGCCGTTCTTCCTGTTCTGAACCCATTTCTGAACTGCGGTCAGGCGCCATGGAAAAGGGCCGGGGTGATCCCCGGCCCTTTTTGAGTCTGCTGGTTGGCCTTACTTTTCGGGGATCAGGCCACGCGGGCTGAACCGCAGCACCAGAAGCAGGATCACCCCCAGCGTCAGCAGCCGCATATGTTGCGCGCTGTCCACCAGATGCGCCTTCAGCGGGCCTTCGGCCATGCCAGAGGTCACGCCGCCCATGACCACCGGCCCCAGCGTTTCCACGATCAGCCAGAGCCAGCCGATCAGCAGACCGCCCAGCACGGCGCCCCAGTTGTTGCCCGATCCGCCGACGATGACCATCACCCAGATCAGGAAGGTAAAGCGCAGTGGCTGATAGGTGCCGGGGTTCAGGATGCCATCCATCGAGGTCAGCATGGCGCCGGCAAAGCCGATCACCGCCGAGCCCAGGATGAAGACCTGCAGATGCCGCTTGGTGACATTCTTGCCCATGGCGGCGGCCGAAATCTCGTTATCGCGGATCGCGCGCATCATCCGGCCCCAGGGGCTGTTGAGGGCGCGCTGCGACAGCCAGATGATGGCGCCCAGCACGATCAGGATCATCACGGTATAGCACAGCTTCACCAGGATCGACGATCCGGTGACCGGATCGAAGCCAAGGCTTGCGGCCAGATTCAGGAAGGCGGGGTTCTGCTGCAGCGCCACCTCATAGGGCACCGGCCAGGGCCGTTCCTGCAGGTTCATCATCTTGACGCCGCGGGCCATCCAGTCTTCGTTCTTCATCACCGCGATGATGATTTCGGCAATGCCCAGCGTGGCAATGGCCAGATAATCCGACCTGAGGCCAAGCGCCGTCTTGCCGATGGCCCAGGCGGCCAGCGCCGCCAGCAGCCCGCCCGCAGGCCAGGCCAGCAGCACCGGCAGGCCCAGCCCGCCAAGGTTGCCGGAAACCGAGGGGTTCACCGCCTCGACCGCCATGGTGGCGGGGCCGAAGACCGCGCGGAACAGCACGAAGCCACCGACCAGCACCGCCAGAACGGCAAGGCCGCGCGCCCGGCCCGGCGCCATGCGGCGCCAGGTGAAGATGGCGGCGGCGATGGTCACGGCGCCCAGGATCAGCCCGCCAAGCACGCCAGCCCCGCCTGCGGCCCAGGCCTCGGGCACCGGATCGGCCGAGATCAGCGCGACGGCCAGCCCGCCCAAGGCGGCAAAACCCATGACCCCGGTGTTGAACAGCCCGGCATAGCCCCATTGCATGTTCACACCCAGCGCCATGATGGCCGAGACCAGCGCGAAGTTCAGGATGAACAGCGACTGGTTCCAGCTGAGCATCAGGCCCGTCAGCAGGAACAGCACCGCCACCCCGGCGAAATACATCACATTGCGCGACATCAGTAGGATTTCCCCTTGAACAGGCCGGTGGGCATGAAGATCAGCACAAGGATCAGGATGCCGAAGCTGACGGCGAATTTGTAATCGGTGCCCATCAGCTGCAGCAGGCTATCTGGGGCCAGACTGTCGGGCAGCACATAGGTGGCCACCTTCTTCCAGGCATAGGTCAGGATCACCTCGGAAAAGGCGATGATGAAACCTCCGGCAATGGCGCCCAGCGGGCTGCCCAGACCACCGACGATGGCGGCGGCGAAGATCGGCAGCAGCAGCTGGAAATAGGTGAAGGGCTTGAAGCTTTTGTCGAGGCCGTAAAGCACGCCCGCGATGGTGGCCAAGGCGGCGGCCAGAATCCAGGTGACCTGCACCACGCGATCGGGGTTGATGCCCGACAGCAGCGCCAGATCCTCGTTATCGGAAAAGGCGCGCATGCTCTTGCCGGTGCGGGTGCTTTGCAGGAACCAGAACAGGAAACCCACCACGACCACGGCGGTGACCACGGTCACGGCCTGCGATCCCTTGATGGCCAGACCTTCGGCCAGGCCGGTCATCGCCTTGAAATCGCCGGCCGAGATCAGGAAGCGGCCGCCATCGGCAAAGTTCTGATCCTCTACCCCGATAATCAGGCGGACGATGCCGTTCATCACGAACATCACCCCCATCGACACGATCACGAGGATGGTGGGGGCCGCTTTCTGCTTGCGGTAGAAGCGGTAGACCATGCGGTCGGTGCCCAGAACCAGCAGCGCGGTGGCGGCAATGCCGAAGGGCAGGGCCAGCAAAGCGGTGGGCAGGATGCCTGCGGTGATGCCGATGGACTGGAAGAGCCAGGTCACCAGAATGGTGACCATGGTGCCGAAGGCCATGGTATCGCCATGGGCGAAGTTGGAAAACCGCAGGATGCCATAGATCAGCGTCACCCCCAGCGCGCCAAGCGCCAGTTGGGCGCCATAGGCGAGGCCCGGCACGAAGACGAAGTTGAGGAAGGCCACAAGGGCGTTCAGAATATCCATGGCCTCAGCCCCCCAGGAACGAACGGCGGACCTCCGGGTCAGCCATCAGGGCCTTGCCGGTGTCGGTGAAACGGTTGGCGCCCTGCACGAGGACATAGCCCTTGTCGGCAATCTCAAGCGCCTGGCGGGCGTTCTGTTCCACCATCAGGATGGAAATGCCGGTGCGCGCCACCTCGATGATGCGGTCGAACAGTTCATCCATCACGATGGGCGAAACGCCGGCTGTGGGTTCATCCAGCATCAGCACCTTGGGCTGCGTCATCAGGGCGCGGCCGACCGCCACCTGCTGGCGCTGGCCGCCCGAAAGTTCACCTGCGGGCTGATGGCGTTTCTGCTTCAGGATCGGGAACAGGTCATAGATCTGCGCCATGGTATCGGCAAAATCGTCGCGCCGCGGATGAAGGCGCCCATTTCCAGATTTTCTTCAACCGTCATCGAGCCGAAGATGTTGTGGGTCTGCGGCACGAAGCCCATGCCCTTGGCGACGCGCGCCTGCGGGGAAAGCGCGGTGATGTCTTCACCCGCCAGCTTCACATGGCCTTCGCGCAGGTGCAGCATGCCGAACACGGCTTTCATCGCGGTGGATTTGCCGGCGCCATTGGGGCCGACGATCACCGCGATTTCGCCCTTTTCCACGGCGATGGTGCAGCCATGCAGGATATCCGCCCCGCCATAGCCGCCGGTCATCGCCTGACCGATCAGGAAAGGTTCAGCCATGCGCGGCCTCCTCTTTCACCTTGTTCTTCAGGCCGGTGCCCAGATAGGCCTCGATCACCCGTTCGTCGCTTTTCACCTGTTGCACCGTGCCCTGGGCCAGCACCTTGCCCTCGGCCATCACGATGACCGGGTCGCAGAGGCGGCCGATGAAATCCATGTCGTGTTCGATCACGCAGAAGGTATAGCCGCGTTCCTTGTTCAGCCGCACGATGGCATCGCCGATGGTGTTCAGCAGCGTGCGGTTCACGCCCGCGCCCACCTCGTCCAGAAACACGATCTTGGCATCGACCATCATGGTGCGGCCCAGTTCCACCAGCTTTTTCTGGCCGCCGGAAATCTGGCTGGCCTTGGCATCGGCGATATGGCTGATGGTCAGAAACTCCAGCACCTCGTCGGCCTTGTCGCGCAGCGCGCTTCTTCCTCGCGCGATCTTGCCGCGCCGGAACCAGGCGTTCCACAGGGTTTCGCCCGATTGATGCGCGGGCACCATCATCAGGTTCTCGCGCACGGTCATCGACCCGAATTCATGCGCGATCTGGAAGGTGCGCAGCAGGCCCTTGTGAAACAGCTCGTGCGGCGGCAGGCCGGTGATGTCTTCCCCATCCATCAGCACGCGGCCCGAGGTCGGCGGCAGCCGCCCGGCGATCACGTTGAACAGCGTGGTCTTGCCCGCGCCATTCGGCCCGATCAGCCCGGTGATGGAGCCTGTCTTGATTTCAAGCGAGGCCCCGTCGACGGCATGGAAGCCGCCGAAATGTTTGTGCAGATTTTCGACAACGATCATCCCTCAATCCCCAATGGTCCCCCTGTTCACTTCGCGGCTGCGCGCCTGACGGGCGTCTCTGTTATTGTTGTTGAGAACGGCCCGGGGATGAGCCCCGGGCCGCAACTTGCTTGGTTCAACGCACCACGCGATCAACGGAACTTGACGGTTTCGAGACTTGCCGTCCTTGATTTCGTATCTCGCGGAAGTTGCCGGCGCTTTCGCCCGCGCCGATCAGTTCGACCGACGTTTGCGCCGATATAGTCGATATCGGTGCCAGCGGCGATCAGATCCAAGGCCTTGCCCAGCTCGCCCGGCAGGATCGGCTCGCCCGGGGCATTGGCGACATCCATCACCTTGGCCTTGTAGACCGTTGCGAGGCGGTGGAGCCTCGCGGCCTGCATCGCCAGCAGCATCAGTGCTGCGGCGTCATAGCTTTCGCCCGAATAGGCCGAAGCGCCATCAAAGCCTGCGGCCTTGGCCAGTTCGACATATTTGGCAGCGCCTTCGCTGTCGGTGCCCGGGACCGAGCCGTAGGAACCGTTCGAGCTGGGCGCCGAATTGCCTTCGGATCAGCGCTTTCGCCAACCATGCCGTCAGGGCAGAACGAAGGTCGAGAACGCGCCCGAATCAACCGAGGCCTGGATCATGCCCTTGCCGCCCTGATCGACGTAACCGGCGACCACCAGAACCTCGCCACCGGCCGAGGCCAGCGCCGCGACTTCGGCAGAGTAATCGGCCTTGCCGTCTTCATGCGGCGAAGACAGGGTGACAGCGCCGCCCTTGGCCGCAAAGGCCGCAGCGAAAGCATCGGCCATGCCCTTGCCGTAATCGTTGTTGGTGTAGGTGACGGCCACCGATTTCACGCCACGATCCGACAGGATATCGGCCATGATCTCGCCCTGACGGGCATCCGACGGCGCGGTGCGGAAGAACAGGCCGTCATCTTCGGCCGTGGTCAGCGCGGGCGAGGTGGCCGAGGGCGAAATCATGACGATGCCATTCGGGCGTGCCACGTTTTGCAGCACGGCGCCGGTCACGCCCGAACAATCGCCGCCCACGATGCCGCCAACGCTTGTCAGCTGTGATCAGACGTTCCTTCGGCTGCGGTTGGCGGCGGCGGCGTCAACACAGGTGCTATCGGCGCGCACCGCGGTCAACGGTGGAACCATTCATGAACTTGCCCGATTCGGTGACCTCTTTCCATCGCCATTTCGGCAGCCAGCGGCCACTTGCCGAGGAACGGTCAGCGATTCAAGCCGGCCGGTGAAGCCCATGCAGAACGCCCACTTTAACATCTTCGGCGCATGTGCCGTACCTGCCATCAGGGTGCCGAGGGCCGTCGTGGCGAGGAGCAGTTTTTTCATTATGTCTTCTCCCATGATCGAAAAGGCATGTCGGGATTATTCCATGCAGCGCTAGATCGAGGCCCTTATCGAAAAGAAAAGGCTGCATTTTCGGGCAATCGCCCGGCAAATCGACGGTTGACCCTGGGTCAGGCATCTCACGTCTGCGTCAGATCGGCTCGTGCCTGCGGTGGCAGGGCCTAAGTATCTGGCAAACCAGACGGAGGATGACAGATGCAGATGATCCGGGCCATGGCCTGTGGCGGGATGCTGACGGGCGGGGCGGCGATGGCGGCCACGGTCGACACCTCGGCCGGTGCGATGGAAATCACGCAGATCGCAGATGGCTTTGACGAGCCCTGGGGGCTGGCCTTCCTGCCGGATGGCGCGGCGCTGGTCACCGAACGGGACGGGCGGCTGACGCTGCTGGAGGGCGAACAGCGCCGCGATATCGCAGGCCTGCCCGAAGTGGTGGCCGAAGGGCAGGGTGGTTTGCTGGATGTGCTGGTGCCGCGCGATTTCGCGCAAAGCCGGACGCTCTGGCTCAGCTATGCCGGCGCGGTGGAGGGCGGGGTTGCCACCATCGCCGGGCAAGGGCGCCTGTCGGAGGATGCCAGCCGGATCGAAGATTTCACCCCGGTCTTTGCCGCCGAAGGCTATCGCGGCGGGCGGCATTTCGGGGCGCGTCTGGTCGAGGCGGCGGATGGCACTGTGTTCCTGACCACCGGCGACCGGGGCACCGGGCCGAAGGGGATGCAGGCCCAGGATGCAGGCCGCGCGGCGTCGAAGGTGATCCGGCTGAACCGCGATGGCGGCCCGGCGGTGCAGCTGGAAGGCGCCTTGCCCGGCGTTCATTCTGTGGGGCAGCAATACGTAGCG
>JAXHOJ010000001.1:0-3863 GCA_034519525.1 Gemmobacter sp. | reverse complement strand
AGCCGTTCCAGTTACGTATTGCCCGGTCACGCCGATGCAGCGCGGGGTTCCGCCGGGGTGCAAGTCTGCTAGCGCTGGCAGTGGGGGCAGAAGAAGCTGGAACGCCCGGATTGCACGATCCGCTGCACATCTGCCGTGCAGCCGGGCGTTGGGCAGGGCTGCCCCTCGCGGCCATAGACGCGGAAGGCGTGCTGGAAATAGCCCAGCTCGCCATCGGCCTGCCGGTAATCGCGCAGGGATGATCCGCCCGCCTCGATCGCCTCGGCCAGAACCTCGCGGATGATCGGCACCAGCCCCGCCACCTGCGCAGGCAGAAGATCCCGCGCCAGACGGGCGGGATGGATGCCCGCCCGGAACAAGACCTCGCAGACATAGATATTGCCCAGACCCGCCACCACATGCTGATCCAGCAGCGCCGATTTGATCGGCGTGGCGCGGCCTGTCAGCCGGCCGACCAGGTAGGTCTTCGTGGAAATCGTTGCCCAAGGGTTCGGGGCCCAGACCGGCCAGCAGCGGATGGGCCTCGGCGCGTGGCGGTGGGCAGAAGATCCATCGCGCCAAAGCGGCGGGCATCGTTGAAGGTGACGCGCGCGCCGCCCTCCATGTCGAGCACGACATGGTCGTGTTTGGCAGGCGCCGGGTGGTCGTGGTGAAAATCACCGATCATCGCGCCGGAAATCAGCATCCGCCCCGACATGCCCAGATGCACCAGCAGCGTCTCGCCGGTAGAAAGATCAGCCAGAATGTATTTCGACCGCCGCCGCAGCGCCAGAACCCGCGCGCCGGTCAGCCGTTCGGCCATCCGTTCGGGGAAGGGCCAGCGCAGATCGGGGCGGTTGACGGCGGCCTGCGCGATCACCTGCCCCTCCATCACGGGCGCAAGGCCACGGCGGACGGTTTCGACCTCTGGCAGTTCCGGCATGCGGCCCTCCGCGACAGCATTGCGGCGCATTGCAGCGCCGGCGCGCGCGCGGCCTATAAGGAGGTGCGAAGCGCCAGTGCAACGGCGCGACGAAGGCACCGCATGACCGACGCGACAACAGACCACGCATTTCGGCTTTCAGACCGTGAACGAGGCCGAAAAGGCCGGCATGGTGCATGGTGTCTTCACCCGCGTGGCCAGCAAATATGACATCATGAATGATGTGATGAGCATGGGCATCCACCGGCTCTGGAAAGATGCGATGATGGACTGGCTGGCGCCGCGCGCCGGTGCCCGCCTGCTGGATGTGGCGGGCGGCACCGGCGATGTGTCGTTCCGGTTTCTGAAACGCGCGCCGGGGGCTGCGGCCACCGTGCTGGACATGACCGAATCCATGCTGATCGAGGGCCGCAAGCGGGCCGAGGCCGAGCGCATGGCCGACCGGCTGGACTGGGTGGTGGGCGACGCGATGGCGCTGCCCTTCCCGGACAATACATTCGACGTCTATACGATCAGCTTCGGCATCCGCAACGTGACCCGCATGCAGGATGCGCTGACCGAGGCCTACCGCGTGCTGCGCCCCGGCGGGCGGCTGATGGTGCTGGAATTCAGCCAGATCCCGAACGAGGGGATGCAGAAGGCCTATGACCTTTACAGCTTCAACGTGATTCCGGTGATGGGCCAGATCATCGCGGGCGACCGCGACAGCTATCAGTATCTGGTGGAAAGCATCCGCAAATTCCCCGATCAGGAGACATTTGCAGGCATGATCCGGCAGGCGGGTTTCGGGCAGGTGAAATACCGCAACCTGTCGATGGGCATTGCCGCGCTGCATTCCGGCTGGAAGATCTGAGCGATGCGCGGGCCGCACAACATCATCCGCCTGGTGCGCACGCTCGCCACGCTGGAACGCACCGGCGCCATCGGCGTGGTTCTGGAGGCGCTGGACGCCCCGCCGCGCCTGCGCGCCGTGGCCCGCGTTCTGGGCTGGCCGTTCAAATGGCTGGGGCTGAAGGGCGATCCGGCGCTGCCCCCCGCGACCCGGGCGCTGACGGCGCTGGGGCCTGCCTATATCAAATTCGGCCAGATCCTTTCCACCCGCCCCGATATCGTGGGGGCCGATCTGGCGGAACAGCTGAAATATCTGCAGGACAAGCTGCCGCCCTTCCCCGTTGACGTGGCGAAAGCGATGATCGAGGCGGAGCTGGCGCTGCCGGTGGACCAGATCTTTTCCGAATTTTCCGAACCTGTGGCCGCCGCCTCCATCGCGCAGGTGCATCGGGCGCGGCTGGCGGAAACCGGGGCGGATGTGGCGGTGAAGGTGCTGCGGCCCGGCATCGAAAAGGCCTTCCGCAAGGATATCGACGCCTTCTGGTTTGCCGCCCGTGCCATCGAAACGCTGTCGCCCGCCTCGCGCCGGTTGCGGCCGATGGATGTGATCGCGCATTTCGAGGGCGTGGTGCTGGGCGAGCTGGACCTGCGGCTGGAATCGGCGGCGGCGGCGGAATTTGCCGCCAACACCGCAGACGGACACGGGCTTCCGGCGTGCCGACGCCGGTCTGGCGCCTGTCCGGGCGGCAGGTGATGACGATGGATTGGGTCGAGGGCATCGCGCTGGCCGACAATGCCGCGCTGGATGCCGCCGGGCATGACCGGGTGGCGCTTGGCAGCCGGGTGCTGCAGCTGTTCCTGAGCCATGCGCTGCGCGACGGGTTCTTTCATGCCGACATGCATCAGGGCAATCTGAAGGTGGGGACCGAGGGCGAGATCATCGCCTATGATTTCGGCATCATGGGGCGGCTGGATGAATATACCCGCCGGGTCTATGCCGAGATTCTGTTCGGCTTCATCCGCAAGGATTATCGCCGGGTGGCCGAGGTGCATTTCGAGGCGGGCTATGTGCCCGCCGACCGCGACATCGACGAATTCGCCCGCGCCCTGCGGGTGGTGGGCGAGCCGATCTTCGGCATGGATGCCTCGCGCATCTCGATGGCAAGGCTGTTGTCTTATCTGTTTGAGGTTACAGAAAGATTCGGGATGCAAACCCGGACCGAGCTGATCCTTCTGCAGCGCACCATGGTGGTGGTGGAAGGCGTGGCGCGCGGGCTGGACCCGCATATCAACATCTGGCAGGTCGCCCAGCCCATCGTCGAAGGCTATATCAAGGCCAATGTCGGGCCAAAGGCGCTGCTGCGCGATCTGATCCGCACGGCGCAGGTTCTGGGCCGGTTCGGCCCCAAGCTGCCCGCCCTGGTCGAGGCGCGGCTGGTGCAGCAATCAGAGCCGCAGAAGCAACGGCCTGCGCCCCCCCATCCGGCGCTGTGGCTGGCGGCAGGGGGTGGGCTGGTGGCCATCGGCGTGGCAATCGGCGCGCTGCTTTAAAGCGTCGCAAGTTCAAGCGCCAGCGCCGCCCGGTAATCGGCAGCGCCTTCGGCCGCCCGCAGGGCGCAATGCGCCGCGATGCGCCAGTGCAGCAAAGGGCGCAACAGGTGGTAACGCGCTACGATATCCGCATCGGGATAGGCCGCCAGAAAGGCCGCGGTTTCGGCAGGTGAAAGAGGCGCGCCGCGATAGAGCTGCTGCATCGCGGGTGAAAGGAACAGCGCCAGATCCTCTGCCGGGTCACCCAGCCCGGGGCATTGCCAGTCGATCAGCGTCAGCCCCTGAGGGCCGGTGATGATATTGCCGGGCACGGCATCCCCATGCAGCAGGCAGGGCCGGGGCGCGGCAACCGGCGGCACCTTGGGCGGCGGCGGCAGGCCGGGGCGGGCCATGGCGCGGGCGCTGGCCATCAAGGCCTGATCCCCCAGCGGCATCTGACGCAGGCCGGGCGGCGGCGGATGCCGGTGAACGGCGGCCAGCGCCTGCGCCACAGGGCGTGGATCACGGTTCCAGGGGGTGCCCGGGACAAAGCCGTAGGCGATCCACCCCGGCCCGGCCA
>JAXHOJ010000008.1:0-48788 GCA_034519525.1 Gemmobacter sp. | reverse complement strand
ATCTCGTTCCCCAGGGCCTGTTCCATCTCGAACATCCCCGGCAGGCGGGGCGAGCACCAGGCATGTTCCAGACTGTCGGCCCAGACCTTGGCGGGCTGGCTGACGGCCTGCAGGCGCGGGTTCGACAGCACGGATTTATAGCCCGGCGCCACGCCGTTCGCATTGGCCTCGTTCATCGCCATGATCGACGAGGTGGTGAGGAAGGCCAGCATCAAGAAGGCGCCTTCGGGATTCTGCGCCGTGGCCGTGACGCAGGAGGTGGAGCCTGCGATATTCGGCGGGGCAAAGACGCCGCCCGCGATGCGGGGTTCATAGATGGTGATGAAATCATCCACGATCTGGCTCTGATCCGGGCGCATCGCCTGCGTGCCGCTGTCCTGCCAGCTGATGTTGGCGGCAACCTGCCCGCCCAGCCAGGCGGCGCGGTTTTCACCCCAGCCCGCGCCGGACACGCCTTCGATGGCGTTCTTGACCAGCGACTGGATGATATCCATGCCCTTCATCCCGGCATCGGTGGCCAGCGTCGGGTTGAAGTTTTCATCGAACAGCTGCATCCCGGCCTGCGCCGCGATATGTTCCCAGGTATAGGTGGACCAGAAGCCGCGCGCCCCCAGCATCCCCACGCCCGCCACGCCGCCGCCCAGCTTGTTGGCCTCGGCGGTGATGCGGATCAGCTCGTCATAGGTGGGCACCGAGGTGGCGCGGTCGATCGGGCCGCCCAGGATCTTTTCCATGATCGATTTGCGCAGATGAACCATCTGAATGTCGCAGTCGAAGGGGATGCCCACCAGCTTGCCGTCGAAATAGCCATAGTTCAGGCGGTAGGTGTCGTAGAAATCATCCAGCGGCAGCTGCCACTTGGCGGCGAAATCATCCAGCGGGGCCAGGAAGCCCGGTGCCGCGAAATCGCCCAGCCAGGGCGAGAAGAACTGCAGCGCATCGAAAGAGGCATTGCCCGAGATGAATTCGGCCACGGCCTTGTCATAGAAGCTGTCATCCGGAATCGGCACCAGCTCGACCTTGATGCCCGACAGTTCTTCGAAGGGTTTCAGGCCTTCGGCGGCCGATTCCTGATCGGCGGCGCCGATGGCAAAGCGCACGGTGGTGCCCGCCAGCTCAGAGCGGACCTTTTCCCAGTCCACCGAGCGGATCCAGTCTTTCGCCGGATCCCACAGCGGTTCGTTGGTCATGTTGTAGAGCTTGCGGTAATCCTCGCGCACATAGCCATCGACCGAAATCCGGTCCAGCACGCTCTGGATATCGGGCAGGCCCGATTGCGCATAGGCGGGCATTTTCAGCCCGGCCGCGCTGGTGGCAAGGCCGAAGGCGGCCCCCGTGCGCAGGAACGAGCGGCGCGATAGCCCGCTGAATCTTGTCTTCATTATGAACGTCCTCCCTTGGCGTCAGTTCTATGGCTCTCGGCGCCCCCGCGCAAAGATCGAGTTTGACGCGGACTCCTCTCCGCACCGGGCTCTTTGGCCATGATGTGTGAACTTTCGTTACACTGATATACAATGTGTGCAGACCATATAGCCTGTCAATCAGAATATTTACGGCAATTTCTGCGATGCAGCATGAACTTGATGTTGACGAAATAACAAATGTTCAACTACGGTGGGGCCAAATGAGCTGAGGGAGGAAAGCTATGCCCACCAATGTCGCCCTGACCGGGCTGGCCAAGGATCTTGCTGCACGGGCCGACAGCGGCCGGCCGATTCGCATCGGGCTGGTTGGCGCGGGCGAGATGGGAACCGATATCGTCAGCCGTGTGGCCCATATGCAGGGCATCGCAATCGGCGCGATCAGCGAGCTGAAGCCGGGGGCTGCGCGCAAATCGGTGGAAATCGCCTATGGCAGTGATGACCGGGTGCAAGAGGTGTCGAGCGCCGATGGCGCCAATGCCGCGATGGAAGCCGGCAAGGTGGCCGTCACCGACAATGTGAACGCGCTGCTGGAGGCCGGGCTGATCGACGTGGTGGTGGATGCCACCGGCGTGCCGGCCGTGGGCGCCGAAATCGGCCTGTCCGCGATGGAACGCGGCAAGCATCTGGTGATGATGAATGTCGAGGCCGATGTGACCATCGGTGCCTATCTGCGGGCCGAGGCCGAACGGCTGGGCGTGATCTACAGCCTGGGCGCGGGCGATGAACCCTCCAGCTGCATGGAGTTGATCGAATTCGTCAGCGCCATGGGCCATCGCATCGTCTGTGCGGGCAAGGGAAAGAACAACCCGCTGAACATCGACGCCACCCCCGATGAATATACCGCCGAGGCGATCCGGCGGCACATGAACCCCCGGATGCTGGTTGAGTTCGTGGACGGATCGAAGACCATGGTGGAAATGGCGGCCATCGCCAATGCCACCGGGCTGATCCCCGACAAGCCGGGGATGCACGGCCCGGCTGCGGGGCGTGACGAGCTGAACAAGATGCTGATCCCGCAATCGGCCGGGGGGCTGCTGTCCTCGGGTGAGGGCCGGGTGGATTACACCATTGGCAAGGGCGTCGCGCCCGGTGTCTTTGTGGTGGCGGAAATGGATCACCCCCGCATCTGGGAACGGATGGAGGATCTGAAGATGGGCAAGGGCCCGTATTTCACCTTCTTCCGGCCCTATCACCTGACCTCGCTGGAAGTGCCGCTGACCTGCGCGCGGGTCGTGCTTTATGGCAAGGCCGATATGGTGCCGATGGCCCGCCCGGTGGCCGAAGTGGCCGCCGTGGCCAAGCGCGATCTGGCCGTGGGTGAAACGCTGGATCAGATCGGTGAATATTGCTACCGCGCCTGGATCATGGAGGCGGGCGAGGCCCGCGCCGCGGCTGCCATCCCCTGCGGCCTGCTGACCGGGGCCAAGGTGACGGCGCCGATCCGCAAGGGCGAGCTGATCACCACCGCCAATGCCGCCGTGCCCGCAGGCAGCAAGATTGCCGCGCTGCGTGCCCGGCAAGATGCCATGCTGGGGCTGTGAGCGCGCCATGACCGATACGCCCGACAACCGCCCCTTCGCCATCCGCACCTATGCGCCCGACCAGCTGCGCGAGGCGTTGAAGCGGATGTATCTGATCCGCCGCTTCGAGGAAGGCGCCGAAGACAGCTATATGCGCGGCCTGATCCACGGCACTATGCACCTGTCCATCGGGCAGGAGGCCAGCGCCATGGCCACCTGCATGGAACTGACCGATGCCGACAAGATCACCTCTACCCATCGCGGCCATGGGCATTGCATCGCCAAGGGGGCGGAGGTCGGGCGCATGTTCGCCGAATTCTTCGGCAAGGAGACCGGCTATTGCCACGGGCGCGGCGGGTCGATGCACATTGCCGATGTGAAGACCGGCAATCTGGGCGCCAATGGCATCGTGGGCGGCGGGCTGCCCATTGCCGTGGGGGCCGCGCTGTCGGCCAAGCGGCTGGGCAAATCCGATGTGACAGTGTGCTTCTTTGGCGATGGCGCCAATAACGAAGGCGCGTTTCATGAGGCGCTGAACATGGCGGCGATCTGGAAGCTGCCGGTGATCTTTGTCTGTGAAAACAACAAATACGGCATGTCCACCTCGACCGAACGCTCTACCGCTGTGAAACATATTGCGGAACGCGCTGTTGCCTATGCCATGCCGGGCATCACGGTGGATGGCAATGATTTCTCGGCGGTGGCCGAAGCCGTGCATCACGCCATAGCCCGCGCGCGGGCGGGCGAGGGGCCAAGCCTGGTGGAAAACCTGACCTATCGCTGGCGCGGCCATTCGAAATCCGACCGCAACCGCTATCGCAGCAAGGAAGAGATCGAAGACTGGATGGCGCGCGATCCCATCGCCCGCTTCCGTGACGAACTGATCGCCCATGGCATCCTGGACGAATCGGGCGCCGATGCCATTGCACAGGCTGCCATCGACGATGTGCAGCAGGGGATCGAATTCGCCAAATCCAGCCCCGCCCCCGCCGTGACCGAACTGACCCGCTATGTCCATGCCGAGTCCTGAGATGAACGCCATGACCCAAGAAACCGGCCTGCGCACGCTCAGCTATTCCGAAGCGATCCGCGAAGCGATGGCGCTGGCGATGGACCGCGACCCGACGGTGATCCTGATGGGCGAAGACATCGGCGTCTATGGCGGGGCGTTTCAGGTCACGCTGGATCTGATCGACCGTTATGGCCCCGACCGGGTGATGGATACGCCGATTTCCGAACTGGGCGGGGCGGGTGTGGCCGTGGGCGCCGCGCTGACCGGGCTGAAGCCGATCTTCGAATTCCAGTTTTCCGATTTCGCCACGCTGGCGATGGAACAGATCGTCAATCAGGCCGCGAAGCTGCGCTACATGCTGGGCGGCGAGGCTTCGGTGCCGGTGGTGTTCCGGATGCCCGCCG
This sequence comes from Gemmobacter sp., assembly GCA_034519525.1. Classification (GTDB taxonomy): domain Bacteria; phylum Pseudomonadota; class Alphaproteobacteria; order Rhodobacterales; family Rhodobacteraceae; genus Gemmobacter. The sequence continues at coordinate 44,428 of JAXHOJ010000008.1, read as the reverse complement.
GTTCGGGCACCGGGGCGGCAGCGCAGCACAGCCAGAGCCTGGAGGCCTGGTTCGGCCATGTGCCGGGGCTGAAGGTGATCCAGCCTTCGACCCCCGAAGATGCCAAGGGCATGTTGCTGGCGGCGCTGGATGATCCCGATCCGGTGATGATCTTCGAACACAAGCTGCTGTACAAGATGAAGGGTCCGGTGCCTGCGGGCCATTACCTGACCCCGATCGGCAAGGCCGCGATCCGCCGCGAAGGCCGCGATATGACCATCGTGGCGGGGGCCATCATGGTGCATCGCGCGCTGGAAGCCGCCGAACGCATGGCGCAGGATGGCATCGACGCCGAGGTGATCGACCTGCGGTCGATCCGGCCCATCGACCATGCCACCATCCTGGCCTCGGTCCGCAAGACCGGCAAGCTGATGATCGTTTACGAAGGCGTCAAAAGTTTCGGCGTGGGCGCCGAGATCAGCGCCGCCGTGGCCGAAAGCGATGCCTTCGATTATCTGGATGCGCCGATCCTGCGGCTGGGCGGGGCCGAAGCGCCGATCCCCTATAACCCCGATCTGGAACGCGCCGCCGTGCCGCAGGTCGATACGATCGAGGCCGCGGCGCGGCGGATGATCCGGCGCGAGGTCTGACATGCCGGTGGAAGTCATCCTGCCCAAGGTGGATATGGACATGAGCCATGGCACGCTTGCCACCTGGCATGTGGCCGAAGGCGATCTGGTGAAACAGGGCGCCGCGCTGTTCGACATCGAAACCGACAAGGCCGCGATGGAGGTGGAGGCCCCGGCATCGGGCCATCTGCACCACATCCTTGCCAAACCCGGCGACAGGGTGCCGGTGGGTGCCGTCATCGCCTGGCTTTATGCCGAGGGCGAGGCGGTGGGCGCCCCCCCCGGCCTGCCCGCCCCGGCCTCCCTGACCGCCGCAGCCGGGCCCGTGGCGACACAGCCCGACGCGGCCAGACCTGAGCCGGTGGTTGCATCGCGGTCCGCAGACATGCCGACGACCGGCCTGCGCGCCACCCCCGCCGCCCGAAAATCCGCCCGCGAGGCGGGCATCGCGCTGGTAGAGGTGCCGGGCACCGGCCCGCTGGGCCGCATCCAGCGCGCGGATGTGGCGGGCTTTCTGCGCAACTCCACCGCCGAAGCTGCGTCACTGCCTGGCGGCTGGACGCCCGAACCCGGCCCCTTGCATGTCAGTCGCCGGGGCGGCGATGGCATCCCGCTGCTGCTGATCCACGGCTTCACCGCCGACAGCCAGAGCTGGGCGCCGCTGGAAAAGGCGCTTGGGCCCCGCCGCCCGCTGATCCGCATGGATCTGCCCGGCCATGGCAAAAGCCCGAAACGCCGGATCGGCAGCTTTGCCGAACTGGCGCGCATGATGGTCGAGGCGTTCGACGATGCGACGCGCGATGTGGCGCAGGTGCATGTGATCGGTCATTCTCTGGGCGGTGCGCTGGCGCTGGCGCTGGCTGATATCCGCGCCCGGCGTGTGGCCAGCCTGTCGCTGCTGGCACCGGCCGGGCTGGGGCCGGAAATCGACGCGGCTGCCCTGCAGGGCATCACCCGGGCCACAAGGCCGGAAAGTCTGGCGCCCTGGCTGCGTCGGCTGACCGCCACGCCCGATGCGATCAGCGACGATTATGCCCGTGCCGCCATGGCGGCACGGCGTGACCCGGCGCTGCGGGCGGCGCAGGGCGATATGGCGCAGGCGCTGTTCGCCGATGGGGTGCAGACCTTCGACCTGCGGGCGGCGCTGGCCCGGCTGGATCTGCCCGCGCAGATCCTGTGGGGCAGGCAGGATCACATTCTGCCGCAGCGCCACGCCCTTGCCGCCGACGGTGAATTCGCTATTCATCTGTTGGCGGGCGCCGGACATGTGCCGCAGATCGAATGTCCTGACCGGGTGGCGCGCATCATCATGCGTCAGGTTTCGGCGGTGGAAGCCCCGGCCTGAACCAGCCCTTTGGAAGGATGTTCGATGCAGGCTGCCCCACAGGCGACGGGAATCCAGAGCGAGGCAGACCGGCTGCGCGCGCGGGCGGTCTGGCTTTACCACGTCGAGGGCTGCACGCAGAACGATATCGCCAACCAGCTGGGCATCAACCGGGTGATGGTGGTGCGCCTGCTGGCCGATGCCCGCCGCCGCAACGAGGTGCGCATCACCATTTCCGCACCACTGACCGATCTGATCGAGATCGAGCGCGATCTGGAACAGCGCTATGGCATCCGCCGGGTGATCGTGGCGCCCTTCACCGATACCGAGGGCGATCCCGCCAAGGTCATCGCCGCCGCCGCCGGGGCCTATATCTCGGGCGAGATGAAGCCGGGCATGACGGTGGGGGTGGGCTGGGGCCGCACGCTTTATAACACCCTGCCGTTCATTTCGGGGGCGACGCTGGATGATTTTCGGGTGGTGTCGCTGCTGGGGGGCATCGCCGCCGCCCGCCGCTTCAACCCGGCAGAATTCGCCTGGCAGTTTGCCGAACTGTTTCAGGGCGAGGGGTTTCTGATCCCGGCGCCCGCCGTGGTCGACAGCCCCGAAACCAAACACGCCCTGCTGGAACGCTGCGGGTTGGCGGCGATCTTTGAAATGGCCGAAAAGCTGGATATGGCGCTGCTGTCGGTCGGCGGCATATCCACCCTGACCACCAGCTATCGCACCGGCTATCTGAGCGAGGCCGACCGCCGCTCGCTGATCGAGGCGGGGGCGGTGGGCGATGTGCTTTATAACTTCATCAACCAGTCCGGTCAGGTGGTGGAACACGAGGTCAATGCCCGGGTGATTTCGGTCAACCTGGCGCAGTTGCGCCGCACGCCGGAACGGGTGCTGATTTCCGGCGGGCCGGAAAAGCTGGTGGCGCTGCGGGCGGCCATCGAAAACCTGTCGCCCACGGTGCTGATTACCGATGAGCAATCGGCGCTGTCACTGCGCAACGGCTGACGCTGCGGCAGGGCTGCATTGGCCCGTTCAGCCCGGCACACCCGCAGTTTCTGCTTTCAAAGGCATGAAAACACGCAGCAAATGCTCGCATCTGCCGCCTAGGATGTGCAGGATAGGCCAATCGGTCCCGCGTGGAGAGTGCCAGTGCAGCCCGCACCAACCAAGATTCTGGAATCCTACGAGCTTGTCGCCAGCCCCATGACGCTGGATGATGTGCCCAAGCTGCACGAGCTTTCCATCGGCGTTGGCTGGCCGCATCGGCCCGAAGACTGGGCGCTGGCCATCGGGCTGGGCGAAGGTGTGGTGGCGCGGGATGAAATCGGCCGGGTGATCGGCTCTGCCATGTGGTTTCCGCTGGGGGCGGATTTTGCGGCGATCGGCATGGTCATCACCTCGCCCCGGTTGCAGGAACATGGCGCCGGCCGCTGGCTGATGGGGCATATCCTGGATCGCGTGGGCGCACGCGGCAAGACGTTGAGCGCGACACGCCCGGCCTATCGGCTGTATCTGTCGATGGGGTTCATGCCGCTTAGCCCAGTGTTCCAGCATAACGGGGTTGTGGGGGCAGTGCCGCCCGGCCCGCGCCATGCCCGCGCGCTGCGGCCCGAAGATGTGGCGGCGATCCACGCGCTGGACAGTATCGCCATGGGCGCCGCCCGCCCGGATGTGCTGGACCGGCTGCTGCCGCTGTCCACCGGCACCGTGGTGGAACGGGACGGCCGGGTGGCAGGCTTTGCCTTGTGCCGCAAGTTCGGGCGGGGGCATGTTGTCGGCCCCATCGTGGCCGAAACCGAAGAAGACGCCATCGCGCTGCTGGCCCCCCATGCCGAAGCGATGGAGGGCAGCTTTCTGCGGGTCGATACCCGGCAGCCGGATGGCCCCTTTCGGCAGTTCCTGATTGCGTCGGGCATCCGGCATTATGATACCGTCACGCGCATGGGCCTTGGGGCTGTGCCGCCCGCCACCGGGCCTGCCTTCACCTTCGGGCTGGTCAATCAGGCGCTGGGCTAGGCGCGCGCGCCTACATCATCCCCATGCTGCCCAGATCGGTGCCGTCGATCATCCGTTCATAACGGAAGGGGTGGGGGTCCACCGAGGGCGCATCGCCGCGGATCAGATCCGCCGCCAGCCGCCCCGCCGCAGGCCCGATACCAAAGCCATGCCCGGTATGCCCGGCCGAGATATAGACCCCGGGCCGCGACAGCACCGGCCCGATGACCGGAATGGCATCCGGCGTGCAATCCACCATCCCGCCCCAGGCATGGGCAATGCGCAGCCCGGCCAGCCCCGGATAGGCCTTTGCCATTTCCGCCAACCCGCGCCGCAGCAGGGCGGCATCGGGTTTCGGGTCCAGCACCCGGATACGCTCGAACGGCGAGGCGCCTTCCGCGCCCCAGCGCTGCAGCGAATCCGGCCCGGTGAAGAAGCTGCTACCCAGATGAAAGCGCAGCTTGGCCCGGCGTTTCACGAAGGTGGGCCAGAAGGGCCGCGCTTGCATCATCCCCATCGGCGCCAGATGCAGCTTGCCAAACCCGCTCAGCCCCACGGTATAGCCGCCATCCAGCCGCCGCCGCAGCGTCAGATCCGGCATGGAATGGCCGCCCGACAACAGCTCCGGCCCCGGTTCGGTGGCAAAAGAGGTGGATTGGATCGAGGCCTGCAGAAACGGCATCCCGTGATGGCGCAGCAGCATCCCGGCCCAGGCTCCCCCCGCCACCAGCACCGCATCGCAGCCGATCCGCCCGGCCTCGGTCAGCACACCAGAGACGCGGCCCGCGCTGAATTCTATCTCGCGCGCCGCACAGCCCTGATGCAGCGTGGCACCGGCGCGGCGCGCGGCTTCGGCCATCACCGGCACGGCCAGCGCCGGTTCCGCCCGGCCATCGGTGGGCGAATAGACCCCGCCTTTCCACGCCTGCGCCTGATGCGGCAGCAGGGCTGCGGCCTCGGCCCCCGATATCATCCGGCTGTCCACCCCATAGCCCCGGGCCATCGCGCCCCAGGCCTCCCAGGCGGCCAGATCGGCATCGGCGTTGGAGGTATAGACAAGCCCGCAGCGCCGGAAGCCCGCATCTGCGCCCGCCTGTGTCGCCAGGGTTTCCCACATGCGCAGCGCCAGAATGGCCAGCGGCAGCTCGCGTTCATCGCGGTTCTGCTGGCGGCACCAGCCCCAGTTGCGGCTGGATTGTTCGCCGCCGATCACGCCCTTTTCCAGCAGCGCAACCGATGTGCCGCGCCGCGCCAGCTCCCATGCGGCGGCCACACCGGAAATGCCGCCGCCGATCACCACGACTTGCGCATGGCGGGGCAGGGCTGTGTCGCTGGTCACGGCGCGAACGGGCGGAGACATGGCAGTTCCTTTCAGCGCGGGATCAGAAATCCGCGACCTTGCCCCAGCTGGATTGTTCGAACCGGGAAGGGTGGTAGGGTCTGGGGTCCAGGATCGGGGCGGCGCCCGTCACCAGATCGGCGATCAGATGCCCGGCGCCCGGCCCGATGCCAAAGCCATGGCCGCTGAACCCGGCGGCCAGGATGAAGCCGGGGATATGGGTCTCGCCAATCGCGGGCACACCATCCGGTGTGCTGTCGATATAGCCGGCCCAGGCCGCGGTCACCGGCACATCGGCCAGCGCCGGAAACAGCGCCCGCGCCCGGCGCAGGGTTTCGGTGATCTGGCTCTGGTCGGGGCGGGGATCGAGGATGCGGTTGCGCTCCATCGGGGTGGGCGCATCCAGCCGCCAGCGGCGCAGGGTTTCATGCCCGGCGCGCAGCCCCTCCAGCCCGCCGGGGGCCAGCGATTTGCGGCGCTTGAAGAACATCGGCAAAAAGCTGGTGGCAAAGCGCAGCTGCTGCGCCGTCACATCCACCCGCGCCCGGCCCGAAATCGCCAGCGTATAGCCGCCATCGCCGCGCCGCGTGCTGCTGACCTGCGCCGTATGCAGCGCATCGGGCAGATCGGCGCCCGGCGCCACCGCAAGGATCGATGCCCGGACAGAGGCCTGCGGGAACCGGATGCCCAGCTGCCGACAGAAAGAGGATGCCCAGGCCCCGCCCGCCATCACCACGGTCCGCGTGCGGATCACCCCGGCCTCGGTCACCACGCCCGCCACGCGCCCACCCTCCAGTTCCAGCCCGCGGGCGGCGCAGCCCTGATGCACGCTGCCCCCGAAAGCCTCGATCCCCAGCGCGATCACCGGGGCGGCGCGCTGCGGATCGGCAATGCCGTCGCTGGGCGAAAACACCCCGCCTTTCCACGCCTTGCCGGTGGCGCGGCCCCGTTCGGCGGCTTCCGCGGCGGACAGCATCTGCGTCACCACCCCTTCGCCCCGCGCGAAATCGCGCCAGCGCGCCCAGCCTGCCAGCTCGGCCTCGTCATTCGACAGGTAATGCAGGCCGCAGCGGCGAAAACCCACATCCTGCCCGATATCCCCCGCCATCGCCTCCCACAGGGCAAGGCTTTTGGTGGCCATCGGCAATTCGCGGGCATCGCGGTTCTGCTGGCGGCACCAGCCCCAGTTGCGGCTGGATTGTTCGGCCCCGATCCGGCCCTTTTCCAGCACTGCTACCTTCATCCCGCGCCGTGCCAGATAATAGGCGGTGCAGACCCCCACGATCCCGCCGCCGATCACGACGACATCCGCGGCCTGCGGCAGGGTCTGGCTGGTGGCAATGTGCAGCAGGGGTGCGGGCATGGGGGCCTCCTTTTGCGTCAGTCTAGGGCCGCAGGGGCGGAAAGGTCTGCCGCTGATGCCCATGTTGCAGCATATCCTGCTGACGATACCCCGCTTGCCAGAGCGTTATACCGTAAGGTTTTTGTAAATCCGCCCCGCCGATGACCGGCTGCACAGATTGAGTTTCCGGCAGATCCTGCCTATACTGAACCGGCGCATAACAGGGGGTGTATCGTGAAGCTTGACCGGATCGACATCCGCATCCTGCATGAATTGCAGAAAAATGGCCGCATCACCAATGTGGAACTGGCCGATCTGGTGCATCTGTCGCCCAGCCCCTGCCTGATGCGGGTGAAAAAGCTGCAGCAGGCGGGTTACATCACCGGCTATTCGGCGCAGATCGACATTGCCAAACTGGGGCAGACGATCACCGTCTTTACCGAAGTCACCCTGAAGAACCACCGCCAGATAGATTTCGCCCGCTTTCAGCAGGCCGTCGAAAAGGTGGAAGAGGTGATCGAATGTCACCTGATTTCCGGCGGTTATGATTACCTGCTGAAATTCGTCACCGGCGGCATCGGCGATTATCAGACGATCATGGAACGGCTGACCGACAGCGATATCGGCATCGACAAGTATTTCAGCTTCGTGGTGATGAAATCGCCCTTCATCAAGGCGCATCTGCCGCTGAAAAGCATCTTCCCGATGTAACGGCGCCTAAAGCGCCGCCATCCGTGGCGGCACGCTGTCCAGCCAGCCGGTATCCAGCTTCGGCACCGACGAGAACAGCAGTTGCGAATAGGGATGCTGCGCGCCGCCATGCAGCTGTGCGGCGGGCAGGCGCTCCACCACCGCGCCATTGTACATCACCATCACATCGTCACAGATCGCCTGCACCGTCGACAGGTCATGGCTGATGAAGACATAGGACAGATGCAGTTCGCGCTGCAGTTCCTTCAGCAGCTCGATCACCGCCGCAGCCACCACCGTATCCAGCGCCGAGGTGATCTCGTCACACAGGATGACCTCGGGTTTCGCGGCCAGGGCGCGGGCCAGGTTCACCCGCTGCTTCTGCCCGCCCGACAGCTCGCCCGGCAGGCGGTGCTTCATGGCGCGCGGCAGCCGGACCATATCCAGCAGCGCATCAATCTGCGCCTCGCGCGCAGCGCCCTTCTGGCCGTGGTAAAACGTCAGCGGACGCCCGATGATATCGCCCACAGACCTTTGCGGGTTCAGCGCGGTATCGGCCAGCTGGAACACGATCTGCAGCCGCCGCAGCTCTTCCTTGTCGCGCAACCGCGCTTCGGGGGCCAGCGCATGGGAATCCAGCAGCACCTTTCCCGACACCGGCGGCAGCAGCCCGGCAATCGCGCGGGCCAGCGTCGATTTGCCTGATCCGCTTTCCCCGATCACGCCCAGGTTCTGCCCGCGTTCCAGCCGGCAGGACACATTGCGCAGGGCAATCTTCTGCGGCAGGCCATCGCGGCCCGGCGCGCCATAGCCTGCCACCACATCGCGCACCTCCAGAACGGGGCGCTTGCTGGCCGCCGTGTCGAACCGCGCGGCCGAGGCATAGGGCACAGGCTCGAACGCCGCCAGCAATTCGCGGGTATAGGGGTGGCGCGCATGGTGCAGGATCTGCTCCACCGGGCCTTCCTCCTGCACTTCGCCACCTTTCAGCACCACGATGCGGTCGGCAATCTGCGCCACCACAGCCAGATCATGGCTGACGTATACCCCGCCCATGCCGCCCAGCTTCATCACCGATTTGAAGGCGCGCAGCACCTCGATCTGCGTTGTCACATCCAGCGCGGTGGTGGGTTCGTCAAAGATCACCAGCTTCGGCCCGCCAATCAGCGCCATGGCCGCCGACAGCCGCTGCAACTGCCCGCCCGAAACCTGATGCGGATAGCGCGCGCCGATGGTTTCCGGCTCGGGCAGGGCCAGCGCGCGGAACAGCTCCACCGCCTTGGCGCGGGCGGCCTCGGGCGACATCAGCTTGTGGATCTGCGCCACCTCGATCACCTGATCCATCAACCGCTGCGAGGGGTTGAAGGCGGCGGCGGCGCTTTGCGGCACATAGGCCACCTCGGTGCCGCGCAGCATCTGGCGGCCCGCCTCGGGCATCGCCACCAGATCGCGCCCGGCCAGCCGCACGCTGCCGCCGGTGATGGTGCAGCCCGGGCGGGTATGGCCCATCAGCGTCAGCGCGATGGTGGTCTTGCCCGATCCGCTTTCCCCGATCAGCGCCACGATCTCGCCCTCGGCAATATCGAAGCTGACACCCTTGATGATCTCGATCTTGCGGCCCGCATCGCTGCGCGCCTGCACCTTCAGATCACGGATTTCAACGAGATTGGCCATCATCATTCACTCCGGTCGCGGATCTTCACGGGAAGGTTGTCGATCAGCAGGTTGACGCTGATGGTCAGGCTGGCAATCGCAAGGCAGGGCATCAGCACGGCAGGCGCGCCGAAGGGCAGGCCGCCGATGTTTTCGCGCACCAGGCTGCCCCAGTCGGCATTGGGCGGCTGCACGCCCAGCCCCAGAAACGACAGGCCCGACAGCAACAGCACGATGAACACGAAGCGCAGCCCCAGATCGGCCAGCACCGGCCCGGTGATATTGGGCAGGATTTCCTGGGTGATCAGATACCCCGTCCGTTCACCCCGCGCCCGGGCCACGGTGACATAATCCATGGTGTTGATATTCACCGCCAGCGCCCGGGCAAAGCGAAAGGCGCCCGGCGTATAGATCACCCCCAGCAGCACGATCAGCACCGGGATCGAGGATCCGATGGCCGCCACCATCACCAGCCCGAACAGCTTGGACGGGATGGAATTCAGCGCATCCAGCAACCGGCTCAGCCCGGTGTCCAGCCAGCCGCCCACCACCGCTGCCGTCATCCCCAGCACCACGCCGGAAAAGCACGCCAGACAGACCGCCGCCAGCGAAATGCCCACGGTATAGCGGGCGCCCATCAGGATGCGCGAAAAGATGTCGCGCCCCAGATAGTCCGATCCCATCCACAGGGTGGAGGACATCGGGCCATAGTAATCGAAATCGACGATCTCGCCCGGGGGATAGGGGCTGAGCATCGGGCCAACCACGGCGACCACGGCCCAGAAACAGACCACGGCGGCGGCACAGATGCCCACGGCGTTCATGTGATAGCCAAAGCGGCGCGGGCTGGGCAGAATACCTTTGGAAAACATGGGTGCCATCACTTTCGCAGCTTCGGGTTGGACAGGATGGCGATGATATCGGCCAGCGTGATGAGCAGCAGATAGCCCAGGCAGAAGATCATCGCGCAGGTCTGGATCAGCGGCAGGTCACGGGTGGCGACCGCATCGACCATCAGCTTGGCAATGCCCGGATAGTTGAAGATCGTCTCGACGATGATGACCCCGCCCAGCAGATAGGAAAGTGACAGCGCGACCGCGTTCACGATGGGGCCGATCGCATTGGGCAGGGCATGGCGCATCACCAGCCTGCGCCGCGACGCCCCTTTCAGCAGCGCCATTTCCACATAGGGCATCTTCAGCGCGTCGATCACCGCCGCCCGCGTCATGCGGATCATCTGGGCCGAAATCACGCAGCACAGGGTGATGACCGGCATGGCGAACACCCGCAGCATCTCGGTCAGGCTGGTCACCTCATTGGCGAAAGACAGCGCAGGCAGCCATTTCAGCCAGACCGCGAAGGTCAGAACCGCCAGCGTGGCGATCATGAATTCCGGCACCGAAATCACCGCGACGATGCCCATGGTGATGATCCGGTCATAGACCGATCCGCGATACATCGCCGTGGTGATGCCCAAGGTCAGCGCCAGCGGCACGGCCACGGCGGCGGTCACGGCGGCCAGCATCAGCGTATTGGCCAGCCGCCCGCCGATCAGATCGGCCACCGGCATGTCATTGGCATAGGAATTGCCCAGCTCGCCCTGCGCCAGCCCCAAAAGCCAGCGCCCATAGCGCAGGATGGCCGGGTCGTTCAGGTGCATGGCCTCGCGCAGCGCGGCCACGGCATCGGGCGTGGCCGCCTGCCCCAGCAGGATCTGCACCACATCGCCGGGCAGCATCTGGGTGGCGGCAAAGACAACGAACGAGACAATCAGCAAGGTGACAAGGGCCACCCCCAGCCTGCCGAGAACCAATCGGGAAATCTGCATATTCATCTGGGGCGGGCCCTTCGCAAAAGGGGGGCGCCGGGTCAGGCCCGGCACCCCATGGGTTGCAATCAGGCTTCAAGCCAGACGTATTCGGCCATGGCATAGCCCATCTGGCCGCCCAGCGGATTGGCTTTCAGCCCCTGAACCTTCGAGGATTTGGCATCGACGTTCGACAGGAACACCGGAATGGCGGTGCCCGCCTCGTTTGCCACCATCACCTGCATTTCGTCATAGATCGTCTTGCGCTTGGCGAAATCCAGCTCGCCCCGGGCTTCCACCAGCATGGCATCGAACTTGGTCGATTTATACTGGCTTTCGTTCCACGGCGCATTGGTATCATACAGCAGCGAGAACAGGATATCCGGCGTCGGGCGCGGGTTGATATTGCCGAAGTGGATCGGCGCCACCAGCCAGTAATTCGACCAGTAGCCATCCGAGGGCACGCGCTGGATATCGAACTTCATGCCGATCTCGGCGCCCGATTGCTGCAGCAGCGTGGCCATTTCCACCGAAGAGGTCGCCGCCTCCGATGCCACAACCGGGATGGATTGCCCTATCAGCCCGGCCTTTTCGAACAGGGATTTCGCCTTTTCCGGGTCATAGGCGCGGGGTTTCAGTTCCGCATTGTAATAGGGGCTCATCGGGGAAACCGGCTGGTCATTGGCGATTTCGGCCAGGCCACGCGCCACCGATTTCTGGATCAGCTCGCGGTTCAGCAGGCATTTCACGCCTTCGATGAACCCGGCCTTGTCGCCCGGCGACATGTCCAGACGCATGTTCAGGTTGGTGTAATTGCCCGAAGTCGTCACCGACAGATCGAAGCCCTGCTGGCTTTCCACCAGACGGATCGACTGCGGCTTGATCGAGGCCGCCAGATGAATATCGCCCGACAGCAGCGCATTCACCCGGGCGCTGTCATCCGAAATGGCGAAATATTCAAAGCTGTCGACATGCGCGCCGCCGGATTTGAAGTAATTCTCGTTGCGCAGCATGATCGACTTCACGCCGGGTTCGAACGCTTCCACCTTGAAGGCGCCGGTGCCATTGGCGGTGCTGAAATCGGTGGTGCCTTCCGCGATGATCATGAAATGGTGCATCGACAGGATGGTGGGCAGGTCGGCATTGGCCGCCGCCAGCGTGATCTGCACGGTCAGCGCATCCACGGCCTTGATCTCGGCCATCTGCTTGGCGATCGAGTTCACCTTGGAGCCGGTGTTTTCATCCAGATGCCGGTTCAGCGAATAGACCACATCGGCCGAGGTCAGCGATTTGCCATTGTGGAAGGTGACGCCGGATTTCAGCTTGATGGTCCAGACCTTGGCATCGGTGGTGTCGATGCTTTCGGCCAGCTCCATGTTCACCGTGCCGGTTTCATCCAGGAAGGTCAGCCGGTTGTAGACCGCGCAGCAGCGGACGTAATCGGTGGACAGCGAGGCTTTCGCCGGGTCCAGCGTATCGGCGGTCGAGGCCGACCAGCCGGCCGCCTTGAAATGGCCGCCGCGCACCGGGGTCGAGGCCAGCGCGGCCGAGGCGCGGCCCAGGATCGTGCCGCCAGCCGCAAGGCTGACACCGCCCGCCATGAACATGCGCAGCAGATCGCGGCGGGTGGCGCCGCGGCGCATGGCCTGTTCCACCATCGCGTCATCGCGGCTGGTCCAGTTCGTGACACCTTTGTTGGTCATGTCTTCCGTTCCCTGTTGATGCGCCGAAGCGCGGTGTTGTGCCCTGTTTCCGCCGTGGCGGATCGGGCGGTTTCAGGCAAATGCCACCGCAACGGCCTCGGCCAGCGCCGCCATCGAGGTGAAGTGGTAATCCGGCGTGGTGAATTCGGCCGGGGCGATGGTGCCGCCATAGCCCGGCGCGGCATGGCGCCGCTCGATCCAGCAGTTGGTCATGCCCAGGGCGCGCGAAATGCCGATGTCATGATACTGGCTTTGCGCCACATGCAGGATATCGTCGCGGCTGGCCCCCTCGGTTTCGACAAAGGCAAAGACCTGATGGAAAAACGCCGGATCGGGCTTTTCCGTGCCGGTGTCATCGGTGGTGAAGGCCGCGTGGAACGGCTGGCCCAGGGCGGCATCGAAATGCGCAAAGGCCCAGCGTTGGGCATTGGTCATCGCGATCAGACGATAATGCTGCCGCAGCTGCGCCATGGCCGCCACGCTGTCGGCAAAGGGTTTCCACCCCGCCACCGTCTCGCGCAGCCGCAGGCCCAGTGCCGGATCGCTGCGCAGGCCCAGTTCCGGGGCGATCTGCAGGTAGACCCGCGCCAGATCATCGGGAAAGCGCAGCGCATCCGGCGTGTAGCGCGCTGCCCGATACAGCGCCAGCGCCGCTTCGCCGTCGATATCCGTGCCGTCTTCGGCGGCGATATCCTGCAGCCCGGCCACCAGTCCGGCTTCAAAGTCGATCAGCGTGCCGACGACATCAAAGCTCAGATAGCGGAAAGACGTCAGCGGTTTTGCTGGCATCGTGTGATCCTTGTGATGATGCCCGCCGTGGCGGTGCGTTTCCCCGTGGTGCGGCAGAATTTTCTGCCATTGTCGTGGCCCGGCTTGTTTCGCGGGCTTCTTAGGAAAGAATGGCTGAAATCCACGCTGTCCTTGGGTTATTCTTGGCCAGTTTCGCGGCGGCAAAACGCCGAAAAACCCAAGGACACGGCAGAATGTGCTGAATCGCTGCCATGCAGCGGAATCGGCCTAGTAGCCCCGGCTGCGGTCGATCAGCCCCGGCACCGGCTGCCCGGCCAGATCGGCGCGGATCGCGCCGATCACATGCCGCGCGCCATCGCCCGGCCGGGTCTGGCAGGCGATATGCGGCGTCAGGATCACGCGCGGATGCGCCCACAGCGGGTGGTCCGCAGGCAGCGGCTCTGGTGCGGTCACATCCAGCACGGCGGCCGAAAGCTGGCCCTCCTCCAGCGCGGCCAGCAGCGCCGCGTGATCCAGCTGCCGCCCGCGCCCGGCATGAACCAGCCGCGCGCCCCGGGGCAACCGGGCAAACAGCCCGGCATCCAGGATGCCTTCGGTCTCGGCCGTCAATGGCAGCAGGCAGATCAGCAGATCGGTCCGGGCCAGAAACGCCGCCAGATCGGTGAAACATTCCACCCCGTCGATCTGCCGGGGGCTGCGGCTCCACCCCGCCAGCGGAAAGCCGAAGGGGCGCAGCGCCGGCAGCACCGCCTGGCCCAGCTGGCCCAGCCCCATCACCCCCACGCGCCGCTCTTCTGCGGGCAGGTTCTTGCCCGTCTGCCACAGCCCCTTGCGCTGCTGGCCCAGATAGGCCGGCAGATCGCGGTGCAGGGCCAGCGTCGCCAGCGTGACATATTCCTGCATCTGCTGCGGAATACCGGGTTCCAGCATCCGCACCACCCCCACATCCGGCGGCAATCCGGCCAGATCGAACTGATCGACCCCGGCCCCCACCGAAAAGATCAGCCGCAGATTGGGAAACCGCGCCGCCAGATCCTCGGGCGCCGTCCAGGTCACCAGATAGCGCACCGCCTGCGGATCGGGCGCCTGCCCGATATGGAACGGCATGTCGGGCAGGGCGGCGGCAAAAGCCGCCTGAAACACCGCCCCCCGCGCGGGATCTGACAGATACAGAACCGCCATCAGCGCAGCGCCGCCCGCACATCCGCATCTTCCAGCGTCTGGTCCAGCGTCATGCGCGTGCGCTCCACGATCGCGTCGATCTCGGCCTCGGTGCAGCACAGCGGCGGGGCATAGCCCAGCACACCATTGCCAAAGGCGCGGATCACCAGCCCGTTGTTCCAGGCCCGGTCAAAGATGCGCTGCGCGGGCAGAGCGGCGGCAGGCAGCGGCGTTTTCAGCGCCTTGTCGGTGACCAGCTCCACCGCCGCCAGCATCCCGCGCCCGCGCACATCGCCCACCAGCGGATGATCGGCCAGCCCGGCCAGCCCCGCCTGCAGCCGCGCGCCCATCCGGCGCCCGTTGTCCAGCAGCCCGCCCTCGTACAGATCCAGCACCGCCAGCCCCACAGCCGCGCTGACCGGATGCGCCGAATAGGTGAAGCCATGGCCGATGGCCGCCGCCCCCGCATGATCGGCAATCACCTGATACAGCCGGTCCGACAGGAACACCGCCCCCATCGGCACATAGCCCGAGGTCAGCCCCTTCGCGCAGGTCAGCATATCGGGCACGATGCCCTCTTCGGCGCAGGCAAACATCGGCCCGGTGCGGCCAAAGCCGGTGATGACCTCATCCGCGATGAACAGGATGTCCAGCTCGGTGCAGACATCGCGCATCGCCTTCATCCAGCCCGCAGGCGGCACCAGCACCCCACCCGACCCCTGGATCGGCTCGGCATAGAAGGCCGCCACCCGGTCTGCCCCGCCGATCTCGGCCACCTTGGCGCGCAGCTGCGCCACCGAAGCCGCGATGATCGCCGCCGGATCGCTGCCCGCCGGGTTGCGATAGGTGTAATGCGACGGAATCTTGTGCTGCCAGTCCATCGGCAGGCCGAAACCGGCATGGAACACCGGCAGCGCCGTCAGCCCCGCCCCCACGGTGGATGACCCGTGATAGCCCTGTTCCAGCGAGATGAACTGATCCTTCTGCGGCAGCCCCCGCGCGTTCCAGTAATAGCGGGCAAAGCGCACGGTGCTGTCCACCGCATCCGATCCGCCAAGGGTGAAATAGACATGGTCCAGATCGCCCGGCGCATGGTCGGCCAGCCGGGTCGCCAGCCGGATCGGCGGTTCAGACCCCAGCCCGAAATATCCGGTGGCATAGGGCAGATCGCGCAGCTGCCGGGTGGCAGCCTCGATCACGCTTTCCTGCCCGTAGCCGGCATTCACGCACCACAGGCCTGCAAAGCCGTCGATCAGCGTCTGGCCCTGGGCATCGGTCACCGTGGCGCCCTTGGCCGCGGTCAGCATCCGCACCCCGGCCTTTTCATGCCCGCGCCACGAGGCGACAGGGTGAATCAGATGCGCGCGGTCAAGTTCGATCAGGGAATTGGCAAGCATGTTCGTCTCCGGGGAAAAAGGTCAGCCAAGCGCCTGCGCGGCCAGCGCAAAGACAGTGGCAGAAGGGGAAGCGGCAGCAGGCGAAGTAGCTGAGGCCCCGCCGCGCTGCATGGCAATGCCACCGCCGACATGGGCCAGCCCCTGCGCGGTCAGCCAGGGCGCCAGCCCCGCTGCCGCCGTGGTATCCACGCGCAGAAAACCCCCCGCGCGCCGGGCAAAGAAGAAAGACAGCAGGCGCTGCGCCTGTTCCGCATCGCGGGCGATCACCGGCCCCACCACCGCGCCCCGGCCAAAATCGCGCAGCGCGGCAAAACCGGCCAGCCCGGAGGTGTCGCGGATCACCGCCATCTCGCCCTCTGACATCAGCAGGGCCAGCAGGCCGGTGCGATCCGCCCCGGTTGCCTGCCGGTCCAGCGCCAGAATCGCGGGCAGATCGGCCGGTTCGGCCGCCACCACACCCTCGGGCATCGCGGGGGCGCCGATCACCCCCTGATGCTGCAGGATCCGGCCGGTTGCGGCAAAGCCCAGCTTTTCATACAGCGGCAAGCCATCCTCGGTTGCCACCAGCCGCCATTCCGGCACATCGACACCGGCCATCATCCGGTCCATCAGGCGCCGCCCCAGGCCGCGCCCGCGCATCGCCGCATCAACGATGATCATATTCGCCATGGCCACCGTGCCAAACGGCGTGGCCAGCGCGGTGCCCACCACCTTTGGCCCGTCCAGCACCACCACGCCGCGGCTGATCCGCTGCACCAGCCGCCAGTCTTCCATCCGGTGCGGCCAGCCCGCCTCTTGCGACAGGCGCAGCGCGCCCTCCAGATGGGCAGGCGCGAAGGGCGCGAAGGTGAGTGTATCGGTCATCTGGTCCCTGCTGAACTCTCAAGCTGTGGCCAGATTAGGCGCTGCCCCGGCGCAGGTGCATCGGCAGAACCTGCCGCCGCACAATCTTCCGCCGTTCCGGCCCCGATACACCGCAGGATGTGCCACGAATGCCCGGCGGCACCCCCGTCCTGCGGGCTGCAGGCCATGCCGTCCCGCAACTCTGTGCCGCAGGCCTGGCCGGATACGGTGTTTTCTGCTCTCCACGCCCCGCATTGCGGCGGGGGGCGGCGGTGCGCCCGGCATAAACTGCTGACAACGGCCCCAGCACAACGGCCCCGGCGCCGCCCCAGCCCTTTACCAGACCAGCCCTCCACCAGACCCGAGGAACCGCAATGTCCCCCTTCCGTCCGAAATACATCACCTTCGATTGCTATGGCACGCTGACCCATTTCGATATGGCCGGTGCCGCCCGCCGCATCTATGGCGCCACGCTGGATGAACCGAAGATGCAGAAGTTCATCAAGAACTTCGCCGCCTACCGGCTGGATGAAATCCTGGGCGCCTGGAAACCCTATGCCGAGGTGGTGCACAATTCGCTGGAACGCACCTGCAAGCTGAACGGCGTGGCCTTCCGTGACGAAGATGCGCTGCGCATCTACACCGAGGTGCCCACCTGGGGCCCGCATCCCGATGTGCCCGCAGGTCTGGCCAAAGTGGCACAGGAAATCCCGCTGGTGATCCTGTCCAATGCGATGAACAGCCAGATCATGTCGAATGTCGAAAAGCTGGGCGCCCCCTTCCACAAGGTCATCACCGCTGAAGAAACCGGCAGCTACAAGCCGCAGATGAACGGCTTTGAATATATGCTGGATGTGCTGGGCTGCGGACCGGAAGACATCACCCATGTCTCCTCGTCCTTCCGCTATGACCTGATGACCGCCTATGATCTGGGGATCAAATCCAAGGTCTGGGTCAACCGTGGCCATGAACCGGCGAACCCCTTCTACGAATATACCGAAATCGCCGATATCGGCGGCCTGCCCGGCGTGTTCGGGCTGTAGGGGCAGGGCGATGCAGTTCAATTCCTACTGGCAGGATACCGCGCCCGCCTTTACCGGCGGCGCGGCCGGGCCTGTCACCGGCCAGTATGACGTGGCGGTGATCGGCGCGGGCTTCACCGGGCTGGGGGCGGCACGCAAACTGGCGCAGCAGGGCCGCCGCGTCGTGGTGCTGGAGTCAAAGACCGTGGGCTTCGGTGCCTCCGGCCGCAATGGCGGGCATCTGAACAACGGCATCGCCCACAGCTTCCTGCATGCCAAGGGCATGTTCGGCGCCGAACGCGCCAAGGCCATGTATCGTGCCTTCGATCAGGGCATCGAAACCCTTGAACGCATCATCGCGGAAGAGGGCATCGCCTGCGATTTTCGCCGTTCCGGCAAGCTGAAGCTGGCCTCCAAACCCGCGCATTACGACAGCATCGCCCGCAACTTCGAGGCCATCCACCGCGAGGTCGATCCCGATACGGCCATGCTGTCAAAAGCCGATCTGGCCGGTGAAATCGGCTCCGATGCCTTCCACGGCGGGATGTTGCAGCGCAAAAGCGCCATGATGCACATGGGCCGCTTCGTGGTGGGTCTGGCCGAAGCCGCCGCGCGCCACGGGGCGGTGATCCACGAAAACGCCCCCGTCACCGCCCGCCGCCCCAATGGCAAGGGATGGGAGCTGACAACCCCGCAAGGCACCATCCGTGCTGACAAGGTGTTCCTGGCCACCGGCGCCTATACCACCGGCGCTTTCAGCTATTTCCGCCGCCGCATCGTGCCGGTGGGCAGCTTCCTGCTCGCCACCCGGCCGCTGAGCACTGCCGAAACCGCCGCCACCCTGCCCGGCAACCGCACCTGCGTCACCTCGCTGAACATCGGCAATTACTTCCGCCTTTCGCCCGACAACCGGCTGATCTTCGGCGGGCGTGCCCGGTTTTCCGCCCGGTCAGATCAGCAATCGGATGCCAAAAGCGGCGCCATCCTGCAGGCGGCGCTGGCGGGCATCTTCCCGCAGCTTGCCGGGGTAGAGGTGGATTACTGCTGGGGCGGGCTGGTCGATATGACCAAAGACCGCTTCCCCCGTGCGGGTCAGGCGGATGGCGTCTATTACTCCATGGGCTATTCCGGCCATGGCGCCCAGATCGCCACCCATATGGGCGAGATCATGGCCGATCTGATGACAGGCCGGATCAACCGCAACCCCTGGGCCGATATTCCGTGGCACGCCGTGCCCGGCCATTTTGGCCAGCCCTGGTTCCTGCCGCTGGTCGGCACCTACTACAAATTGCTGGACCGGGTGCAATAACCCCGCCCCTTTTATCTTGGTCTAAATATCCCGGGGGTGAGCCCGGAACGGGCGAGGGGGCAGCGCCCCCCTTTCTTCTTGCGGCCCAGCCCCTTTCAAAACCCAGCCATGTGAAATGCCTTGGTTTCCAGATATTCCTCGATGCCGACCCGCGCGCCCTCGCGCCCCAGCCCCGATTGTTTCACCCCGCCAAAGGGCGATACCGTGGTGGAAACGCTGCCGGTGTTCAGCCCCACCATGCCGAATTCCAGCGCCTGCCCCACGCGCCAGGCCCGGCGGTGGCTTTCGGTGTAGAAATAGGCGGCAAGGCCAAAGGGCGTGGCATTGGCGATGCGCAGGGCCTCTTCCTCGGTGTCAAAGCGGAACAGGGGCGCCACCGGGCCAAAGGTTTCTTCCTGCGCCAGCTCCATCGCCTCGGTCGCGCCGGTCAGCACCATGGGCGCGGCATATTGCCCGCCCTCCGGCACCTCGGCGCGGGCCAGCACGCGCGCCCCCTTCGCCACCGCATCCGCCACATGGCGGGCGATCTTGTCGATGGCGGGGGCGTTGATCATCGGCCCGATGTCCACCCCCGGCTCCAGACCCGGCCCCACCTTCATGGCCGCAACCTTCGCACCCAGCTTTGCGGCAAAGGCCTCATAGACCCCCGCCTGCACCAGAATCCGGTTGGAACAGACGCAGGTTTGCCCGCCATTGCGGAATTTCGAGGCAATCGCCCCCTCCACCGCCGCCTCCAGATCGGCATCGTCAAACACGATGAACGGCGCATTGCCGCCCAGCTCCAGCGACAGCCGCTTCACCGTCGGCGCGCATTGCGCCATCAGCAGCGATCCCACCCGCGTCGATCCGGTGAAGGACAGTTTGCGCACCACCGGATTGGCGGTCAGCTCTGCCCCGATCTCGGCGGGCATCCCGGTGACGATATTGATAACCCCCGCCGGAATCCCCGCCCGTTCGGCCAGAACCCCCAGCGCCAGCGCTGAAAACGGCGTGAATTCAGAAGGTTTGATAACCACGGTGCAACCCGCCGCCAGCGCCGGGGCCACCTTGCGGGTAATCATCGCATTGGGGAAGTTCCAGGGCGTGACAATGGCCGAAACGCCTACCGGCTCTTTCAGCACCACGATCTGCCGGTCGCCCGCCGGGGCGGGGATCACCGATCCGTCGATGCGGCGGGCCTCTTCGGCGAACCATTTCACGAAACTGGCGCCATAGGCGATCTCGCCCTTTGCCTCGGCCAGCGGCTTGCCCTGTTCCAGCGTCAGGATCAGCGCCAGATCCTCGGCGTTTTCCTCCATCAGCGCGAACCAGCGCTCCAGCGCGGCAGCGCGTGTGGCATGGGGCAGCTTGCGCCAGCCCTGAAACGCCGCATCGGCGGCGGCAATCGCGGCGGCGGTTTCGGCCCCCGAAACATCGGGCACCGTGCCGATGACCGCGCCGGTTGCCGGATTGGTTACCGCCACGGTTTGGCCGCTGGCCGCAGGCAGCCATTGCCCGCCGATCAGCGCCGCCTGGCGGAACAGATCTGCATCCTTCAGCCCCGGAAGGCTTGGGTAAACCATTGCATCCATGATGAAATCCTCAGTCCAGCGCAGCCAGGACGGCCGCTGTGATGGTGTCTGTCCGGTCCTGCCCCGGCACGGTGCCGATGCCCTGTGCCGTCGTCGCCTCGACCGCGGCGATGATCCGCGCCGCGGCAGCGGTTTCGCCCAGATGATCCAGCATCATCGCGGCAGACCAGATCGCGGCGATGGGGTTTGCCACGCCCAGATGCGCAATATCGGGCGCAGATCCGTGCACGGGTTCAAACATCGACGGCGCGCTGCGCGTGGGGTTGATATTGGCCGAAGCCGCAAAGCCAAGGCCCCCCTGAATGGCGGCGCCCAGATCTGTCAGGATATCGCCGAACAGATTGGAGGCCACCACAACATCCAGTGTTTCCGGCGCCATCACCATCCGGGCGCAGATCGCGTCGACGTGGTAGTGGCTCACCTCGACATCCGGGTATTCGGCGGCGATCTGAACGGTCAGCTCATCCCAGAACACCATCGAATATTTCTGGGCATTGGATTTCGTCACCGAGGCCAGCTTGCCCCGCCGCCTGCGCGCCTGTTCAAAGCCAAAGCGCAGGATGCGTTCCACCCCCACCCGGGTAAAGACCGAGGTTTCCACCGCCACCTCATCCGCCGTGCCCACATGCACGCGGCCACCTGCGCCGGAATATTCGCCTTCGGTATTTTCGCGGATGCAAAGGATATCAAAGCCTTGCTTGCGCAGCGGGCCTTCCACGCCGGGCAAAAGCCGGTGCGGGCGGATATTGGCATATTGCACAAAGGCCTTGCGGATCGGCAGCAGCAGCCCGTGCAGCGACACCGCATCCGGCACTTTGGCAGGCCAGCCCACCGCGCCCAGAAAGATGGCGTCAAAGCCGCGCAGGGTTTCGATCCCGTCTTCGGGCATCATCCGGCCCGTTTCCAGATAATACTCGCAAGACCATGGAAATGTTACACATTCCAGCAGGCCGGGCGCGGCTTTCTGTGCCACTTCTAGGGCGGCATCGGTGACGGGGACGCCGATGCCGTCTCCGGGGATCAGGGCGATGCGGTGGCGCTTGGGTTGGGTCATGTCTGCCTCACAGGTCGATCAGCACGCTTTTGGTGCGGCGGTTGGCGTGATAGGCGTCGCGGCCCAGATCCTTGCCGATGCCCGAGGATTTATAGCCCCCCGTCGGCAGGATATGATCGCGCGAGCGGCCATAGCGGTTGATCCAGATGGTGCCCGCTTCCAGCCGCTTCATGACCCGGATGGCGCGTGACAGATCTTGGGTAAAGATGCCCGCCGCCAAACCATATGTGGGGTGATCGGCCAAAGCGAGCGCCTCTTCTTCGGTGGTGAAGGTTTGCAGGGTCAGCACCGGGCCAAAGATTTCTTCGGTGACGGCGGTATTGGTCTGGCTGACGCCCGCCAGCAGGGTGGGGGCATAGAAATAGCCCGGATGATCCAGCCGCGTGGCGCCGGTGATGACCTCGGCCCCTTCGGAAATGGCTGCATTTACAAGGGCTTCGATCCGGGCGATCTGGCGGGCGGATATGACCGGCGAATATTCTGTGGCGGCATCCCATGTCGGGCCGATGCGGCCGGGTTTCAGGCGTTCGGCCAGGGCTGCGGTAAAGGCTTCGGCCACGCGGGCATCCACCAGCACACGGCTGCCTGCGACACAGGCCTGACCGGCGTTGTAAAGGATGTTGCGGGCGATGCAATCGGCGGCCAAAGTCAGGTTGGCATCGGCGAACACCAGCTGCGGGCTTTTGCCGCCCAGCTCCAGCGTCATGGGCTTGACGCCTGATTTTGCTATGTTTTCCATGATGGCAGACCCGGCGGCGGTGGATCCGGTAAAGCTGATCTTGCCGATGCCGGTATGGCCGGTCAGCGCATTGCCGGTGGTGGGGCCATCGCCCAGAACCACATTCACCAGCCCCGCCGGAATCCCGGCCCGAACCGACAGTTCGGCCAGGCGCAAAGTGGCGAAAGGGGTCATTTCCGACGGTTTCAGCACAACGGCATTTCCTGCCGCCAAAGCCGGGCCAAGTTTCCAGCCGGCCATGGAAACCGGGAAATTCCAAGGGGTTATCGCGCCCACCACGCCATAGGGTTCGCTGACGATCATGCCCAGCTGATCGCCCCGGGTGGGCACCAGATCGCTGCCTTCCTTATCGGCCAGTTCGGCGAAGAAGCGGATCTGTTCGGCCGTTACGGCGATGTCGCCCGCCACCAGCTGGCTGATCAGGCGGGTGGAGGCCACGGCCTCAAGCTGCGCCAGAGGCTCGGCCTCGGCCTCGATCAGATCGGCCCAGCGGTGCAGGGCGCGGGTGCGGTCGCGCGGCTGGCAATGGCCCCAACCCGATGATTTCAAGGCAGATTTTGCCACCTGAACCGCCTCGTCCACCAGATCGGCACCGGCCACCGGCAGGCCCGCGAAGGCCAGCCCGTCTGACGGGCGGTGCAGCGTCATCTCATCCGTGGCGGGGCGATACTGGCCGCCGATGAAATGGCCATGCGGCAGGTCTAGCGCATTGGGATCGAAGGACAGGCTCATGGCAATCTCCGGCTGGCAGGGTGGGGCCAGCATAGCGGCAGGGCGCCCGCAGATTGCATCGGGGGGCGGGGTGGCGCAGTGGATTGTTCTGTTTGTGCCGGGTACCGCACAATTCCCTGTGGTGGGCTGCGTCTGGCCCGTGTCTGGTTCACGTCCCGCGGGCGTCGGGTGATCGTCGGGACGGCGCAGCCTGTGTGGCGGCGCTAAAGCCGGGCGCGCAGCAGCGCCAGAAACGGCCGGGCCAGACGCGAGATCGGGCGGGCGCTGTCGGTGGAGGCCGTCAGGCTCATGGTCACGCGGGGGCGGAAGGGGCGGCGGATCAGGCCCGGAAAATCGGCCAGCCCATCCACCAGCGCGACCCCCAGACCGGCGGCCACCAAAGGCGCCGCGACCACAGAGGTGGCCACCTGCAGGGCGACATCGCGCACCAGCCCGGTCTCGCGGTAGGCCTCTTCCAGCGCCGGGCCGATGACGGCATGGCTGCCGTATGAAATCAGCGGATAGGGCGCCAGATCGGCGGGGCCAAGGCTGGCCTGTGCCGCCAGCGGATGGCCTTCGGGCAGCAGCACCGCCAGTTCCACCGGGGCCAGGGTTTCGCTGCGGATGGTGGGGGCAAGGATGGGCGACAGCGTCAGCCCAAGGTCGATATCGCCCACGCGCAGGCCATCGGCAATTTCACGGGCGGGCAGGCTGTGCAGGTGGACCTTCACCGAAGGATGGGCGGCGCGAAAGGCCAGCAGCGCGGGCGGCAGGATCGACCAGACCACCGGCAGGCTGGCCCCGATGCGCAAGAGGCCCAGCTTGCGTTCGCCCACGCGGCGGGCAAGATCGCGCAACACCTCGATTTCGCGGAACACGCGGGCGGCATCATCGGCCAGCAGATGCGCCTCGGGCGTAGGCACAAGGCGGCCTGCGATGCGTTCGAACAGCTTGTAGCCCAGCTGATCTTCCAGATGCTGCAGCTGTTTCGAGGCGGCGGGCTGCGAAATGTTCAGGCTGGCGGCGGCGGCGGTCAGGGTGCCGTCGCGCAGGATGGTGCGGAAAAGTTCAAGCTGGCGGGCGTTCATCCCGCCAGCGGGCCATATCTGTGCGGCCAGCGCAAGGGTCAGAGCGCGTAAGTGGCGCGCAGCCGGGTGAACAGCGCGGGCATATCGGTTTCGCCCGCAGCCACGGCGGCAAAGACCCGATGTTTCAGGAAGAAGCGCCAGCCCACCGGCTGGGCCGCCAGAAAGGCCGTCAGATGGGCGTAACGCTCTGCCGTCCAGACCTGTTCAAAGGCGCGGCGGCCCGGGCTGAAGGCATAGGGCTGCGGTTCGGGGCGCGGGGGGCTGCGCAGGGCGGCGGTGGCGGTATCATCCACCCTGCCATCGCGGATCACCACACCGTAATCGCGGGCGGCGGCCTCTGGGCTGACCGCGCCGCGCCGCACATCCTGTGCCACCAGCGCGGCGGGCCGGGTGAAGGGATCGCCCCAGCCGCCCGCGCCCGGGCCGGTGACGCAGATCACATCGCCGGGCGCGCAATGCACCAGATCGGTATTGCCCAGTTCAACCGCTTGATCCGTATCGGGATTTTTCACGAAGCGCGAAATGCAGGCCGCACCGGCGCCCATCAGCCCCCAGGCCCCCATGACAGAGCGGTTGCGGTTGCGCGCGGTGACGACGGTTTCAGGGGCGGACACCTGAAACGCCATCACCGCCGACAGCCCGCCCCGCCAGCGGCCCGGTGCGCCGGTATCGGGGGCAAGGCCATAGCGCAGAAAGCGGATCGGCACTTCGGTTTCGGTGATCTCGATCGGGGTGTTGCGCAGAAAGCCGGTGGCGCCGCCTGCGCCATCGCTGCCATCGGCAAAGGGCATGGCGCCGCCACCGCCGCCCACCGGCCCGATGGAGGCCATGACCGGCCGCCCGTTGCGGGCGGTGGTCTTGATGTTCATGATCGCATTGCCGCCGGGGGCGGCGGCGGGGATCAGATCGGGCAGGGCTTGGGCAAAGGCGCCGACCGTCACGATCTGTGTCATGGCGCAGGTGAGCGAGCGCATCCCGATGGCAGCACCAGGGGCCGAATTGACCACGCTGCCTGCGGGCAGGATGGCCCGCGCCGGGCGCAGCGTCCCGGCATTGAGCCAGAGCGTCGGGTCCAGCGTGGACAGCACATAGGTCAGGCCGACCATGACCAGCGGATGCCGCTCGCGCCCGCCGGTCGGCATGTTGAGCGAGGATCCCAGCTGCGGGTCCGATCCGGTGTAATCCAGCGTGATTTCATCGCCGGTGATCTGCAGGGTCAGGGCGATGCGGGCGGGCAGGCCTGCCGGGCTGTCTTCATCCGCGTAATCGGCAAAGGTATAGCGGCCATCGGGGATGGTGGCGAGGATGCGCCGCGCCTGGGCTTCGGCATGATCGAGGATCGCGGCGGCGCCTTGCAGAAAGGCGGGCAGGCCAAAGCGGCGGATGATGCCCTGCATCTTGCGCTCGCCCACATTGACCGAGGCGATCTGTGCGGCCAGATCGCCCAGATTCTGATCGGGCAGGCGCACATTGCTGCGGATCAGCTGCGCGACGAAGGGGTTCTGCACGCCGTTTTCCACCAGCTTGACCGGCGGGATGCGCAGGCCTTCCTGCGCGATTTCGGTCAGGCTGCGCGACAGGCTGGCGGGCACGGCGCCGCCGACATCGGTATTGTGGATATGGCCGACGACGAAACAGGCGAGTTCGCCGTCAAAGAACACCGGCTTCCAGATGTGGATATCGGGGGTATGGGTGGCGACATGGCCTGCCTCAGGGTCGTTGGTGATGCAGATGTCGCCCTCGCGGTAGTCGGGGATGCAGGCCAGCAGCGGGCCATAGTCGATACCGGAATACCAGGGCGCGCCGAACTGCCGGGGGTTGGCGAAGGCCAGCCCGTCGCGGGTGACGATCTGGCAGGAGAAATCTTCGGTTTCCTTGACGAAGGCCGAATGGGCGGTGCGCATCAGGGTAAAGGCCATGGCATCGGCGGCGGCGCCGCAGAAATTGGCCAGAACCTGCAGGCTGCGGGGGGTGATGGCGGTCATGGTCAGATCTTCCGCGAAAGGACGAGGTTGCCGAAGGTATCGACCGCCAGCGCAAAGCCGGGCGGAATGACGGTGGTGGTATCGTCCTGGGTGACGATGGCGGGGCCGTCCAGCTGATGGCCGGGATGCAGGCCCGCGCGGGGGTAAAGCGGGGTGGGGTGGGGCTGGCCGTCGAACCAGCCGGTGATCTGGCCCGAATGCCGGGCCGGGCCGGTGGCAGGGTTGGGGCGGTGCAGCCGGGGTTTGGGCGTGGGGGCAGAGGCCACCAGCCGCAGGTTGACGATCTGCACCGGGGCATCGGCGCTGGCATGGCCGAAAAGCCGGGCATGTTCGGCATGGAAGGCCTGCGCGATGGCCTGCTGGTCGGCATTGTGCAGCCATGGCGCCTGCAGCGGCGTTTCGATTTCATAGGACTGGCCGAGATAGCGCATATCGGCGCTGACGCTGATCTGCGCCGCGCCCGTATGGCCCTGCGCGGCAAGCCAGGCGCGGCCGGTTTCTTCCAGTTCGGCGAGGGGGGCGGCGAGGGCGCGGGCGCCGTCTTCGGTCAGATCCAGAAACAGGGTGCGGATGAAATCATTGCGCAGATCGGCGATCAGCCCGCCAAGCGCCGAGACGACGCCGGGGGTGGGCGGTACGACGACGCCTTTCATATCCAGCTCGCGCGCCAGAAAACAGGCGAGCATGGCCCCCGCGCCGCCAAAGGCGAACAGGTGAAACTCGCGCGGGTCGATGCCGAAGCGGGAAATCAGGCCCGAAACCTCGGCATACATGGCGGAAACCGCGATTTCGACGATGCTGGCGGCGGTTTCTTCGATACTGGCGCCCAGTTGCTGCGCCAGGGGGGCGATGGCCGCCCGGGCGGCGGCCTGATCGACGGTGACGGCGCCATAGCCCAGTGCGCCATGGCCGATCAGATTGGCCGCAGCCATGGCATCGGTGATCGTGGGTTTCACCCCGCCGCGGCCATAGCAGGCCGGGCCGGGGGTGGAGCCTGCGCTTTCCGGCCCCACGGTCAGGATGCCGCCCGCATCCACCGCCGCGACCGAGCCGCCGCCTTGCCCCACCGAGCTGACGGCGACAGAGGGGATATGGATCTGAAAATCCCCGATCACCTCGCCCGTGCCATATTGCGGCACACCGTCGAGGATCACCGCGACATCGGCCGATGTGCCGCCGATATCCAGTGACAGCACCTTGGCAAAGCCACATTCCCGCGCCAGCCAGCCCGCACCGATCACGCCCGAGGCCGTGCCGGACAGGATCATCTGCACCGATTCCGCCCGGGCCTGCGCGATGCCCATCACCCCGCCATTGGATTTGGTGATATGGGCGGGCACCGTCACGCCCTTTTCCGCCAGCGCGGTTTCGAAGCGATCCAGGTAGTGGGCGACGCGCGGCTGCACATAGCCGGAAATCACGGCGGTGATGGTGCGTTCATATTCGCGGATCACCGGCCAGGTGCCGGACGAGGTGACAACCGGCAGGCCGGGCGCCAGCGCCGCGATCATCGCCGCCACCGCCTGTTCATGCGCCGGGTTGCGATAGGCGTGCAGGAAGGCCAGCACGATGCCTTCGGCCCCCGCCGCCTGCGCCTGTGCCAGCATGGCCGCCACATCGGCGGCATCGGGGGCCAGCAGCGGCTGGCCATCGGCGCCCATGCGTTCGGCAATGCCAAAGACCAGATCGCGCGGGATCAGCGGCGCGGGGCGTCTGGAATAGAGGTTGTGGATCTGCGGGATCTTCAGCCGGGCAATTTCCAGCACATCTTCGAAATTCCGGGTGGTGAACAGCGCCAGCTGCGGGCCGTTGCGCTGAATCACCGTATTGATGCCCACAGTGGTGCCATGGGTGAAATAGCCGACCTGCGCGGGGTGGATGCCGTGATCCTGCGCCAGGCGATCCAGCCCGGTGGTGATTTCGGCGCCCGGCGCATCGGGGCGGGAAAACACTTTCAGCGTGGTCAGCGCGCCGCTGTCATCCAGCACCGCGAAATCGGTGAACGATCCCCCCACATCGACGCCGATCCTGTACCCCATGGCCCTGAGCCCCTTCTGTTGCGGTGGCCCCCTTATCGCCGGGGGTGGCGGCGCGGGCCAATCGTCTGGCGCGGGGTGCCCATAACCCGGGGTTATGGGGCGGGCTTCGGCACCGTCATGTAATATTCCGGGTGGGGGGCTGCGGCGTAACCGGCCTTGGCGTAAACGCCATGGGCATCGCGGGTGGCCAGCATCCAGCTTGTCACCGTGGCCAGTTCGGGGTGGCTGCGGATGGTCAGCGCCAGCCATTGCGCCAGCCCGCGCCCGCGATGGGCGGGCAGCACGAAGACATCGCGCAGATAGGCGAAGACTGCGCAATCCGTCACCAGCCGGGCAAAGCCTGCCATGCTGCCATCGGGGGCATAGATTCCCATCGGCATCGACCCCGCAAGCGCGCGTTCCAGCACCGGGCGCGGCAGGCCTGCGGACCAATAGGCCTCGTGCTGCAGAAAGCGTTCGACGGCCTCAATGTCGATCCGGCTGCGATCGGTGCTGAGTGTATAGCCATCGGCGCGGGCCCAGCTGGCGGGGGGGATGGTGTGGATCATGGCGGTCTCCTTGCCTGCAGCATGGCAGATCGCGGCGGGGCGCGGCACGGGCTTTGCGGGCCGGATCGGCAGGGAATTGCGGGCGGGGCCGCCGGTTCGGCAGGATCTGCGCGGCGGGATGGGGATGATGGGCCAAAGCCAGCAGGAGCCTGCCATGACCGCCGAAACCAACGCCCCCGCCATTCTGGCCGATCTTGTGGCCCTGGCCGATCTGCCCGGCGCCCCCAATGCCGGAATGGCCGGGTGCATCCGGGGGCATCTGGCGCGGCTGGGGGTGGAGTGCGCCGTTCTGCCGGGGCCGGAGGGCGACCGGGTGAACCTGTTCGCCACCATCGGGCCGCGCGATGTGTCGGGCTATGTGCTGTCGGGGCATATGGATGTGGTGCCTGCGGCGGGGCAGGTCTGGGCCAGCGATCCGTTCCGGCTGCGGGCCGAAGGCGGGCGGCTGTATGGAAGGGGCACCACCGACATGAAGGGCTATCTGGCCTGCATGATCGCCATGGTGCCAGAGTTTCTGGCCATGGACCTGCGCCGCCCGATCCATCTGGCGTTTTCCTATGATGAAGAGATCGGTTGCCGCGGCGTGGGGCATATGATCGCGCGGCTGCCCGATCTGTGCGCCCCGCCCCTGGGCTGCATCGTGGGCGAGCCGTCGGATATGGTGCCGGTGCTGTCGCACAAGGGCAAACAGGCGATGGAGCTGGTGATCGAGGGCCGCGCTGCACATAGCTCGCAGCCCGATCTGGGGGTGAACGCGCTCTATCCGGCGGCGGAGCTGCTGCTGTTCATCCGCGATCTGGCGGCGCGGCTGGCGGCCGAGGGGCCCTTTGATGCGCGGTTTTCGCCGGCCTGTTCCACCGTGGTGGCGGGGGTGGTGCAGGGGGGTACGGCGGTGAACATCATCCCCGATCGCTGCGCCATCCAGATGGAGGTGCGGTCGGTGCCGGGGCAGGCGCCGCAGGATATCACGGCGCAGGTGCTGGCGCGGTTGCAGGGCTTGCCGGGGGTGCAGGTGTCGCATCGCGAGCTGAGCAGCTATCCGGCCCTGCCCCCGCCCGAGGATCGCGGGCTGGCCAGCCTGCTGGAACGGCTGACCGGCCAGACGGCGCTGCAATCGGTCAGCTATGGCACCGAGGCCGGGCTGTTTCATGCGGCGGGCGTGCCGTCGGTCATCTGCGGGCCGGGGTCGATTGCCCGGGCGCACCGGCCCGACGAGTTTGTGACGGTTGCGGAACTGGCCGCCTGCTGCGCCATGCTGCGCGGGCTGGGGCAGGTGGCGGCGGGATGACCCCGCCGCGCCTGTGCCACAGGGCGGTTTACCCCTCCGGGGCGATCAATAGGCCACGACGTAGATCTTGCGCACGGTTTCGATGGTGCGCCAGGTGCCGACGAAACCGGGTTTCATCACAAAGCTGTCGCCCGCGCGATAGGTGACCGGCGGCTGGCCGTTTTCGGTGATTTCCACAAGGCCTTCAAGGATATGGCAGAATTCGAAGGTTTCGCCCTTGATCGAATGGGTCAGCCCCGGCGTGGCCTGCCAGATGCCGGATTTGATCTTGCCCTCGCGCGAGTCGTCCATGGCCCAGGTGCTGAATTCCGGCGCGCCTTCGATCAGGCGTTCGGGGGCGGGCAGGGCATGGACGGGTGCGAAATCGGGGTTGTGGTCAAGGGTTTTCAGCAGGGTCATTGCAGTCTCCATTTGCATCGCGGCCAGCATAGGCAGCGGCCAGCCGCGCCGAACACTGCAGAGCGGGGCCGGGCAGCGGATCGTGCCGAATTGGCCCCCGCAGGCAGCCGATCCTGCGCAATGCAGGGCGGCCAGCCCCATGACAGAGGGGGCTGCAGGGGCGGTTTGGCGCAAGATCGGGGAAATTGCCGGGGCGTGGCATTGTGCGCCCGCAGGCAGGAATGGCCCTGCCCTGACGGGCGGGGCAGATCAGAGGTGGTGTCCGCGGCGGGATTCGAACCCACGGCCCCAGGATTCATACCACTTCGGCTTTCGCCGCCGCCTTTCGGCGTTCGTGGTCTGGACTGTCCCTTCACCATATGCCCGAAGGCCCTTAGGTGCTGCCCATCCAGTCTCTACACCTTCCCCCTTGCGGGGGCTTGGCTCGGGATTGGCAAGGCGCAAGCGCCGTAGCTTTCCCCGAATTTGAGCAGATCCGTTGCACCGTTTCCGCGTGCAACGCCCAATTATATCTAGGAATCCTGTGCTCTATCCAGCTGAGCTACGCAGACAAAACCTCCTGCCAACTGTTTAGCGGGGTTCGGGCTGACGGGCAACCTTGTAAGTGGCGCCGAGATCAAGATGGGGCAGGTGTCAGGGCTGCTGTGCCACAGGCGGGTATCGGGGCCAGGTGCGAGGGAGGAGTGAAATTTGGCCCAACACTCCTCCCTCTCGTCCTTAGCGCCAGTGAGAGCTTGCAGGGCGCGCGGGAATCGGTCAACTTGGTGTTGTTACCGCTAACATAGCGCGGGACGAGGGCTTGGACAAGCCCTGCGTTTGCCGCTAACACTGGAATATTGCTGACCGGAGAATTTCCTGTGACCAAGCCGCCCCTGCCCGATCCCCGACGCACCCTGACCCTGCGCGATGTCTCTGAAGCCTCTGGCGTCAGCGAGATGACGGTCAGCCGGGTTTTGCGAAACCGGGGCGACGTGTCGGATGCGACGCGGGAAAAGGTGCTGCTGGCGGCGCGGGCGCTGGGCTATGTGCCCAACAAGATCGCGGGCGCCCTGGCCTCGCAGCGGGTGAACCTTGTCGGCGTCATCATCCCGTCGATGTCGAACATGGTGTTTCCCGAAGTGATGATGGGTATTTCGGATACGCTGGAAGATACCGGGCTGCAGCCGGTGGTGGGCATCACCAATTATTCGCCCGAACGCGAAGAATCCGTGCTGTATGAAATGCTCAGCTGGCGGCCCTCGGGGCTGATCATCGCGGGGCTGGAACACAGCCCGGCGGCCAGCGCCATGCTGGAAAGCGCGGGCATCCCGATTGTCGAGATCATGGATATCGACGGCGAGCCGGTCGACAGCGCCGTGGGCATTTCGCACCGCCGCGCCGGGCGGCAGATGGCCGAGGCGATCATCGCCGCAGGTTACCGCCGCATCGGCTTTCTGGGCACCAAGATGCCGGATGACCACCGCGCCCGCAAAAGGTTTGAAGGCTTCCGCGATGGTCTGGCACGGGCCGGGCTGGATCTGGCGGATGAAGAATATTACGCGGGCGGATCGGCGCTGCTGAAGGGCCGCGAGATGACGGAAACCATCCTTAAGCGCACGCCGGATCTGGATTTCCTGTATTATTCCAATGACATGATCGGCGCGGGCGGTCTGCTTTACTGCCTTGCCAGTGGCATCGACGTGCCGGGGCGGCTGGGTCTTGCGGGCTTCAACGGAGTGGAGCTGCTGGATGGCCTGCCGCGCAAGCTGGCCACCATGGATGCCTGCCGCCGCGAGATCGGCATCCGCGCGGCAGAGATCATCGCAGGCAAGCGCCCCTCGGGCGTGATCGGCGGCGAGGTGCTGGAACTGTTTCCCAAGCTGCAGCCGGGCGACACCATTCGTAAGGTGTGATGCCGCCCGGACCGGCGGGCAGGATCAGTACACCAGCCCGTCATAGACCCCATAGGCCCCGGCCTGCGAGCCAAGCGCATTGCGCTGCCCCCGGTCATTGGCATAGGCCAGAACCGCATTGTAGGTGCCGGGGCCAAAGCTGCCGTCGATGCCGCTGCGGTAATAGCCATAGGCCGCCAGCCGCTGCTGGATGCGCCGCCGGTCGGTATAGCTGTAGGAATTGAAGGCCGCAGCCGCAGGCGTGGCATAGATGCTGGTCTGATAATGCGGTGCGGGGGCCGGGCGATAGACCGGGGCCGGGGCCACATAGTTATACACCGGCGCGGGCTGGGTGTAATATTGCTTGGGCTGTTTGCGCTGCTGGCGGCGCATGTCGTCCAGAATACGGTCCATGACCATGGCAGCGGCAACGCCCTGCAGAAACTTCTGCTCGTTCTTGCCCAGGGCCTGAACCGGGGCGGCACTTGCCGCCGTGAGGGCAACAGCAAGCGTGGCACCGATGGCAGCTTTCGAGAATTTGGCGGTGATGACAGCGGGCAGCATGTCCTGTCCTTTCGGGATGGGGTTTCGTTGCTGTCATCTGGGGCCAAAACGCCGCGCTAGGCAAAATCGGCAGGGTTGCTATCGGATAACATGTTTGATTTTAGGTGGTTATCTGGTCGACAGGTTGCAGGCTGCGGCAGGGGCGGCTGCGGGCGGCCTGGGCTGAGGCCCGGATTGCGCGCCATGCCGGCGGTGGTTTTCCGCAGGCCGCGCCGCGCAACGCAGCCCCGCGCCGCCCGATGATTCGCGGGGCCACCACGCCGCGCCCCCCGGTCGGCTGATGCGGCGCCACCGCCAGATCCGCTGCGGCTGCGGGCGGGCCGGACCGGCAGCCTGCCGCCGCTTTTCCGCATCTGCCCTATACAGAAGGCCGGTTTTGCTGTAGGTCGCCATCAAGGCTCCGATGATTCCGGGGTGGCTGCGCATTGGGAGGTGCGGCCACGAGGGGAAGGGCGGGCCGTCACGGGCTGCAACCGCCCCCTTTATGGAACAGACATGACCGAACTGAATATCGCGGCGCCGCTGGCAGCGGCCCTCGCAGCCAAAGGCTATGAATCCCTCACCCCCGTACAGCTGGCCGTGATCGCCCCCGAACTGGAGGGCCGCGATGCGCTGGTCTCTGCCCAGACCGGGTCGGGCAAGACGGTGGCCTTCGGGCTTGCCATGGCAAACGAAGTGCTGGCCGGCAATGACCGCCTGCTGTTCGCCGAAGCGCCGCTGGCGCTGATCATCGCCCCCACCCGCGAACTGGCGCAACAGGTCGCCCGCGAGCTGGAATGGCTTTATGCCGAAGCGGGCGCCATCATCGCCACCTGTGTGGGCGGCATGGATTACCGCAACGAACGCCGCACGCTGGAACGTGGCGCCCATATCGTCGTGGGCACCCCCGGCCGTCTGCGCGACCATATCGAGCGCCGCAGCCTGGATCTGTCGCAGCTGCGCGCCGCCGTGCTGGACGAAGCCGATGAAATGCTGGATCTGGGCTTTGCCGAAGATCTGGAGTTCATCCTGTCCAACGCCCCCGAAGAGCGCCGCACCCTGATGTTTTCGGCCACCGTGCCGAAAGAGATCGAAAAGCTGGCAGGCACCTTCCAGCGCGATGCGATGCGCATCCAGACCGCGGGCGAAGCGCGCCAGCACAATGACATCGAATACCGCGCCTTCAACGTGTCGGCACGGGATCGCGAACATGCGATCTTCAACATCCTGCGGTTCTACGAGGCGCGCACCGCCATCGTGTTCTGCAAGACGCGGATGAACGTGAACCACCTGCTGGCCCGCATGGGCAACCGGGGTTTCCAGGTCGTGGCGCTGTCGGGCGAGCTGTCGCAATCCGAACGGATGCACGCGCTGCAGGCTTTGCGCGATGGCCGGGCCCGGGTCTGCATCGCCACCGATGTGGCCGCCCGTGGCATCGACCTGCCGGGGCTGGAACTGGTGATCCACGCCGATCTGCCGTCCAACTCTGAAACCTTGCTGCACCGTTCGGGCCGGACCGGCCGCGCCGGGCGCAAGGGCGTATCGGCGCTGATCGTGCCGCCGGCCGAAGTGCGCAAGGGCCAGCGCCTGCTGCAGGGCGCCAAGCTGGTGGCCGAATGGGCCAAGGCACCTTCCGCCGAAGAAGTGCAGGAGCGTGATGACGCCCGCCTTCTGGAACTGCCGCTGCTGTCGGAACCGGCTGGCGAAGAAACCGCCATCGCCCAGGCCCTGATCGACCGTTATGGCGCCGAACATATGGCCGCCTCTTTCGTGCGCCTGTGGCGCGAAGGCCGCTCGGCCCCCGAAGTGCTGCATGACAGCCTGCCCACCCCGGCGGCGGCCACCCCGGCCCGCCCGCGCGGCGAATTCGGCGAGGCCACCTGGTTTTCGCTGACCGTCGGCCATACCGGCCGCGCCGAGGCGCGCTGGCTGCTGCCGAAGATCTGCGACACCGTGGGCATCACCAAGAACGAAATCGGCGCGATCCGCGTGCAGCAGGAAAACACCTTCGTCCAGATCGCCAAGGCGGCGGCCACCCGGATCGAAGCCACGACCCTGATCGAACCGGGTCTGGAAATGTTCCGCCTGGAGGGAGAGCCGAACCTCGCCCGCCCGGAACGCGCAGAACGCGCGCCGCGCAGCTTCGATGACCGCCCGGCCCGCAAGGCACCGCCGCGGGATCGGGGCGACCGCCCGGCCTATGAGCCCAAGCCGTCGCGCTTTGTGGAAGATGATGCCGCGGCAGCCCCCGCTGCGGCCCCGCGCAAGGCCTATGCCCCGCGCGAGGATGCAGAGCGCAAGCCCTATGCAAAGCGCGAGGACAGCGACCGCAAACCCTATGTGAAACGGGAAGACGGCGCCGCCCCGCGCAAGCCCTATGCCGCGCGTGAAGATGGCGACCGCAAGCCCTATGCCCCGCGCGACGACAAGCCGCGCCCGCCCTTCGCCAAGCGCGAAACCACCGAGCGCCGCCCGGCCCGGGACGATGCGCAGGGCGAACGCGGCAGCTATCAGCCCCGCGCGCTGGAACCGCTGAAACGCGCTCCGCGTGCCGCAGGTGAAGACGCCCCGCGCGGCGCCTTTGCGAAAAAGCCCTATGCCCCGCGCGCCGATGCCGCCGAGGCAGGCGCCGACCGCAAGCCGCGCTGGAAGGCGGGCGATCGTCCGGCTGGCGCCGAAGGCAAGCCCGCACCGCGCGCCGCCGGGTTCAAGTCGCATGGCGGCGGCAAGGACAAGCCGGCCCGCACCGCAGGCTTCAAATCCCATGCCGGCGACAGCAAGACCACCTCGCGCACCGCCCGGCCGAAGCCCGCGCCGACCGATGCGCGCGATACCACCAAACGGTTCAGCCCGCCCAAAAAGCGCTGATCCCGCAATCGCTGAATGACAAAGGCCGCCCCCAACCGGGCGGCCTTTCTCTTTGCGCTTCCTCTTGGCCCAAATACCCTCAGGGGGTGAGCCCGCAGGGCGAGGGGGCGCGAGCGCCCCCTTTCTGCCCCGTAAACCGCCCTGCCGTCAGATCATCGCCTTGATCGCCGCCACATGCGCGGGGGATGCCCCCTGCGGATCGGCGGCCAGCGCCGCCACTTCGGCCAGCAGCGCCGCCGGTTCCACCACCCGGTCCACCAGCCCCCAGGCCAGCGCCTCGGCGGCTTCGATCTTCTGCCCGGCCATCAGGATCATCTTCGCCCGGGCAGGCCCCACCAGCGCCCGCAGCCGTGCGGGGTCTGACGGTTGCGGCAGAAAGCCCAGCTTCATCACCGGGTAAAAGAACTTCGCCCCCGGCACGGCAATCCGCAGATCGCAGGCCAGCACCATGCCCATGGCCCCGCCCGCCAGCGTGCCGTTCAGCGCCGCCACCGCCAGGCAGGGCAGTGCCGCAATCGCGCCCGACAGCCGTTCCCAGACCGCATCCGTCGCCAGCCCGGCGCGGGCCTCGTCCAGATCGGCGCCGGCCGAAAACACCCGGCCCGCGCCGGTCAGCACGAAGACGCGCGCCCCTTCGGAGGCTGCACGCCCGGCGATATCGGCAATCTCTTCCAGCATGGCGCGGGTCAGCGAATTGGCCTTGTCCGGCCGGTTCAGCGTCACGGTCCAGACGCCGCCTGCGATCTCCAGCCCGATCATGCCACCAACCCCGCTGCCTGGCGCACCGCCGCGTCGCGCAGCGAAACCTCCTGCCCGCGCCAACCGTCGCCCGCAGGCCCCGCCAGCCACAGCAGCGCCCGCGCAGGCCAGTCTGCCGGGATATGCGCGCTGGGGTCCAGCTGGCTGACGGCGTTGATGCCCGATGCCTTGATCTTCACCTGCATCTCGGTCGCCACGGTGCCGGGCGACAGGCCGATGACGCGCAGCCAGTGGCCCTCTTCCTCATGCAGCGCCCTGGTCAGCATCGCCGCCCCCGCCTTGCCGGCGCAATAGGCGCTCCATCCTTCCAGCGGGCGATGGGCCGCGCCCGAAGAGATGGTGATGATGGTTCCTGCCCCCTGCGCCTGCATCAGCGGCACGGCGGCGCGCATCCCGTGAAACACCCCGGTCAGGTTGATGTCGATGGCCCGCGCCCAGGCCGCCGGATCGGCCTCGGCCAGACGCGCGATGGGGTCGATCACGCCCGCATTGTTCACCAGCAGGTCGATCCGCCCCCAGCGCGCCTGCACGGCCTGCAGGGCCGCCTGCACCTGCGCCCAGTCGGCCATGTCGCAGGCCAGCGCCATGGCCCCGCCCGGCAGATCGGCGGCCAGCTGTGCCACCGTCTCGGCTGACCGGGCCAGCAGTGCCACCTGTGCCCCGGCATCGGCAAAGACCCGCGCAGCCGCCGCGCCGATCCCCCGGCTGGCCCCCGTTATCACGACAACCTGACCTTTCATGACAGCCCAGCCTCCTGCATCCGTCTTCCCTCTGTTGCGGAAGATTGTTACCCATGCAGTCAAGCTTGCGAAACCCCCCGCAGACAGCTTGACCGCGGTGCATGGGTTCGACCAATCTGACATAAGATTTAAGACAGGAAGGTTTTGTCATGGCCCCGTGGAAATTCATGAGCACGACCGCCCTTGTGGCGCTCGTCATCGGGTCGGCCGCCCACGCACAGGTGACCCCCGAAGAAGTCTGGACCAACTGGAAGGCCACCGCCACTGCGGCTGGCCAGACCATCACCACCGCTTCGGAAACGCGCGAAGGCCCGGCGCTGGTGGTCTCTGGTATTGCGCTGACGGCGGGCGATGCCGAGGTGGATGCCTCGGTCAAGATTGACCGCATCGCCCTGACCGACAATGGCGACGGCTCTGTTGCCGTAACCATGAGCGACAGCTATCCGCTGTCGATCCGCGCTGCCGGGGCTGCGGGCGCCGCCGATACGCTGACCAACCTGACCGTCAGCCATCCGGGCCTGGCGATCAAGGTGTCCGGTTCGGCGGCCGAAATGCGCTATGATTTCACCGGGCCCAGCCTGAAAGTGGCGCTGAAAGACGTGCAAAGCCCCGATCAGGCGGCGGTGCCCACCGATATGGTGGCCGAATTCGCGCTGACCGCGCTCTCTGGCAATTACATCGTGGCGGGCGAAGGCGAGGCGCAGACGATCAGCAGCAATGCCGCCGCCGATGCGCTGTCTTTCATCATGAAGGGTACCAACCCCGAAGATCAGTCGAAGATCGACCTCAAGCTGGGCGTGGCCAAGCTGGCGGGCACCTCCACCGGCAAGACCGTGGGGATGAACGGGGATCTGGCCGCCGCGCTGAAGGCAGGCTTTGCCGCCGATGGCAGCTTTACCTATGCCGGTTCCACCATGGATATGGTGCTGGCCGAAGCCACCGGCGAAACCCGGGTCAGCGCCTCGGCCTCGGGCGGGGATGCGACCTTCGGCATGGATGCCACGCGGCTGGGCTATGGCGGCACGGCCAAGGATGTCAGCCTGACCATGTCGGGCCCCGAAATCCCGTTTCCGCAGCTGAACATCGCCTACAAGGAAGGCGGCTTTGATTTCGTGATGCCGGTCGCCAAATCCGATGCGCCCGCGCCCTTCCGCTTCCTGACCCGGCTGACCGGCCTGACCATTTCGGACGAGATCTGGGGCATGTTCGATCCCACCGGCCAGCTGCCGCGCGATCCGATGACGCTGGTGCTGGATACCAAGGGCACCGCCACCCTGAATGTCGATCTGATGGATGATGCCGCGCTGGCCGCCATGGGCGATGCGACGCCCGGCGCGCTGAACTCGCTGGATATCACCGCGCTGCAGCTGAAGGCGGCAGGGGCGGATATCACCGGCAGCGGTGGCTTCACCTTCGACAACAGCGATCTGGTCACCTATGGCGGCTTCCCGGCGCCGACCGGGAAAATCTCGCTCAAGGCCACCGGCGTCAACGGCCTGCTGGACAAGCTGATGGCCATGGGTCTGGTGCCCGAGGATCAGATGATGGGCGCCCGCATGATGCTGGGCATGTTCGCCAAGGTCGATCCGGCCACGCCCGACACCATGACCTCGGATCTGGAGTTCAAGGGAAAAAGCTTCTTCGCCAACGGCATGCAGCTGCAATAACCCTTGGCCGCAGACAGGACAGGCCGCCCCACCGGGCGGCCTTTTTCATGGAGCCCGCATGACCCCGCAAGACACTTTTGCCGAACTGCACCGCGCCATTGCCGATCTGGGCGGCGCCCGGCTGTTCACCCTTTCGGTGCAGGATAATGCGGCAGGGCTGGTGCGGCGGGCCTATACCTCGGATGCGGTGGCCTATCCGCTGTCGGTGCCAAAGCCGATCCAGCAGGATGCCTGGTCGCAGCAGGTGCTGGTCGAAGGCCGCGCCTTCATCGCCAATACCACGGCGGAATTCTCTCCCTTCTTCTTTGACCATGCGCAGATCAACGCACTTGGCTGCCAGTCTGCCGCCAATCTGCCGGTGATCGTGGATGGCGCAGTGATCGGCACGGTGAACATTCTGGATGTCGAAGGGCACTTTACCCCCGCCCGCGTCGCGGCGATCGAGGCGGCGATTGCCGCGCGCCTGCCCGCGCTGGCCGCCGCCATGCGGGCGGTGCCGATGGGCGGCACCCCGGCGGAGGCGCGTTTGGCCCGGCTGCGGGTCTGCATGGCCGAGACGGGCATGGATCTGGTGGCGCTGGCCCCCGGCGCGCATCTGCGCTGGCTTCTGGGCTTTGCGCCTTTCCCCGATGAACGGCCTTGCCTTGCGCTGATCAGCCAGCGCGCGGCGGGGTTCCTGATGCCCGCGCTGAACGCCGATGACGTGCGCCAGCACTGCGACTGGCCGTTCTGGGAATGGGCGGATGACAGCGGCCCGGATGCCGCACTGGCCCGCGCGCTGCAGGCGATGGGGCCGGTGGCCTCGGTCAGCCTGGATGAAACCATGCGCGCCGATCATGCGCTGCGGCTGCTGGAGGCGCTGCCCGGCGCGACGCGCGGCTTTGCGGCGGAAACCGTGGGCCATCTGCGCCTGTGCAAGGATGCGGCGGAAATCGCCACCCTGCGCGAAAACGCACGAATTGCCGATCTGGCGCAACATGCCCTGCGCGCCGCCCTGCGCCCCGGCATCACCGAACGCGAACTGGCCGATACTGCCCGCGCGGCCTTTCGCGCCGAAGGCGCGGTGCCCGAATTCACCATCATCGGCGCCGGGGCCAATGGCGCCTTTCCGCATCACCACACCGGAGAAACCGTTGTAAAACAGGGGGATGCCATCGTCTGCGATATCGGTGGCCGCAAGCAGGGCTATTATTCCGACATCACCCGCATGGCGATCTGCGGCCCCGCGCCCGAAGGCTATGCTGCGGTTCATGCCGTGGTCGATGCCGCGGTGCAGGCGGCGCTGGCCACCATCCGCCCCGGCATTGCTGCGCGGGATGTGGATGCGGCGGCGCGGCGCGTCATCACCGATGCCGGTTATGGTGCCTTCTTCACCCATCGTACGGGCCATGGCCTGGGGCAGGAAATTCACGAACCGCCCTATATCACCGGCGTTTCCGATGTGATCCTGCAGCCCGGCATGGTCTTTACCGTTGAACCCGGCATCTACCTGCCCGGCCGTTTCGGCATCCGTCTGGAAGAGGTGGCGGTGGTCACCGAAACCGGCTGCGAGATCCTGTCACGCCTGCCCCGCGATGCCTTCATCGCATAAACCTTGCGCCAAGGCCTGTTGCGACATAGCTCCGTAAGGCACAAGAAGGAACCGCCATGACCGATCGCCTGCACAGCCTGACCGAAGCCCTGCTGGATGCCGCCAAACGCGCGGGCGCCGAAGCCGCCGATGCGCTGGCGGTGGATGGCACATCGCTGTCGATCGACATCCGCAAGGGCCAGCTGGAACAGGCGGAACGGTCGGAAGGTATCGAGCTTGGGCTGCGGGTGCTGATCGGCGGGCGGCAGGCCTGCGTTTCGGTATCCGATACCTCGGCCCGCACCATTGCCGATGTGGCCGAACGCGCCGTCGCCATGGCGCGCGAAGCGCCGAACGATCCCCATGCCGGGCTGGCCGACCCCGATCAGATCGCGCAGGGCTGGGATCTGGCGGCCTTTGATCTGTGTGACCCGGCTGACGAGCCTTCGGCCAAGGCGCTGGAACAGGATGCCCGCGCGGCAGAATCTGCCGCCATGGCCGTGGCCGGGATTGCCCAGGTCGAGGCATCGGCCGGCTATTCGCAGCGCCGCATGTTCCTGGCCGCCAGCAACGGCTTTGCCGGGGGCTATGCCCGCACCTCGCGCTCTACCTCTGCCGTGGCCTTCTGCGGCACCGGCACGGGGATGGAGCGGGATTGGGCCGGCGAATCGCGCATCTATCAATCCGACATGCCTTCGGCCGAAAGCATCGGGGCGCTGGCTGCCGAACGGGCACTGGCACGGCTGGGGGCAACCCGGCCCGTCACCGGCAGCTATCCGGTGCTGTTCGATGAACGGGTGGCGCAGACGCTGATCGGGCATCTGCTGTCGGCGGTGAACGGGGCATCGGTGGCGCGCGGGTCCAGCTGGCTGCGCGATGCCTTGGGCCAACAGGTTCTGCCCAAAGGCTTTTCGGTGATCGAAGACCCGCACCGGCCGCGCATCGGCGGCTCGCGCCCCTTTGATGGCGAGGGGCTGCCCACGCGGCGGCGGCTGATCGTCGAAGATGGCGTGCTGACCGGCTGGACCCTGGATCTGGCCACGGGGCGCAAGCTGGGGATGCCCTCTACCGCCAATGCGGCGCGCGGCACCACGGCGCCGCCTTCGCCCGCCACCTCGAACATCGACCTGACGCCGGGCACCGCCACGCGGCAACAGCTGATCGCGCAGATGGGCACCGGGCTGCTGGTCACCTCGATGATCGGATCGACGATCAACCCCACCACGGGTGATTATTCGCGCGGCGCCAGCGGCTTCTGGGTGGTGGATGGCGAAATCCGCCATCCGGTGAACGAATGTACCATCGCGGGCAACCTGCGGCAGATGCTGCTGTCGCTGATCGCGGCCAATGATGCGCGCCCGCATCTGTCGACCCGGGTGCCCAGCCTGCTGGTGGAAGGGATGACGCTTGCAGGCGCCTGATCTCGCCCTGCTGACCGAGGCAGCGCGCGGGGCGGGCCGCATCGCGCTTGGCTTCTGGCGCAACAGCCCGCGCGCCTGGGAAAAGCCGGGGCTTGGCCCGGTGACAGAGGCCGATCTGGCGGTGAACGACCATCTGCGCCATGTGCTGCGCGGCGCGCGGCCCGAGTATGGCTGGCTGTCGGAAGAAGATGCCGACGGGCCGGAACGGCTTGATGCGCAACGGATTTTCGTGCTGGACCCGATAGATGGCACCCGCGCCTTCATTGCCGGGGAGGATACGTTTTCCGTCTCGCTGGCGGTGGTGGAGGATGGGCGGCCGGTGGCGGGCGTGGTCTATCTGCCGGCGCTGGACCGGCTGTATACGGCTGGTCTGCTGTCGCCTGCGCTGAAGGATGGCCAGCCGATTGCCGCCAGCACAAGGCCGGGGATCGAGGGGGCGACGCTGCTGACCTCGGCCCCGAACATGGCGCCGGAACATTGGCCGGGTGGGGTGCCCGATCTGAAACGCAGCTTCCGCGCCTCGCTGGCCTATCGGCTGTGTCTGGTGGCAGAGGGGCGGCATGACGGGATGCTGATGCTGCGCGATGCCTGGGAATGGGATATTGCGGCGGGCAGCCTGATTGCCGCCCGCGCCGGTGCGGCGGTGACGGATCGGCTGGGCCAGCCGCTGGCGTTCAACGCGGCGCATCCGCAGGCCAAGGGCGTGATCGCGGCCGCGCCGGGGCTGCATCGCGCCATGCTGCAGCGGCTGGGCCATGGCGGCTGAACGGGTTCTGAACCTGTATCTGCCTGCGCATCTGCGCGCCGATCATGCCGCCGGAAATGTGAACATTCTCAGTCGGTTGATCGCGGCCCTGCCGGGCTGGCAGCTGATCCACCGGCCCGAGGAGGAGGGGGTGGCGCAGTCGCATCCGGGCTTTGCGCTGACGCATATGCAAGAGCCGGTTGCGCCGCTGGCACTGTGTCTGCGGCGGGCCTATTGGTATCCGTTCTGGCGGATCGAGGCGACGAACGAGCGCTGGAATTTCGCAATGGCGCAAGCGGTGCCTGCGCTGGCGGATGTGCCGAAGATCCGGGCGCGCAACCTGCATCAGCGGTTGCGCGAACGGGTGTTGCAGGGGCGCGCGATTTCGCAGGAAGGCTTTGTTTTCATGCCCTTGCAGGGGCGGTTGTTGCAGCACCGCTCGTTCCAGAGCTGCAGCCCGCTGGCGATGATCGAGGCCACTCTGGCGCGGGACTTGCGGGTGGTGGCGACACTGCACCCCGGCGAAAGCTATACCTTGGCGGAACGGGCGGCGCTGGACCGGCTGGCGGAACATCCGCGCTTCACGCTGGCCGATACCCCGGCGGCGGATCTGCTAAGCCGTTGTGATTTCGTGGTTTCGCAGAATTCCAGCCTGGCCTTGCAGGCGATGATCGCGGGCAAGGGGGCGGTGCTGTTCGCGGGGATCGACTTTCACCACCCCGCCGGATCGGTGCCGCGCGACGGGCTGGAGGCGGCCTTTGCCAAAGGGGCAGAGCCGCCAGAACGGATGGCGGAATATCTGTGGTGGTTTCTGAAAGTGAGGGCGATCGACGCGCAGGCGCCTGATGTCGCCGCGCAGATCCGCGCGGTGCTGCGCGGGCAGGGCTGGCCTGTGGAATAGAAAAGGCGGCCCGCAATGAGGCCGCCTTTCCCTGCGATTTCAATATCTTGTCAGATCGCGGATTGAATCCAGTTGGCCAGTGCAGCCTTGGGCGCGGCGCCGATCTTGTTGGAAACCACCTGGCCATCCTTGAACAGGAACAGCGCCGGGATGCCGCGCACACCCAGAACAGCCGGGCTGTCGGGGTTTTCGTCGACATTGACCTTCACGATCTTCACCTTGCCCGCATATTCTGCGGCAAGTTC
Organism: Gemmobacter sp.; assembly: GCA_034519525.1. GTDB lineage: Bacteria > Pseudomonadota > Alphaproteobacteria > Rhodobacterales > Rhodobacteraceae > Gemmobacter. The sequence continues at coordinate 730 of JAXHOJ010000008.1, read as the reverse complement.
TTCCAGCGCCGGGCCGATCTGGCGGCAGGGGCCGCACCATTCAGCCCAGAAATCCACGACAACCGGAATGTCCGATTTGCGGACTTCGGCATCGAAAGTGGCATCGGTCACGGCGACGGTGTTCGCACCCATGATTGTTCTCCAAGGGAATCTGTCAGGCACAGAACGTAAGGATCGGGGGCGGCAGCGTCAAGCAGTTGCGGCTTTTGCATGGCGGACCCCTGTATATCGGTTAGCTGGGTATTTTTTGCGTCTTTTCCGCGTATTACATCCGTATGGCTTTCGTCCCGACAGCGCGCGCTGCCGCGCGGCCTGCCCAAAGCCCCGTCGCCCACGAAGCTGTGAGCAGATAGCCCCCGGTCGGTGCCTCCCAATCGAGCATTTCGCCGGCGGCAAAGACACCGGGCAGGGCCTTCAGCTGCAGATCATCGGTCAGGGCGCTGCGGGCGATTCCACCGGCGGCAGAGATCGCCTCGTGCAGCGGGCGGGGGCCTGCATGGGGCACGGGCAGGTGTTTCAGCAGCGGCGCCAGATCGGCGGCCAGCGGGCGGGCCAGTTCCATCACCAGCGCGACACTGGTGGGGGGCAGGCCCAGCTTGCGCAGCCGGTTGGCGGCACTTTCGCCGGGCTTCATCCGCGCCAGCCGGTCACGCAGGGCGCCCAGCGCCAGATCGGGAAACAGATCGAGCGCGGTATATTCATTATTGTCCTAATGAGACTATAGATGGCA
>JAXHOJ010000015.1:0-114953 GCA_034519525.1 Gemmobacter sp. | reverse complement strand
AGTTACGTATTGCTGTGCCATCCCGCTGGCCTCTGTCGTGCCGCCCAAAAGCAGGATGCGCGTCATGTCTGAACCCCGATCAAATCCCTGGCTCCATATCCTCGGTCTGGGCGAAGATGGACCGGCGGGCCTGTCGCCTGCAAGCCGCGCCGCGCTGGACCGGGCCGAAACCATCTTCGGCGGCCCCCGCCATCTCGATCTGATCGGCGCAGGCCCGCGCGGGCAAGCCTGGCCCCTGCCCTTCACCACTGCCCCGGTGCTGGCCCGGCGCGGGCGGCCCACGGTGGTTCTGGCCTCGGGCGATCCGTTCTGGCATGGCGCGGGCGGCAGCCTGATGGCCGATCTCGCCCCCGGCGAATGGATCGCTCATCCCGCGCCCTCGTCCTTTCAGCTGGCCGCCAACCGGCTGGGCTGGCGGATGGAGGACACGCTCTGCCTCGGCCTGCACGCCGCCCCCTTTGCCCGGCTGCGGCCGCTGCTGCATCGGGGCGCCCGCGCCCTTGTCACCCTGCGCGACGGACAGGCCGCCGCCGCGCTGTGCGACTGGCTGGCGGCCAATGGCCATCCGAACGCGCGCATCACCCTGCTTGAACGCCTCGGTGGCCCGCAGGAGCGCATCCGCCCCGCCCCCGCAGAAAACCCGCAGGCCCCGCTTCTGGCCGCGATCGAGGCCGCAGACCCCGGCCTGCCGCGCAGCGCGGGCCTGCCCGATGACCTGTTCACCCATGATGGCCAGATCACCAAACGCTCCATCCGCGCGCTGACGCTGTCCGCCCTCGCCCCGCGCCCGGGCGAACATCTGTGGGATCTGGGCGCAGGCTCCGGTTCCATCTCGGTCGAATGGTGTCTGGCGGGGGGCACAGCCTCGGCAGTGGAAAGCCGGGCGGATCGCCTGCCCAATATCCGCGCCAATGCCGAAGCCTTCGGCCTGTCGCACCGGCTGGCCGCCCATCCCGGCGATCATGCCACGCTGCTGGACGGCCTGCCGCGCCCCGATGCGGTGTTCATCGGCGGCGGGCTTGATCCCGCGCTGGTCGAAACCCTCTGGCATACCCTGCCCCCCGGCACCCGCATCGTCGCCAATGCCGTCACGCTGGAAACCGAAACCACGCTCTATGCCGCGCATCACACCCATGGCGGAACCCTGCTGCGCATCGACCTTGCGCAGGCGGGCACCCTCGGCCGCTTCCGCGACTGGCAGGCCGCGCGGCCCGTGGTACAATGGAGCGTGACGCGATGATTACCGCCGGCATCGGCCTGCGCGCCAGCGGCCACTCACGGCTGATCTTGCGCGCGCAGGCGCTCGCCAGGGCCGCAGAACTCGCCCAGCCTGGCTACGGCGCCTGCATCCGCCCGGACAAGGCCCACCGCCCCCCCCCTCGCCGCCAACCCTTGGCTTGCCGCTGGTGGCCGTCGCGCTGGCCGATCTGGCAGGCCAGCCCGCCCAGACCCCCAGCCCCCCTCCCCCAGCCCTGCGCACCATCCGCGCACGCCCGTCGGTGGCCGAAGCCTGCGCCCTTGCCGCCGCGTGGCCCAGCTTGGCGGCGCCCGGCTGCTGCGAACCGCTGCCGACCGCCGAAGACGCCCCGGCCAGCTGCGTGACGGCTGGCAACCTTCGCCGTTACAGGAGAAACCGAATGACCGTCCATTTCATCGGCGCAGGCCCCGGCGCGCCCGACCTTATCACGCTGCGCGGCCGCGATCTGATCGCCGCCAGCCCGGTCTGCCTTTATGCGGGCAGCCTGGTGCCCGAAGCCTTGCTGGCCCATTGCCCGCCCGGCGCGCGGATCGTGAATACCGCACCGCTCAGCCTCGATCAGATCATCGACGAAATCGCGCAGGCCCATGCGGCGGGGCAGGATGTCGCGCGGCTGCATTCCGGGGATCTGTCGGTCTGGTCGGCGATGGGCGAACAGCTGCGCCGCCTGCGCGCGCTGGGCATCCCCTATGATGTCACCCCCGGCGTGCCCTCTTTCGCCGCCGCCGCCGCCGCCCTTGGCGCCGAGCTGACGCTGCCGGGCATCGCGCAATCGGTGGTGCTGACCCGCACCTCGGGCCGCGCCTCCGCCATGCCCGAGGGCGAGACGCTGGAAAACTTTGCCCGCACCGGCGCGGTGCTGGCCATTCATCTGTCGGTCCATATGCTGAACAAAGTGGTGGCCGAACTGACGCCCCTATTACGGCGCCGATTGCCCGGTGGCCGTGGTCTGGCGGGCCAGCTGGCCCGATCAGCGGATCATCCGCGCCACGCTCGCCACACTGGAAACGGCCGTGGGCGCAGAGATGGAGCGCACGGCGCTGATCCTCGTCGGCCGGTCCATCGGCGCCGAGGATTTTGACGAAAGCCGCCTTTATGCGGGCGATTACGACCGCCGCTACCGCCCCGTCGGCACCACGCCGCGCTTTCCCGAAACCGCATGACCGGCGCGGGGCTCATCATCTCGGCGCCCGCTTCGGGCACCGGCAAAACCACGGTCACGCTGGGCCTGATCGCCGCGTTTCGGGCGGCGGGCATCCGCGTGCAGCCGTTCAAATGCGGGCCGGATTACATCGACCCGGCCTTTCACGCCGCAGCCTCGGGGCGGGCTACTCGGTCAACCTTGACACCTGGGCGATGCCGCCCGCCCGCATTGGCGCGATTGACTCGGGCGTGGCCACAGCGCCGAGATCTGATCATTGCCGAAGGGTCCATGGGCCTGTTTGACGGGGTGGCCCTGCCGGGTGAAACCGGCATCGGCGCCTCTGCCGATCTGGCAGAGCTGACGGGCTGGCCGGTCGTTCTGGTGATCGACTGTTCGGGGCAGGCGCAATCGGCTGCCGCGGTGTGCCACGGGCTTGCCGGTGATGCGCCCCGGCCTTCATCTGGCGGGGGTGATCCTGAACCGCATCGCCTCGCCCCGGCACGAGGCGCTGGTGACGGATGGCATGGCGCGGCAGGCATTACCGTTCTGGGCGCCCTGCCGCGTCGCAGCACCATCGAACTGCCGGAACGCCACCTTGGGCTGGTGCAGGCCGGGGAAAACCCCGAACTTTCGCGCATCCTGTCGGACGCCGGGGCCTTCATCGCGGAACATTGCGATCTGGCCGCGATCCGCACCGCCGCCCGGCCCATGAACGCACTGCCCGACGCAAGCCCGCAGCACCCCGCCACCGGGCCAGCGCATCGCGCTGGCGCAGGATCAGGCGTTTTCCTTCACCTATCCGCACCTTCTGGCCGACTGGCGGGCGCAGGGGGCGGAAATCCTGCCCTTCTCGCCGCTGGAGGATCAGGCCCCCGATGACAGCGCCGATTGCTGCTGGCTGCCCGGCGGCTATCCCGAACTGCATGGCGGCAGGCTGGCGGCAGCCGAAACCTTCCGCGCCGGGCTGGCCGGTTTTGCCCAAACCCGCCCCGTGCATGGCGAATGTGGGGGCTATATGGCGATGGGCCAGGCGATTGTGGATGCCAAGGGCAATCGCCACCAGATGCTGGGGCTTCTGGGGCTTGTCACCTCGTTTGAAAAGCGGCGGATGCACCTGGGCTATCGCCTGGCCACCCTGGCCGCGCCGCTGCCCGGCCTGCCTGCGGGCAGCCGTCTGCGCGGGCACGAATTTCATTACTCGACCATCTGCGCGCAACCCGATATGCCGCTGGCCCATGTCGTGGATGCGACCGGGGCGGACGTTGCAGAAACGGGATCGCGCCGGGGGCGGGCCAGCGGCACCTATTTCCATCTGATCGGGTTGGCGACATGAGCGGCTTTGTTTCCTTCGTATCCTCCGGCCCCGGCGACCCGGATCTGCTGACGGTGAAGGCGGTCAAGCGCCTGCAGGCGGCGGATGTGGTGCTTTATGATGATCTGTCGTCCGGCCCGATCCTCGATCTGGCGCGGCCCGGCGCCGATCTGATCTCGGTCGGCAAACGCGCCGGTCGGCCTTCGGCCAAGCAGGATCATGTGAACCGGCTGCTGCTGGATTATGCACAGACCGGCGCACAGGTGGTTCGGCTGAAATCCGGCGATGCGGGCATCTTTGGCCGGCTGGAGGAAGAAACCACCACCTTGGCCGAAGCGGGCATCCCGTTCGATATCGTGCCCGGCGTCACCTCGGCCTCGGCGGCGGCAGCGGCGGCGGCGATCCCGCTCACCCGGCGGCTGACGGCGCGGCGGGTGCAGTTCATCACCGGCGCCGATGTGACGGGCGATCTGCCCCAGGATCTGAACTGGGCGGCGCTGGCCGATCCCGGCGCCACCACGGTGATCTACATGGGCAAGCGCACCTTCCCGCGTCTGGCCGCCGAACTGATCGCCCATGGCCTGCCGCCCGATACCCCCGCCCTGCTGGCCCATGGGGTGACCACGCCGGATCAGGTGCTGGAACGCTTCACCATCACAACGCTGGCCCGCCATCTGGAAGGCGCGGCCACCACCACGCCTGCGCTGATCTTCTACGGGCCGCTGGCGCCGTAAACCGCCGCCCATCTGCCGCATCCCGCGCTTGACGTGGGGGCGATTTGCTCACAGAACGGTGAAGCAAGGTGTCCATCAGGTGCAAAGCACCGGACTCAATCGGGAATGGGGAAGGGTGGACCAATTTGCGGCACCCGACGCCCCAGCCGCCCCCGCGACTGTAAGCGGTGAGCGCCCCCCAAAGGCCACTGGTGGCTGAACCGCAGGTTCAGCGCCGGGAAGGCGGGGGAAGCGCCCTGACCCGCAAGCCAGGAGACCGGCCTCGCAGCAAAAGAAACGCAAGGCCGTCGGGTGTGACGGCAATGGAGCGCAATATGCATATCGAACCGGGCCTCGTTGCCGGGGCCAAACTGCTGCTGGGTGCCGCAACCGCCGCAACCGCCGCCCTTTATACCGCAAAACTGGCATGGGATGCCGTGCGCCAGCAGGGCGCGGGCTCGCTCGCGCTGCGCAGCGTGCTGGCCACCGCGGCTGTCTTCGTGTTTTTCGAGGTGATGCCGCATTTCGCGGTGGGCGTATCCGAGGTGCATTTCATCCTCGGATCGACCCTGTTCCTGCTGTTCGGCGCGGCCCCTGCCGCCATCGGGCTGGCGCTGGGTCTGCTGGTGCAGGGCCTGTTCTTCGCGCCCTTCGACCTGCCGCAATATGGCATGAACGTCACCACGCTGCTGGTGCCGCTGTTCGGCATCCAGGCGCTGGCCAAACGCGTCATCGCGCCGGGCACCGCCTATGTCGACCTGAGCTATGGCCAGGCCTTTGCCCTGTCGACCGCCTATCAGGGCGGCATCGTCGCCTGGGTGGCCTTCTGGGCGTTCTACGGCATGGGCTTTTCGGCCGATGCCTTTGCCTCGGTATCCACCTTCGGGGTGGCCTATATGATGGTCGTGCTGATCGAGCCGCTGGTCGATCTGGCGGTGCTGGCCGGGGCGAAATCGGCCAAAGGGCTGGCCGGTTCGGGCCTGTTCACGCGCCGCCTGTTCGCCACGGCCTGACGTCTGCTGCCTGACTTTTACCAAACCCTTCCTGCGCCGCCCCCCAAGGGGCGGCGTTTGCCATCGCCCCCCTTGCCAGCCCCCGCCCCACCGCGCCATAACCCCCGGTGACAGAAAGGTTTCCCCCCATGTTCACCCTCACGCTGATCGGCATCGGCAGCGGCAATCCCGATCACCTGACCCGGCAGGCCATGCGGGCCATGAACGCCGCCGATCTGATCCTGATCCCGCGCAAGGGCGCGGCCAAGGCCGATCTGGCCGAACTGCGCCATGCCATTCTGGCCGAGGTCATCACCAATCCCGCCACGCGGATTGCCGAATTCGATCTGCCCGGCCGCGATGAAACCATCCCCGATTACCGCAACCGGGTGGATCTGTGGCATGATGCCATTGCGCAGATCTGGGCCGAAGCCATCGCTGCCGCCGGATCGCCGCCCCGCGTGGCGCTGCTGGTCTGGGGTGACCCTTCGCTCTATGACAGCACGCTGCGCATTGCCGCCCGGCTGCACCCTGCCCCGCAGATCGAGGTCATTCCCGGCATCACCTCGATTCAGGCGCTGACCGCCGCCCATGCCATTCCGCTGAACGAGATCAACGGCCCCGTGGTCATCACCACCGGCCGCCGCCTGCGCGACGAGGGCTTTCCCTCCGGCTGCGACAGCTGCGTGGTGATGCTGGATGGCGCATGTTCCTTCCAGAGCCTGCCGCCCGAGGGGCTGCAGATCTGGTGGGCCGCCTATGCGGGCATGGCCGAACAGATCACCGATGCAGGCCCGCTGGCCGAGGCCGGTCCGCGCATCCTCGCCACCCGCGCCGCCGCCCGTGCGGCCCATGGCTGGATCATGGATATCTACCTGCTGCGTCGGAACTGAACGCCTGCAAGGCCGGAACAGCCTTGATCCCGCAAGGGTCGGGCCGAACTCTGGTCGCGCAAAACAGGAAGGGCTGCCCATGCTTTCGCTTCTTTTCGGCCTTGGCGCCGCACTCAGCTGGGGCCTGCATGATTTCATCCTGCGCGGCGTGGCGGGCCGGGCGGGCCTTGCCCTGCTGCTGACCCTGTCGCTGGCCGCCGGATCGCTGGTGCTGCTGCCGCTTGCCGTCTGGCATGGCTGGCAGGGCATGACGGGCGCGGCCCTTGGCGCGGCGGCCCTGTCGGGCGTGGCGCTGGTGCTGGCTTCGGTCGGGCTCTATCGCGCCTTCGCCATCGGGCCGGTGGCTTTGGTTGCCCCGATCTGCGGCGCCTATCCGCTCGGCTCGCTGGCGCTGGCCATGCTGGCCGGGCGTCCGGTCGCCCTGCCCGACTGGCTGGCGGTGCTGACCATCATCGCAGGCATCGCCCTGGTGGCGCGCGAACCGGGGCAGGCCAGCGGCCCGCGCCGTGCCGCGATCCTCTGGGCGATGGCGGGGGCGGCGGGCTTTGCCCTGACCTTCCATTTCGGCCAGTCCGCCGCCCGCATGGCCGGCGAATTTCCCGCAACCCTGGCCGCCCGGCTGGTCGCCCTTGCGCTGCTGCTGCTGTGGCTGGCCACCCGCCGCATCCCGCTGGCGCCGATGCGGCAGGTCTGGCGCCCCATGGTGCTGATGGGCACGCTGGATGTGACGGCGCTGGTGCTGGTCTCTGCCGCAGGCGCCCTGCCCCATCCCGAACATGCCGCCGTCGCCTCTTCGATCTTCGGCATCATCACCATCCTGCTGGCCTGGCGCTTTCTGGGCGAGACATTGCGCCCGGTGCAGGCCGCCGGTGTGGCGCTGGTCTTCGCAGGCATCGCCACCCTGGCGGCGCTGGCCTGAGACGCGGGTTGTAACCACCTGCACCCATGTCCGATATGGCAGGTTCGATGGCGGAAACGGATGGCACGCCGCCGCCCCGCCGCGCGATACTGACCCGAAGAAAAGACGGAGAGTCGCATGTTCGGCAGCGGGGCCTATTCCGGGTTCAGGGTCATCAAGGAGGCGCTTACGGGCCACAAGGGCTGGAAGCCCGCCTGGCGCGACCCGGAGCCGCAGAAATCCTATGATTTCATCATCATCGGCGGCGGCGGCCATGGCCTTGCCACCGCCTATTATCTGGCAAAGGAATTCGGTCAGACCCGCATCGCCGTGCTGGAAAAGGGCTATCTCGGCGGCGGCAACGTGGGGCGCAATACCACCATCATCCGGTCGAACTATCTGCTGGATGGCAACGAGCCGTTCTATGAATTCTCGCTCAAGCTCTGGGAAGGGCTGGAGCAGGATTTCAACTTCAACGCCATGGTCAGCCAGCGCGGCATCCTGAACCTGTTCCACAGCGATGCCCAGCGCGATGCCTATACGCGGCGCGGCAATGCCATGATCCTGCATGGCGCCGATGCCGAACTGCTGGACCGCGAGCAGGTTCGCGCCATGTATCCCTTCCTGAATTTCGACAATGCCCGCTTCCCGATCAAGGGCGGCCTGGCGCAGCGCCGCGGCGGCACGGTGCGGCATGATGCGGTGGCCTGGGGCTATGCGCGCGGCGCCGATGCGCGCGGCGTCGATCTGATCCAGAACTGCGAGGTCACCGGCCTGCGCCTTGAGAACGGCCGCATCACCGGCGTTGACACCTCGCGCGGCTTCATTGGCGCGAAAAAGGTGGGCGTCGCGGTGGCGGGCAATTCCTCGCGCGTGATGGCCATGGTGGATCGCCGCCTGCCGATCGAAAGCCATGTGTTGCAGGCCTTCGTCTCCGAAGGCCTCAAGCCGCTGATCGACGGCGTCATCACCTATGGCGCGGGCCATTTCTACGTCAGCCAGTCCGACAAGGGCGGGCTGGTGTTCGGCGGCGACATCGACGGCTACAACAGCTACGCCCAGCGCGGCAACATGCCGGTGGTCGAAGACGTGGCCGAAGGCGGCATGAGCCTGATGCCGATGATCGGCCGCGCCCGCCTGCTGCGCAGCTGGGGCGGCATCATGGACATGTCGATGGATGGCAGCCCGATCATCGACCGCACCGATATCGACGGGCTCTATTTCAACGGCGGCTGGTGCTATGGCGGTTTCAAGGCCACCCCGGCCTCGGGCTGGGCCTTCGCCCATCTGCTGGCCACCGATACCCCGCATGACACCGCAAGGGCCTATCGCTTCGACCGCTTCCTGAAAGGGCGGATGATCGACGAAAAAGGTCAGGGCGCGCAGCCGAACCTGCACTGACCATGGCACGCCGTTCCCCGCCCCCTCACTCCGATGCCCCTTTTACCTTGGCAAAAATATCCATGCCCGGCGCGGGCCCCCGCGCGTCGCATGGATATTTGGACCAAGGTAAAGCAGCAAACCGCAGCCTGCAGATGGCCAGCCGCCTGAAAGGCCCCCGACCATGATTATCAACCACCCGATCCTTGGCCCGCGCGATGCGCAGGAATTCGTCTATCTGGGCGATGCCAGCCTGATCGACCGGCCGGATGGCCTGGCCCCCGGCGCCGTCGAGACGTTTCACGATTACCTCTATCAGCGCACCAACACCGCAGGCGAACACCGCGAGCTGTGGTATCACGAACAGGGCGACCGCAGCTGGCTGGTGGTCACCCGCAACACGCTGACGCATGAGATCACGCAGGTGGAACTGGCCCGCGATGTGGCCCGCAGCCGGGGGCGCAGCAAATGACGCAGTCCAACCGCATTTCCGGCGGCCAGATCGACCGCAATCGCAGCCTGCGCTTCACCTTCGATGGCCATGAATATCACGGCCACCCCGGCGATACGCTCGCCTCGGCGCTGCTGGCCAATGGCGTGCGCCTGATGGGGCGCAGCTTCAAGTATCACCGCCCGCGCGGCCCGATCTCTGCCGGATCGGAGGAACCCAATGCGCTGGTGGAACTGCGCTGCGGCGCCCGGCAGGAGCCCAATACCCGCGCCACGGTGGCCGAACTGTTCGACGGGCTGGAGGCCAACAGCCAGAACCGCTGGCCATCGCTTGCCTTCGATGCCATGGCGATCAACGATCACCTGTCGCCCTTCCTGACCGCCGGGTTCTATTACAAGACCTTCATGTGGCCCCGCGCGTTCTGGGAAAAGCTGTATGAGCCGATCATCCGCCATGCCGCAGGCCTTGGCCGCCTGTCACGGCTGGATGACCCCGACAGCTATGACAAGGGGTTCCTGCATTGCGATCTGCTGGTGATCGGCGCGGGCCCCGCCGGGCTGATGGCGGCGCTGACCGCCGGGCGCGCGGGCGCGCGGGTGATCCTGGCGGATGAGGATTTCCGCATGGGCGGGCGGCTGAATGCCGAAACCCATCAGGTCGAGGGGCGCCCCGGCGCCGACTGGGCGGCCAAATGTGTGGCAGAGCTGCGCAGCCAGCCCAATGTGCGGCTGATGCCGCGCACCACCATTCTGGGCGCCATGGATCACGGCATCTATGCAGCGGTGGAACGGGTCAGCGACCACCTGCCCGCGCCCTTGCCCGGCAAGCCCCGGCAGATCCTTTGGCGCATCTATACCCGGCGCAGCATCCTGGCCGGCGGCGCTACCGAACGCCCGATCGCCTTTGAAAACAACGATCGCCCCGGCATCCTGCTGGCGGGCGCCCTGCGCGCCTATGCCAACCGCTGGGGCGTGGCGGTGGGCAGGCGCGCCGCCGTCTTCACCAATAATGACGACGGGCTGCGCACCGCCACCGATCTGCGCGCCCGTGGCATCGAGGTGCGGGTGATCGACGCCCGCCGTGGCGAAGAGGTGATCGGCACTGCAGGCCGTCTGGGCCTGAAATCCGTCACCATCCGCACGCCCAATGGCACCGAAACCTTCCGCTGCGATGCACTTGGCGTGTCTGGTGGCTGGAACCCGAATGTGAACATCCATTCGCATCATCGGTCGCGCCCGGTCTGGGATGAGGGCATCGCCGCCTTCCTGCCCGGCGCCGGTGGCCCCCCGGGCCTGAGCGTGGCCGGGGCTGCGGCGGGCCGCCTCTCCACCCATGGCGCGCTGGACAGCGGCGTGGCGCAGGCCGAGGCCGCGCTGGCCGATCTGGGCTTCACCGCCCCCGCCCGCGATCTGCCCGAGGCCGAGGATGCCCCGGTCAGCATCACGCCGAAATGGCATGTGCCGGGCAAGGGCCGCGCCTGGATCGACCAGCAGAATGATGTCACCGTCAAGGATGTGACGCTGGCGCATCAGGAAAACTATGTCTCGGTCGAACATCTGAAACGCTATACCACCCTGGGCATGGCCACCGATCAGGGCAAAACCGGCAATGTGCTGGGCCTGGCCGTGATGGCCGAACTGACCGGCAGGCCGATCCCCGAAACCGGCACCACCATCTACCGCCCGCCCTATACCCCGGTCGCCATGGGCGCATTGGCGGGCCGGTCGCGCGGGCAGGAGTTCAAGCCGAAACGCCTGACCCCCAGCCACCATTGGGCCACGGAACAGGGCGCCGTCTTTGTCGAGGTGGGCCAGTGGCTGCGCGCGCAATGGCTGCCCCGCGCGGGCGAAACCCATTGGCGCGAAAGCGTGGACCGCGAGGTTCTGGCCACGCGCGCCTCGGTCGGCATCTGCGATGTGACGACGCTGGGCAAGATCGACATTCAGGGCCGCGATGCCGGGGCGTTTCTGGACAAGGCCTATGCCAATACCTTCAGCACGCTGGCGGTGGGCAAATGCCGCTACGGGCTGATGCTGCGCGAAGATGGCATGGTGTTCGACGATGGCACCACCGCCCGGCTGGGCGACAGCGAATATGTGATGACCACCACCACCGCCAATGCGGTGGGCGTGTTCCGCCATCTGGAATTCCTGCGCCAGTGTCTGTACCCCGATATGGATGTGCAGCTGATCTCCACCACCGAGGCCTGGGCGCAGTATTCCGTGGCGGGCCCCAATGCCCGCAACCTGCTGGCCAAGCTGGTAGATCAGGATATTTCCGATGCCGCCCTGCCCTATATGGGCTGCGCCGAAATCACCATCGGCGGCCTGCGGGCGCGGATCTTCCGCATCTCCTTCTCGGGCGAGCTGGCTTATGAAATCGCCGTGCCCACCCGCTATGGCGATGCGCTGATCCGGGCGCTGATGGCGGCGGGGGCGGAATATGATGCCGTGGTCTATGGCACCGAGGCGCTGGGGGTGATGCGCGTCGAAAAGGGCCATGTCGCAGGGAACGAGCTGAACGGCCAGTCCACCGCGCTGAACATGGGGCTGGGCAAGATGGTGTCGAAGAAGAAAGACAGCATCGGGATGGCCCTGTCGCAGCGTGAAGGCATGGTGGATCCGAACGGCTATCGTCTGGTCGGCGTGAAGCCGGTGAACGCAGGCGACAAGCTCACCTCCGGCGCGCATTTCCTGGAAAAGGGCGCCGATGCGGTGGCCGCCAGCGATCTGGGCTGGATCACCTCCACCGTCCATTCGCCGCATCTGGGGCATATGATCTCGCTCGGCTATCTGAAGGGCGGCGATGCCCGGCGCGGCCAGCGCCTGCGCGCGGTCAACCTGCTGGCCAAAACCGAGGTCGAGGTGGAAATCACCAGCCCGCATTTCTTTGACCCGGAAGGAGACCGTCTCCGTGGCTGACCTGACCCTTGCCCCCCGCACCCCGCTGGGCCATGCCCTGCCGGAACAGCATAATATCGGCGCCTTCGCCCTGACCGAGGTGGTGGATACCGCGCTTGGCTCTCTGACCGCCCGCGCCGGACAATCCGCCGCTGTGGCAGACCGCGCGGCGGCAGCGGGTCTGCCCCTGCCCGGCCCGGCCTGCTGGCTGCCGGGCGCGCCCTATGCGGCCTTCTGGCTGGCCCAGGACAGCTGGATGGTCGAGGCCCCCTTCGCCAGCCACGAAGATATCCACCGTCATCTGCGCGGCCTCTTCGGCGATACCGGCTCCATCACCGAACAGACCGATGGCTGGGCGCGCTTTGACATCCGGGGGGAAAACCTGCCCGCGCTGTTTGAACGGCTCTGCCCGGTGGATCTGCGCGGTCTTGCCCCCGGCCATGCCACCCGCACGGTGATCGAACATATCGGCTGCTATCTGATCTGGCGCGAGCCGGGCCGGATCAGCGTGATCGGCCCGCGCTCCTCGGCTGCCGCCCTCTGGCACGCGCTGGAAACCGCAGCCCGGGCGCTGGCCTGAGTTATCCACCGCAGGCCGGGCGCGCTCGCCTGCGATGCCCGCCAGGGAAAAGGCAAACCCCTTCCCCCTTCCTCTTGGCAAAAATACCCTCAGGGGGTGAATTGAGCCGCAGGCTCAAGAGGGGGCGCGAGCGCCCCCTCTCTTAACTCGCGGGGCCTTAATCGCGCGGCGGCAGCGCGCCGGCCAGACCGCGCAAGCCCTGCAACCGGCGGCGTTCGTCATTGGGGTTCACGCCAAAGGCCCGGGCATAATGCCGCGCCATGGGGGTGGAACTGGCATAACCCACCGACTGGGCGATTTCGGTGATCGTGTCATTGGAATACAGCACCCGCTGCCGCGCCTTGCGCAGCCGCAGCAGGCGGTAATATTTCAGCGGGCTCTGCCCCGTCGCCTGCTTGAAGCAGCGTTCCAGATGGCGTTCCGACAGATCCACCTGCTGGGCCACATCCGCGATCTGCACCGGGTCTTCGATGTGATCTTCAAAGATGCGGATCGCGGCGCGGATGGCATCGGGCAGCAGATCATCGGTGCCGCCATGCCGCGCCACCGGCACCTTCTGGCTGGCGTCTTCATCCCGCACGAAGGGATGCTGAAACCAGCAGGCCACCTCGGTCATCGTATCGCGGCCCAGCCGCTCCTCGATCAGGCGCAGCATCAGATCGAACACCGCCCCCGCCCCCGAAACCGTGGTGCGCCGCCGGTCGCGCAGGATGGCGCTGGGGCTGGGCTCGATCTCGGGGAATTCGGCCTTGAACGCCGCCTCATAGCACCAGTGCACCGAACAGCGGTGCCCGTCCATCAACCCGGATCGGGCCAGCGGAAAGATGCCGCCGGAAAAGCCGCCGATCCCCACCCCCGCCCGGTCCAGCCTGCGGATCAGGCCGAAGGCATGGCGCGGATTGGCAAATTCCGAAGTGGGCGCCGACAGCAGCATCAGCCCGTCCAGCCCCTCTACCGCATCCAGCGCGCAATCGGGATCAAAGCGCACTTCCGCCGAAGACCGCACCGGCGCGCCGGTTTCACTGACCAGCTGCCAGGCAAATTCCTTACGGCCGGTGATTTCATTCGCCGCCCGCAGCGGCTCGATGGCAGAGGTCAGGCAGGCCATCGGAAAGCCGTCCATCAGCAGAAAGCCCAGCCTGGATTGCGCGGTCATCGGCCCGGCCCTTTCCCCATGGTTTGCATGTCACAGCGATTTGTTTCACACTGGTGAACCCCATCCCCCTGCAAAGTGCCGATTGCCCGATGACCGATCCTGCCGACCTGTCTGATTCCGGCGCGCCCGTGTCGCGCGTGAAACCCGCCTTCGAACAAGATCCCCACCGGGTCCGCGATGTGGCCGACCGCAACCTCGAGGCCGCCATTGGCCGCGAGGTGCGCGCCTTCCGCCGGGCGCAGGGCATGACGGTGGCCGATCTGGCCAATATCACCGGCCTGTCGATCGGGATGCTGTCGAAGATCGAAAACGGCATGACCTCGCCCTCGCTGACCACGCTGCAGCTGCTGTCGCATGCCTTTTCCACCCCGATCACCAGCTTCTTCCGCGGCTTCGAGGAACGGCGCGAGGTGCAGCATGTGAAATCCGGCGAGCATATCGAGATCGAGCGGCGCGGCACCCGGGCGGGCCATCAGTATCATCTGCTGGGCCATATCGGATCGAATTCCTCGGGCGTGGTGGTCGAACCCTATCTGATCACGCTCACCGCCGAATCCGATACCTTCCCCACCTTCCAGCACGACGGGATCGAGCTTCTGTTCATGCTGGAGGGCGAGGTGGTCTATCGTCATGGCGATCAACTCTTTCATCTGCAACCCGGCGACAGCCTGTTCTTCGACGCCGATTCCCCGCATGGGCCGGAGGATCTGGTGAAACTGCCGGCCCGCTATCTTTCCATCATTGCCTATCCGCAGGCCTGACAGTCGGCCTGCATGATTCGGGCGGTAAGGGCCGCCCGGACACCAGGCCCCGGCACACCCTATCAGGCATATTATTTTCCTACAGGGCAATAAGCCACCTTTTCCTGCACGAATCGTGACGCGCCCCCGCGCCGCTTCCGAAATCGCCGCAAATATCCGCAAATCCCCGCAGCATCGCCCCTTTCGCGGGCAGATGGACCGGTCGCATTTGGGCTCTTGCGTTTTGCGTATTTCCTAAGGATAAACTTTGTTTCACATAAAGCGAAGACGCGCCGCAAATCGGTCGGCGCAGACAGTCACCAAGGAGTCGACCCATGTGCGGTATCGTCGGACTGTTTCTGAAAGACCCTGCGCTGGAACCCCAGCTCGGCGCGCTTCTGACGGAAATGCTCATCACCATGACAGACCGTGGCCCGGATAGTGCCGGCATCGCGATCTATTCGGCCCCCGAGGCCGGCACGGCCAAGCTGACCGTGCAATCCACCGCACCGGGCGCAGATTTCCCCGGTCTGGCCGGCATGATCGAGGCCGCCATCGGCGCCAAGGTTTCGGTTGTGGTGAAAGACACCCATGCGGTTGTCACCCTGCCCGAAGCCCAGCTGGATGCCGCCCGCGCCCTGGTGCGCAGCAAGGCCACGCTGAAGGTGATGAGTGCAGGCGAAGGCATTGAAATCTACAAGGAAGTCGGCCTGCCCAAGGATGTGGCCGCCCGGTTCGACGTGGCAAAGATGGCGGGCACCCATGGCATCGGCCATACCCGCATGGCCACCGAAAGCGCCGTGACCACGATGGGCGCCCACCCGTTTTCCACCGGCCCGGATCAGTGCCTTGTGCACAACGGCTCGCTGTCGAACCACAACGGTCTGCGCCGCGAACTGATCCGCCAGGGCATGAGCTTTGAAACCCAGAACGACACCGAAGTGGCCGCCGCCTATGTCAGCCACAAGCTGCAAGAGGGCCAGAACCTGGGCGAGGCGCTGGAATCCGGCCTGAACGATCTGGATGGCTTCTACACCTTCGTGGTGGGCACCCGGAACGGCTTTGGCGTGGTGCGCGATCCGGTGGCCTGCAAACCCGCCGTCATGGCGGAAACCGATCAATATGTGGCCTTCGGCAGCGAATATCGCGCCATGGTCAATCTGCCGGGGATCGAGACCGCCCGCGTCTGGGAACCCGAACCCGCCACCGTCTATTTCTGGGAACGCTGATCCATGCAAAGCTTCGATCTTACGGCGCAGGGTCTGCGCGCACTGAATTCCACCCTGCACGGGCTGAAGGAACAGACCAATGAAACGGTCTGGGAAATCGTCAACCCCAAGGGCGCCCATGCGATTGCCGTGGGTCTGGATGCACCGATTGATGTCACCGTGCGCGGATCGACCGGCTATTACTGCGCGGGCATGAACAAGCAGGCCACCGTGCGCATCAAGGGCAGCGCCGGGCCGGGTGTGGCCGAAAACATGATGTCGGGCACCGTCATCATCGACGGCGATGCCAGCCAGTATGCCGGCGCCACCGGGCGCGGCGGTCTGCTGGTGGTGAAGGGCAATGCCGCCTCGCGCTGCGGCATTTCGATGAAGGGCATCGACATCGTGGTGCATGGCAACATCGGCCACATGTCCTGCTTCATGGCGCAATCGGGCAATATGGTCGTGCTGGGCGATGCGGGCGATGCGCTGGGCGACAGCCTTTATGAGGCACGGCTGTTCGTGCGCGGTTCGGTGAAATCGCTGGGCGCCGACTGCATCGAAAAAGAGATGCGCCCCGAACATCTGGAACTGCTGGCCGATCTGCTGAAGCGCGGCGAGGCCGATCATCTGGCCAAGCCCGAAGAGTTCAAGCGCTATGGCTCTGCCCGCAAGCTCTATAATTTCAACATCGACAATGCGTCTGCTTACTGAGGCACAAAGATGACCGATATCCCCCAAACGCCCCCGAAGCAGAGCTGGACCTATTCCAACGATGTGAACGCCGAAATCCGCCGCGCGGCGGCGACCGGCATCTATGACATCCGCGGCGGCGGCACGAAGCGGCAGCTGCCGCATTTCGACGACCTGCTGTTCCTCGGTGCCTCGATCTCGCGCTATCCGCTGGAAGGCTACCGCGAGAAATGCGCAACCGACGTCTGGCTGGGCACCCGCTTCGCCAAGAACCCGATCCATCTGGAAACCCCGATCACCATCGCCGGCATGAGCTTTGGCGCCCTGTCCGGCCCGGCGAAAGAGGCGCTGGGGCGCGGCGCAAGTGCTGCGGGCACCAGCACCACCACCGGCGATGGCGGCATGACCGAGGAAGAGCGCGGGCACAGCAAAACCCTTGTATATCAATACCTTCCCTCGCGCTATGGCATGAACCCCGATGACCTGCGCCGCGCCGATGCGATCGAGGTTGTGGTGGGTCAGGGCGCCAAGCCCGGCGGCGGCGGCATGTTGCTGGGCCAGAAGATCTCGGATCGCGTGGCGAATATGCGCAACCTGCCCAAGGGCATCGACCAGCGGTCGGCCTGCCGTCACCCGGATTGGACCGGGCCGGATGATCTGGAAATCAAGATCCTGGAACTGCGCGAAATCACCAATTGGGAAAAACCGATCTACATCAAGATCGGCGGCGCCCGCCCCTATTACGACACCGCGCTGGCAGTGAAGGCCGGGGCCGATGTGGTGGTGCTGGACGGGATGCAGGGCGGCACCGCCGCCACGCAGGATGTGTTCATCGAAAACGTGGGCATGCCGACGCTGGCCTGCATCCCGCAGGCGGTGAAGGCGCTGCAGGATCTGGGGATGCACCGCAAGGTGCAGCTGATCGTCTCGGGCGGCATCCGCACCGGCGCCGATGTGGCCAAGGCCATGGCTCTGGGCGCCGATGCGGTGGCCATCGGCACGGCGGCGCTGGTGGCGCTGGGCGACAATGACCCGATCCACGAAGCCGAATACCGCAAGCTGGGCACCACGGCGGATGCCTATGACGACTGGCACGAAGGCCGCGACCCGGCCGGCATCACCACGCAGGACCCGGAGCTGTTCAAGCGCTTCGATCCGGTCCTGGGCGGGCGGCGCCTGAAGAACTACCTCAAGGTGATGACGCTGGAGGCGCAGACCATCGCGCGGGCCTGCGGCAAGAACCACCTGCACAATCTGGAACCCGAGGACCTGGTGTCCTTGACCATCGAGGCGGCGGCGATGGCGGGGGTACCCTTGGCGGGCACCAACTGGATACCGGGACGGAACGGCGGCTGGTGAGGCCGCCGTTTCTCATAAAAACAAAAGACGGACAGGGAGTTACCACAATGGCCAAAGACCTTGCGGCCTGGGCTGCGGAAAAGGGCGTCAAGTATTTCATGATCTCCTACACCGACCTTTTCGGAGGTCAGCGCGCCAAGCTGGTGCCCGCGCAGGCGATCAACGACATGGCGGTGGACGGGGCCGGTTTTCGCCGGTTTCGCCACCTGGCTGGACCTGACGCCCGCCCACCCCGACCTGATGGCGGTGCCGGACCCGGACTCGGTCATCCAGCTGCCCTGGAAGAAGGACGTGGCCTGGCTCGCCTCGGGCCGTATCGATGGAGGAAAAGCTGGTCGATCAGGCCCCGCGCAACGTGCTGGAAAAGCTGATCGGCGAGGCCGCGAAGGAGGGCCTGCGGGTCAAGACCGGGGTGGAGCCCGAGTTCTTCATCCTGAACGCCGACGGCGACAAGGTGGCCGATCCCTACGACAATGCCGAAAAGCCCTGCTACGACCAGCAGGCGGTGATGCGGCGCTATGACGTGATCTCCGAGATCTGCGATTATATGCTGGAGCTGGGCTGGGAGGCCTACCAGAACGACCATGAGGACGCGACCGGCCAGTTTGAGATGAACTGGAAATACGACGACGCGCTGCAGACCGCCGACAAGCACAGCTTCTTCAAGTTCATGGTGCGCTCGGTGGCCGAAAAGCACGGCTTCCGCGCCACCTTCATGCCCAAGCCGTTCAAGGGGCTGACCGGGTCGGGCTGCCATGCCCATATCTCGGTCTGGTCGCTGGACGGCCGCGAAAACGCCTTTGCCGACAATACCAAGGAACTGGGGCTTTCCGATCGCGGCCGGCACTTCCTGGGCGGGATCATGAAGCATGCCTCGGCGCTGGCGGCGATCTGCAACCCGACCGTCAACAGCTACAAGCGGATCAACGCGCCGCGCACCTCGTCCGGCGCGACCTGGGCGCCGAATACCGTCACCTGGACCGGCAACAACCGCACCCATATGGTGCGCGGTGCCCGGCCCGGGGCGGTTTGAACTGCGCCTGCCCGATGGCGCGGCGAACCCTTACTCTGTGCAGGCCGGTCATCCTGCCGCCGGCCTCGACGGTGTGCGACCAAGGCCGATCCGGGCCGCGCTACGACATCGACATGTATCAGAGGGGCACACGGATGAAGAACGCGCCGAAGCTGCCGCTGAACCTGCTGGATGCGCTGCGCGATTATGACGCCGATGAAACGCTGAAAGCGGCGATGGGGGCAGAATTCTCGGCCGCCTTCCTGAAGCTGAAGCGGCAGGAATGGAACAGCTATGTCTCGCATTTCTCGCGCTGGGAACACGAAAATACGCTAGATATCTGATCCCTGCGGGATCGGGCGGATATCTGATCCCTTCGGGATCGGGGCGAAGGGCCGGGGCTTTCCCGGCCCTTTCGTCATTTCAGCAGCAGATATTCTCCGCTGTCACGATCCAGCCCGCGGATCACGAACCCCTCGGCAAAGGCGGTGGTCAGGGCCGCGCGCATCTGCAGCCGCGCGGCCTGCGCGGCGGCGGGCGCGGTGTCCAGCAGGGTTTCGAACCCCGGCAGGATCGGCACCCGGCGGGCCTGTGCGATCTGGTCGGCAGGTCAGCACCGCCTGCCCGGCCCGGCTGGCCTGCACGCGCGGGCTGCCCACATGCCAGTCGGCCATCAGCCGGTCTGATGCGGTGCCTGCGTTGATCCCGGCCATTTCACCATAGTAATCAGGTAGATAGGTTGAAACCTCCGCCCCCAGCGCCGCAATGTTCAGCGTGGCATTGGCCAGGCGCAGCGGATCATAGGTCCAGCGCACCCGCGCAATGCCGCGGGCGGCGCACCAGTCGTGCTGATACCATTTCAGCCGCAGCCCCAGCTTCAGCCCCCGCGCCTCGGCCCGCACGGCCAGGCGGTGGGAATGTTGCACCAAAGGGTCGCGGGTGGGAAAGCCGAAGGCATAGCCCAGCAACCGCCCTTCGGCAAAAGCACCGGCAACAAGGCCGCCCTCGTGCTGCACCACCATCATCAGATCGGCCGGATCGGGCGCATCACCCGCGCCCCAGACATCGCGCTGCAACTGTTCGGCCTGCGCGAATTCGGCCATGCCCTGCAGATCGCGGATCTCGACGCTCATGCCCCGAACTCCTGCCGGGATTCGGTGACAGTCTCCAGAAACGGGCGATCCAGCGTGACGCCGATCCCCGGCCCGTTCAGCGGCAGAGGCATCAAACCGCCTGAGGTTTCAAGGGCTTGTTCGATGATGTCGCGGTGGAAATAGCGGCTGGCCGAAGACACATCGCCCGGTTTGCGGAAGTTCGGCAGGGTGGAAAGGTGGATGTTATGCGCCCGCCCCACACCGCTTTCCAGCATCCCGCCGCACCAGACCGGCACATCGAAAGCGGCGCAAAGATCATGGATGCGCAGGCTTTCGACATAGCCGCCCGACCGCCCGACCTTGATGTTCATCACGCGGCTGGCATCGGTCTGCAGCGCCTTGCGGGCATCGGCGGGGGTGCGGATGCTTTCATCAAGGCACAGCGGTGTTCGCAGCCGTTGCTGCAGGGTGGCATGATCGTGAATGTCATCCCAGGCCAGCGGCTGTTCGATGTAATCCAGATCGAAATCATCCATCCGCTGCAGCAGCGCGGTATCGGCCAGCGTATAGCAGCAATTCGCGTCAACCGTCAGATGTGCAAGGGGAAATTCGGCCCGCACTGCGCGCAGCAGGCCCAGATCATGGCCGGGTTTCACCTTCAGCTTGATCCGGCGATAGCCCTGCGCCAGATGATCGGCCACGCGGCCCAGCGTCACATCCAGCGGCGCGATGCCCAGCGACACGCCCACCTCGACCGCATCGCCCTGCCCGCCCAGAACATCGCGCAGCGGCAGATCGAGCGATTTGGCCCAGAGATCCCAGAAGGCCATTTCCAGCGCCGCCAGCGCCATGCGATGTCCGCGCCAAGGGGTAAGCGTGGCCTGCAGGGCCTGCGGATTGGCGAAACTGCGGCCCAGAACAGCGGGAATCAGCACCTTGGACAGAAATTCCATGCTGCCCGCCACCGTTTCATCCAGATAATCCGGCAGCGGGTCCATCACGCCTTCGGCAATGCCTTCAAGCCCTTGGCTGCGCAGCACCAGCAGCGGGAAGACCTTTTCATACATGGTGCCGGTGGCAATGGTGAAAGGCGTGACCAGCGGCAGCCGCACCAGCCGCAATTCGGCGCCATCAATGCGGATCGGGTTGCGCATGTCATTCTCCCTATGCAGTGCCTGCCGGTTGTTACGTCCCGCAAGGATGCTGTCAATCGTGCTGCCTGGCGTCCCGCCTGCGTCGGGTTTGCGTCCCGACAGCAGGGCTTGCCTGCCCGCAGGCCACAGGCGATAGCACAGGCTGCCACAAACCCGGAATTCCCGTGCCAGATCCGCTGATCCGCCCCCGCCTGCACCGCCCCTGGCTGACCGCCGATTTCGGCGCGCCCTGCCGCATCCTGAGCTTTGCGCCCTGGCGGCCCGGCTATCAGACGGCGGCGCGGGTGCAGTGGCGCGAGGTGCGCAATGCCGATCTGACGCCGGATCTGGATGCGCACAGCTGGTTTGCGGGCGAACTGGCGCAGGCGGGCATGGCGGCGGATGTGGGGATGCTGACCTCACGCGACATCGGGCGCCACCATCTGGCCGAGGTGGAGGTAGAGGGCATCCGCGCCGCCTGTCTGGCCACGGTGGGGCTGGGCAATGCCGAACGCATCGGCGCAAGGCGTCATGCGCCCGGGCCGGGCTATGGCACCATCAATCTGGCAGTGCGGGTGGCCGCCGGGCTGGGCGATACCGCGCTGCTGGAGGCGCTGAGCCTTGCGGCAGAGGCGCGGACAGCGGCGGTGATGGCGGCGGGGCTGATGCTGGCGACAGGCACCGCGACAGGCACCGGCACCGATTGCATCACGGTGGCGGCGGATGCGGGTGATGGCGCCTATGCGGGCAAGCATACGGCGGTGGGCGAGGCTTTGGGGGCGGCGGTGCTGGCGGCGGTGACGGCAGGCGCCGAGGACTGGATGCGCGAACAGGGGCTGCGCTAACGGGCCGCTCTAGCGGGCGGCGCGGCGGAAGGCGCCGGGGGTCTGCCCTGTCCATTTGCGAAAGGCGCGGTGAAAGGCGCTGGGTTCGGCATAGCCCAGATCGCCCGCGATTTCGGCCACGCTGCGGTCATCGCCCTGCAGCGCCGCCAGTGCCAGTTCGCGGCGGATTTCATCGCAGATCCCCGACCAGCCCAGACCATCGCGCAGCAGCCGCCTGCGCAGGCTGGAGGGCGGGATGCGCAGCCGTGCCGCCGCCTGTTCGAAGCTGGGCCAAAGCGGCGGCGGCTCGGCCCGCAGCATCCGGCGCAGCGCGGCGGCGGGGCCGCCATCATAGCGGTAGCGCACCAGAATATTGGCGGGCGCAGCGCGCAGGAACTGTTTCAGCGCGCGTTCGCTGCGGTTGACCGGCAGCGCCAGATGGCGGGCATCGAAGGCCAGCCGGCTGTCACCGCAGCCAAAGCGCACCGGGGCGCCGAAGAACAGCCGGTAATCGGCCACGCCTTCGGGCTCGGTGCCGCGAAAATCCACCAGAACCAGCGGCAGGCGGCGGCGCACCAGCCAGCACATCAGCCCGTGCAGGATGATCCAGTAGGTGCGATAGGCAAAGGCCGAACGGGGCGCCCCGCGATCCTGCAGCACCACCTGTGCCAGACCATTTTCCACGACCAGACGGCCGCGCGGATCATCGAGCACGACATCGAGAAAGCGCAAGGCGCGGCGCAGCGCCTGTTCCAGCGTGGCGGCGCCCAGGGTGGCATGACCCATCAGGGTGAAGGCGCCGGGGCGCATCGGGCGACCGCCGAGGCCCAGAAATTCATCCTCCATCGCGGTGGCGACGGCGAGCCAGAGCCTGCCATACCAATCGACAGAGACGGCGCTGCCCGGCTGCCAGTCCAGCCCCGCAGCCGCCAGTACCGGCGCCACCGGCAGGCCACGGCGGCGCAGGCCATCCAGGGCCTCTTCCACGAAACTGGCGCGGATCATGCGGCGGCTGTCGGTCTCGGTCATGCGGTATCTGTGGCGGAAGGGGGCTGACATGGCAAGACCGCTCAGGCTTTGTGCGGTATTGATGGCATCGACAACCATGCCGCAAGCCCGTTCAATGCCGCCGCGACCAAGGGGGGACGCGACCAAGGGGGAGGATTGCGGATGCAGATTGCGGATCGGGTGTTTCTGATCACCGGCGCGGGATCGGGGCTGGGGGCGGCGGTGGCCGGGCGGCTGGTGGCCGATGGCGCGCGGGTGGTGCTGGCCGATCGCGCGGCAGAGGCGGTGCAGGCGCAGGCCGAAGCGCTGGGGGCGGCGGCGCTGGCGGTGACCTGCGATGTGACATCGGAGGATGAGGGCCGCGCGGCGGTTGCGGCGGCGCAGGATCGGTTCGGCGCGTTGCACGGGCTGGTGAATTGCGCGGGCGTGGCACCGGGCGAGCGTATTCTGGGCCGCAGCGGGCCCCATGCGCTGGAGCTGTTTTCACGGGCGGTGGCGATCAATCTGGTGGGCACGTTCAACATGCTGCGGCTGGCGGCCGAGGCGATTGCGGCCAATGCACCGGGCGAAAGTGGCGAACGCGGGGTGATCGTCAATACGGCCTCCATCGCGGCGTTTGACGGGCAGATCGGACAGGCGGCCTATGCGGCCTCGAAAGCCGGGGTGGCCGGGCTGACGCTGCCTGCGGCGCGCGAACTGGCGCGGCATGGCATCAGGGTGGTGACGATCGCGCCCGGCATCTTTGCCACACCGATGATGGCGGGCCTGCCGCAAGAGGTGCAGGACAGCCTGGGGGCGGGTGTGCCCTTCCCGGCGCGGCTGGGCCAGCCGGATGAATTTGCGGCGCTGGTGGCGCATATCATCGGCAATCAGATGCTGAACGGCGAGGTGATCCGGCTGGATGGGGCCCTGCGGATGCCGCCGCGCTGACCCCTGCTCGCGCCGATTTGTGCCGAAGGCCGCGCGCTTGCGGTGCTGTGGGCCTTTCCTCACCGGGCGGCTGCGGGTATGATGCAGCCGCGCGGGGGCTATTTTGCCCCGGGCGCGGCTTCCCGCCGGGGAGCAGGGGTTACAAGCGCGGCCCGACAGAAGGCGCGCGTCACAAGGGGCTGAACATGGCAGGAGCAGCGGTCAGACATCTGATCCTGGCGGCACTGGCGGCGGGCGGTCTGGCCGCCTGTCAGGATGGGGCATCGCCCTTTGCCGCCAAGAAACCGGGGGACGGCGAAACGGTTGCCGCGGCTGGGGCAACCTCTGTCCGGCTGGTGGATCGCGACGTGGAAGCGCCCGAAGTGTTCCAGACCACCGATATGGCGCTGTGGGATGGCAGGCCGTCGCTGGGTGGCGTCTGGGTCGCCTCGCCCGAGGCGCAAGACCCCGAGCGGGTGATCCTGCGCAACAGCGAGAACGGCAAGTTCGTGATCGGGGCGCTGTTCCGGCGCGAGCGCGACAATCCGGGGCCGACCTTGCAGATTTCGTCGGATGCGGCGGCGGCGCTGGGTCTGCTGGCGGGGCAGCCTGCCCGCGTCAGCGTGACGGCGCTGCGGCGCGAGGAAAATCCGGCCAGCACCGATGCGTCGAAGCCGCTGCTGGATGTGGCCGAAACCGCCGAGGGCGAGGCGCCGGGCGCGGGCACCGTGCCCGAGGTGCTGCCGAAACAGGCCGCGATTGCGACAGCGCCGGTGGCTGCGGTTGCGGCTGCGGCAGAACCGCCCGCTGCGGCCAGACCTGCCGCCCCGGCCCCTGCCCCGGCGGCCAAGCCTGCGGCGGCGGTGGGCGGCGCGCATGTGCTGCAGATCGGCATCTTTTCGGTTGAAGCCAATGCCACCCGCGCCGCCGAAGTGTTGCGCAAGGCCGGGCTGGCCGCGACCATCCGCCCCGGACAGACGCAGGGCAAGGCCCATTGGTCTGTCACCGCCAGCGGCAATGACCGCGAGGCCCTGCTGGCAAAGGCCAAGTCTCTGGGCTTTGCCGATGCCTATTTCGTAAAGAACTGACCCAAAGCCTGCCGGGCCGCCACGCCCGGCCCCGGCTCCAAAGGACGGAAACGCCCATGCTGAAACCGATCGCCCTTGCCTTTGCCCTGCTCGCCTCGGCGGCCCCTGCGGCCTTTGCCTTTGAAACCCAGGCCAGCGAAGCCTGGGTTTACGATATCACCACCGGCACGGTGCTGATGGACAAGGATGCGCAGATCCCGGTGCCGCCTGCCTCGATGTCGAAGCTGATGACCATCAACATGCTGTTCGAGGCGCTGCGCGATGGCCGCGTGACGATGGACACCACATTTGCCGTCTCTTCGCGCGCCAAGGCGATGACGGCGGCGGGCGGATCGACCATGTTCCTGAACGAACAGGACCGCCCGACGGTGGAACAGCTGATCCATGGCATGATCGTCAATTCCGGCAATGATGCCTGTGTGGTGGTGGCCGAAGGGCTGGCGGGCACGGAAGAAGCCTTTGCCCAGCAGATGACGGAACGTGCCCGCGCCCTGGGCATGGAAAACTCTGTCTTTGCCAATGCCTCGGGCTGGCCCGATCCGGCGCATCGCATGAGCATGGAGGATCTGGGGATTCTGGCCACCCGGCTGATTACCGAATTTCCGGATTACTATGCGATTTTCGCAGAGACCGAATATAATTACAAAGACCGCGCCCATGCCAACCGCTTTAACCGCAACCCCCTGCTGAAGCTGGGGATCGGGGCAGACGGCCTGAAAACCGGCCATACGCAGGAGGCGGGCTATGGCCTTGTCGGCTCGGCGGTGCAGGGCGACCGGCGCATCGTCTTTGCCTTCACCGGCCTGCCCTCGGACAAGGTGCGCGCCGAAGAGGCCGAGCGGATCGTGAACTGGGCCTTTCGACAGTTTTCGATGAAAACCATGGCCAAGGCCGGCACCCGCATTGCCGAGGCCGAGGTGTGGATGGGTGATTCTGCCACTGTGGGGCTGGTGCCTGCCGAAGATGTGGTGCGGCTGATGCCCGCGCTGGCGCAGGAAAACGTGACCGCCGAAGTGGTGTACAAAGGCCCGGTCGAGGCGCCGATCACCAAGGGGCAGCAGATTGCCGAACTGGTGCTGCATGTGCCCAGCATGGCCGAGGCGCGGATTCCGCTGGTGGCCGAGGCCGATGTGCCGACGGGCGGCTTTATCACCAAGCTGTCGACGGCGGCGCAGGTGCTGTTTCGCGCGCTACTGCCGGCCGACGCGGCGCCGCGCGAGCTGAATGGCGGGGGGACGGTTTCTCAGCTTTGAAGGGATCGACGGTTCCGGCAAAAGCACGCAGGCGCGCGCGCTGGCCGAGGCTTTGCGCGGGCTGGGCCAGCCTGCGCTGCTGACGCGCGAACCCGGCGGCAGCGCGGGGGCCGAGGAAATCCGCCGGCTGGTGCTGGAGGGCGAGCCGGACCGCTGGTCGCCGGAAACCGAGATCCTGCTGTTCACCGCCGCGCGGCGCGACCATCTGGAAAAGACCATCCGCCCGGCGCTGGCGCGCGGCGAGGTGGTGATCACCGACCGTTTTGCCGATAGCACGCGGATGTATCAGGGCATTTCGCGCGGCGATCTGGCGGCGGTGGTGGACCGGCTGCATGATCTGATGATCGGGGTGGACCCGGATCTGACCCTGCTGATCGACATCGACCCCGCTGTGGGCCTGTCGCGCGCCGTGGCGCGGGCCGGGCTGGAACAGCGGTTCGAGGATATGGGGCTGGCGCTGCAAAGCCGGATGCGGGCGGGGTTTCTGGATCTGGCCGCGCGCCATCCGGCGCGGTTCCGGGTGATCGACGGGGCGCGCGATGCCGGAGGCGGTGGCGCGCCGACGTGCTGGCCGCTCGACCCGCGGCCATCTGGGGATCTGATGCCATGCGCATCGGTGTTTCTGGGCGATCTTGCCCGAACCGGACCGGGTCGAGGGCGCGCCCCATCCGCGCGAAACCGCCGCGCCTGATCGGGCATCAGGCGCGCCGCAGGCCGACTTTCTGCACAGCCTTCAATGCCGGGCCGGCTGCATCATGGCTGGCTGCTGACCGGGCCGCGCGGCATGGGCAAGGCGACGCTGGCGTGGAAGCTCGCGCGCTTTCTGCTGGCCACGCCCGAAGACGATGGCGGCATGTTCGCCCCGCCCCCCCCCACCAGCCTGACCATCCCCGATGACCACCCGGTTGCCCGCCGCCTGCACGCCCTGTCGGAACCCCGGCTGTATCTGCTGCGGCGCGGCCTGAACGAGCGCGAAAAGGCCGCGCCGCAGGACATCTCGGTGGACGAGGTGCGCAAGATGAAGGATTATTTCGCTCTTTCCGCCGCCGATGGCGGGCGGCGCGTGGCCATCGTGGATGCGGCGGACGAGATGAACATCCCTGCCGCCAATGCGCTGCTGAAGCTGCTGGAAGAGCCGCCTGCGGGCGTGACCTTCCTGCTGATCTCGCATCAGCCATTTCGCCTGCTGCCCACCATCCGGTCGCGCTGCCGCGAGTTGCGGCTGGCGCCGCTGCCCCCCGCGCAGATGGCCGAGGCGCTGGCGCAGGCGGGCGCCGCAGATCGACCGATGCCGCGGCCACTGGCCGAACTGTCGGGCGGCTCGGTCGGGCGAGGCGATGCGGCTGGCGCAATCTGGATGGCATGGCGCTGTATGCCGACCTGGTGGCGCTGTTTGCGGGCCTGCCCCGGTTTGACCGGCCCCGCGCGCTGACGCTGGCCGATACCGGCAGCGGCAAGGGCAACGAGCCGCGTTTTGACCTGCTGGTGACGCTGATCGACCTGCTGCTGGCCCGGCTGGCCCGCGCCGGGCACGCTGGGCCGACCCCGCCGCCGAGGCCGCGCCCGGGCGAGGCCGCGCTGCTTGCCGCGGCTGGCGCCCGATCCCTGGGCAGGCCGCGCCTGGGCCGATCTGGCGCAAAGCCTGACGGCGCGGGCGCGGCGCGGCAAGGCGGTCAACCTTGACCCTGCCGCACTTCTCATGGATATGTTTCTGCGGATCGAAGAAACGGCGGGCATTCTCGCCGCAAGGTGACCTATGACCCTGCCCGAAATCGTTGACAGCCACTGCCATCTCGACTTCCCGGATTTCGAGGGCGAGCTGCCCGATGTCATCGCCGCGCGCCCGCGCCGCCGGGGTGCGCCGCATGGTGACGATCTGCACCAAACTGCAGAACGAACCGAAAGTGCGCGCCATTGCCGAGGCTTACGAGGGGGTGTTCTACGCGGCAGGCGTGCATCCGATGAGCGCGGCGGAACATCCTCTGGTGACGGTAGATCAGCTGGTGGCGCTGGCGCGGCATCCGAAATTCGTGGGCATTGGCGAAACCGGCCTTGATTACCACTACACCGCCGACAGCGCCGAGGTGCAGCAGACCAGCCTTCGCCTGCATATCGAAGCGGCGCAGGACACCGGCCTGCCGCTGATCATCCATGCCCGCGCGGCGGATGACGACATGGCGCGCATCCTGACCGAAGGTTACCACGCGCAGCCCTATGCTTGCGTCATGCACTGCTTTTCGTCCGGGGCCGAACTGGCGAAGGCGGCGCTGGATCTGGGGTTCTATCTGTCGATGTCGGGCATCGCCAGCTTCCCCAAAAGCCAGGAGCTGCGCGATATCTTTGCCGCCGCGCCGCTGGACCGCATCCTGCTGGAAACCGACAGCCCCTATCTGGCGCCGGTGCCGCATCGCGGCAAGCGCAACCAGCCCGCCTATACCGCCCACACCGCCGCAGACGCGGCGCGAGCTGTTCGGCCTGACGCTGGCCGAGTTCGCCGCCGCCACCACCGCCAATTTCGACCGGCTGTTCACCAAGGCCGCCCGCAAGGCGCAGGCCGCCTGATGTATCGCTTTACCATCCTGGGCTGCGGATCTTCCGGCGGGGTGCCCCGTCTGGGCGGCGACTGGGGCGACTGCGACCCGGCCAACCCCAAGAACCGCCGCCGCCGCTGTTCGATGCTGGTGGAACGGCTGGGCACAGAAGGCGTGACCCGCGTGCTGATCGACACCTCGCCCGACATGCGCGATCAGCTGCTGGATGCAGGCGTGGGCACGCTGGACGCGGTGGCCTATACCCATTCCCATGCCGACCATGTGCATGGCATCGACGACCTGCGCCAGATCGTGTTCAACATGCGCCGCCGCCTGCCGGTCTGGGCCGATGGCGCCACGCAATCGGCGCTGATCGACCGCTTCGGCTATGCCTTCGTGCAGCCCGCAGGCTCGCCCTATCCGCCGATCCTTGACCTGCATACGATCCATGATGCCCCCTTTACCATCCAGGGTGCAGGCGGGCCGGTGACGCTGACGCCGTTCCGCGCCGATCACGGCTCGATCGAGGCGCTGGGGTTCCGCATTGGCGGGCTGGCCTATCTGCCGGATGCGGTGAAGATCCCCGAAGACAGCTGGCCCGTGCTGGCCGGGCTGCAGGTCTTCGTCGTCGATGCCCTGCGCCGCAAGCCGCATCCGACCCATGCCCATCTGGCCCTGACGCTGGACTGGATCGCCCGCGCCGCCCCGGCCCGCGCCGTGCTGACCAATATGCACCTCGATCTGGATCACGCCACGCTTTGCGCCGAACTGCCGGCCCATATCACGCCGGCCCATGACGGGATGCAGATCGAGCTTGCGGCATGAGCGCACTGCTGGATGTCATCCTGCCGGTCTTTCTGGTGATCGGCGGCAGGCTATGCGCTGGCCGCGGACGCGGGCATCGTGACCGGCGATGCCGTCGACGGGCTGATGCGCTTTGCCCAGAGCATTGCCGTGCCCGTGCCTGCTGTTCGCGATCCATCGGGCGGCTGGATCTGGGCGCGAATTACGATCTGGGCCTGTTCATCAGCTTCTACAGCGGCGCCTTCGCGGGCTTCGGGCTGGGCTTTCTGGGCGCGCGGCTGCTGGGCCGCCCGGCCACCGATGCCGTGGCCATCGGCTTTGCCGCGATGTTTTCCAATTCGCTGCTGCTCGGCGTGCCGATCACCGAACGCGCCTATGGCACCGAGGCGCTGACCGGCAATTTCGCCATCATCTCGATCCATTCGCCCCTGCTGTACACGGCAGGCATTCTGGCGATGGAACTGGCGCGCAGCCATGGGCAGGGCCTGCCCGTGCGGCAGCTGGCCTGGCAGGTGATCCGGGCGATCGTGACACAGCCGATGGTGCTGGGCATTGCGGCAGGCCTCGCCATCAACCTCAGCGGCGTGCCCCTGCCCGGCTTTGTCTGGGATGCGATGAAGATCATCGCGGGCGCCGCGATTCCGGCGGCCCTGTTCGGGCTGGGGGGCGTGCTGCTGCGCTACAAACCCGAAGGCGACGGGCGGGCCATCGCGGTGGTGGTGGCCTTGTCGCTGGTGGCCCATCCGCTCATCACCTGGGCCTTGGGCACGCAGGTCTTCGGCCTTGATACGGCGCAACTGCGCTCGGCGGTGCTGACGGGGGCAATGGCGCCCGGGGTCAATGGCTATCTCTTTGCCAACAGCTATGGCGTGGCAAAACGGGTGGCCGCCTCTTCGGTGCTGATCGCCACCCTGCTGTCCATCGGCAGCATCTGGTTCTGGCTGCATATCCTGCCCTGAGCCCGGCCCTCCTCCCTGCCGCCACCAGCCCTTTTCCCTTTTGCCTTGGCCCCAAATATCCCGGGGGAGTCGCCGCAGGCGACGGGGGCAGCGCCCCCGGCAGGCGCAGCCTGCATCCGGTCCTGAAAAAACCCGGGGGCCGTCAGGCTCCCGGGTTCTTTCAGGACATCTCGTGTAACCCGGTTACTGCGGGGTCACACCGCGGATGCGTTCCGACCTGCGGCGCAGCAGTTCGACCGTGGCCAGCAGCGCGATGGAGATCAGCACCAGGATCGTCGCCACCGACAGGATGGCAGGCGAGATCTGTTCGCGGATCCCGTTCCACATCTGGCGCGGGATGGTCTGCTGATCGGGCCCTGCAATGAACAGCACCGCCACCACCTCGTCGAAAGAGGTGACAAAGGCGAACAGCGCGCCCGACACCACGCCCGGCAGGATCAGCGGCAGGATCACCTTGAAGAAGGTGCGCTGCGGCGAGGCGCCGAGCGAGGCGGCCGCCCGGGCCAGCGACTGGTCAAAGCCGATCAGCGTGGCGGTCACGGTGATGATGACGAAGGGGATGCCCAGCGTCGCATGGGCCAGAACGACGCCGGTATAGGTGGCAGTCAGCCGTCCGCAATCCAGGCCCACGATGGCGCAGGGGCTGGAATAGAAGAAGAACAGGCCGGTGGCGATGATGATGATCGGCACGATCATCGGCGAGATCAGGATCGCCATGATGACCCGGCGATAGGGCATTTCGCTGCGCGACAGGCCAAGCGCCGCCAGCGTGCCGAGGCCGGTGGCCACGATGGTCGACCAGAAGCCGATGATGACCGAATTCTTGGCGGCCCGCACCCAGGTGGCATTGGCCCAGACATCGGCCCACCAGCTGCCGTCGCGGGCGGCATCGGGAAGTGCCATGCCGAAGGTCAGCAGCAGATCATACCAGCGCAGGCTGTAACCCTCGGGATCGAAGGTCAGCATCTTTTCGGTGAAGGTGAAATACGGCTCGGCATTGAAGCTGAGCGGCATGATGATGATGATCGGCGCGATCAGGAAGATGAAGATCGCGACGCAGATGGCGTGGTAGGTGTAGTACCACACGCGCTCCAGTGGGTCGGCATAGGCAGGAAGAGCCATTGGTTGGACCGAGGGCGCTGCCCCCCCCATTTTTACAAAATAGGGGCGCGGCGGCGCCTCAGCCCAGTTTCAGTTTGTCGATGCCCACAAGGCGGTCATAGAGCCAGTAGAGCAGCAGCACGCCAAGCAGCAGCATCCCGGACAGGGCGGCGGCCAGAGACCAGTTGGATTTGCTCATGTGGAACTGGATCATGTTCGAGATCAGCTGGCCATCGGCGCCACCGACCAGCGCGGGGGTGATGTAATAGCCCACGGCCAGGATGAAGACGAGCAGCGCGCCCGCGCCCATGCCAGGCAGGGTTTGCGGCAGGTAGATGCGGCGGAACGTCGTCCAGCTGGTGGCGCCGAGGCTGCGGGCGGCACGGGCATAGCTGGGCTTGATCGTGCGCATCACCGAATAAAGCGGCAGCACCATGAAAGGCAGCAGGATATGAGTCATCACAATGATCGTGCCGGTCTGGTTGTAGATCATGGTGATCCGGCCATCATCGGCCACAAGGCCCAGTGAGACCAGCACGTTGTTCACGACGCCCTGCCCCTGCAGCAGCACGATCCAGGAGGTGGTGCGCACCAGAAGCGAGGTCCAGAACGGCAGCAGCACCAGGATCATCAGCAGGTTTGATTTCGACATCGGCAGCGTCGCCAGAAGATGGGCGATCGGGAAGGCCAGCAGCAGGCAGACGATGGTGATGACCGCCGAAAGCACGAAGGTCTTGCCAAAGAGCCAGAGGTAGATCCGCTGGTTTTCGGCCACCACCTCGATGCCGCCATCGGCGGTGCGCTGGCGATCCAGGGCGATCAGGTAGAAATCGGTGGTATAGGGCGAGGCAGCGGCGCGCATCGCCTGCCAGATCAGCGGATCGGCCCATTTCTGATCCACCGCCAGCAGCGCATCCGTGAAGGGGGGCTGCAGGTCATCGGCATTGCGGGCCGAAGAGGTGAACAGCGAGCGGGTGCCCGACACGGTGTAATTGATGCGGGTTCCGGCTTCGCCTGCTGTCTTGTTGTTCTTCATCAACAGAAGATCGGCGGCGAGAGCGGCATAGGCGGCCTCGTTCGGCACGGCATCGGGGTTTTCATCGAACCAGGCGGCCAGCGCCGGGGCATTGCTGGAAAAGCCGTCGTGATAGATCGACCGTTGCAGCATCTGGCCGATGGGCAGGATGAAGGTGACCACCACGAACAGCAAAAGCGGGGCCACGAGGAAAAACGCCTTGCGGCGCGCCCGGGCCTGAGCGGCCGCCAGTGCCGCCTTCAGCGGGCGCCCGTCGGCGGTGGTAAGCAACTGGGTAGCATCGGTCATCTTCAGTCCTTCACGAAAAGGCTGAGGCAGGGTGGGTTCTGCATCGGAAAAGCGGGCCGGGAGCCATGCCCCCGGCCCTGTGCCATCAGCTGGCGGCGAGCCAGGCGTTGAAACGCTCGTTCAGCTCGGAGTCGCGGTCCACCCAGAATTCATAGGAAGACGGCAGGGCATTGGTCAGGTTTTCGGCCGAGGTGGGCATATGCGGGCCCATGTCGGTGGTGCCATCCATGAACTTGCCAACCAGAGCGCCCGAGGATTTGCGGGCCGGGCCATAGCTGATCCACTTGGCCTGATCGGCCAGACGCTGGGTATCGGTGGAGAAGGCCAGGAATTTCTTGGCTTCTTCCAGGTTCGGCGCGCCCTTCGGGATCACGAACAGGTCATATTCGAAGACCTGGCCATCCCAGACCACCTGGAAGGGCTTGCCCTCGGTCACGGCAGCGGCGAAGATCCGGCCGTTATAGGCAGTGGTCATCGCCACTTCGCCATCGGCCAGCAGCTGCGGCGGCTGGGCGCCGGCTTCCCACCAGATGGTGTCTTTCTTGATCTTGTCGAGCATGGCGAAAGCGCGTTCCACGCCTTCGTCGGTTTCGAGCATGGCGTAAACTTCGGCGGCAGGCACGCCATCGCCCATCAGCGCCATTTCAAGGTTCGCCTTGGCGCCCTTGCGCATGGCGCGCTTGCCCGGGAATTTCTCCAGGTCGAAGAAATCGGCCATGGTTTTCGGGCCTTCGGGGAACTTCGACGAGTCATAGGCGAAGACCGTCGAGAACACGATGGTCGAGACGGCGCAATCCGTCAGCGCGCCCGCCAGGAAGTCTTCGGTGGCCGGGGTGCCATCGGGTGCGGGCGGCAGGATCGCCGGGTCGATCTCTTCCAGCATGCCTTCGTCGCAGAGACGGATCGCATCGGCATATTCGACGTCTGCAACATCGACGGTGACGTTGTTGGCCTCGACCATGGCCTTCACGGGGGTGGCCGGGTTGTCCGCATCGACAGAGATCACCTTGATGCCGGTCTCTGCGGTGAAGGGCTTGTGATAGGCTTCGATCTGGCTGGTGGCATAGGCGCCGCCCCAGGACATGACGGTGACATCCGCTTGCGCGGCAAAGCCAACCGCTGTCAGGGCGGTGGTCAGTGCGAGGACTTTTTTCATCTGTTTCTCCCAGTTAGAAGGACTTGTCTTTGGCCGCGTCCCTGCGGCATTCCGGCGGGGTGTGGCGCCCCGCCTGAAATCTTACATCGGGTCAAGCGCGCGCGCATCCTGCGGATGCCAGCCAACCTTGATCTTTTCGCCCGGTGAAAGCCGGGTCTGGCCCAGGGTGTTGCGCATCTTCATCACGAAATCATCCGATCCCGCGACCCGCAGCCGTGCGCGCAGGATATCACCCATATAAATCATTTCCAGCACTTCGGCGTTGATCATATGGGCACCCGGCGGCATCATCTCTGGCTTGAATTCCACGCGTTCGGGCCGGATGGATACGGTGGTCTGGCGGCCCTTGGCATTCACGTTCACGGGCGTGGCGTCGATCAGCTCGCCCGAGGGCAGGCGCACCAGAACCCGGTCGCCCGAGACCTCTTCGATGACGCCATCGAGCTTGTTGTTTTCTCCGATGAACTGCGCGACGAAGCTGTTTTTCGGGCGTTCGTAAAGTTCGGAGGGCGGCGCCAGCTGCTGGATCTTGCCATCGTTGAACACGGCGACACGATCCGACATGGTCAGCGCTTCGCCCTGGTCATGGGTCACATAGACCACGGTGATGCCAAGGCTGTCGTGCAGGCGCTTGATTTCAAACTGCATATGTTCGCGCAGCTGTTTGTCCAAGGCGCCCAGCGGTTCATCCATCAGCACCAGAGCCGGATCGAAAACCAGTGCCCGTGCCAGCGCGATGCGCTGCTGCTGGCCGCCGGAAAGCTGCGCCGGGCGGCGGCTGATGAAGCTGCCCATCTGCACCATATCCAGCGCGCGCTTGACCTTCGCCTCGCGGTCATCCTTGCCCATGCCGCGCACTTCCAGCGGGAAGGACAGGTTTTCCCCCACGGTCATATGCGGGAAAAGCGCGTAGTTCTGGAACACCATGCCGATGCCGCGCTTGTGCGGCGGCACGAGGTTGATGTTCACCCCATCCAGCCTGATTTCGCCGTTGGTCGCGGTTTCGAACCCCGCCAGCATCATCAGGCATGTGGTCTTGCCAGAGCCTGACGGCCCGAGCATCGTTAGAAATTCGCCTTTGGCTATGGTCAGGTTCAGGTCTTTGACGACGAGCGAAACGCCATCATAGCTTTTCTGCACATGGTCAAAAACGACAAAGTCGCTTGTGCGGGTCTCTGTGGCCACCCCGGTCTCCCCGTGTCACGGCAGGTTATCCTGCGCATTCTATTTGTTCCGACTAAAGCGGAACCTCCGCCGCATTGCAACGGCCATTTCTGGTGCGTCACTCTCTGGTTTACAGGCCAAGATCATGAGGCATAAAACGACGCTTGGCCGCAATTCGCGGCGTAATTATCAGGCATTTCATGCGGCCCTCCCCTGGAATGATGATGAGATTTTCATCCTCAACCTGCATAAACGACTTTCTCCTGCCTGGTCGCGACAGGGTGTCGCACAAAAAATAATCGGCTGCGGCCCGAAGCGCGAAGATTACCGGCAAAGCCGGGCCTGAGCCGCTGTCGGGCCGTAAGAGGGGCCCGAGTCGCCCGGAAAAAGCGATGGAAAACCGGGTGTGCGGCCCGGCGATGGCATGGCGCTGACTGCATCAAGGTGTCAGGGAAACTGTCGGCAGTGGGTCCGGACCGGAACAATTACGACATTGCAGGCGATGCCGGGCCGGATGGGCCGGGGTGGAAAAGCAGAAAAGCCGGATCTTGCGATCCGGCTTTTCTGCTTGCCCCGAAGGGATGGTGCGGATGAAAGGACTCGAACCTTCACGGGAGTTACCCCACAGCGACCTCAACGCTGCGCGTCTACCAATTCCGCCACATCCGCATGTCTTGGCTTGGTGGGCGGTGTTTAGCGAAGCGCCAAGGCGAAGAAAAGAGGGATTCCGCAACACATTGGAAAATTTTGCGCAATCCCCCTCAAGCCTTTGAAATGCAGGCCAGAATAGCGGCCTCTGCGATCAGTTTCCCAGCATCAGCCGGGGCAGTGCGGTGGCAAAGGACACGGCCTTGGCTGCGGTGATCGGCGCCCCCTGCCCGGCTTCCGGCACCGGGGCTGCGGCGCTTTCGGTCGGCAGCGGCGGCGCGGGGATGGCGGGCGCCACCACGACAACCTCGGGTGCAACCTCGGGCGCGGGGGCCAATACCGGCAGCGCGGGGGCCAGGGTCTGCGGCGCCTCGCTGCGGCCGTTGAGCAGGAAGACGGCCTTGCGGATCATCTCGCCCCGTTCGGGGGCCATGCCGGTCAGCACGGGCATGGGCGCCGCCTGCGCCTTTTCATACCAGCCCACGGCCAGATCGGGGCGGCGCGTGGCACCGATGCCTTCGGCCAGATGATGGCCCGCCAGCTCGGCATAGCCGGTTTCCCCCAGCGCCGTCAGCACCAGCGCCGATCCCAGCGCCACATCCATGTCATCCATCGCATAGCCCGCCCCCAGACAGATCTTCGACGTGCCAGACAGCTGCGCCGGAGACTGGCCCGAAGCGGCGGCAAAGGCGGAAACGCCCGCCAGAACCTCATCCACAGGTTTCAGCGACACGGCGTTGACATGTTCCTTCAACACCGGACCGAAGGCGCGGCATTGTTCGGCCACCTGCTGAGGCGTGACGCCCGGCACATTGGCGGCCAGCTGTTCGCCCTGCTGGATCGCCACCGCCCGCGTCAGGCAGAACTGTTCCGACAGCGCCTGCCCCGGATCGGACATGGTGGCCAGCGTGGCATAGCCGCCATTCTGATTCGTCTTCAGCGCCACCTGATTGCAATGCGAGCTGAGCGAGACGAGCGTGGCGCCGCCGAAGCTGGGCAGTTGCGGCAGAGCCGGGGCTGCAGGCACGACGGGCGCCGGTTCTGCCACCAACGCGGGCAGCGCGGGTGCCACAGCCACAGCGGCCGCCCCCGCCGTGGCCACTGCCAGATTGCCCGCCTGCGCCGGAATACCGGCCATTTCATCGCGCTGCACCAGCAGCAGGCCCTTCACGCCCATCGGATGGCTGGCCGCCACCTGTGCCACGGCAGGGCCGCCCGCGATGCCCCGGTGATAAGAGGTGACAAGGATGCTGCGTTCATAATCCGTCAGTTGGCCGCTGGGCGGATAGCCCAGCGTCGCCTGATAGGCGGCGATGGCCGAGCGTGACTTTGGCCCGATGGCCCCATCAGGCGTCCCGACATTGTAACCGAAAAAGTTGAGCGCGGTCTGCACCTCGCGGTTGGCCTCGCGCTGCGCGGTGGAGATCGTGGGTTTGGCGGCCCTGGGTTTGGAAGGTTGCGCCGCTGCCGCCTTGCGCTTTTGCTGATCCTTGGCGATGGCGCCGCCGATCAGGCCGCCCACGATCGCCCCGGCAATCGCATCGCCCATATCCGCCCGCGCCGGTGCAGCCTGCGCCGTTGCCAGCGCCGCCACGATGAGCGTTGTTGCAACAGACTTCGCTTTCATCGCAAAACTCCCTGCATATATACCCCCGAGAATGACCGCAGCCTAGCACGCGGCCCCCGGGCTTCAAAAAGGAATCATGGCCAAATGGTTGAATGGCGACACCTGCCGGGCCTGAGCCCCTATGCCGAAACCCTGGCCGCGATGGAGGCCCGCGCCGATGCAATTGCGCGGGGCGCGGCATCCGAGGCGATCTGGCTGCTGGAACATCCGCCGCTGTATACCGCAGGCACCTCGGCCCGCGCCGAAGATCTGGTGGAGCCTGACCGCTTTCCGGTGTTCCCGGTGGGGCGCGGCGGGCAATATACCTATCACGGCCCGGGGCAGCGCGTGGTCTATGTGATGCTGAACGTGGCCGAACGTGGCCATGACGTGCGCTGTTTCGTGCGCGGGCTGGAGAAATGGGTGATCGCCGCGCTGGCCGAGTTCAACGTGACCGGCGAAATCCGCCCCGGTCGCGTCGGCGTCTGGGTGCAGCGGCCCGACAAGGGCATCGGCGCGGATGGCGCCCCGCAGGAGGACAAGATCGCAGCCATCGGCATCAAGCTGCGCAAATGGGTCAGCTTTCATGGCATTTCCATCAATGTCGAACCGGATCTGGGGCATTTTTCCGGCATCGTGCCCTGCGGCATCCGGGACCATGGGGTGACGAGCCTTGTCGATCTGGGGCTGCCGGTGACCATGGGAGATCTGGATGCGGCCCTGATGGCCACCTTCGAGCCGGCGATGGCGCGGATTGGCCAGAGCTGCGGCTGAATCTGGCGCTGCGCGACACCCTGCCCCATGGCGGGATGGCGCCGCAGCACTTACGTCGCTCTTGCCGCAGCGCCCGATGAAACGGAATCTCTGTCCGCCAGCGCATGCTCGCCAACCGGAGGAACTCATGAAACTGCTGACAACTGCCACCCTTGCCGCCATGGCCCTTGCCGCCCCCGTCTTTGCGGGCGATGCAGCCAAAGGCGAGGCCGATTTCAAGAAATGCAAGGCCTGTCATATGATTGTGGCCGATGATGGCACGGTGATCCAGAAGGGCGGCAAGACCGGGCCGAACCTTTATGGCGTGATCGGGCGCACGGTCGGCACCGGCGCCGATTTCAAATACGGCGAGTCGCTCGCCGCGGTGGGCGCCACCGGCCTGGTCTGGGACGAGGCGCTGCTGGCCGCCTATGTGGCCGATCCGGGCAAATGGCTGAAGGAACAGCTGAAGGATGATGCAGCCAAATCGAATATGACCTTCAAGCTCGCCAAGGGCGGCGAGGACATGGCGGCTTATCTGGCCTCGGTCAAACCGTAAACTTCTGCGTCAAACTGTCGCAGAAACCTTGCATTGGCGCCGCAGGTCTTTGATCTGGATCAAAGTCTGCATTGCCGCCGCCCTTTCCCCGCTCTAGAACAGGGGCAGAAGGCGGCGGGATTCCCGGCCGCTTCATCCGAGCAACGCAACGGGAGGCGCCAATGGCCGACGCAGCCATTCATGGCCACGACCATGATACCCGCGGGTTCTTTACCCGCTGGTTCATGTCGACCAACCATAAGGATATCGGGATCCTTTATCTGTTCACCGGGGGCCTGGTCGGGCTGATCTCGGTGCTGTTTACCGTCTTCATGCGCCTTGAGCTGATGGAGCCCGGTGTTCAATACATGTGCATGGAAGGGACGCGGCTGTTTGCCGATGCGACCCAGACCTGTACCCCGAACGGCCATCTGTGGAACGTGTCGATCACCGCACACGGCATCCTGATGATGTTCTTCGTTGTTATCCCGGCCCTGTTCGGCGGGTTTGGCAACTATTTCATGCCGCTGCAGATCGGCGCGCCGGACATGGCGTTCCCGCGGCTGAACAACCTGTCCTACTGGCTCTATGTCGCGGGCACCTCGCTCGCCGTGGCCTCGGTGTTCTCGCCGGGTGGCAACGACCAGCTGGGTTCGGGCATCGGCTGGGTTCTGTATCCGCCGCTGTCGACCAGCGAAGCCGGTTATTCGACCGATCTGGCGATCTTCGGTGTGCACCTTTCGGGTGCATCGTCGATCCTGGGTGCGATCAACATCATCACCACCTTCCTGAACATGCGTGCCCCCGGCATGACCATGCACAAGGTGCCGCTGTTCGCCTGGTCGGTGTTTGTCACCGCCTGGCTGATCCTGCTGTCGCTGCCCGTTCTGGCCGGCGCCATCACCATGCTGCTGACCGACCGGAACTTCGGCACCACCTTCTTCCAGCCTTCGGGCGGCGGTGACCCGATCCTGTATCAGCACATCCTGTGGTTCTTCGGCCACCCGGAAGTGTATATCGTGATCGTGCCGGGCTTCGGCATCGCGTCGCAGGTGATCGCCACCTTCTCGCGCAAACCGATCTTCGGCTATCTGCCGATGGTCTATGCCATGGTCGGCATCGGTGTTCTGGGCTTCGTCGTCTGGGCGCACCACATGTATACCGTCGGCATGTCGCTGACGCAGCAAAGCTACTTCATGATGGCCACCATGGTGATCGCGGTGCCGACCGGCATCAAGATCTTCTCATGGATCGCGACCATGTGGGGCGGCTCGATCGAGTTCAAGACGCCGATGCTGTTCTCGCTCGGCTTCCTGTTCCTGTTCACCATCGGCGGTGTGACCGGCATCGTGCTGAGCCAGGCTGGCGTGGACCGCGCCTATCACGACACCTACTATGTCGTGGCGCACTTCCACTACACTATGTCGCTGGGCGCGGCCTTCTGCATCTTCTCGGGCGTGTATTTCTGGATCGGCAAGATGTCGGGCCGCCAGTATCCCGAATGGGCAGGCAAGCTGCACTTCTGGATGATGTTCATCGGCGCCAACCTGACCTTCTTCCCCCAGCACTTCCTGGGCCGTCAGGGGATGCCCCGCCGCTACATCGACTATCCGGAAGCCTTTGCCTACTGGAACAAGATCTCCAGCTACGGCGCCTTCCTGGCCTTCGCATCCTTCGTGTTCTTCATCGGGATCGTGTTCTACACACTGTTCTTCGGCAAGCGCGTGACCGAAAAGAACTACTGGAACGAATATGCCGATACGCTGGAATGGACCCTGCCCTCTCCGCCGCCGGAACACACCTTCGAGCAGCTGCCGAAGCGTGAAGACTGGGACAAGGGCCACGCCCACTGAGGCCAGCCCCCTGACATGACAAAAGCCCCGGAGCGATCCGGGGCTTTTCATTTTGCGCGATCGCCCTAAACATCACATCATGCCCTATGAATGGCTTCCCCCTTCGCCGGATGGTGACCGGCTGCACCTTTGGCCCTACCGTTCGCTGCCGCGTCGGGGGTTTGTGTGGTTTGTTGGCGCCACGGCCGTATTGATTGCTGTGCCATTGCTGGCCGTGCTGGGAACGCCGGTGCTGTGGGGGCTGCTGCCGTTTCTGCTGATGGCGATTGCCGCGCTCTGGTGGGCGCTGCAGCGATCTTACCGGGATGGTGAGATCATCGAGGATCTGGAGCTGTCACCCGGCAAGATGCGGCTGGTGCGCCATGGCCCGCGCGGGCAGCGCCGCGAATGGGAAGCCAATACCTATTGGGTGCGCGTGGTCCGGCATGAAACCGGCGGGCCGGTGCCGCAATATGTGACGCTGACCGGCGGCCCGCGTGAGGTGGAAATCGGCAGCTTCCTGTCAGAAGATGAGCGGATTTCCCTGTCGCGAGATCTGTCCGCCCGTCTTGCGGCCATGCGCTGACGGGCGGGGGCAAAAGTTTTCAAAACTTTTGCAAATTTCTTTGAAGAAATTTGCCTGCGGCAGGTCTCAGGCCAGCTTGTCTTTCACCATCGGGCCCACTGCGCCAAAATCCATCTGGCCTGTGTATTTGCCCTTCAGAACCGCCATGACCTTGCCCATGTCGCGGATGCTGGCGGCACCGGATTCCGCGATGGCCGCCGTGATCGCCTCACCAACCTCATCGCCTGACAGCTGGCGCGGCAGGAATTCGGTGATGACCCCGATTTCGGCCAGCTCTTTTTCGGCCAGTTCCAGCCGCCCGCCCTCTTCATAGGCGCGCGCGCTTTCCTGACGCTGCTTCACCATCCGGCCCAGAATGGCCAGGATCGCCGCATCATCCACCGGCGGGGCGTCGCCCTCGCCACGCAGGGCAATCTCGCGATCCTTGATGGCGGCATTGACGAGCCGGAGCGTCGACAGCCGATCCGCCGCCTTTGCCTTCATCGCCTCTTTCAACGCCGTTTGCAGCTGCTCGCGCAAGCTCATGGAACACCCATCCCCAATTTCAGACATTTGCGGAGCTTACCCGCTCACGCCCTGTAACACAACTGCGGCCGGTTCAGCCAAGCTGTTGAAATCATTTGACAACATATTTAACATTTCTGCAGCTGCATCAGGCTTGACCCCGGCGCACCCTGCCCTTAGTTTGCGGCCGGTTTACCCGGAGAGTCGCCATGCCAAGCACAAAAGCCCACACCGCCTGCCTTGCCCTTGCAGACGGGACGATCTTTTATGGTCAGGGCTTCGGCGCTATCGGGGAAACGGTGGCCGAGCTGGTGTTCAACACCGCGATGACCGGCTATCAGGAGATCATGACAGATCCTTCTTACGCGGGGCAGGTTGTCACCTTCACCTTCCCGCATATCGGCAATGTCGGCGTCACCCCCGAGGATGACGAAACCGCCGAGCCGGTCGCCGCCGGCATGGTGGTGAAATGGGATCCGACAGAGCCTTCGAACTGGCGCGCCACATCGGATCTGCAAAGCTGGATGCTGGCCAAGGGCCGGATCGGCATTGGCGGTCTGGATACACGGCGCCTGACCCGGGCGATCCGCCAGCAGGGGGCGCCGCATGTGGCCCTGGCCCATGATCCCGAAGGCCGCTTTGACATCGAGGCGCTGGTCGCCAAGGCCCGCGCCTGGAAGGGTCTTGTCGGCCTCGATCTGGCCAAGGATGTCACCTGCGCGCAAAGCTACCGCTGGGATGAACAACGCTGGGCCTGGCCCGAAGGCTACAGCCAGCGCGAAGGTGCCGGGCTGCGCGTGGTTGCGGTGGATTATGGCGCCAAGCGCAATATCCTGCGCTGCCTTGCCTCGGTTGGGTGCGAAGTGATCGTGCTGCCCGCCTCGGCCACGGTGGAAGATGTGATGGCCCATAATCCCGAAGGCGTCTTCCTGTCGAACGGCCCCGGCGATCCGGCAGCGACCGGCGCTTATGCCGTGCCGATGATTCAGGGCGTTCTGGCGCAGGATCTGCCGCTGTTCGGCATCTGCCTTGGTCACCAGATGCTGGCCCTGGCCTTGGGCGCACAGACGGTGAAGATGGGCCATGGGCACCATGGTGCCAACCATCCAGTGAAGGAAGTGGGCACCGGCAAGGTGGAAATCACCTCGATGAACCATGGCTTTACCGTGGATGCGCAGACCCTGCCCGCCGGTGTGGTGGAAACCCATGTCTCGCTGTTCGATGGCACAAACTGCGGCATTGCGGTGGAAGGCAAGCCGGTGTTTTCGGTGCAGCACCATCCCGAGGCCAGCCCCGGCCCGCAGGACAGCTTTTACCTGTTCGAACGCTTTGCCGAAGCGATGCGCGCCCGCCGCGCCGCCTGACCGCGCAAAACCTGTTCTTACCCAAGGCCGGGGTTAACCCGGCCTTAACCATCCTGTTGCGATCCTGCCTGAAATCGGCGGGAATCGGTGCATGGCCTTTGCAGACGGCACAGCGCGAACCAGGATTCAGCCCCCCTCAGCCGGGGAGGCCGGTCTTGCGGCCGGTCTGCTGCGTGCGAGGTTGGTGCAGCCGCATGACATGCTTCAGGCGCTGGTCTTCCAGCGGCAGGGCAGCGCCCGGCTGACCGATGTGCTGCTGCGGCGCAAGATGGCCGAGGGGCGGGCGCTTTATGGCCTGCTGGCCGCCCGCGAGGGGATAGAG
Source organism: Gemmobacter sp. (assembly GCA_034519525.1). GTDB lineage: Bacteria > Pseudomonadota > Alphaproteobacteria > Rhodobacterales > Rhodobacteraceae > Gemmobacter. The sequence goes on along the minus strand of JAXHOJ010000015.1, from coordinate 71,763 downwards.
CCCGCCGATCTGCGGTTGCAGCCGCCCGACCCCCGGCTGATTGACCAGCTCGGTTGCCCCGCCTGCCTGCGTCTGGCCGTGCTGCCCTGGCGCAAGACCGGCGGTGTCACTTTGGTGGCCGCTGCCGATGCAGAGGATTTTCACCACGCCAGACCAGAGCTTGAGGCAAGGCTTGGCCCGGTTGCCATGGCGCTGGCCCCCGCCGGTCAGATCAGCGCCGCCCTGCTGAGCGTGCGGGGCCGCCAGATGGACCGCAGCGCCCGGCTGACCGTGCCCGCTGCCGAAAGCTGCCGTGGCTGGGGCAGCGAGCGGCAGATCCATATCGCCCTGGCATTGCTGGTCTGTCTGGTGATCTGGGCCCTGTTTTCCGCCGGAACCCTGTTGCTGGCGCTGACGGTCTGGGCGCTGTTCACCCTGCTGGTGGCCACGGTGATGAAGGCTTCGGCCTTTGCCGCAATGCTGCGCCCGGCTGCGCCATCCCCTCCGGCCAGTGCGCAGCCGGTGCCGCTGCCGCGTCTGCCGGTGGTTTCCGTGATGGTTGCCCTGTACCGCGAGGCGGATATTGCCCCCAGGCTGGTGCGCAGGCTGGGCCTGCTGGATTATCCGCGCGATCTGCTGGATATCCTGCTGGTGGTCGAGGAAGACGATCACCTGACACGCAATGCCCTGGCGCTGGCCGATCTGCCCGGCTGGATGCGGATCATCGTTGTGCCGGGCGGACGGTTGAAGACCAAGCCGCGCGCCCTGAACCATGCGCTTGGCGCCTGTCGCGGTGCCATTGTCGGTGTCTATGATGCCGAAGACGCCCCTGCCCCCGATCAGTTACGCCGCGTGGTCGCCCGGTTTCAGCAGCGCGGGCCGCAGGTTGCCTGCCTGCAGGGCGTGCTGGATTTCTACAATCCGCGCACCAACTGGCTCAGCCGCTGTTTCACCATGGAATATGCCGCCTGGTTCCGCCTGCTGCTGCCCGGGCTGGAACGGATCGGCTTTCCCATTCCGCTGGGGGGCACAACCCTGTTCTTCCGCCGCGATGCGCTGCAGAATCTGGGGGCCTGGGATGCCTATAACGTCACCGAAGATGCCGATCTGGGGATGCGGCTGGCCCGGCATGGGTTCCGCACCGAACTGATCGACACCACCACATTTGAGGAGGCCAATTGCCGCGCCCTGCCCTGGGTCAAGCAAAGGTCACGCTGGCTCAAGGGCTATATGATGACCTATGCGGTGCATATGCGCGATCCGGCCCTGCTGTGGCGCCAGCTGGGCTGGTGGAAGTTCATCGCGTTTCAGGTGTTCTTTCTGACCACGCTTTCCCAGTTCCTGCTGGCCCCGCTTTTGTGGATGTTCTGGGTGATGCCCTTCGGCGTGACCCTGCATCCCGAATTCGCCCTGCCGCCTGCGCTGCATGTCATTGCACTGGCGCTGTTCGCCCTGTCAGAGGTGCTGCAGTTTGTCATGACCTGGGCGGCGCTGCGCAAGACCCCGAACCGGATGAACCCGCTTTGGGGGCTGATGCTGCATCTGTATTTCCCGCTGGGCTCGCTGGCCTCCTACAAGGCCGCGTGGGAGCTGGTGTCGAAACCCTTCTACTGGGACAAGACAACCCACGGCATCTATGATCCGCAGACCGGCGGCTAGCGCAGCCGCAGCTCGCCCGCATCAATCCGCAGCCGGGTTTCAAACGCCTTCGAGATATGCGCCCGCAGTGCCGCAAAGGCCGCATCGCCATTCCGCGCCGCGATGGCGGCCACGATATCGGCATGTTCGGCCATCGCCACCTCGTCGCGCCCTTCGGCCGCGAAGGATGTATTGGCCATCAGCGCCATCGACCGATGCACAAGATCCAGCTGCTGCACCAGAAAGCGGTTGTGGCTGGCCAGATGGATCTGCTTGTGAAACCGCTTGTTCGCCCGGCTCAGCGCGCGGGGGTCGCCGCCCAGCAGGTTGCGATCCTCTTCCACCATGGATTTCAGAACCCGGATTTCTTCATCCGTGGCATGGCGCGCCGCCAGCCGGGCCGCCAGCCCCTCCAGCTCGGTGCGGACGGCATAAAGTTCGGCCAGCTGGTTATGATCCAGCGTCGCCACGATCAGGCTGCGCCCATCCCGCGTCAGCATCGACTGGGTTTCCAGCCGCTGCAAGGCTTCGCGCACCGGGGTGCGCGACACGCCCAGCCGCTCGGCCAGTTCCGATTCCACCAGCCGGTCGCCCGGTTTGTAGACCCCGGCTTCGATGGCTTCGAGGATCAGGCTATAGGCGTCTTTCTGCACAGCGGGTTCCTTGTTCGATCGGGCGAGACTATGCCGCGCGGGCGGGCGGTTTCAAGCCCGCCATTGTGGCATGGGTCTGCTTGCGGTAACAGTTGTGCATGGTTGCGCAATCCTTCTCTCACATCCGCCACTGGGTCTTTGACCTCGACAATACGCTTTATCCCCCGGCCGCCCGGCTCTTCGACCAGATCGAGGTGAAGATGACGGCCTGGGTGATGCAGGCACTGAACGTGCAAAAGGCCGAGGCGGACCGTCTGCGCCAGCATTACTGGCAGCTGTATGGCACCACCCTGGCCGGGCTTATGGCGGAACACAGCATTGATCCGGAAGGCTATCTGGAACATGTGCATGACATCAGCTTTGACACGCTGATGCCCGACCCGGAGCTGGCCGCACGCATCCGTGCCCTGCCCGGCCGCCGCATCGTCTATACCAATGGCAGCGCGCCCTATGCCGAAAAGGTGCTGGCCGCACGCGGCCTTTCGGGGGTGTTTGATGCCATCTATGGCGTGGAACATGCAGGTTTCCGCCCGAAGCCGGATCGCGCGGCGTTTGAAACCGTCTTTGCGACCGATGGGGTCACCCCCGCCCGCGCCGCCATGTTCGAGGATGACCCCCGCAATCTGGCGGCTCCGCATGACATGGGGATGCGCACGGTCCATGTGGCGCCCGAACCGCATCCGGCCCCGCATATCCACCACCATACCGATGATCTGAGCGGCTTTCTGTCCCGCCTGACGGGCTGACCGGCGGACTGCGACAAGATGCGGCGTGGATTCATCTTTGCCGCATCGCCATATGTCTCCGGCCAAACAGGAGACCGCAATGACCGACCTGCCGCTCACCGCCTCTTCCTCGCTGCCCGGCCGTCTGCCGCTGGTGGGGTTCATCGCCCGCGATATCGAACGCGACATCAACATGGTCTTCTATCTGCTGGTGATCTTCGTCACCTGCGTGGTGCTGGCCGTGATGAAATGGGGCATCATGGCGCTGGCGCTGACCGCCGTGGGCTTCGTGCCGGTGATGTTCTGCATCCTGATCGCCATCACGCTGGGCTGATCTGACGCCATGTCGCGTGGACGGCACCGCCGCGCTGCCCTATGTCTGACCGAAGAGGGAGCAGCCGATGCGTGACACCACCGACATTCTGATTTCCGGCGGCGGGATCGCCGGTCTGGCCGCAGCCTGTGCCTTTGGGGCGGCGGGTTTCCGGGTGATCTGCGTCGAGCCGGATCCGCCGGTCACCGAGGCCAGAGCGACGGGTTCGGATCTGCGCACCACGGCCTTCCTGCATCCCTCCATCCCGGTGCTGGAGGCTGCAGGGCTGTGGGCGCGGCTGGCCCCCCATGCTGCGGCCCTGCAGATCATGCGCATCGTCGATGCCGGTGGGCCGGTGGCTGAACCGCGCGTCATCAAGGATTTCAACGCCGCCGATCTGTCAGACAAACCCTTTGGGTGGAACCTGCCCAACTGGCTGCTGCGGCGCGAGATGCTAGCGCGGATGGCCGAACTGCCGGATGTCACCTTTCTGCCGGGCCTCGCCACCACCGCCGTGCTGACCCGGTCCACCGAGGCGCTGGTGACGCTGAGCGATGGCCGACGGATCGCCGCCCGGCTGCTGATCGGTGCCGATGGCCGGGGCAGCACGGTGCGGCAGGCACTGGGGATCAAGGTCAAGACCCTGCGCTATGGTCAGAAGGCGCTGGCCTTTGCCACCAGCCATCCGATCCCGCATGACAATGTCTCGACCGAGATTCACCGCTCTGGCGGGCCGTTCACCTTCGTGCCGCTGCCTGACCGGGAGGGCCGCCCCTGCTCTGCCGTGGTCTGGATGGATCACGCCGCCGAGGTGGACCGCCGCCTGACCCTGCCCCCTGCCGAGTTCGAAGCCGAGATGATGGAACGCAGCTGCGGCCTGCTGGGGCCGCTCAGGCTGGAAAGCCGTCTCACCGCCTGGCCGATCATCGCCCAGATTGCCGAAAGAATGGCAGGCGAACGCACGGCGCTGATGGCAGAGGCCGCGCATGTCATGCCGCCCATCGGCGCGCAGGGCCTGAACATGAGCCTGGCAGATCTGACGGCGCTGCTGGACCTGGCGATGGCAGACCGCGCCGGGCTGGGCAGCCCCGCCATGCTGGACGCCTATCACCGCAAGCGGCATCTGGATGTGCAGACCCGGGTGATGGGGATCGACCTGTTGAACCGTGCCTCGCAGATCGGGGCGCAGCCCTTGCGCGACATGCGGGCCACGGCACTGGATGCGCTGTATTCGGTAGCGCCGCTGCGCCGAACTTTGATGCGGGCGGGGATCGGGGTCAGATAGGGGGCTTTGCCCCCTCGGCCTGCGGCCTCACCCCCAGGATATTTGGGCCAAGATAAAGGCGATGCGGTCAGCCAAGGGGGCCAGGGCGCGGTTCTTCGGTCAGCAGCACATTGGCCTCCACCTGGCCGACCCCCGGCAGGGTCATGATGCGGCGGCGCAGCACGCGTTCAAAATCAGCAATGTCGCGGGCCACCACCCGCAGCCGGTAATCGAACAGGCCCAGCACATGCTGTACCACCTGCACCTCGGGGATGGCCGTCACTGCGCGTTCGAAATCTTCCAGGCTCACCCGGCCCTTGGTGGCCAGTTTGATGCCCAGAAAGACCGTTACGCCGAAACCCAAGGCCGGGCGATCCACCAGGATACGCTGCCCGACGAGGATTCCCGCCTCTTGCAGTCGTTTTACCCGGCGCCAGGCGGCGGGCTGGCTGAGGGCATGGCGGCGGCCCAGCTCGCCCGCCGACAGCGTGCCGTCGCGGGCCAGATCGCGCAGGAAGGCACGGTCGGTATCATCAAGGTCGATCACAGCGGCAGGCCCCCGCTGTCCTTGATGGTGGCGATCAGCATCAGCGCCTCGATATCCGCGATATGCGGCAGGGTCAGGATGCGTTCGCGGTAAAGCTGCTGATAGTGCTGCATGTCGCGGGCGATGATGTTCAGCCGCACATCCACCCGGCCCAGAAAGCTCTCGATTCCGATCACCTCGGGCACCTCACGCGCGGCGGCCAGGAATTCATCGAAAGCGCGCGGGTTGGTCTTGTCCAGCGTGAAGCGCAGGCTGACCTCCACCGCATAGCCCAGTGCCCGCCAGTCGATCACCGCCTGCCGGGCGGAAATCACCCCAGCCTCCGCCAGCCGGTCGATCCGGCGCCAGCAGGTGGCCTGCGTCACCCCCGCCCGCGCGGCCAGTTCGGCCGTGGGCAGCGCAGGATCCGCAAGAAGATGGCGCAGGATACGCCGGTCAGTATCGTCGATATGAATGGACATTTCACTTACTCAGCATATGGCGCATGATCCTTGCCACATAAGCGGCGTATCGTCAAATTTTGCACGGATCGACCAGCAATTTTCCGTAGTTTGCCCATATCTTCGACACGGAAAGGATACGCCCATGCGCGTTTATTATGATCGCGATTGCGACATCAACCTCATCAAGGATCTGAAGGTCGCCATTCTGGGCTATGGCTCGCAAGGCCATGCCCATGCGCTGAACCTGCGGGATTCGGGCGCCAAGAATGTGGTCGTGGCGCTGCGCGAAGGCTCGCCCTCGGCCAAGAAAGCCGAAGGCGAAGGCCTGAAGGTGATGGGCATTGCCGAGGCTGCCGCCTGGTGCGACGTGATCATGTTCACCATGCCCGACGAGCTGCAGGCCGAAACCTACAAGAAATACGTGCATGACAACCTGAAGGATGGCGCCGCCATCGCCTTCGCCCATGGTCTGAACGTGCATTTCGGCCTGATCGAGCCGAAGCCCGGCGTCGACGTGATCATGATGGCGCCGAAAGGCCCGGGCCACACCGTGCGCGGTGAATATGTCAAGGGCGGCGGCGTGCCCTGCCTCGTGGCCGTGCATCAGGATGCTTCGGGCCGCGCGCTGGAAATCGGCCAATCCTACTGCTCCGCCATCGGCGGCGGCCGCTCGGGCATCATCGAGACCAACTTCCGCGAAGAATGTGAAACCGACCTGTTCGGCGAACAGGCCGTGCTGTGTGGCGGTCTGGTCGAGCTGATCCGCTGCGGCTTTGAAACCCTGGTCGAAGCCGGTTACGCACCGGAAATGGCCTATTTCGAATGTCTGCACGAGGTGAAGCTGATCGTCGACCTGATATATGAAGGCGGTATCGCCAACATGGATTACTCGATCTCGAACACCGCGGAATATGGCCAGTACGTCACCGGCCCGCGCATCCTGCCGTATGAAGAAACCAAGGCCCGCATGAAAGCGGTTCTGGCCGACATCCAGCAGGGCAAGTTCGTCCGCGACTTCATGCTGGAAAATGCCGTGGGCCAGCCGACGCTGAAAGCCTCGCGCCGCGCCAATGACGAACACCAGATCGAAAAGGTCGGTGCCAAGCTGCGCGAGATGATGCCCTGGATCTCCAAGGGCAAGATGGTTGACCGCGCGCGCAACTGATCTGCGCCCACAAAAACGAAAGGCCGGGGCATCTGCTCCGGCCTTTTCCGTTTCTGCGGGCCTTTTCCATTCCTCTTGGCCCAAATACCCGCGGGGGTGAGGCCCGGAAGGGCCGAGGGGGCAAGGCCCCTTTCTTACACCAGCCCCATCACCCGCTCCGCCTCCGCCTGCAGCGCCTTGTAGGCCGCCAGCCAGGGGTAGCGCTTGGGGTAAAGCCAGGTATGCCGGATCTCCCAGGGGCGCAGGCGGCCGGTGAAATGCACCACCGCCGGGTTTTCGCGGCTGATCGCATAGGCCAGACGTTCCGCTGCCGGAAACGGGCTGCGCGCCGTCAGCCGGTTGCCCCAGAGCGTATTCCATTCCGGCCCCAGCAGCCGGATCTGGCCACGGAACACCACATTCACCCAGTTCTGATCGTTGAAGCGCAGCCCGTATTGCTGGCGCAAGGCCACGGCGCCCGCCAGATCGCCCATCTTCGGCGCCAGCCCCATTTCGCGGATGCGCGGCAGATCGAACAGCACCACCCCGCTGTTCACATAAGACCCCACATCCACCAGATGCCCGATCTGTTCCAGATCGCGCAGATGGCGGGCAGATTTGCGTGAGGACAGCCAGCCCCGCCCGGCCTGCTGGTGCAGCGCCTTCACGATGCCCGGGTCGCGCACGGCGGCAATCGGGCGGCGCTCCGGGTCCGGCACGAACAAGGGTGCGACATCGCGGCGCACCATCGTATCGCCATCCAGATACAGCGTCGGCGCCTGAAGCAGCTGCGGCAGGTTCAGCCGGGCAAGGGCTGCGGGCGAAACATGCCCCGCCACCGGCAGCGTGCGGTCGAAATCAATGGGCTGCACCTGAATATCGGCCTGCGGAAAGGCGGCGCGCAGCCGGTCTGCCGCCGGATGCAACGCCGGGATATCCTCGGTCACCAGAAAGCGCAGGGTGATGGCGCTGGGCCGGTGTTGCAGCACCGAAAAGGCCGAAATCAGCGAAGGCCGCAGATAGCCGCCATCGAACACATAGGTCACATCCACCGCTGTCATCGGGCCAGATCCGCGCCATGCAGCGTCGCCTCGATCCGGCGGCACTGGTCATACAGCGCATATTCCCCGGCCAGCCGGGCACGGATGGCGCTGCGGCCCTCTGTCCCCAGATCCGTGCGGAAGGCGGCGCTGGAATGGCTGCGCGCCGTATCCGGCTCGATCAGCGGGCGGATGCCATAGGCGCGGGCAAAGGCGGGCAGCAGATGCCGCATGTTCTGGGTTTCGGCACAGAACAGGATACGCGGCCGGGCGGCAGCCAGCCGCGCCGCATCGCCAAAGAAAAACCCCAGCCCACGCTTGAAATGCCCCACCCCGTTCAGGGCGGCCTCTGCGGCGTCACGGTCTTCGGTGCCTTCTGGCGCGGCAAAGGCCCGGGCAAAGGCATCGAAACTGGCAAAGCGGTTGAAACAGGCCGCCTCGGCCTCGGTCCAGGGCGTATCACGCGTGGGGCGCGAGAAATTGCGGCGACTGTCAAAGGCCGAATGAAGCCGCGCCACCGGATCGCGGAACACGAATCCCACCTTCACCTGCGGGCCAAAGCGTTCATCCACCCGCGCCAGATTGTTGCCATGCGACAGCTGCCGCACCAGCGGCAGCTCGTGCCAGCGGCGGTTGGCCGCGATCACATCCCCCAGCCAGGTGCCGCCGGTCTTGGGGATATGCAGCAAAACCTGATGCGGGCGGATATAGCCAAGCAGTGACATGCGGTCAGGCCGCCGCTTCGACAGCGGCCACGATCCCGTCAACCTCGGCCCGCATCAGCCCTTCATCCTCACATTCCGCCATCACCCGGATCAGCGGCTCGGTGCCGGATTTGCGGATAAGCACCCGGCCCTTGCCCGACAGCCGCGCCTCGGCCTCGGCAATGCGGGCCTTGACGGCGGCATTGTCCAGCGGCTGGCGACCAGCCGCGAAACGCACGTTCTTCAACATCTGCGGCACGGTCTCGAAACTCTTGATAAGCTCCGATGCCGGGCGGCCGGTGCGTGCCATTTCCGCCAGGAACTGCAACCCGGCAATCAGCCCGTCGCCGGTGGTGGCATAATCGGTCATCACGATATGGCCCGATTGCTCGCCCCCCAGGTTGAACCCCGCCGCCCGCATCCGCTCCACCACATAGCGATCCCCCACCGCCGTGCGCTCCAGCCGCAGGCCCCGCCCTTGCAGAAACCGCTCCAGCCCCAGGTTCGACATGACGGTGGCCACCAGCGTATCGCCGCGCAGCCGCCCCTCTTCGGCCCAGCGGGCCGCGAACAGCGCCATGATCTGATCGCCATCGGCCACCTGGCCGTTCTGATCCAGGATCATCACCCGGTCGGCGTCCCCATCCAGCGAGATGCCGACATGCGCGCCATGCGCCACCACCGCCTCGGCGGCGGTCTGCGGATAGGTCGATCCGCAGCGATCATTGATATTGGTGCCATTTGGGGTCACCCCAACCGGGATCACCTCGGCGCCCAGTTCCCACAACACTTCGGGCGCGGCGCGATAGGCGGCGCCATTGGCGCAATCCACCACCACTTTCAGCCCGTCCAGCCGCAGCCCGGCGGGGAATGTGGTTTTGACAAATTCCTGATAGCGGCCCCGGCCATCCTCGATCCGCTTGGCGCGGCCGATGTTCTGCGGCTGCGCCGGGATGATGTCTTCCGCCAGAATGGCCTCGATCTCGGCCTCGGCCTCATCGCTCAGCTTGAAGCCATCGGGGCCGAAGAACTTGATGCCATTGTCATGATGCGGGTTGTGGCTGGCGGAAATCATCACCCCCAGATCGGCCCGCATGGATTTCGTCAGAAACCCCACCGCCGGCGTCGGCACCGGCCCCAGCAGCAGCACATTCATGCCGGTGGAGGTCAGCCCCGCCGTCAGCGCGGTTTCCAGCATATAGCCCGACAGCCGGGTATCCTTGCCGATCACCACCCGATGCGCCCCGCCCCCGCCATCGCGGCGGAAATAGCGCCCGGCAGCAGCGCCCAGACGCAGCGCCATTTCGGCGGTCATCGGATAGGTATTGGCCCGGCCACGAACGCCATCAGTGCCAAAAAGCTTGCGGGTCATCCCCGGCCCCCCACAGTTACGGAACGCCAGAGGCTCAGCGCCTGCCGCGTTTCCCATATGTCATGCACGCGCAGCACCTGCGCCCCCTGCGCCACCCCGGCCAGTGCCACGGCCACAGAACCGGGCGCCCGGCGGCTGGCCTCGGCCTCACCCCCGATGGTCCCGATGAATTTCTTGCGGCTGACGCCCAGCAGAATGGGGCAGCCCAGACCATGAAACAGCGAAAGCCCCCGGATCAGCGTCAGGTTATGTTCCAGCGTCTTGCCAAAGCCGATCCCCGGATCAACCATGATCCGGTCGCGCGGGATACCCGCCGCCTCCGCCTCGGCCAGCTTGGCGGCCAGGAAATCGTAGACATCCAGCAGAACATCGTCATAGCGCGGGTCCAGCTGCATGTCCTGCGGCGTGCCCTGCGCGTGCATCAGGCACAAGGGCGCCCCGGCCTGTGCCGTCACATCCTTCAGCCCCGGATCATAGGTAAAGGCCGATACATCGTTGACGATATCCGCCCCCGCCGCCAGAGCCGCCTGCGCCACCGCCCCCTTGCGCGTGTCGATGGAAATCGCCGTGTCGATCCCCCCGGCCCGCAGCGCAGCAATCACCGGGGCTGTGCGGGCGATTTCGTCAGCCACGGCCACCTCGGCGGCGCCTGGCCGGGTGCTTTCGCCGCCCACGTCGATGATTTCGGCCCCCGCCCCCGCCATCAGCCGCCCCTGCGCCACCGCAGCCTCCGGCGCCAGAAACTGCCCCCCATCCGAGAAACTGTCGGGCGTGACATTCAGGATGCCCATCAGCCGCGGACGATCCAGCGCAAGCCCCGCCAGCGCGGCACGCGGCGCGGTCAGCCGGGCCTTCACCTCGGGTGGCAGATCGGCGGCGGCCATCAGGCGCGGCGCGGCATCGCGCGCCAGCACCTCGACCCGGTCAAACCACAGCCAGCCCCCGGCCAGCGGCAGGGCATCGGCGGGGCGGGCCGGATCGGCCATCGGAATGGGGCGATAATAGCTCATGCCCTTCGCTTAGGCCCAAGCGGCATGGCAGGCAAGGGGCGCGGTCAGCCGCGCTCCACCGTCACGCGGCTTCCTGCCGGCACTGTTACAGACCCGTGAACGACCAGAGCCTCTGCCGCCGTCAGCTCCGCCAGCCACAGCGCCAGCGCCACCGCATCGCGCGAATGGGGGCCATCCACCGCATCCAGCACCAGTTTCGAGGGCGCCCAGACAATGGTTTGCCCGTTCTTCATCGCCCAGTCGATCTCGGTCCGGGTGGAAACCACCACGCAGCGCGGATCACGCGCCGCCAAGGCCCAGGCGTTCTGTTCGATGGCCAGCAGATCAATCCGGCGCTGCGTCGGCTTGTGGCCGGTTTCCGGGCGCGGGCCATCCGGCAGGCCCACCGTCAGGATCAGCGGCAGACCGCGCGCCTGCAGCGCATCCAGCCGGGCGGAAAGATCGGGGGCGGCAATCGCGTCATTGTCCAGAAACGCCACCAGCGGATGCAGGTTCTGCAGATCGCCATCGCTGCCCACCGCGCGCAGCGGCGCCTCGGCGCGCGACCGCACGATTTCCACCCCCAGCGCGCCGGGGCCGCGATCCAGCTTTTCGATCCGGACGAAGGCGCGCATCGCCTGCGGTTCCTGCAAGATCCGCTCTGCGATCTTGGCCGCCAGCGTTTCGAGCAGGTTCAACCGCTCTTCCGCCAGTTCGGCGGCAATGGATTCGGTGATCCGGTCATAAGACAGGATCCGATCCACATCATCTTCCAGCGGCGCGGGCGCGGGCCGCACCTCGATCACCACATTGAACCGCAGGCGTTGCTTGTGGCCGCGTTCCTGCTGAAAGGCACCGATATCGGCCTCAACCACATGGTCGCGCAGACTGATACGGTCACGCGGGTCAGCCGTGGCCGAAGCCAGGCTACGCTCTTCGGGATGGGCGAAGGCAAGGCGGATATCGCTGGTCATCGGGCCCTCCCGGGCAGCAAACATGGGGCGACCGCGGATCTGGCGGCCTGCCCTATTGCCCTGCCCTAGGTCGGCAGCCTAAGCCCTGCCCGCAACCGACATGGCCACGGCATTTCGCGCCTGTACATCCGCTTACTGCCGGTAGAACATATGCGCGCCGATGGCCGCCGTCCGGTCAAACCGCCGCGACCATGACGGGCGCACGCCAACCGTGTGAAAATAAGTGGCCCCCAGCGTCAGCGCGCGCGGCGCGCCATCCAGCATCACCCGGGCAATCTTGCCCGCATCGACCCAGGCCGCCTTTTCCGAGGCCGTATCCGGGCGGCCATCACAGGTGAAGGAAAACTGGCAGCTGCCGCCGCCCTTCTGGTTCACCACACCGCATACGGTTTGCGGAAAGCCTGCGCTTTCCTTGCGGTTCAGCACCACCTCGGCCACGGCAAACTGGCCCCGGATGCTTTCGCCGCGCGCTTCATGATAGATCGCAGTGGCCAGGCACTGCCAGTTCTCGTCGCCCTTGGCCACCGGCAGGGCATCCACAAACCGCCTTGTCGTAGCGGATGAGGCTTCGGGCACAAAGACCTAGGGCAGCGTTGTCAGGCGAAGGCTTTTTTCCCCGTATGCCGAAGCCTGGTCTGTAGCGCCCTTTTGGCAAGGCGCGGGCCATGCCGCCGCCGGGCGCAACCATGCCCGAGCGCCGATCTTCCGACCCCAAGCAAGGCGAGACCCGGCCATCTGGCCGCCGATCAAGGCTTTGGGTCAGGCTCGTTGGACTGGCTTACCGTAACATCGGCGATGGGCCGCTCCAGTCGAGGATCAACAAGCCCGAGAAGGGCAGTCACCGTCCAGCTGTGTCGCAAGCGCATTGACTGTTGTTCCCGGTCTTGTTCCAGCGCCGCAATCCGGAGGGCACAAGCACCAAAAACAGGGATATTTCCCTTCCTCACAGGCAACAGCCGCCGGGCATAAACCTGAAACTGCTGGCGAGTCCAGTCTTGTGACAGAAATGCAACATAGAATCGGGTGATTCTGCGCGAAATCCTGCCGAAGCGGTTTCTTGAATCTCAAGTGAAATTTCAATTAAACGCGTGGATTTCCTTACTTTTCTTTGGTCTGCCCATCAATCGGATCGGTCAGCGCCAAATGTGCTGCTGCAAGCCGCGCAAGTGGAACGCGATAGGGCGAACAGCTCACATAATCGAAGCCGGCCTTGCGGCAGAAGGCGATTGATTCGGGGTTGCCGCCATGTTCGCCGCAGATCGACAGCGTCAGATCCGGGCGGGTTTTCCGTCCCCGTTCAGCCCCGATCAGCAGCAGCTCCCCCACCCCGTCCACGTCCAGAATATGGAACGGATCTTCGGGAAAAACGCCTTCCTTGACATAGGTGCCCATGAAGCGGCCGGCATCGTCACGGCTCAGCCCATAGGTCATCTGCGTCAGGTCATTGGTGCCAAAAGACAGAAAGGCCGCATGTTGCGCAATATCGCCCGCCCGCAGCGCCGCCCGCGGCGTTTCGACCATAACGCCCAGCCGGTAGTCGAAATCAATCCCGGTCTTGTTGCGCACCATGGCGGCCACGGCGTCGATCCGGCCTTTCACCAGCTCCACCTCGCGGCGGGCCGAAACCAGCGGGATCATGATTTCCGGCACCACCGGCGCCCCCAGACGCGCGGTTTCCGCCGTCGCCTCGAAAATGGCCCGCGCCTGCATGTCATAGATTTCGGGCAACACAACGCCCAGCCGCACCCCGCGCATCCCCAGCATCGGGTTGAATTCGGCCAGCGCCTCGGCCCGGCGCGTCACCTCTGACAGCGGGCGATCCAGCGCCTCGGCCAGCTCGCGCAGACCTTCGCGGGAATGGGGCAGAAACTCGTGCAGCGGCGGGTCGAACAACCGGATGCAGACCGGCAATCCGCGCATGATTTCAAATAGTTGCGTGAAATCGGCCCGCTGCATCGGCAACAGCCGCGTCAGGGCGGCGGCGCGGTCTTGCGGGGTATCGGCAAAGATCATCTCGCGCATGGCGACCAGGCGATCTTCTTCGAAGAACATATGTTCCGTGCGGCACAGGCCGATGCCCTGCGCCATGAAATCCCGCGCCGTCTGCGCATCTGATGGCGTATCGGCATTGGCCCGGATGCCGATATCCCGGAACCCATCCGCCCAGGACAGCAGCTGCCGGAAAGCATCATCCTGCGCCGTGGGCAGCATGTCGGCAGCCCCGGCCAGCGCCTGGCCATTGGTGCCATCCACTGTGATCACATCGCCTTCACGGAACAGGCGGCCGTCGGGGGCAAGCAGGGTTTTTTCCTTTGTATCCAGCCGGATATCCGATGCCCCCACGATGCAGGGCAAGCCCAGCCCCCGCCCGATCACCGCGGCATGGCTGGTCATCCCGCCCCGTTCCGTCAGCACGGCAGAGGCAGAATGCATCCCGCGGATATCCTCCGGCGCGGTTTCCCGGCGCACCAGAACACAAGGCTCGCCCCGTGCCGCACTCGCCTGTGCTGCCTGCGAGGTAAAGACGATGCGCCCGGTTGCCGCCCCAGGACTGGCCGCGATTCCCCGTGCAAACACGTCGCGCGGCCCGCGCGGATCCACCTGCGGATGCAACAATTCGGTCAGCGCGCGGGGTTCCACCCGCAGCACGGCCTCGGCCGGGGTGATGATGCCATCCTTGGCCAGCGCCACCGCGATCTTCAGCCCGGCGCGCGACGACCGCTGCACCTTGATCGCATCCAGCACCGACAAGACGCCATCCTCGATGGTGAATTCGATCTGCATCTCTTCGCGCAGCCGCTTGCGGCACATCGCGCCATGGCGCAGCAGATCGGCGAACAAGGCGGGCGCCAGCTCTTCCAGCGAGGCGCCGCGCGGATCGCGGGTCAGATAGATCGCCTCGGTGCGTTTCAGCGCATCGCGGCCCTGGCTCTGGCTCAGATACCGGCCTTTCAGCATCGGATCGCCCGAGACCGGATCGACGAACTGGATCACGCCAGAGCCCGAAATCCCCTGCCCGATGCCCTGCGCCATCTGCTGCACCACCAGCCCCAGCCCGGCTTCGGCCGGGGCGCCCTTGGCCTGGCGCAGCAGGCGGGCCGTCGTCCCCTCCCATGCGCGCGCCATGGAGCGCAGCACATCGGCCAGCTGGCGCGCCGGATCTTCGGGAAAAGGTTCATCCATTTCAAGCTGATAGCTGCGCATCGCATCGCGCAGCCCCTGAGCCGAAGGCTCCAGCCCGTCGAACATGTCGGGGTCCAGCCGGGCCACATGCACCGCATAGCCCTGCACAAAACGCAGATACAGCGCATCGGCGGCGGCCTGACCATGGGTTTCGGCCAGCCTTGCATGGCGGGCGGCGTTGAACCCGATGTTCAGCAGCGTGGCAGGCCCGCCCCAATCGGGATTTTCCGGCGAGGGCCGGACCGAGATCAGCGGCTCTGCCCCGAAATGCGCGAGGATCGCCTTGCAATCGAACATCTGCCCGGTGGCAATCGCCCGCACGGTGGTGGCGGGCAAAGCCACGGTGGCAGGCACCGGCAGATCCAGCCGGATCAACCTTTGCAGGCACTTCGCCCGCCAGCCATGACATTCACGGCTGATATTGGCGGTGGGCGAGATCACCACGAAATCGGAGAGGGGTTCGTATTTCTGCACTGCGGCAACCTTCTGCTTCGCAGGCAGAATACGAGGTTCCGGCGGGCACGCAAGCGATAGCGGCGGCCGGGGGGCTTTCTGCCCCCCACGGGCCTGACGGCCCTTCACTCCCCCGAGGATATTTCAACAACGGGAAGAGGGGGGGACGGTTCTCAGCCTTCGACCTTGGTCAGATCGGCCACCTGCGCCACCAGCGCGCGGATGCGGTGCAGCAGGTTCAGCCGGTTGCGGCGGACGATGGCATTATCGCTGTTCACCTGCACGGCGGTGAAGAAGGCATCAATCGGGGCGCGCAGATTGGCCATGGCGGCCATGGCGGCGGCGAAATCTTCCTGCGCCATCGCCGGTGCGATCGCCGCCTCGCCCGCGTCGAGCGCGGCGAACAGCGCGCGTTCCTCGTCGGTTTCGGCGAATTTCACATCGGCGCCGAAGGAGTATTCCACCCCGTCCTTGGTTTCCGCCTGGGTGAGGATATTGTTTGCCCGCTTGAAGCCCTGCAGCAGGTTGGTGCCATCCTCGGTTTTGAGGAAGGCCTGCAGGGCCTCGGCGCGTTTCACCAGCAGGGTGAGATCGTCATTGCCCGGCATGGCGAGGCAGGCGTCGATCACATCGTGACGGATGCCCTGATCGCGCAGGAAGACCTTGAGGCGGTCGTGGAAGAAGGCGAGGAGGTCGGATGAAACATTCCTAAAATCGTCCCAAAGCACTTCTTGATCTTCGAAATGGTCACCCGCATCAGTTTCACCTGAACCTGTTACACGAAGGAACCGATCAAAGACAATTGGACGCGGCTTCAACGAGGCAAATGAAACCTGAGAGTAATGCACTGTCAGCATGACAGATGTGTTTAGCCAGCCACTAAATATCTCAAGAACCCCAACCCGCACCCCATTCCCCAGCACCAACCGAATAACCCCCAGCGCGGCGCGGCGCAGCGCAAACGGGTCTTTGCTCCCCGTGGGTTTCTCGTCAATCGCCCAGAAGCCGGTCAGCGTGTCGATCTTGTCGGCCAGCGCCACCGCCACCGAAACCGGCTCGGTTGGCACGGCGTCGCTTGGCCCCAGCGGCGAATAATGGTCTCGGGCGGCATTGGCCACGGGTTCGGGCTCGCCCGCTTCGAGCGCGTAATAGCGGCCCATGGTGCCTTGCAGTTCGGGGAATTCCCCCACCATGGCAGAGCGCAGGTCCAGCTTGGCCAGTTGCGCGGCATGGGCGGCCTGATCGGGGTCGGCGCCCACCAGCGGCGCAATCTCGCGCGCCAGCGCGGCGATACGGTCGATCCGGTCAGCCTGCGAGCCCAGCTTGTTGTGGAAGGTGACGGCTTTCAGCCCCTCGGCCCAATCCGCCATGCCGGATTTCGCCACGCGCAGGTCATTCTCCCAGAAGAAGCGCGCGTCGGACAGGCGGGCCGACAGCACCTTCTGGTTGCCCTGCAGGATCGTGGCACCATTGTCGGCGGTTTCGCGGTTCGCAACCGTCACGAAGCCTTCGATCCGGCCGGTTTTCGGGTTTTTCACCGAGAAGAATTTCTGATGTTCGCGCATCGAGGTTTGCAGCACCTCGGGCGGCAGATGCAGGAAATCGGCCCCGATGGCGCCCATCAGCACCACCGGCCATTCCACCAGCCCCGCCACTTCGGTCAGCAGGGCCGCATCGGGCACCAGTTCCAGCCCGCGCGCAAAGGCCTGATTTTGCGCATCATTCCAGATATGCGCCTCGCGTTCGGCGCTATCCAGCATCACATAGGCGCGGCGCAGTTTGGCGGCGTAATCGTCAAACCCATGCACGGCAAAGCGCGCGGGCGCCATGAAGCGGTGGCCGCCGGTGGTATTGCCCGCGGTGATGCCATCCACCACCAGCGGCACGACAGCGGCGCCGCCTTCATCGCTCAGCAGGCAGAGGATGGAATGAAGCGGCCGCACCCAGCGCAGGTTGCCCGTGCCCCAGCGCATGGATTTCGGCCAGGGGAAATTGCGGATCGTGCGTTCCAGCACCTCGGCCACGATCTCGGCCGCTTGGCGGCCCGGCTTTTCCAGCACGGCGAAATAGACTTCGGCCTTCTTGTCGGCACGCTTTTCCAGCTGGTCCAGCGTCAGGCCGGTTGACCGCAGAAAGCCCTCCAGCGCCTGCGCGGGCGCATCGGTGCGGGGCCCCTTGCGTTCTTCGCGCACGGCCCGGCTTTCGGGCGAAAGCCCGGTCAGCGTCAGCACCAGACGGCGCGGGGTGGAAAACGCGCCCGCGCTTTCATAGGTCAGCCCGGCCTCCACCAGCCCGTCGGTCACGAGCTTTTTCAGATCGTCCCGCGCCCTGCCCTGCATCCGCGCCGGGATTTCCTCGGAAAACAGTTCAATCAGCAAGTCGGGCATTGGGATCTTCTTTCAGCTTGTCGTTGAGCTGGTGCCAGGCAAAGGCCGCGCCATCGGGAAACACGGCAACCACACGATCGACGCCGGGGGTGATATCGGGCACCGAAAGAAAGGCGATGGCCTCGCCGGTTTCCAGCGCCCGGCCGATGCGTTCGGCGTTGAAACAGTCAAACCACGGCGGCGCGACCAGCGGCTGCGCCCCGTCATAGACCTGATAGGTTTCGGTCAGCATGGCCTGGCTCAGCGGGGTGTTGAAACAGGCGCGAAAGCGAAGCGGCGAGGAGGTGGCATCAATCCCCGTCACATTCTCGGCCACGATGACCTCTGGCCCGGCGCCCTGCAGCGGGATCAGGGTGATTTCGGCGCCCGGTTCAAAGCGGGCGGGTTCGTAGAAGGCATAGATCTGCAGCCAGTACATGGCCGCAGCGGCGATCAGCGACAGAACCACGAGCCCCCCTCCGATGATCTTGCCATTCACGAAACGGCCTCCACCGAAGCGCCGGCTTCCGTCTGCACAGCCAAGGAAGCGCCAGCTTCCGTCTGCACGAACGCATCGGCGCATTTCTTGGCCAGCGCCCGCACCCGGCCGATATAGGCCTGACGCTCGGTGACGGAAATCACCCCGCGCGCATCCAGCAGGTTGAACAGATGGCTGGCCTTGATCGTCTGGTCATAGGCGGGATGCGCCATGATGATGCGCTTGCCGCTGTTGGCATCCTGCGGATCAAAGGCCAGCAGGCGCGCACATTCGGCCTCGGCATCCTCGAAATGGCGCAGCAGCATCTCGGTCGTGGCGCCATCGAAATTGTGGCGCGAATATTCTTCTTCGGTCTGGCGGAAGATATCGCCATATTTCAGCGGGATCGCGCTGTCGGGATCGTTGAAGGGCATGTCCATCACATGGTCGATGCCCAGCACATACATCGCCAGCCGTTCCAAACCATAGGTCAGCTCGCCCGAAACCGGCTTGCAGTCATGCCCGCCGACCTGCTGAAAATAGGTGAACTGGCTGACCTCCATGCCATCGCACCAGACCTCCCAGCCCAGGCCCCAGGCGCCCAGTGTCGGGCTTTCCCAGTCATCCTCGACAAAGCGGATGTCATGCAGCGCCGTGTCGATGCCGATGGCATCAAGGCTGCCCAGATACAGATCCTGCAGATCGGGCGGGCTGGGTTTGATCAGCACCTGATACTGGTAATAATGCTGCAGGCGGTTCGGGTTCTCGCCATAGCGCCCATCGGTGGGGCGGCGCGAGGGCTGCACATAGGCGGCGGCCCAGGGCTTGTTGCCCAGCGAACGCAAGGTGGTCGCCGGGTGGAAGGTGCCCGCGCCCACTTCCATGTCATAGGGCTGCAGCACGGCGCAGCCTTTCGACGCCCAGTAGGTCATCAGGCGCAGGATGATTTCCTGAAAGCTGCGGGGGGCAGATGCTGCGGGCATGTCGGACCTCTTCGGAAAGCCCTGCTTCCCTAGCCACAAGGCGGCGGGGCGTCAATGCAGGCCCGCTCGCGCAACTGTCAGAATTGCGGTGCTTGCCGCATTTGCACTGCGCTGCGGGGCCGTGTAACGCTGCGTTCAATTCAGTGTGACGGGATATGTTCGCAAGATGAGACAGGTGATTTTCCTGCTGACGGTGGTGGCCACGCTGGTTCTGGGGGCGCCGCTGCGCGCGCAGGAACGCTATTGGCTGCAGATCGAGGCACAGCCGGGGCTGGCCGATGCCGAAGACAGGGCGCGCGCCTATGCCGCGCTGTTCCCCGATGTGGCGGGCTTTGCCACCGGCACCGGCTGGTATGCCATCGCCCTTGGCCCCTATCTGGACCGCGAACTGGCGGCCAGCCAGCTGGCCCGGCTGCGCCGCGAAGGCCTGATCCCGCGCGACAGTTTCGTGGCCGATGGCACCGCCTTTGATGCCCCGTTCTGGCCCGCGGGCGCCGCCGCACCGATGCCGGAAATCGCAGCCCCCGAAATCGCAGCCCCCGAGCCGGAAGCCCCCGCAGAACCGCCTGCAGAACCTCTGGCCGCAGCCGAACCAGCCGCCCCCCCGGCAACCGTGGCAGAGGCGGAACCCCTGCCCGCCCCCCCCGCCGAAGCTGTCCCAGCCGAAGCCGCAGAACCGCCCCTCAGCGAAGCGGTACCCGCTGAAGCCGCCCCCCTCCCGGCAGCCCCCGTCGAAGAAACCGCCGA
This sequence comes from Gemmobacter sp., assembly GCA_034519525.1. Taxonomy (GTDB): domain Bacteria; phylum Pseudomonadota; class Alphaproteobacteria; order Rhodobacterales; family Rhodobacteraceae; genus Gemmobacter. The sequence continues at coordinate 51,768 of JAXHOJ010000015.1, read as the reverse complement.
TGAGGCCCGCGCCAGCGAAGCCGCCCTTTCCGCCGAAGACCGGCAGACCCTGCAAACCGCCCTGCAATGGTTCGGCTTCTACAATGCCCGGATCGACGGCGCCTTTGGCCCCGGCACCCGCCGCAGCATGGCGGATTGGCAAACCGCCAATGGCCTTGAACCAACCGGCATCCTGACCACCCGCCAGCGCGACCAGCTGCTGACCGCCTGGCGCGCCGAAGAGGCCGCCCTTGGCCTGCAGACCATCACCCAGGCCGAGGCCGGCATCGAAATCACCCTGCCCACCGCGCTGGTGGAATTCGATCACTTCGAACCGCCTTTCGTGCATTACCGCGCCAAGGCCGGTTCCGGGGTGAAAGTGGTGCTGATCTCGCAGCCCGGCGATCAGGCGGCGCTCTATGGCCTTTACGATGTGCTGCAGACGCTGGCCGATGTGCCGCTGCAGGGCGAACGCAGCCGGTCTGAACGCAGCTTCACCATCGACGCCAACAATGGCGCGGTGGCGAGCCATACCTATGCCGAACTGTCGAAAGGGCTCATCAAGGGCTACATGCTGGTCTGGCGCCCGCAGGATGAACCGAAGATCGCCCGCGCCCGTGATGCGATGCAGGCCAGCTTCCGTTCGGTGGGCGACAAGGCGCTGGATCCGGGGCTGGTGCCGATGAGCGATGAAAGCCGCCGCGGCCTGTTGTCGGGTCTGGAAATCCGTCGCCCCGAACTGTCGCGCACCGGGTTCTTCGTCGATGCCGAAGGCGCCACGCTGACCACGCGCGAAGTGGTCGAGGGCTGCAACCGCATCACCCTTGATCTGCGGCACGAGGCCGATGTGGTGTTTTCCGATGCCCCCACCGGGCTGGCCCTGCTGCGCCCCAAGACCCGCCTGGCCCCGCCTGCCGTGGCCGAATTCCTCAGCGGTCAGCCGCGCAGCGGGCAAGAGATCGCCGTCTCGGGCTACAGCTACGAAGACACCCTGCCCGCCCCCACACTCAGCTTCGGCCAGCTGGAAGACATCAAGGGGCTGGATGGCGAAACCGGGATTGCCCGGCTGTCGATCCGCGTTCTGGCCGGTGATGTGGGCGGCCCGGTGCTGGATGCTTCGGGCGCGGTTCTGGGCATGTTGCTGCCGCGTGACACGACGGGAACCCGACGTTTGCCAGACGATGTGTCCTACGCACTCCAGACGGCCACGGTGGCGGCCCGGCTATCCACCGGAGGCATCGTGCCCCGCGCGGCCACGGGCAGCGGGGCGCTTGCGCCAGAGGATCTGAACCGCCGCGCCGAAGGCATGACCGTGCTGGTTTCCTGCTGGTAAGCTGCCTGCCAACCAGCCCCAAAGGCCGCCCCCAACCAGGCGGCCTTTTCATTTTCCGGGGGTCAATAGCGCCAGAAACGCGGCAGCAGCACCACGAACAGCGCGAGCAGCGACAGCCGCCCCAGCAGCATGGAAAGGATCATGATCCATTTGGCCGCAATGGGAAAATCAATGAATGTGCCGGTCCGCGCCACCAAAGGCCCGAAGCCGTAACCGATATTGCCCAGCGAGGCCCAGACGCCGAACAGCGCGCTTTGCAGATCCACCCCGGTCAGCGTCATGCCCACGCTCAGCACGCCGATCAGCAGCACAAAGCTGGTCACAAAGGTCATCACACCATTCAGCGTTTCGGCATCCACCGTCCGCCCGTCATAGCGCACCGGCTCCACCCCGTTCGGCCGGGTGATGCGCCGCAGCGAACTGCGCACCGCCGCAAAAGCGATCTGCACGCGAAACACGCTCATCGCCCCGGTCGACGATCCCGAACAGCCGCCGATCATGCCCACGGAAAACACCACCACCAGCATGAATCCGCCCCAACCCGCGAAACCGCCAGAGAAAAATCCGGTTCCGGTGATGATCGACACCACGTTGAACAGGGTTTCCCGAAACACCGGCTCCACCGCATCCCCGCTGGTCAGCACCCGCCACAGCGTCAGAATCCCCACCGTGACCGCCACCCACACAAGGTAAGACCGCGCCTGAGGGTCGCGCCACAGCGCCTCGTTCCGGCCATTCACCATCTGCACATAGCGGATATAGGGCATGGCCGCCGCCAGCATGAAAAAGGCCCCGGCATATTCACCCGCACCCGGATAGGCGGTGAACGACGCATCCTTGGGCGAAAATCCCCCGGTGGCGATGGTGGCAAAGGCATGAACCACAGCATCCAGCGCGGTCATGCCGATGGCCTTGTAGACCAGCAGGCACACCAGCGTCAGCCCGGCATAGACCCCCAGCAGCGAGGCCGCGATATCCGAGGCGCGCGGCAGGATCTTGCCAAATGTATCAAAGCCTTCGGTGCGAAAGAACTGCATCCCGCCCACCCGCATCACCGGCAGGAAGATCATGGCGATGAAGGCAATCCCCAGACCGCCCAGCCAGTTGAGCATCCCGCGCCACAGGTTCATCCCCGGCGGCAGCTCGGCCAGCCCGGTGATGACGGTAGAGCCTGTCGTGGTGATGCCCGAAACCGCCTCGAAATAGGCATCGGTAAAGCCCAGATTGGGCGCGCCCAGCATCAGCGGCAGCGCACCCGCCAGCGGCGTGACAACCCAGATCCCCAAAGTCAGCACGAATGCCGCCCGGATATCGAAGGCGCCCCGCAGCGCGCCCTGCGTCGCCATGGTGACAAAACCGCCGAAAGCCGCGGTCAGGATGGCCGATTCCACCATGGCCCCGGCATTACCGCTGGCCACCGCCCAATCCAGCGCCGCCGGAATCAGCATCAGGCAGCCCAGAAGCAGCAACAGACGGCCAAGGATATTCGCAACGGGGGCAAGGTCGATCATGACCGGCAAAAGGCCCCGCCCGGCAAGGGTTTGTCAAGCCGATGCCGGGCCAAGGCCTTATCCGGCGTGAACGAGCGTGCCGAAAAGCCGCGGATCAAGGCTCGCCTGCGCAAATGTCGGGCCCGAGGTCAGCAGGCTGACGGCATCATGGCTGTGCAGGCTTTCCTGATGGCTGGCCACCACGCGGAAATCCCCGATGCGCGGATCTGCTGCCAGCTGTTCACAGAACAGCCGCGCGGCATCTTCGACAAAGATCGGATTGGCGGCGTTCAGTTCGGCAAAAGCCTGTTCATCCTCGCGCTTCACCATCACCTGGGTTTCGGTGGGCACGGCGGCGCGGCACAGTTCGATCAGATCTTCGAACCACAGGCAGCCGCCCGGCTTCACCACGACCGAGACCCGCGCGACAGAGCGCTGCGAATGTGGCGTTGCCAGCTGGCCGCGGCTGCGGCGGGCATGTTCGCTCAGCTCCAGCGAGCAGGGGCAGGTGCTGGAATAGACGAAATCCAGATGCAGGATTTTCAGCCGCTCCCCGCCCCGGTCCACCAGTTCCAGCGCGATGTCGTAATACTGCCAGCCCGACAGGCCGGACCGCAGCGAGGGCACCTTGACGGGGAAGGACAGGCGCATCTGGATGCGGGCATCGAAACTTTCCAGATCGCGTTTGTAATCTTCCAGCGCCTGCTCGATCACTTCGAAGCTGAAGGCGCGTTCGGCATGGGCATAGAAGGACCGCATGATGCGGCTCATGTTGATGCCCTTCTTTTCCGCCTCAAGGCTGACCGTGCCGGTGACCGAGGTTTCCAGCATCACCTCGCCCGCATCGCGGGTGCGATAGCGGACGGGCAGCCGGAAGTTGGAAATGCCCACATGCTGGATCTGCCGCTGCGCGCCGCGGATCAGGCTGGAGGGCCCGTTCTGCAGATCGGGCAGCGTGGCGCGATAGCTGCTGTCGGCGACAAAATCCGCCGGATAATCACGGCTCAGTTCGGGGTAGCTGGTGGCCTGCGCCCCGTCCAGCAGCGCCTTTGCAGCCGGATCAACAGCCGCGATTTCGGCATCGGTGGCCTTGCCCGCCCATTTCCGCAACAGCCGCAAGGCGGCTTCGGCCTCTTCACGGCTGGGCTTCCGGTCGATGTCCGGCGTATGGATATTCATTGCGCGTCCCCTGTGCAGGCTGCGGTGCAAGATATGGCCTTTCCCGTCACCATATCCAACCCTTCGCGCAGTATTACGGGCCAAAGGCGACACCGGATCACCCGCGCGCAGCGGAAATGCCGGATCATCCAAACAGAAAGGGGGCTTCCGCCCCCTCTTGGCCTGGCGGCCAATTCACCCCCGAGGGTATTTGGGCCAAGAGGAAGAGGCAGATCGCGCGCCTGTGTCTTCCTCTTGGTCCAAATACCCTCAGGGGGGAGGCCGAAGGCCGTGGGGGGCGCGAGCGCCCCCCTGAACGTCACAGCCGGGCGGTCAGACCGCCTCCAGCGCGCGTTTCAGATCGGCGATCAGGTCGTCCGCATCTTCCAGCCCGACCGACAGGCGGATCAGGCCGGGGGTGATGCCCAGGCTGTCTTTCTGATCCTGCGGCAGGCGCTGGTGCGTCGTGGTGGCCGGATGGGTGGCGATGGATTTGGCATCACCCAGATTGTTGGAAATCTTGATGATTTCCAGCGCATTCATGAAGCGGAAGGCCGCTTCCTTGCCGCCCTTGATGTCGAAAGCCACCATGGTGCCGCCCGAGCCCATCTGCGCCATGGCCAGATCGTGCTGGGCATGGCTGGCAAGGCCCGGGAAGATGACGCGCGACAGCCGGTCATCGCCCTGCAGCGCCTCGGCCACTTTCAGCGCGCTTTCGGCCATGGCACGGCAGCGCAGGTCCAGCGTCGCCATGCCGTTCAGCATGATCCAGCTGGTGAAGGGGCTCATCGAGCCGCCGGTGTGTTTCATGTAGGGTTCCAGCACCTTGCGGATATATTCCGCCGTGCCGCAGACCACGCCACCCAGCGCGCGGCCCTGCCCGTCGATATGTTTGGTGGTGGAATAGACCACCACATCGGCGCCCAGATCGACCGCGCGCGAGAAGATCGGGGTCGAGAAGACGTTATCCACGATCACCAGCGCCCCTGCGGCATGGGCGATCTCGCTCACACCCCGGATATCGACCAGTTCCAGCGTCGGGTTCGACATGCTTTCGAAGAACACCGCCTTGGTCACGCCCGGCCGCATCGCCGCGCGCCACTGAGCCAGATCGGCGCCATCGACAAAGGTGACCTCGACCCCGTAGCGGCCCAGCACCTCTTCCAGGATATAAAGGCACGACCCGAACAGCGCCCGCGCCGATACCACATGATCGCCCGCGCGCAGCATGGACACCAGCGCGCCATTGACGGCCGCCATGCCAGAGGCGGTGGCAAAGGCATCTTCGGTGCCTTCCAGCGCCGCGATGCGTTCTTCGAACATGCGGGTGGTCGGGTTGCCGTAGCGGGCGTAGATGAATTCGTCACCCTCAATCTTCACGAAACGCGCCTCTGCCGCCTCGGCGGTGGGATAGACGAAGCCCTGCGTCAGGAAGATCGCCTCGGCCATCTCGCCATACTGGCTGCGGCGGCTGCCCTCATGCACCAGTGTCGTGCGCGTTTTCCAATCCTTGCTCATGCCTGCCCCTCGGCCATAGAAAAACCCCGAAGACCATAGGCTTCGGGGCTCGCGTCCCTCACCCTTTTAGCGGTTTGTTTAACGTGGCCCGCAATCCGGTCACAAAGCGCCACGGTCTGGGGATACGCCTTTGGCGGGGCGCGGTCAACCGCGCGCCCCGCCAAAGACCGTGTCAGATGCGATCGCCTGATGCGGTCAGGCCGGATGCGTTCAAGGTGGGGCATATCTGATCCGGCAGATCACATGAGGATGTCGTTCATCCCCAGCGCGCTGACGCCATGCAGCAGGATCGTCTGGTCGATCACGCCATCGCCCTCGCGGTCGATGTCCAGACGGATGCCACCGGCTTCGGCAACCTGCATCACCGAGACAGGCGCGAAGGAGCGCAGGTCGATCCGGTCCACGCCCGAGGTGAAATCGGCCACATTATCGGCACCATCCGACCCGACAAAGAGGAAGGTATCAGCACCCATGCCACCTTTCAGCATGTCATCGCCGGAACCGCCCAGCAGGGTATCGGCGCCTTTGCCGCCCCAGAGCGTGTCATTCCCGGCGCCCCCCACGAGGAAATCGCGGCCCATGCCGGTGGCGACCCAGTCATCCCCCTGCCCGGCATTCACATAGAAGGCCTCGCGGGATTTCTGGTCGTCATACTGATCATTGCCCAGGGTGCCCAGCTGCACCACCTTGAACTGATCGCCGCGCGCAGCACCGCTGACCAGATCGCGCACATCGAAGGTGACCATGGCAGAGCCGCGCAGGCGGATCCCCTCGTCATCCACCCGCGATACGGCGCCATCGGGCATCCCGGCGCCATCTTCCATCTGAAGGCGCACGGCCAGCGCGCCATCCTGATTGGCCAGCGTGCCCGCATCGGTGGCCAGCCCATTGCCAACCTCGGCGCTGGTGAAGGTTACCCGCACCTGCGAATTCGCCTCGGCCATCACCTTGACCATATCGGCGCCATCGCCCAGATCGGCGGTATCCGACGATCCGTCGCGCAGGTTGATCACCGCAATGTCATTGCCCGCGCCGCCCAGCATGGAATCATTGCCCTCGCGGCCCGACAGCCAGTCATTGCCGGTGCCCCCCACGAGGAAGTCATTCCCCATGCCGCCATACAGCCAGTCGTCGCCCGCCCCGGCATTGACATAGGTGTTCACCATCGAGGCCCGCTCGTTGAACATGTCGGTGCCATCGGTGCCCAAAGCCACCACGCCGAACTGATCGCCGCGCGCGGCGCCGCTGACCAGATCGCGCACATCGAAGGTGGCGCCTTCGCTGGCCACGAAGCGGATGCCCTCGTCATCGAAGCGGCCGGCCACATCCATCGGCATGTCGCTGCCATCTTCCAGCGCCAGACGCACGGCCAGATCGCCATCCTGATTGGTCATCGTGCGGCTGTCGCGCGCCATGCCATTGCCCACTTCGGCGCTGGTAAAGGTCAGCCGGATCTGGCTGCCTGCCGTGGCAGACACGGAAACCACATCCATGCCCGCGCCCAGATCGACATGATCCATGCCATCCGTCGCCGGGGCGAAGATCACCGTATCCTTGCCATTGCCGCCAAAGATCACATCCGACCCGGCGCCGCCAATGAAGCTGTCATTGCCGCTGCCGCCAAAGAGACGGTCATCGCCCGCGCCGCCCACCAGAAAATCGGCGCTGCGCCCGCCGGTGATGCGGTCATCGCCCATCCCGCCATTGACATAGACCTTGCGGCCATCATCCAGGAAATTGATCCGGTCATCCCCTGCCGATCCCAGCTGCACGATCTTGAACAGATCGCCGCGCTCGGTGCCACTGACCAGATCGCGCACATCGAAGGTCGATCCCTTCGTGGCGACAAAGCGGATGCCCTCGTCATCAAAGCGGCTGACGCCCCCCTTCAGCGCGCCCTTGACGGTTTCGACCTGCAGCCGCACCGCAAGACCGCCATCCTGATTGGCCAGCAGACCGGAATCCACCGCCATACCATTGCCCACTTCGGCGCTGGTGAAGGTCAGCCGCACCTGCCGGCCCGGCAGGCCCGCAACCGTGACCATGTCATCCCCATCGCCCAGATCGCGCGAGACCGGCGGCCGCACGAAAGGAAAGGTAAAGATCGAATCCTTGGAGTTCTGGCTTGGCATCGAAGTCATCTCCCATTTACGGATGGCCGCCACCCGACCATCCTCACCGGCGAAACCTACGAAAGCCTGCAACCGAAAGTTTCAGGGCAGCGCCGGTCAGAGGGCCGAAAGCGGATCACGGGCGATCACAAACCTGTCAGGCTTAAACAACCGCAGCCGGTTGCAAACCGGGCGGGTGACGGCGATCCTGCAGCCATCCAGACTGCGGCAGGGCGCCGCAGCCAAAAGCAAGGAAACCGCCATGATCGACCTGTATTACTGGCCCACGCCGAATGGCCACAAGATCTCCATCGCGCTGGAGGAACTCGGCCTGCCCTATGCGGTGAAGCTGGTGAACATCGGCGCGGGCGACCAGTTCAAGCCCGATTTCCTGCAGATCGCACCGAACAACCGGATGCCCGCCATTGTCGATGCCGAAGGCACGGATGGCGCGCCGATCGCCATCTTTGAAAGCGGCGCGATCCTGCAATATCTGGCGCGCAAGACCGGCAGGCTTTACGGCGCCACCGAACGCGACCGGATCGCCACCGATCAATGGCTGATGTGGCAGATGGGCGGCGTGGGGCCGATGGCGGGCCAGGCGCATCACTTCCTGAAATATGCCCCGCAGATGGACCCGCCGCAGGTGCTGCCCTATGCCCAGGACCGCTACCGCCGCGAGGTGGCGCGGCTCTACGGCGTGCTGGACCGCCAGCTGGAGGGGCGCGCCTTTGTCACCGGCGATGCGCTGACCATCGCCGATATCGCCATCTGGCCCTGGACCATGAGCTGGGAAGGCCAGCAGCAGACGCTGGACGACAAGCCGAACCTCGCCCGCTGGCTCAAGGCGCTTGGCGAACGGCCCGCCTTCATCAAGGGCCGCGCGCTTGCCGCCGAGGCCCGCCAGCCGCAGATGGACAAGCAGGCGATGGAAACCCTGTTCCGGCGCTGATCTTCCTCTTGGCGGCAAATACCCCCGCCGGAGGCACAGCCGAGGGCACCGGCCGCAAGGCCGGAGCCCGAGAGGAAAGACTTGCGCCGCAGGCGCGCAATTCAGCAACCGGCCGAAGCGGTCACTGATCGTTGCAGGGCAGGCCGTCGGTGATGTCGTAATAATCGCCCTTGTCGGCCACGAAGATATGCTGGGCGAGATGCGTGCCGGTGGGTGTGTCAAAGGCCCCCATCGACACCCCGATCCAGTCGCGGTGGGGCGGATCGAAAAACAGCGACGATCCGCAGATCCTGCAGAACCCCCGCCGCACCTTCTCGCTTGACGCATACCAGCCCAGATGCTCGGCCCCTGTCACCGCCAGCGCGGCTTTCGGCACATCGGCCGAGGCTTCGACATGGCCGGAAAACTTGCGGCAGCGCGTGCAGTGGCAGGCGGTCACCGGCGGCAGGTCAGCCGCCACGGTGAAGCGGACGGCGCCGCAGAGACAGGATCCCTCATGCGCCATGGCCTGTTACTCCTGCCCTTCCTTCGGGATGCCATGGGTCTGCAGCAGGCGCCCTTGCATCAGGAAGAACAGGAACAGCGCCGCCGTCAGGCCGAAGGTCTTGAAATTCACCCAGATATCGGTGGAAAACAGCCGCCAGACCGCCTCGTTCGCCAGAGCCAGCGCCAGGAAGAACAAAGCAATGCGTTTGGTCAGGATCATCCAGCCTGCATCGCGCATCGGCAGCGCCTCGCCCATCAGGGATTGCAGATAGCTTTGCCCGCGCATCAGGCCAAAGCCCAAAGCGGCGGCGAAGAACAGATAGATCATCGTGGGCTTCATCTTGAAGAAGCGTTCATCCTGCAGCCACACCGACAGGCCGCCAAAGACCACCACCAGCACCACCGTCACCAGCTGCATCTTCGACAGCTTGCCGGTCAGCGCCCAGATCAGCCCGGTGCAGATCACCATCAGCGGAATGAAGGCCGCCGTGACCACCAGAAAGCCGGAATATTCGGTGCCGTTGATCAGGAAGACCTGATCCTTCAGCCGGACATAGCCGATGAAGAAGGCCAGGATCGGCCCGTATTCCAGCGCGGCCTTGACCCAGCCGCTCAGTTTGCGTTCCGCCATCATCCCATCCTAGCCCAGAAATTCCACCATGACCGCGCCCGCCGCGATCACCGCCATGAGGCCCGCCTGCACGCGCCCCACCTTTTCGCCCAGAACCAGCCAGCCGATCAAGGCGGCAAACACGGTCGAGGTTTCGCGCAGCACCGCCGCTTCGCCCACCTTGTCCAGCCTTGTGGCCAGCATGATGGCGCCAAAGCTGAAATAGGCAGTGAAGGCGCCGATGACACCCCGCTGCAGCAGCGGCCGTATCTCTTCGGCGGGCAGCCGCCGCCAGCGCCGGAAGGTCAGCACCGGCATCAGGATCCCGTCGATCAGGAAGAACCAGGCCAGAAAGGTGAACGGATCGGCGGTGGCCCGGATGCCGAAGGCATCATAGGTGGTATAGCCCGCCACCATCACCCCGGTCAGCGCCGCAAGGATCAGCGCAGGGACCATGGTGTCGCGCTGCATGGTGCTGTGGCGCAGGTTCCACATCGCAAGGCCCAGAATACCGCCCGACAGCAGCGCCACCCCGGCCCATTGGCCGGGGGCGAAACTTTCGCCGAAGACAAGGCCTGCAAAGAACACCGTGACCAGCGGCCCGGTGCCGCGCACCACCGGATAGACCACCGTATAGGCGCCGCGCGCATAGGTCATCGCCTGCAGCAGCTTGTAGACGGCATGGATGGCAAAGGCGCCCGCGAAGATCGGCCACATATGCGGCTCGGGCCAGGGCACCACGAACAGCGCGAAGGGCAAGGCGATCAGCGCATAGCAGCCGTCGATTGCCGCGCGCGACAGCCAGGGATCGTGCCGCCCCTTCTGCAGGGCCCCGAACAGGGCGTGCAGCACGGCGGCCAGCAGCGCCAGCGCAAGCGCAAGGTCATGCCCGGCGGGCGTGCCTTCCAGCGAGACGAGCCATGCGCTCATCGCGGGGTGGCCCCGGAGGACGGGGGGCTGTCTGCCCCCCGCACCCCCCGAGGATATTTGGACAACGGGAAGATCAAAACCGAGAGGAACATGGGCTGATCAGTCAGACAGGCCGACCAGCGCGCGGGCGAAATCTTCGGGGTCGAAGGGCGCCAGGTCGTCGATCTGTTCGCCCAGGCCGATGGCATGGATCGGCAGGCCGAACTTGTCGGCGAGGCTGACCAGCACGCCGCCCTTGGCGGTGCCGTCGAGTTTGGTCATCACCAGGCCCGAGACATCGGCGATCTTGCGGAAGATTTCCACCTGCAGCACAGCGTTCTGCCCGGTGGTGGCATCCAGCACCAGCAGGGTATTATGTGGGGCGGTTTCATCCTTCTTGCGGATGACGCGGACGATCTTTGCCAGTTCCTCCATCAGGTCGGCGCGGTTCTGCAACCGGCCGGCCGTGTCGATCAGCAGGAGATCGGCGCCGGTTTCCTGCGCCCGGGTCATGGCATCGAAGGCAAGGCTGGCGGGATCGGAGCCTTCGGGCGCCGTCAGCACCGGCACCCCGGCCCGCTGGCCCCAGATCTGCAGCTGTTCCACCGCCGCGGCGCGGAAGGTATCGCCCGCGGCGATCACCACCGTCTTGCCTGCCGCCTTGAACTGCGAGGCCAGCTTGCCGATGGTCGTGGTCTTGCCCGAGCCATTGACGCCCACCACCAGCACCACCTGCGGGCGCTTGGGGTAAAGCGGCATGGGACGAGCCACCGGGCCCATGATCCGCGCCACTTCGGCGGCCAGGGCATCCTTCAGTTCGGTGGTGCCGATGCGGCGGCCCATGCGGCCTTCGGCGATATTGGCGGCGACGCGCGTTGCGGTATCCACGCCCATATCCGCCTCGATCAGCAGCTCTTCGAGGCTTTCGAGCATGGCATCATCCATGATCCGCTTCGGCTCGTCCGCCTCGCGGCCCAGCAGGCGCCCGATCAGGCCGGGTTTGGCCGGTTCTGGCGGCGCGGCGGCGGCGGGAGCCGCATCCTCCACCAGCGCATCGAGGCCGGCCCCGATCTTGTCGGAAGACCGGAACATCCGGTCTTTCAGTTTCTTGAAGAAGGACATGGGCGCCACCGGATGGGAATTTCCTTTCCCACCTAGTCGTTTCGGGCGCCGGATGGAAGGGCCAAGGGCCAATGCGCGCTGGCAGCCCATGGCGGGCGTGCTAGGATCACCGCGTTGAAATCCGTTCCGGTGACCCGATGCCCCGCGCCTTTGCCCGTGCCCAGATCCTGCCGCCCATGCTGCTGTTTGCGCTGGCCACGCTGCTGCCACTGGCGCTGCTGCTGGCCGGTGCGGCGTTGGGCGGGCTGTGGGTGCTGCCCGGGGTGGTGGCGATCGGCCTGTTGACCGCCATGCTGGATCATCTGATGCGGATCACCGCCCCCGATGCGCCGGAAGGGGCAGAGTTTCCGGCCGCCGATGCGCTGCTGGTGGTGCTGGCGCTGTGCCATCTGGCGGCGCTGCCGCTGGCCGTCTGGGCGATTGCGGGTGACAGCGGGATTTCGGCGGCGGGCCGGGTACTGCTGTTTCTGGGGTTTGGGCAGTTCTTCGGTCAGGTGTCGAACCCCGCCGCGCATGAGCTGATCCATCGGGGGGGGCGGGGCCTGTTCCGGCTGGGTGTCGCCGTTTATGCCAGCCTGTTGAACGGGCACCACGTTTCGGCGCATCGGCTGGTGCATCACCGCCATGTGGCCACGGATGCCGATCCGAACAGCGCGCGCAGTGGCGAAGGCTATTACCGCTTTCTGCTGCGGGCCTGGCCTGGCAGCTTTCGCGCTGGCCTTGCGGCAGAGACTGCGCTGCGGGCCAAGGGGCGGCGGGGGCTGCATCCCTATGCGGTCTACGTTCTGGGCGCGGGGGCAGGTCTGCTGACGGGCGCCGCGATTGCCGGATGGGCGGGGCTGGCGGTCTGGGCGGGGCTGGCGCTGTTTGCCACGGCAGAGCTGTATCTGTCGGATTATGTGCAGCATTACGGGCTGCGCCGCCGTATCCTGCCGGACGGGCGTCCAGAGCCGGTGGGCGACAGGCACAGCTGGAACGCGCCGCATTGGGCGTCATCGGGGCTGATGCTGAACGCGCCGCGCCATTCAGACCATCATGCCCATCCGTCGCGCCCCTATCCGGCGCTGCGGCTGCCGGAGCCGGATCAGGCGCCCTGGCTGCCACATTCGCTGCCGGTCTGTTCGGTGATCGCGCTGTCGCCGCCGCATTGGCGGCGGATGATGCGGCCACATGTGAAGAAGTGGCTGCCTGAGGCCTGACTGTTCACGCAGCTGCGCATGGCCAAGGGCGCGGGCTTCTGCCACTCTGCCCCAAATGCCTGTATCCCGGAGTTGCCGATGCTTGCCCGCCTTGCCGCCCTGCCCCTTCTGTTCATCGCCGCCCCCGCCTTCGCGCAAGAGCCGATGTCGGGGGCGGAATTCGAGGCCTATGCCACCGGGCGCACCCTGACCTATGCCACAGAGGGCGGGGTGTTTGGCACCGAACAATATCTGCCGGGGCGCCGCGTGATCTGGGCCTTTACCGATGACATCTGCAAGGAAGGCAGCTGGTATGAAGACCGGGACATGATCTGCTTTGCCTATGAAGACCCGTCGGCGCCGCAGTGCTGGAAATTCTGGCGCGAGGGCGACGGGCTGAAAGCGCAGTTCGAAGGCGATCCGGCCGGGACAGAGCTTTCCGAAGTGGCGCAAAGCGATGAACCGCTGCGCTGCCCCGGGCCGGATGTGGGGGTTTAACGGCTCAGAACAGGCTGCCCTGTTCCGGCGGTTTGGTCTTGCGGGATTTCGGCCTGGGTGTCGGCTCTGCCGCTGTTTCGGCCGGGAGTGTGCTGCCTGGGGGTGGCGCGCCGAGGGTCAGGCGGCCATCCTGAAATTCGATCTCCAGCACGCCGGCCCGCGCGGCAGCGGACTGCATGGTGACCACGGCACCATCGCCGCGCACCACGGCATAGCCGCGTTTCAGCGTTTCGCCATAGCCCAGGGTCTGGCGCATCCTGTCCAGCGATTCCAGCCGTTCGGCCAGCTGGGCCAGACGGCGGGCGGGGGCAGCCTGCAGGCGGCGATCCAGCAGCGCCAGCCGGTCGCGCCCCTTGGCCACATCGGCGGCGGCACCGGCCAGCAGGCGTGCCAAGGCGGGATCAAGGCGCGAGGCCCATTTGTCCAGCGCGGCGCGGCTGCGGTCCAGCCGACGGTCTGCGCCGCTGCCCAGCCGGGTAAAGCGCGAGTCGAGCTGATCGGCGCGGCGCTGGATCAGGGCGCGCAACGCATCGGGGCGCAGGCCCGCGGCGCGCGATTCAAAGGCGCCACGCTTTTTTGCCACCGCCATGCCAAGCGCCCCGGCCAGCCGCTGCGTGGCCGTATCCAGGCGCTGCGCTGCCGTGCCGGTCAGCGTTTCGGGGCGCGGCAGGGCGCGGGCCAGATCGCGCAGCCGCTGGCCGCGCAGGCCAAGGCCCCGGACCGTGGCCTGACCGATGCGGGCCCCCATGCCATCGACCTGCGCCAGCAGTTCCAGCCGCACCGGCACCGCCATTTCCGCCGCCGCCGTGGGGGTGGGCGCGCGGCGGTCGGCGGCAAAATCAATCAGCGTGGTGTCGGTTTCATGGCCCACGGCGGAAATCAGCGGAATCCGGCTGGCCGCTGCCGCGCGCACCACGATTTCTTCGTTGAAGCCCCAGAGATCCTCCAGAGAGCCACCGCCGCGCGCCACGATCAACAGGTCGGGGCGCGGAATCGCGCCGCCCGGCTCCAGCGCGTTGAAACCGCGGATGGCGGCGGCCACCTGGGCCGCGCAATCCTGCCCCTGCACCGCCACCGGCCAGATCAGCACATGGCGCGGAAAGCGGTCGCGCAGCCGGTGCAGGATATCGCGGATCACCGCCCCCGAGGGCGAGGTGACAACACCGATCACCTGCGGCAGATAGGGAATGGGCTGTTTTCGCGCCGGATCGAACAGGCCTTCGGCCTGCAATGCGGCGCGGCGCTTTTCCAGCATGGCCATCAGCGCGCCCGCGCCGGCGGGCGCCACATCCTCGACGATCAGCTGGTATTTCGACTGGCCGGGGAAGGTGGTCATCCGGCCGGTGGCCACAACCTCCATCCCCTCTTCGGGGCGGACCTGCATCTTTGTCACCTGCCCCTTCCAGCTGATCGCGGCAATCACGCTGCGGTCATCCTTCAGGTCAAAATACATATGGCCCGAGGCCGGGCGGCTGACCCGGCCGATTTCGCCGCGCACCCGGACAAGGCCGAATTCGCCCTCGATCACCCGTTTCACCGCGCCGGAGAGTTCCGACACGGTAAATTCGGGCTGGTTGCCCGAAGGCGGGTTCGAGCGGGGTCTTCGGGTGCAGGGTTCTTCCCGAACAGGCCGCAAGTCGCCGCGATCAGTTCCCCGCCGGGGATGCCATCGCCACCCCGAAATGCAGCGATGCGGCGCGGCCCTTTGCCCCGGGGCCGGAGATCGCGGCGGAAAGTGTCAGCACAAGCAGGGTTGTGGCGATGGCAAGGGATTTCAGAAGCATGATAATTTCCGATGCAGAATGAGGTTTTCAATAGCCCCCATTCTGCATCGGGTCGTGGCAGGAATATGGTCAGGGCTGCACTTTTTGGCGGCCCCTGCCCCGGATGGCGCGATGGGGCAAGCGGCAGGCCTATGACAGGCCTCCACGGCGACCTAGGCGGCGATCGCATGAACATCCTCATTCTGGGCTCGGCGGCGGGCGGGAACATGCGCTGGCCTGGGCGATCAGCCAGAACCCCAAATGCGACCGGCTGATCGTGGCGCCGGGCAATGCTGGCATCGCCCAGCTGGCGGAATGTGCGAGCCTCGATATTCTGGATGGCGCCGCCGTGGTGGCCTTCTGCGCGGAACAGGCGGTTGATTTCGTCATCGTCGGCCCGGAGGCGCCGCTGGCTGCCGGTGTGGCCGATGCCACCCGCGCGGCGGGCATCCTGACCTTTGGGCCTTCGGCAGATGCGGCGCAGCTGGAGGCATCGAAGGCCTTCACCAAGGCGATCTGCGATGCCTGCGCCGCCCCCACGGCGGCCTATGCCCGCTTTACCGAAGCGGGCCCCGCCAAGGATTACATCCGCGCGCAGGGCGCCCCCATCGTGGTCAAGGCCGATGGTCTGGCGGCGGGCAAGGGCGTGATCGTGGCGATGACCGAGGCCGAGGCTCTGGAGGCCATCGACGACATGTTCGGCGGCGAATTCGGCGCGGCGGGCGCCGAAGTGGTGATCGAGGAATTCATGGAGGGGGAAGAGGCCAGCTTCTTCATCCTGACCGACGGGGTGGATGCGCTGCCCATCGGTACGGCGCAGGATCACAAGCGGGTGGGCGATGGCGACACCGGCCCCAATACCGGCGGCATGGGCGCCTATTCGCCTGCCCCGGTGCTGACCGATGCGATCGCGCAGGCCGCGCTGGATGAGATCGTGCTGCCCACCATCCGCGAAATGGCGCGCCGGGGCACGCCCTATCAGGGCGTGCTGTATGCCGGGCTGATGATCAAGGACGGCCGCGCGCGGCTGGTGGAATACAACTGCCGCTTCGGCGACCCGGAATGTCAGGTGCTGATGATGCGGCTGGGCGCGCAGGCGCTGGATCTGCTGCAGGCCTGCGCCGAGGGGCGGCTGGGCGAGGCGCGGGCGAACTGGGCGGATGACCATGCGGTGACGGTGGTGATGGCGGCGCAGGGCTATCCCGGCGCCTATGTGAAGGGCACGCAGATCAAGGGGCTGGATGCCCTGCCCGAGGACAGCCGCAACATGGTGTTCCATGCGGGCACGGCCACGCGGGATGGTGCGATCATCGCCACCGGCGGGCGGGTGCTGAACGTCACGGCGCGGGGCGAGACCCTGGCCGAGGCGCAGGCCCGCGCCTATGCCATGGTGGATGCGATCGACTGGCCCGAAGGCTTCTGCCGCCGCGACATCGGCTGGCGCGCGCTTTGATCCCCCGGCTCTGATCTCCCGGCTCTGGTCTCTGGCCGTGCAGGGGGCGCTCGCGCCCCCTCTTGCCTGCGGCAATTCACCCCCTGAGGATATTTGGGCAAGGTAAAGGCAGGCCTTGGCCTTGCGGCCCATCGGGGCAAATCGGCATGTGGGCCGCCGGCGCCCCTTCCCCCTGCCGCAGGCGCGGCTTAAGGCTCTGCCCATGTGCAAGATACGGTCGGTAGCCTGATGATCATCCGCGACAAACCCAGCCCGCTTGACCTGATGTTTGCCCTGCGCGGCTCTGTCCTGCCGCAGATCGCCGGAGAGCTGGGCTTTGCCGTGCTGGTGGCGACGGCGGTTCTGCTGTGGGACAGGCTGGTGTTTCCGCTGCCGCATCTGAACAGCACGCCGTTTGCGCTGTTCGGCGTGGCCCTGTCGCTATTTCTGGGGTTTCGCAACAATGCCGCCTATGACCGCTGGTGGGAAGCGCGCAAGCTGTGGGGCGCGCTGCTGATCGAGGCGCGGATGATGGCGCGCGATGCGGCGGTGTTCCTGCCCGATACCGACCAGCGGCTGGCGCTGCTGCGGCTGGTGCGGGGGTTCCTGCATCTGCACCGCTGTGCCCTGCGCGGCCTGGCACCGGATGCGGCGGCCTTGCGCGACAGCACCGGGCTGCGCGAGGCCACGCCCGAGGCCGCGCTGGATGCCATGGCCGCCCTGCTGGCCCAGGCCCGCGCCGACGGGCTGCTGGACGGGTTCGGCGCGCGGTGCCTGTCGCAGCATGTGGCGGGGCTGACCACGGCACAGGCCGGGAATGACCGCATCCGTGCAACGCCCCTGCCCTTTGCCTATTCGATGCTCGTGTACCGCACCAGCTGGCTTTACTGCCTGCTGGCGCCGATGGCGCTGATCTATCCTGCGGGCTGGCTGACGCCGCTGTTCGCCGGGGTCATCGCCTATACGTTTTTTGGCCTGGCCGAAGTGACCGAGGAGCTGGTGCACCCCTTTGACCCCACCGCCAATGCGCTGCCGCTGGATGCGATCTGCCGCAGCGCCGATATCAGCCTTGCGCCGCATCTGGGCGAGACCGCGCCGCCGCCATTGCTGCCGGTAAATTTCCGCCTGGACTGATGGGCGGCAGTGCCCGCTTGCATCCCCCCGGGCATCTGCTATGGAACCGGCGGTTTTACTGGCAGACGGGGGGGCGCCATGCCACTTCTGGTAATGAAGTTCGGCGGCACTTCTGTCGCCAACCTTGAGCGGATCGAAAATGCCGCGAAAAAGGTCAGAAAGAGGTCGCGCGCGGCTATGACGTGATCGTCATCGTCAGCGCCATGTCGGGCGAGACCAACAAGCTGGTCGGCTGGGTCGAGGGCACATCCAAGCTGTATGACGCGCGCGAATATGATGCCGTCGTGGCCTCGGGCGAGAATGTGACCGCGGGCCTGATGGCGCTGCGGCTGCAGGAAATGGGCGTGCCCGCGCGCGGTCCTGGCAGGGCTGGCAGGTGCCGATCAACACCACCTCGGCCCATTCGTCGGCCCGGTTCGTGTCGATCCCGCGCGACAATATCGACGCCAAATTCGCCGAAGGCTTCAAGGTGGCCGTGGTGGCCGGGTTCCAGGGCATCAGCCCCGAAGGCCGCATCACCACATTGGGCCGCGGCGGCAGCGACACAACGGCCGTGGCCTTTGCCGCCGCCTTTGGCGCGGAACGCTGCGATATCTACACCGATGTGGACGGCGTCTATACCACCGATCCGCGCATCGGGCAAGGCCCGCAAGCTGGACAAGATCGCCTTCGAGGAAATGCTGGAACTGGCCTCGCTGGGCGCCAAGGTGCTGCAGACCCGGTCGGTCGAACTGGCCATGCGCTACAAGGTGCGGCTGCGCGTGCTGTCCTCTTTCGAGGATACCGACGAAAACTCTGGAACTCTAGTCTGCGACGAGGAGGAAATCATGGAATCGAAAGTCGTCTCGGGCGTCGCCTTCTCGCGCGAGGAAGCGAAGATCACGCTGTTCACCATCGAAGACCGTCCGGGCGTGGCGCAGGCCATCTTCGGCCCGCTGTCCGAGGCCGGCGTGAACGTCGACATGATCGTGCAGAACATCAGCGAGAAGGATTATGACGACAGCCATCCCGGCGCCGTCACCGACATGACCTTCTCCTGCCCGATCAATCAGGTGGAGCGCGCCAAGAAGGCGATGGAAGATGCCCGCGCGGCAGGCCTCATCAAATATGACGAGCTGATCATCGACACCGATGTGGCCAAGGTTTCGGTCGTGGGCATCGGGATGCGCAGCCATGCGGGCGTTGCCGCCACCATGTTCAAGGCGCTGGCCAACGAGGGCGTGAACATCAAGGTGATCTCGACCTCGGAAATCAAGATCTCGGTTCTGATCGACCGCAAGTATATGGAACTGGCGGTTCAGGCCCTGCATGACGCTTTCGCGCTGGACAAGGGCTGATCTGCCCACACCGGTTGCTGCAATCTGTCCCTTTTCCGCGCGGATCCCCGCTGGTTCTGCCCCTTCCCTGGCGCACCGGGGCGACACGCCTTCCGGGCCGTAGCCCCCCGAGGCACCTGGCACGCGCCTGAGTGTCCCCTCTGCCAGCGTTTCCGCGAAATGAACCGCGCTTGGCCGCAGGGCAAGAGGGCACCCTGCATGCGCCGCCGCTGAGCGGGCGGCCTGCATCCTGGCTGCTGATTTCTTCGGCAGGGCTTCGCGCGCGATCTCGCCACAGGTGACTGGGGCGTTCCGTTTCATGCGTTCATGTGATCTAAGACAGAAAACACTTCAGGGACAATATTCGCTCATCATGCCCGAACGCAGCGAAAGCGACAGCCGCAAACTTCTCCGCCGCCTGCGCGACAGTCTCGCGCTGCCCGGCAAGGGGCAGGACAGGCTTGACCGGATCACCCATCTGATCGCCGATTCGATGCTGACCGAGGTTTGTTCGATCTATCTGTTCCGCGATGCCGATACGCTGGAGCTGTGCGCGACCGAGGGCCTGAAGAAAGAGGCCGTGCACCAGACCCGCATGAAGGTGGGCGAAGGTCTGGTGGGCCGGGTGGCGCGCACGGCGACGCCGGTGAATGCCGCCGATGCGCCCTCGGAAAAGGGTTTCCGCTACATGCCGGAAACCGGGGAAGAGATCTATTCCAGCTTTCTGGGCGTGCCGATCCAGCGGGTGGGTGAAAAGCTGGGCGTGCTGGTGGTGCAATCGAAGACCGCACGGCAGTTTTCCGAAGACGAGGTCTATGCGCTGGAAGTCGTGGCCATGGTGCTCGCCGAGATGACCGAGCTGGGCGCCTTTCTGGGCGATGGCGAGGCGATGTCGGCGCTGCACCGGCACCCCCGGCTGTTTCGCGGGCTGACCGGGCAGGAAGGCGCCGCCGAGGGCCATATCTGGCTGCATGAGCCGCGTGTGGTGGTGACAAATCCGGTGGCCGATGATCCGCTGACCGAGATTGACCGCATCCGCGATGCGGTGGGTCAGCTGCGTGTTTCCATCGATGATCTGCTGCATGCCGAAATGCTGGACAAGGATCAGCGCCAAGTGCTGGAGGCCTATCGCATGTTCGCCAACAGCCGGGGCTGGCTGAAGCGGATGGAGGAAGATATCGCGCGTGGCCTTTCGGCGGAAGCGGCGGTGGAAAAGGAACAATCCGCCGCCCGGGCCCGGTTGGAACAGGTGCCGGATGCCTATCTGCGCGACCGGCTGCATGACCTGGATGACCTGTCGAACCGGCTGCTGCGCATCCTGACCGGACAGGGGCAGGATACCGGGGCGCAGATGCCGGATGACCCGATCCTTGTGGCGCGCAATATCGGCCCGGCGGAGCTGCTGGAATATGGCCGCAAGCTGCGGGGTGTGGTGCTGGAGGAAGGGTCTGTCGGCAGTCATGCGGCCATTGTGGCGCGGGCCCTGGCGATCCCGCTGGTCATCCATGCCGACCGCATCACCAGCGAGGCGCTGAACGGCGACCATATCCTGGTGGATGGCGATCAGGGCATTGTGCACCTGCGGCCCGATGATACGGTGGCGCGCAGTTTCCGGGACAAGATGGCGATGCAGGCGCAGGCACAGGAACGCTATGCTTCGTTGCGCACTCTGCCCGCGCAATCGAAATGCGGCACGGTGACCCGGCTGTTCATGAATGCCGGGCTGATGGCCGATCTGCCTTCGATCGAAAGCTCGGGGGCCGAGGGTGTGGGCCTGTTCCGCACGGAACTGCAGTTTCTGGTGCGCAACCAGATGCCCAAGCGGGACGAGCTGGCGCGGCTTTATGCCCGGGTGATGGAGGCGGCGAAAGGCCGCCCCGTGGCCTTCCGCACGCTGGATATCGGGTCGGACAAGGTGCTGCCCTATATGAAACCGCAGGACGAGCCGAACCCGGCCATGGGCTGGCGGGCGATCCGGGTGGGGCTGGACAAGCGCGGCGTGCTGCGGATGCAGTTGCAGGCGTTGATCCGGGCGGCAGACGGGCGGCCGCTGACGGTGATGTTTCCCTTCGTATCGGAACATATGGAATTCATGGCGGCGCGCGAAGAGCTGCTGCACCAACTGGACCGCGAGGCGGCCCTGGGCCGCCCGGTGCCCGAAACCGTGAAAATCGGCGCCATGCTGGAAACCCCGAGCCTGGCCTTTGCCCCCCGGGAATTCTTTGCGGCGGCGGATTTCATCTCGATCGGGGGGAATGACCTCAAGCAGTTCTTCTATGCCGCAGACCGCGAGAATGAGCGGGTCCGGCGGCGCTATGATACGCTGAATGTCAGCTTTCTGCGGTTCATCCGGCAGATCGTGGCCCGCTGTGCGGAAACCGGCACGCCGCTGTCCTTCTGTGGCGAAGATGCCGGGCGGCCGATAGAGGCGATCTGTCTGGCGGCCCTGGGGATTGGCAGCCTGTCGATGCGGCCGGCCTCGATCGGGCCGGTGAAATCATTGCTGCGGCAGATCGACCTGAATGATCTGCGCGCGGTGCTGGACCGGGCCGAAGCCGAGGGTGCAGAAAGCGTGCGCCCGACGGTGATGGGCTGGCTGGCCACGGTCGCCGATTAGGTGGCAAGGGCGGAGGGGGCGCTGCCCCCGCCGCGCGGCCGCGCGGCCCCCCGGGATATTTGGGCCAAGATAAAGGGGATCAGTCGGCGCGCAGCATGGGGCGCACATTGGCGGCTTCGGCAAAGCGGCGCAGCACCCGTTCGGGATCATGCGTCTGGGCCAGCCGGAGCAGACGAAACCGGATGCGCGCCAGTTCGCGGTAATGCCGCAGGAAGGCGGTGTTCAGCGCAGCCCCCGAGATGGCGCCCAGAACCGGCACCGCCTGTGCTGCCAGTTTCTGGCTGAGGGCGGCGGCGATCTTTGGCGCGAAGCGCGCCACCATCTGGTTCAGCGCCGCCCCGCTGAGGGTGAGCCGCGCGCCGATGAAAGCGGTGTTCACCCCGTCATCGCCGCCCATCGGGCTGCCCGAGGCAAAGACGCGCAGGATTTCGGCGCGGATATGATCGTCATCGGGGTCGAACCCCTCGGCCTCGGCCACGCTGCGGATGGTGTGCAGGATCAGCGTCACGGTCACCGGCAGTTCGGCCACCGCAGTGGCCAGCCCCCCGGCGCCCCCCGCCGCCCCCGCCAGCGCCGCCATCAGCGGTGCGCCGGCAGGGCCGATATCCGGGGCATGGCGCCCCAGACGCGCTGCGGCAAAGGCCCGTTCCAGACTGGCGAGCGTGACTGCATCGACCTGCCGCCGCAGACCTGCGGGCAGAAGGTTCATCCGGTCTTCCAATGTGCCGCCGATGCGGTTGAGCAGCGTGATGAGCGGCCCCCCGGCCGTGCGGGCACGCTTCGCCAGTTCGGCGATTTCCAGTTCCGGGAACGGATCTGCAGGCAGGGCCGGAACCGCGCTGGCGGCAAGGGCTTTTGCGGCAGGATCGGGGGGGATATCATCGCTCATATCCCGAAGGTAGGATCACCTGTGCGGTGCTGCAATGGGGGGACAGGTCAGAGGCGCGCCTTTTCCACCTGCCCGGTCACACCGGCCCAGGCGCCGCGCTTCAGTTCCAGCCCCAGAACACGGTCAGGGTTGGTGGGCGGCGGCATCACCACGCCCTGCAGTTTGCGAAAGCCGAAGCGGGTGTAATAGGGCGCATCCCCCACCAGCATCACCCGTTCCCAGCCCAGGCGCCGTGCCTCGGCCAGACTTTCGTTGATGAGAAGCCCGCCCAGCCCCTCGCCCTGGCGGGTGGGGTGAACGGCCACCGGGCCCAGCAGCAGCACATCCTGCCCGCCCACCTCGGCCGGCCAGTAGCGGATCACGGCCGCCAGCGTGTTGGTTTCGTCGCGCAGCACAAGGCAGAGCGGGGCGACAGTGGGCACGCCGTCGCGCAGCCGGTAAGAGGACAGCGCAGTGCGGCCCGGCGCGAAGCACAGGTCATACAGTGCCTCGACCTCCCACCAGTCGGCCTCGGTTTCCTCTTCGAGCTGATACATCGCGCCCCCCGATGCCGGGCAACCCCGGCGGAATCGTATGGGCGCCGGGTAACACGCGAAGGTCACAGGGAAAAGGCGGAATTGCCGCAGCCGCCCCGTGCGGGCAGGCTTGGCGAAACCACGGGCGCGGCCTAGGCTTGCGGCAGGCAAACGGGAGACGGGCATGACGCAGAAGATCGGGATCATCGGCGGATCGGGCATCTATCAGATCGCCGGGCTGGAAGATGCAGCCTGGGTTCAGGTGCAGACGCCCTGGGGGGCGCCGTCGGATGACATCCTGACCGGACGGCTGGCCGGGCGCGAGATGGCCTTTCTGCCGCGCCATGGCCGGGGGCATGTGCAAAGCCCGGCCTCGGTGCCCTATCGGGCCAATATCGACGCGCTGAAACGGCTGGGCTGCAGCGATGTGGTGGCGGTATCGGCGGTGGGTTCGCTGCGCGAGGATTTCCGGCCCGGCGACATGGTGGTGCTGGATCAGATGGTGGACCGCACGGTATCGCGCCCGGCCTCCTTCTTTGGCCCCGGCTGTGTGGCGCATGTGAGCCTGGCCGATCCGGTCTGCGCCCGGCTGTCAGTCCTTTGTGCGGCGGCGCTGCGGCAGGTGGGGGCCGTGGTGCATGAGGGCGGCACCTATCTGGCGATGGAGGGGCCGCAGTTTTCCACCCGTGCGGAATCGCGGCTTTACCGCAGCTGGGGCTGCGATGTGATCGGCATGACCGCGATGCCTGAGGCGCGTTTGGCCCGCGAGGCGGAACTGTGCTATGCCTCGGTCGCGATGGTGACGGATTACGACTGCTGGCACGAAGATCACGGCGCGGTGGATGTGGCGGCGATCCTGGCGGTGCTGGCGGCCAATGCGGGCACGGCCAAGGCGATGGTTGCCGCCCTGCCCGGCCTGCTGCCGGTGGGCCGCGCGGCCTGCCCCTGCGGCTGCGACCGCGCGCTGGAACACGCGATCATGACCGCCGCAGACCGCCGCGACCCGGAGGTTCTGGCGCGGCTGGATGCCGTTGCGGGGCGCGTTCTGTCGTAAGGTGCCCGGGCCAGAGCATCGGCCCGGCAGGTTGGGTAGAACCGGCTTTCATCCGCCGCGCAGCACGGCGCCGGGATTGCAAATCCCAAGCGGATCAAGTGCGGTTTTGATGGCGCGCATGGCCGCCAGCTTTGCCGGATCGCCATAGCGTTCCAGATCGCCGGTCTTCAGCCGACCGATGCCATGTTCGGCACTGACCGAGCCGCCCATGGCATGGACGATATCATGGACGCAGGTCTTGATCGCCTCGCGCTGCGGATCATGATCGGCGCGTGTGCCCCCCGGCATGGGGAAGACGTTGTAATGCAGATTGCCATCGCCCAGATGGCCAAAGCAGTTGACGCGGAACGCCCCGATCCGCGCCAGCGCCGGGCCTGCGGTGCCGATGAATTCCGGGATCGCGGACAATGGCAGCGAGATGTCATGCGAGGATACCGCGCCGATCTTGCGGTTGCCCGCCGGGATCGACTCGCGCAGGGTCCAGAATTCGGCGCGTTGCGATTCGGATTGTGCGATCACCCCATCCGTCACCAGATCGCCCGCCGCCTCGGCCAGCGCCATGAGCGCCGCCTGCGGATCCATGCCTTCAGGCAGGCCGATGTCGATCAGCACCATCCATTCGGGGGGCGTGGCGAAGGGCTGGCGCACATCGGGGAGGGTTTCGCGCAGAAAATCAAGGCCCTGCCGGTGGATCAGCTCAAACGCAGACACCATGCCCGCCAGCCTGTCCTGCGCCAGCGCCAGCAGATCCAACGCCGCCTCTGGCCCCGGCACGGCGAGGATGGCCGCGCCTTCGGCGACGGGCCGGGGGAACAGCTTCAGGCTGGCCGCCGTGATGATGCCCAGCGAGCCTTCGGCGCCGATCAGCAGGTGGCGCAGATCATATCCGGTGTTATCCTTGCGCAGGCGTTTCAGCCCGTGATGGATGCTGCCATCGGGCAGCACCGCCTCCAGCCCCAGACACAGATCGCGGGCATTGCCATAGCGCAGCACATTCACCCCGCCCGCATTGGTGGCCAGATTGCCGCCGATCTGTGCCGATCCCTGCGAGGCGATATGCAGCGGAAACAGCCGGTTCACGCCTTCGGCCGCGGCCTGCACCTCTGCCAGGGTGCAGCCGGCCTCGGCCAGAACCACGTTTTCACGGGGATATATGGCGCGGATGGCGCGCATCCGTTCCAGCGACAGGATCAGGGGCAGCGGGCCGGAAGGCATCACCTGCCCGCCCACCAGCCCGGTGCCACCACCCAGCGGCACGATGCCCACCCGCGCCGCCGCACAGGCGCGGACCAGCGCCGCCACCTGATCGACATTGCGGGGCATGGCCACTGCGGCGCCCTGCCCTTGCCAGCGGCCACGCGGCTCTTCGATATCCGCGGGGCGGACGGGGCGAAGCAGGTCTTGCGGCAGGGTAGTCAGAAAGGCGGGATCGGCGGAATTGAGCATGGGGCACCTCTGCCGTCAGACGTAGCGCGGCAGGCGGGGCTGGGAAAGGGGTCAGTCGATCGCCTGCGGTTCCAGCACCAGGATGGTGGGGCGCTGCGGCAATCCTGCCAGCGACAGATCGGCCGCCGGGCCGCCCACCCGCTGCACCGCGAAATCCGGGCCCATTTCCGTGATGAACCGCTCCAGCCCGGCATAAGAGAACCAGTGCATGGGAATGATGACCGAAGACCGCAGGCGGCGGATCACATCGGCCATGACGGCCACATCCATCGTATAGCCGCCATCCACCGGCACCATCACCACATCCAGACGCCCGAGCATGGCGTAATCTTCCGGCCCCGGTTCGTGATGCAGATGCCCCAGATGGCCGATGCACAGGCCCGCCACCTCGAAAATGAAGATCGAATTGCCATGGGGGCGGATGCCGCCCATGCCGCGCACATCGGTTGGCACATTGCGCACCAGCATCTCGCCCAGTTCCAATTCGTGCTGGCGGGGCTGGCCACCTTCCCCCCAACCGGGCAGCACATGCGGGATGCGCGGATCAGGGCGGCTGGTGTAATGGGTGCTGTGGGCATTGTTCATCGTCACCACATCGGGAATGAAATCCCGGGTGCCGGTAAAGCCGGTGTAATCCGTCACCGCCGTCAGCCCGCCTGCCGTTTCCAGCGCGAAGCTGGCATGGCCGATGTAATGCAGGCGGATGCTGTCCTGCGCCAGGGCATCCCCGAAAGCGGCGCGGTGCAACCGGGCGGTGGGCCCCTGCGCCAGCGCGATGCAATGCGACGGGATGCGGCGGGGTTCGGGCGAGGGCGTCCCCTCGCCCGGCAGGCGGGGCACCGGCACATTCTGTGCCAGCGCGGGGCCAAGGGTTGCGGCAAGGGCAAGGCAGGCGAGCGCGGCGGGTCTGAACATCGGGGCACCTCCTGCCGTCAAGTCTAGGGCGCTGCGGCAAGAGCGGGCATCACAGTCACGTCAACGGCCCGCCATTGGCGGGCCAGTTCAGGCCGTGCTTCGTCAAGCGGCGGCTGCGTGATAGGCTTGCCGCATTGCCTGTCGCATTTTCAACCAGAGAAGGAGGGGCGCCATGCCAATCGGGGCGCGTATCACCTGTGCCGCTGTGGCGCTGCTGGCCACTGCCCTGCCCCAGACCGCAACCGCACAGGGCAGCCATGCCGGGCAATGGGCCTGCCAGATGACCTATACCGAACTGGACCCTTGGGGAAACCGCACCAGCGGCTTTGTGCGCGACTATATGATGGTGATCTATCCTGACGGGCGGTTCGAGGCGCAGGGCAGCCTGGCGGGGGCAGCCGGGGTGCATCAGTTTCGCAGCCAGGGCCAGTGGCAGGCACAGGGCGCCGACATGATCGCCAGCGGGCCAGAGCAAAGCAGCGATCCGTTCCAAATTCCGGGGATGCAGTTTGTCTTTACCGGAACGCTGCAGGCGGATGGCAGCATGTCCTACCGCTATGAACAGGCCGATCCTTCGGGGCGCTATATGATGATCCGCACGCTTTATGCCTGCCAGAGACGGGGTTAGCCGATCTCTGTCCGGCCACGCCGGTCGCCCCGCAGATTGGCGTAAAGCACATGGTTGCGCCAGCGCCCGGCGATCTGCAGATAGCTTTGCGCCACACCTTCATATTTGAAGCCGGTGCGTTCCAGCACCCCGCGCGAGGCATGGTTTTCCGGCAGGCAGGCGGCCTCGACCCGGCTGAGATCCAGTGTGGTGAATGCGTAATGCACCATGGCCAGGATCGCCTCGCGCATGTAGCCCTGCCGCGCAAAGGGCTGCCCCACCCAATAGCCCAAAGTGCCCGCCTGCACCGGGCCACGGCGGATGTTATCCAGCGTGATCGCCCCCAGCAGCGCCTGATCCTGCCGCCGGATCAGCAGAACCGGCATGGCCGACCCCTGCGCCATCGCCCGCTTGGACCAGTAGACGCGATTGGTGAATGCCTTGCGGCTGAGGTGATCGGCCGTCCAGAGCGGCTCCCACGGGATCAGAAATCCGGCACTGGATTCGCGCAGATCGGCCCAGGCCCGGTAATCGCCATGTTCCGGCGGGCGGAGCGTCAGGCGCTCCGTCTCGACGCGGACGCGGCGGCGAAAGGGCAGCATCAGGCGGCAAGCCCTTTCCGGATCGCCTCAAGATCCGGGGCGGCGCTGACGGGGCCATAAAGCGCAAGCGCAGCCCGCGCACCGGCCAGTTTGCCTGCATAGGCGCGCACATCGGCGGTGCCCACGGCATCAATCCGCGCCACAGCCTCGTCCACATCCAGCACCCGGCCCCAGATCGACAGCAGCCGCGCATTGCGTTCGGCGCGGCTGGACGGGCTTTCCAGCCCCATCAGCAGGCCCGCCTTCAGCTGTGCCCTTGCCCGGGCCACCTCGGCATCGGTCATGTCATCGGCGGCGCGTTTCAGTTCCGCAATGGTCAGCTGCGTCAGATCCCCGATTTCCTCGGCGGAGGTGCCCGCATAGACGGTGATCGAGCCGGTATCCTCGTAAGCGCCGGATTGTGCGAAGATCGAATAGCACAGCCCCCGCTCTTCGCGGATCTTCTGGAACAGCCGCGAGGACATGCCGCCGCCCATGGCCGTGGAATAGACCTGTGCGGTGTATACATCGGGGTCGCGATAGCCCGGAGCCTCGAAGGCGAGTGCGAAATGGACCTGTTCCAGATCCTTGACCTCGCGCCGCTCGCCGCCGCCGAAACGGGCCAGTTCGATGCTGGGGGCGCCCACGGGTTTCAGATGGCCGAAGATCGCGGTGGCCTGTGCCACGATGGCATCGTGATCGACGCCGCCCGCAGCGGCGAGGATCATCTGATCCGGCCCGTAATGCTGTTGCACGAACTGCACCAGATCATCGCGCGAGAAGCCCGAAACCCGTTCCGCCGGGCCAAGGATGGTGCGCCCAAACGGCTGATCGGGGTAGCTGACTTCCTGCAGCCAATCAAAGATGATGTCATCAGGCGTATCCAGCGATTGCCCGATTTCCTGCAGGATCACATGGCGTTCCGTCTCGATCTCTTTCAGATCGAACAGCGGGTTCAGCACGATGTCGGAAATCACATCCAGCGCCAGTTCCACATCCGCAGACAGGACACGGGCGTAATAGGCCGTCATCTCCTTTGAGGTATAGGCGTTGATATAGCCGCCCACATCCTCGATCGCTTCGGCGATCTGTAGCGAATTGCGCCGCGCCGTGCCCTTGAAGGCCATATGTTCCAGAAAATGCGCAATGCCATTCTGCGCGGCGGTTTCGTGCCGCCCCCCCGCCGTCACCCAGACGCCGACCGAGGCAGACTTCAGCCCCGGCATGTGTTCCGTCACGATGCGGAATCCATTCGGCAGGGTGGCAATGCGAACTGTCAATGCGCGATCCTTTCGCGGACGAGGGTTTCAAGGGCTTCCAGATCATTGGGCACGCGCGTCACACGCTCGGCCCGTTCGAACAGATCCGACATGCGCTGCGGCAGGGCCGGGCGCTGGCCCATGGCGGATTCAACCGCATCGGGGAATTTGGCGGGATGCGCCGTGGCAAGGGTAATCATCGGGCTGTCGCCCAGATGATCTTCGGCCACCTTCACGCCCACGGCGGAATGGGGGCACAGAACCTCGCCCGTGGCGGCATATTGCGCCTTGATCGTGGCTACGGTTTCTTCTTCGGAACAGCGGCCCGAAGCGAAGGTGCCGCGCAGCATTTCCAGCGCGCCCTGGCTGATGTGGAAGCCGCCCGCCTTCATTTCGGCCATCAGCGTGGCCACGGCGGCGCCGTCACGCCCATAGGCATCAAACAGCGCGCGTTCGAAGTTGGACGAGACCTGGATATCCATCGAGGGCGAGATCGAGGCTTTCACCCCGTTGGTTTCATAGGCGCCGGATTTCAGCGCGCGGTCCAGAATGTCGTTCTGGTTGGTAGCGATCACCAGCCGGTCGATGGGCAGGCCCATCTTGCGCGCGATATAACCTGCGAAGATATCGCCGAAATTGCCGGTCGGCACGGTGAACGACACTTTGCGATGCGGTGCCCCCAGCGACACGGCGCTGGAGAAGTAATAGACCACCTGCGCCAGAACCCGTGCCCAGTTGATGCTGTTCACCCCCGCCAGCCGCACGCCATCGCGGAAGGCGAAATCGTTGAACATGTCCTTCACCCGGGCCTGGCAATCGTCGAAATCGCCATCCATCGCCAGCGCATGAACATTGGCCTCGCCGGGCGTGGTCATCTGGCGCCGCTGCACCTCGGACACCCGGCCATGCGGGAAGAGGATGAACACATCGACATTGGCCAGACTGCGAAACGCCTCGATCGCCGCCGATCCGGTATCGCCGCTGGTCGCGCCGACAATCGTGATCCGCTCGCCCGTCTTCGCCAGCGCCGCCTGCATCATCTGCCCGATGAGCTGCATGGCGAAATCCTTGAAGGCCAGGGTCGGGCCGTGGAACAGCTCCAGCAGGAAATGGTTGGGGCCGATCTGCACCAGCGGCGCGCGGGCGGCATGGCCGAAGCCCGCATAGGCATTGCCGATCAGGCGGCGGAATTCATCATCGCTGAAGGTATCGCCCATGAACGGGCGCATGACGCGGAAGGCGATCTCTTCATAAGGCAGCCCGGCCAGCGCCGCGATTTCTTCGGCGCTGAACTGCGGCACGGTTTCAGGAACGTAAAGCCCGCCGTCCCGGGCGAGGCCCGTCATCATGGCTTCGCCGAAGGTCAGAACGGGCGCCTGCCCGCGGGTCGAGATATAGTGCATTTCCTCGCCTCATGCTTTCCGCCGGTTGATACGCCACAGAAACAGAACTGTCATCCCCAGCCAGACAGCCGCGAGCGAAAACCATGTGATTGCATAGCCCAGATGATCATTCGGGATGGCCGAGGCATCCACCGGCAGGGGTTCGGCCTCTGGCACCACCGGCGCGCGGGCGATGATGAGCACGGGTTCGGTATTCAGGGCCTGCGCCATGGCGGGCACATCGCGGGCAAACCACAGCCCCTTCGCCAGGTCCGGCGCCGGGGTGAAGCTGTCCACCTCGGCGGGCCAGTGCAGGTTGCCGATGACGCTGGACCGGCACCTTCGGCGCAGGGCTACAGCGCGGTGCCTTCGGCGCAGAAACCCCAGATCCACCAAGACCCTGCGCCCGCCCGTTTCAAGCACCGCAATTTCGCGGTAGCCCGCGCCGATCAACTTGCGCGAGGCCAGAACCCGCAACCCCTCGCCCGTCAGGCGGCCTTCGGCCTGCACCGGCAGATAACGGTCGGCTTCGCCCGGGGTGGCGGGCAGCGCCACCGGGGGGGCCATGATCTTTGCATCGATCGCGGCCAGAATATCCTGCTTCCAGTGCAGGCGGCCCACCTGCCAGCTGCCAAGACCGATCAGGATGGCGGCACCGATCAGGCCGAACAGCAAGGGCAGGATATAGCGGCGGGACCTGTACACTCAGGTGGGCGGCATCGCTGGCCGATGCACTGGAAAAAGCGCGCGCCTTCTGCAAGGCCCGCGCTTCACGAGGGGTGCAGGTGGCGGGTTGCCCCGCCACGCGCGAAAATCACTGACCCCAGACGTAGATCGAGGCAAACAGGAACAGCCAGACCACATCGACAAAGTGCCAGTACCAGGCCGCCGCTTCAAAGCCGATATGGGCTTCGGGCGTGAAATGACCTTTCAGCGCGCGGATCAGGCAGACGAACAGGAAGATCGTGCCGATCACGACGTGGAAGCCGTGGAAGCCGGTCGCCATGAAGAAGTTGGCGCCATAGATGTTGCCTGCAAAACCGAAGGCGGCATGGCTGTATTCATAGGCCTGGAAGAAGGTGAAAACCACCCCCAGCACGATCGACAGCGCCAGGCCGTTGATCAGATCCTTGCGGTTGTTCTCATGCGCCAGGGCATGGTGCGCCCAGGTGGCGGCACAGCCGGAACACAGCAGGATCAGCGTGTTGATCAGCGGCAGGTGCCAGGGATCAAAAGTCTGGATGCCTTCCGGCGGGAAGACGCCATCGACGATGGGCGACATCGGCCCCATCGGATAGAGCGCGTGTTTGAAGAAGCTCCAGAACCATGCCGAGAAGAACATGACTTCGGACATGATGAACATGATGAAGCCATAGCGCAGGCCGATCTTCACCACCGGGGTGTGGTCGCCCGCCTGGGCTTCGGAGACCACATCGGCCCACCAGCCGAACATGACATACAGCACCATGACAAGGCCGATCAGCCCCATCCAGGGGGCCTGGCCGTGCATCCAGATGGTCGCGCCGAACAGCATGATGAAAGCGCCAACCGAGCCGAGGAAAGGCCAGATCGACGGTGGCAGAACATGGTAATCGTGGTTCTTGGCGTGGGCCATTTGGGTTCCCTCGTTTCTTGTCAGTTTACGGCGCCGGAGGCTGCGTCTTCCCCCGCAGGGGCAAGTGCCGCCTGTTCGGCCGGGATCTCGGTTCTGTGGAAAGTATAGGACAGGGTGATTTCGCGCACGAACTTGCCTTCGCGGTCTTTCACCATTTCAGGGTCGACATAGAAGGACACCGGCATGATGGCGGTTTCGCCGGGGGCCAGCACCTGCATCTGGAAGCAGAAACAGTCGATCTTGGTGAAATAGCCGCCGGCGGAATCGGGCGTCACATTATAGCTGGCGGTGCCTGCCACGGTCTCGGCGGTGGGGTTATGCGCCTCATAGAAGGCAAGCCCGGTTTCCCCGATGCGGATCCGCATCGAATGTTGCTGGGGCTTGAAGTCCCAAGGCATCCCCGCCTCTTTCGACGCATCGAACCGCACCAGGACCGTGCGGTCCAGCACCAGATCCGATCCCTGGGCCGCCACCGAGGTGGTACCGCCAAAGCCGGTCACGCGGCAGAACCAGTCGTAGAAGGGCACGGCCGCGAAGCTGAGGCTCAGCATGGTGGCCGCCACACCCAGCAGCAGGAAGCCGGTTTTCTTTTGCGGGGTCATCGCCATGGATCAGCCACCCGTCGCCGGTTCGGCGGGCGTCATTTCCGGCCGCACCACATGATCGAAACCCTGCATCGGATCCCCGTTGGTCACCTTCACCACCGTCAGGCCGAAGACCAGAACGACAAAGGCCACCAGCACGACGCCCAGACCGACATTGCGGCCAAAACGGCGTTTGTAGATTTCATGTTCCGGTTTGAATACCATCTTACCAGCCTCCCAGGCCCCAGGGTTTCAGCGCGGCTTCTGCCAGAAACGCCCCGAAATGCAGGAAAAGATACAGCAGCGAGAATTTGAACACCGACTTTTCGGTTGCATAGCCATCGGCTTCGGCCTGCGTCTCATCGCGCTGCCAGATCCGCCAGGCGCCCCAGAGGAAGCCCAGGTTCAGCACAGCCGATACCGCCAGATAGACCGGGCCGCCAATCGCGGTAAAGCCCGCGCCAATCGCCACCGGCACCAGGGCAACCGTATAGGCCAGAATGTGATTGCGGGTGACGCGCTTGCCATGCGTCACGGTCAGCATCGGCACGCCCGCCTTTTCGTAATCGCCGTTCATGAACAGCGCCAGCGCCCAGAAATGCGGCGGCGTCCACATGAAGATCAGCAGGAACATCAGGCAGGCTTCCAGCGAAACCGACCCGGTCGCCGCCGCCCAGCCGATCATCGGCGGGAAAGCCCCCGCCGCGCCGCCGATCACGATGTTCTGCGGCGTCGAGCGTTTCAGCCACATCGAATAGACCACGGCGTAGAAGAAGATGGTGAAGGCCAGCAGCGCCGCCGCCTGCCAGTTGGCAGCCAGCGCCAGCATCATCACCGAAAGCCCCGAAAGCGCGATGCCAATGCCCAAAGCCTCGCCGGGCTGCACCCGGCCGGAAGGGATCGGGCGGCTTTGCGTGCGGCGCATCACCGCGTCGATATCGGCATCCCACCACATGTTCAGCGCGCCCGAGGCCCCTGCCCCCAGCGCAATGAACAAGACGCTGGTGAAGGCCACGAAGGGATGCACAGACACAGGCGCCACAAGCAGGCCCACCAAGGCGGTGAACACCACCAGCGACATGACGCGCGGCTTCAGCAGGGCGACGTAATCGCCAAAGCCCGCTTCCAGCGGTGCTGTCTCGCTCATGCCATTGGCGTTCGTGTCGCTCATCTTCGTCGTCCTTCGGTTGGATCAGACGGCGCAGGCCATGCCCGCGCCGTCTGCCTGCCTTCGTGTCTGCGGATCAGTTGTTGGCCGCGACCTGAATGGTTTGCGGTGCTGTGATCGACGAAAGCTGCACATTGCCTTCCTTGGCCTGTGCCAGCCAGGCGGCGTAACGCTCTTCCGACACGACCTTCACAGTGATCGGCATATAGGCATGGTCCTTGCCGCAGAGTTCGGAGCACTGGCCGAAGAACACACCTTCGGTATCAGCCTTGAACCACAGCTGGGCCAGACGGCCGGGGACCGCATCCTGCTTCACGCCGAATGCCGGGATCGTCCAGGAGTGGATCACATCCGCCGCCGTCACCTGCATCACGACAGTCTTGCCGATGGGCAGAACGATGGCGGTATCGGTGGCCAGCAGCCAGTCACCTTCGCTGTAGCCATATTCGGCCAGCTGATCTTTCTGCAGCAGGAAGGATTCAAAGGCCACCGGCTCGGCGCCTTCTTCTTCCGGCGTGATGCCGTCCTGCACATATTCATAGCCCCAGTACCACTGGTAGCCGGTCACCTTGATGGTGATATCCGCCTCCGGGATTTCCTGCTGCTTGAACAGCACCGGCAGCGAGAAGGCGCCGATCACGACCAGAATCAGGATCGGAACCACGGTCCAGACGATTTCGACCGGGGTGTTATGGGTGAAGGTCGCAGGCTTCGGATTTGCGCGGCGGTTGAAGCGCACAAAGCTGTAGATCATCAGCGCCGTGACGAAGATCACGATGGCAGTGATGATATACAGCAGGAAATGGTCCAGCCACTGCAGCTCGCGGGCCAGTTCGGTGGCGGGCGGCTGGAACCCCAGCTTTCCGTCCACCGGGCGGCCGATCACCGGCAGTTCCTGCGCAAAAGCCGCACCCGCGGCGGTCATGCCCAGAGCGAAACCGCAAAGGTTCTTCATGAGTCGCATGTTCGTATCCCGTTCGAAGTGCGGCTTAGTGTCCGCTTCTCGGCCATGCCCGAAGTTCGGGCAGAATCCCGTTGTTTATGATGATCTTGAAACCATATTAGGCAGGCGCGGCACGACAAGCGAAACCGTGCGACAAGTGCCGCCAACCGTTTGATCAGGATCAAGGACAGACCATGACCGCCAACGCCTTCCGCCCGTTCGACATGTTACTGGATGAGGCCGTGGTCCTTGCCATTCTGCGACAGACTGTCGCAGGGGCGGATGACGGCGAACTTTATCTGGAACGCAAGCGATCAGAGGCGCTGGTGCTGGATGATCGCCGTGTCAAGACCGCCTCCTATGACGCCTCCGAAGGCTTTGGCCTGCGCGCGGTGAAGGGCGAGGTGGCAGGCTATGCCCATTCCACCGAGATTTCCGAAAGCGCGCTGCGCCGTGCCGCCGAAACCGCGCGGCTGGCGGTGGGGGATGGCGGCGGCACGCTGGCCGATGCGCCCCAGGGCACCAATGTGAAGGCTTTACACCGATGCCGATCCGATGGGGGATGCCAGCTTTGCGGGCAAGATTGATCTCTTGCGCGAAATCGACGCCTTCACCCGCGCGCTTGATCCCCGGGTGGTGCAGGTGTCGGCCACGCTGTCGGCCGGCCTGCAGGAGGTAGAGATCCTGCGCCCCGAAGGGCTGCGGTTTTCCGATGTGCGCCCGATGGCGCGGCTGAACATCTCGGTCATCGTCGAACAGGACGGGCGGCGCGAAAGCGGCGGCCATGGCGGCGGCGGTCGCTTCGGGCTGGCCGGTCTGATGGAACCCGCCTTCTGGCAGGCCGCCGCGCGCGAGGCCCTGCGCATCGCGCTGGTCAATCTGGATGCCGTGCCCGCGCCTGCAGGCATGATGGACGTGGTGCTGGGCCCGGGCTGGCCCGGCATCCTGCTGCACGAGGCCATCGGCCACGGGCTGGAGGGCGATTTCAACCGCAAGGGCACCTCGGCCTTTTCCGGCCTGATGGGCCAGCGCATCGCGGCGCCGGGCGTCACCGTGCTGGATGATGGCACGATCCCCGACCGTCGCGGCTCGATCTCGGTGGATGATGAAGGCACGCCCTCGGGAAAGAACGTGCTGATCGAGGATGGCATCCTGACGGGCTACATGCAGGACCGCCAGAACGCCCGGCTGATGGGTGTGGCCCCCACCGGCAACGGGCGGCGCGAAAGTTTCGCCCATATCCCGATGCCGCGCATGACCAATACCTACATGCTGGATGGCACCGCCGATCCGGAAGGCATGGTCGCCGATCTGAAGGATGGCATCTGGGCGGTGGGCTTCGGCGGCGGGCAGGTGGATATCACCAGCGGCAAGTTCGTCTTCAGCTGCACCGAGGCCTATCGCGTGCAGAACGGCAAGATCGGTGCCCCGGTGAAAGGGGCCACGCTGATCGGGGATGGCGCCACCGCGCTGAAGAACATCCGCGCCATCGGCAATGACATGAAGCTGGATCCCGGCATCGGCAATTGCGGCAAGGCCGGGCAATGGGTGCCGGTGGGCGTGGGCCAGCCCTCGCTGCTGATCGGCGGGCTGACGGTGGGCGGTTCCGCCGCCTGACCCGCGTGCGGGGCGTTTCCGGCAGAGCGGGGGGCTTTGCGCCCCCGTGCCGCTCCGGCTTGAACCAGTGGCGCCCGATCGGCACCCCCCCCGCAGGATATTTAGGCCAAGATAAAAGCAGGCATACTCCTTTATCTTGGCCCAAATATCCCGGGGGAGGCCGCAGGCCGTGCGGGGGCAGCGCCCCCGCCCGCGCAGCGGATCAGCGCCCGAACTTGCCTTTCAGCGCATCGGCAAAGGCATTGCCGCTGCCGCCGCCCTGCGGGCTGGCACTGCGCGGCGCGGGTTTGCCACCTTTCGGCGGCTGCGGGCCGCGATCCGCCGCGCGGTCACGCGCGCTTTCACGGGCATCCGCGCTGTCCTTGCGCATGGTCAGGCCGATGCGCTTCCTCAGCACATCCACCTCGACCACCCGCACCTTCACCACATCCCCTGCCTTCACCACCTCATGCGGGTCTTTCACAAAGCTGTCGGCAAGCTGGCTGACATGCACCAGACCATCCTGATGCACCCCGATATCGACGAAGGCACCAAAGGCCGCCACGTTGGTGACCGTGCCTTCCAGCATCATGCCCGGTCTCAGATCCTTGATATCCTCCACCCCGTCGGCAAAGGTCGCGGTCTTGAAGCTCGGGCGCGGGTCGCGGCCCGGTTTTTCCAGTTCGGCCAGAATGTCCTGCACGGTGGGCAGGCCGAATTTCGCATCAATGAAATCGCGCGGGTTCAGCCGTTTCAGCGCCGCCGCATCGCCCATCAGGCTGCGGATGTCGCGCCCGCAGGCCGCCACGATCTTGCGCGCCACCTCATAGGCTTCGGGGTGCACGGAGGAGGCATCCAGCGGTTCCTTCCCCGCCGGGATGCGCAGGAAGCCCGCTGCCTGTTCAAAGGCCTTCGGTCCCAGCCGTGCCACTTTCAAAAGCTCGCGCCGGGTCTGGAACGGGCCATTGGCATCGCGGTGCGCCACAATCGCCTCGGCCAGCCCCGGCCCCACGCCCGACACCCGCGCCAGCAGCGGCGCCGATGCGGTGTTCAGATCCACCCCCACCGCGTTCACCGCATCTTCCACCACCGCCTCCAGGCTGCGGCCCAGGCGGTGCTGATCCACATCATGCTGGTATTGGCCGACGCCGATGGATTTCGGTTCGATCTTCACCAGTTCCGCCAGCGGATCCTGCAGCCGCCGCGCAATCGACACGGCACCGCGCAGGCTGACATCCAGCCCCGGAAACTCCTTGGCGGCCAGTTCGCTGGCCGAATAGACCGAAGCCCCCGCTTCGGACACAATCACCTTCACCGGCTTTTCGCCCGGCAGATGCCCCAGCAGATCGGCCACCATCTTTTCCGTCTCGCGCGAGGCCGTGCCATTGCCGATGGCGATCAGCTTCACCCCATGCTTCGCGATCAGCTGCGCGATGGTCACCTGCGCGCCGCGCAGATCATTCTTCGGCTGGAACGGATAGACGGTATCGGTGCCCAGCACCTTGCCGGTGGCGTCCACCACCGCCACCTTCACCCCGGTGCGGATGCCCGGGTCCAGCCCCATCGTGGCCTTGCCGCCTGCAGGTGCCGCCAGCAGCAGGTCTTTCAGGTTGCGGGCAAAGACGTTGATCGCTTCGGCCTCGGCCCGCTCGCGCAGGTCGCCCATCAGATCCAGCGTGAGCGAGGTTTTCAGCTTCACCCGCCAGGCCCAGCTGGCCGCCTCGCGCAGCCACTGGTCGCCTGCCCCGGTGCTGCCCGCCTGCAGCGCCGCGCCGCAGATGCGTTCCGCCGGGCTTTGCCCGCGCGGGGCATCGGCGTCGATTTCCAGATCAATGTTCAGCACACCCTCATTGCGGCCACGCAGCATGGCCAGAACCCGGTGCGAGGGCGCCTTGCCCCAGGGTTCACGATGCGCGAAGTAATCCGAGAATTTGGCGCCTTCCGCCTCTTTCCCGGCCACCACCGTCGCGCTCAGCGCCGCAACCTGTTTCATGTGCCCACGCAACCGGCCCAGCAGTTCGGCATTTTCAGCCAGAGATTCCGCCACGATATCCCGCACGCCTTCCAGCGCCGCTTTCACATCGGCCACGGCCTCGGTGACATAGCCCGCCGCCAGTTTCGCCGGATCGGCACTGCGGTCTACCAGAATCGCCTCGGCCAGCGGGCCCAGCCCGTTTTCGCGGGCGATCATCGCCCGGGTCCGGCGCTTGGGTTTGAAGGGCAGATAGATATCTTCCAGTTCCGCCTTGGTGTCGGCCTTGGCAATCCCTGCCGCCAGATCATCGGTCATCTTGCCCTGTTCGGTAACAGAGGCAAAGATGGCCGCCCGCCGCGCCTCCAGCTCGCGCAGATAGGTCAGGCGTTCGGCCAGCGTGCGCAGCTGCGTATCATCCAGCCCCCCGGTCGCCTCTTTGCGATATCGCGCGACGAAAGGCACCGTGGCCCCGCCATCCAGCAATTCAATCGCGGCGGCCACCTGCGGCGCCTGCGCGCCGATCTCGCGGGCAATGACATGGGGGATGCGGCGGGCTGGGTCTTGAATCATGGCGCGTTCCGTCTGAAGTGGGAGGGCGACCATAGCCACGCCCGCCCGAAAAGCAAGCCGCGCGGCCGGGTGTCAGCGGGGATCGGCAGACCGGACGACCGGGCCGCCCTGCGCCTCCCATGTGGAAAAACCTTCGCGCAGATGCGCGGCTGCAAACCCCATGTCCTGCAGCACGGCCACCGCCAAAGCCGACCGCCAGCCCGAGGCGCAATGAAAGACAAACTGCTTGTCCTGCCCGAAAATCTCTTTGAAATAAGGGCTTTGCGGATCAACCCAGAATTCCAGCATCCCGCGCGGGCAATGAAAGCTGCCCGGAATATACCCGCTGCGCTCGCGTTCGCGGATATCGCGCAGATCGACGATCACCACACCCGGGTCATCCAGCAGGGCAATGGCATCGCGGGTTTCCACCTCGGTGATCCGGGCGCGGGCGGCGGCGACCATATCGGCGGCGCTGGTTTTCAACTGTGGCATGGCATCCCCCTGCCCCAGCATGCGCGGGGCCTGTTGATGCCAGCGTGAAGCGGGGCTGCCCGCATCGCAAGCAAAAAGCGGGGCCGAAATGCAAACAGCCGCACCCGAAGGCGCGGCTGTCTGAAATGGTACCGACTCCCCGGCTCGAACGGGGGACCCCCAGATCCACAATCTGGTGCTCTAACCTACTGAGCTAAGTCGGCACTGGCGGCGATTTAGCCCCCTGTGCCGGGGATTGCAAGCCCCCTCTCGCGCTGGACAGGACAGAATTTCGGCGCTAGGCCGGGCGCAGCATAATATGGAGACCGCCATGGGCATCGACAAGCAAAGCGACATCGCCGCCAATATCCAGATCGGGCCGACCGATGTGGGCATGGTGCGGATCTACATCGAAGCAGAGGGCGGTATCGAACTGCCGCTGGATTTCGACCCGGAAGAGGCAGAGGAAATCGCAGAAGAGCTGCGCGCCGCCGCCGAAGCCGCGCGGATGCTGGCCGATGGCAAGCCTAAAGGAAAGAACCGCTGATCCCGGGATCGCGCAGCGCCTGCAGCCTGAGCGCGGCATGGCGGGCGAATTTCTGCACCATCACCTTGCGCCGCGCCGGCGCAAGGGCCTGTTCCGGCGGCATGCGCAGGATTTCGGCGTCGTAATCATCGCCCACGATCAGCCCGGTTTCCACCGGCAGAATCGCCGCCGGAAAATCGGTATCCACCGCCCAGAAAAAGCGGTCACACCATTCCAGATAATTCTGCCATTTCCGGTCTGCCGCATAATCCGCCCGGCCGGATTTGCATTCGATCACCCAGATCTCGCCTTTCGGGCCCAGCGCCATCACATCGACACGCAGGCCCGGCGCAGGCACCAGCTCCTCGACAGTGACAAAGCCATGGCCCAGCAGGTGGCGGCAGACGCCCCGCGCAAGGCGCTGGCCAGGGGTGGGCAGGGACAGGGGCATGACAACAGGCTGCATCCCTACATTATGAACATAGAGGGAACATCCCGCAAGGCGGCGTGACCGGCTTTAGCACCGCCCCGGCAGAAACCGGCCAACCGCGGAGGCGGCCTGCCCAGTGTTGTGTGAAGGCATCTGGCCCCCCCTTCGCACAGCCCTTGTCAGCGCGGGTTGCTGCGCCTATCTGTAAAGGTGGCGGGTGCTGCTCCTCGCGTGTGGGACACTTTTCCAGTGGCCGATAAGCAAACGAACGGGGGCTGGCTCTGACAGGATCCTGGTCTTGTTACCTGGCACCCACCTGAGACCTCTGGCTCTCGGGAAAATCAGTCACCCACGGTTGCTGCGGGCCCGCCACCTACCCCCCTTCGGAAATCCTGACAACGCCTGCACAGGCGTAAAAAAGGGGCAGGTTTCCCTGCCCCCAAGTCAGATGAAAAGATCCGTCAGGATGGGCCTCAGAAGCCCATCACCAGCGACACCCCCAGCTTGTTGTCGCTGCGGATCGCGCGGCTGTCGTTATACTCGGTCAGATAGCTGACGCGGGTCGAGAAGGTATCCGTCATCTTGAAGTTCACACCGAGATCGTTGTTCACGCGCAGCGCCGTATCCGACTTCAGGATATCGGTGTCGTTCGTGGCAAAGATGTTCTCGTTGAACTTGTAGAAGAAGCGCGACGAGGCGATGTAGCCGGTTTCGGTTTCGCTGTCGCCGACGCCGTCCTTCAGATAGCTGACGCCCACACCGGCCTGAACGCGCCAGGTCATGTCCGGGGTGTTGATCACGCGGTAACCCGGGCCAATACCCACGAAGGCATCGGTGTCAACGTCGCCCGCGGTCGAGGCCAGACCGTCAAATTCCACCCGGCCCAGAAGGAAGCCATAGAACTTGTCATCGAAGTAGTAGTTCGCATCATAGACCGCGAACACGTCTTCCTTGGTCTTCGCATTGTCATCTTCTGCGAAATCCAGCGCAACGCCTATATTCTGCACCAGATTGCCCTGTGCATGGCGCATACGGGCACCCACGCTCAGCTCTTGCGATTCATTGTTGCCGGTCTTGCCCGAATAGCCGAGCGAGGCCGAGCCCGACAGACCCTGACGGAATTCCGGGTTGCCAAACCGTGCCGCATCTTCTGCTTCGGCCAGATCCTCTTCGACGACTTCGTTGATATCGTCCAGACGCTCATTCAGCTCTTCGGTCCCGGTCAGATCCTGCGCGGCGGCAGGCAGAACGGCGAACAGCAGCGCGAGGGTCGAGGCACCAGCGAGGAGTGTCTTCTTGGTCATGGCATATCCTTTCACTTGCAAAGGCCGCAGCCTGTTGCCGCGGTGTGCAAGGACAACTGGCTACCCCCGGAAAAGGTTCAAGGCAGGGACATGATACCCCCTTAAAAGCAGCGCAGCTCCGCCGTTTTGGCCCTGCAAATAGGCGGAAAGGGGCCGGAAAGGGGCCGGTTCCCATGGCTGCCGTGGGGGCAAGCAACATGCGTGGGATTCATGCAACAACTTGAAACCAAAAGAAAAAGCCCGGTTCAACCCGGGCTTTTTCTTTTTTGGGTCCATCTGCGTCTCAGCGCCGCCGCATCTGGATCTGGCGCGGGCTGACATCGGCCGTCACGCGCACCGGCACCGGCGGGCCATTTGGCGCCCGGCGGCCGCCCTTCGGCCCGTCATCCGGTTCGGCCATCCGCATCACCGCGATGGCGAATTGCGCCCCGCCAAACAGCACGCCATGGAACATCACCATCATCAGCGCCGCAAGCCAGCCCATCTCTGTCTCCAGGATCAGGTGCCGCAGCCCGGCGATATCGGCCCAGACCAGCATCGCCACAAAGGCCATGGCCAGCGCAAAGCCGATGGCGACATTGACGATATAAAGCCGGATGAGTTTGGGCATGTCTTTTCCCCCTGTGTATCGGGCTGATGCTAACATCTTTGCAACAACCCGCCAGCGCCAAAGGGTCGCAGGCGGATCAAAACCGCAGATCAGGGCAGCAGGGGCTGAAACTCCAGCCGCAGACCATCGGCTCCGGTCAGGATCAACGCGCCCGCATCCAGCTGGGCGGCACTGACGGCGGCCAGGGCCTGCAGATAGGCCTGCTCTGCGGCAAGATCGGCACAGGCCATGCGGGTGGCGCCGATGGGGCCGAACTGCAACGCCGCAGGGGCGCCCTGCCCTGTGCCAGACAGGGTCACAGTGGCAAACCAGCGGTTGCAGGGGGCCTGCCCTGCCACCTGCGGCATGTCGCGCAGATCCAGCGTTGCAGGGAAAGCGGCGGCGGCATCGCCGATACGCGAAAGCTGCCAATGCTGCATCAGCCCGGCGGGCGGTTCAGCGGCGGTCGGGCTGGCAAGCCCGCCGGCAAGGATCAGGGCGGCAAGGGCGGTGCGGGGCGACATCGGGGTTCCTTTCAGGATCGGATACCCTTGTGACGCGCCCCGCCCCACAGTTCTTGGGATCAGGCGGAAAATGCCGCCGGTTTTTCTTCGCGCGCCATATGGTCCAAGACCGCATTCACGAACTTCGGTTCTTTCCCATCGGGGAAGAAGGCCTTGGCCACATCG
Organism: Gemmobacter sp.; assembly: GCA_034519525.1. GTDB lineage: Bacteria > Pseudomonadota > Alphaproteobacteria > Rhodobacterales > Rhodobacteraceae > Gemmobacter. Next base: position 9,072 of record JAXHOJ010000015.1, on the reverse strand, counting down.
ACGAATTCGGTAATCACCACCTTGGGCGGTGTATCCATCGACACGATTTCCGCTCCCGCCGCCCGGAACAGCGCCCGCAGCACCGGGTCGATGCGGTCGATCGGCCATTTGGCCACCAGCGCGCGGTCGGTCATCTGGTCGATCTTGGCCTGAAAGTTCACCGCTTCGGATACCAGATTGCGGAAATGCTTCTGGTCGGCCTCGGCCATTTCATATTCGCCTTCGAACACCTCGCCAAAGCGGTGGGATTCGAATTCGCGCACCACGCGCTCTACCGTCTGGTCAGAGCTTTCCATCTGGAACAGCGCCTGCACGGCAAAGAACCGCGCGGCGGATCGCATCTGTTTCTTGTCGGGCTTTGTCGTCATGCTTTCGGTCCTGTCTCGCTGCGAAAGCCGATGCCCTTGCGCGTGCCGGTCCAGCTGCGCGCCAATGCAATCAGATGCAGCGCGGCGGCGGCAGCGCCGCCCCCCTTGTCCTGCCCGGCAGGATCGGCGCGCACATCGGCCTGTGTCTTGTTTTCCACCGTCAGGATGCCATTGCCGATGCAGGCCCCCTGCAGCCCCAGCAGCGTGATCGCGCGCGAGCTGTCGTTACATACGGTGTCGTAATGGGTGGTCTCGCCGCGGATCACGCAGCCCAGCGCCACATAGCCGTCATAATCGGCCAGCCGCTCGGCCAGGCCGATGGCGGTGGGGATTTCCAGCGCGCCGGGCACCTCGATCAGATCGACCTCGGCACCACAGGCGGCGGCGGTCTTGCGGGCACCGGCCACCATATTGTCGGTCACGTCCTTGTAATAGGGCGCGACGACGATCAGCAGCTTCACCGGGCGGTCGAACTGCGGCAGGGCCAGCGTGTGGTGTTGTTCAGAGGCAGCCATGGTTCACTCCGCAATCGGGCGGGTGCCCGTGATCGACAGGCCATAGGCATCCAGCCCCACGACCTTGGGCGCCTTGTGATTGGTGACCAGCGTGATGTCCTGCAGGCCCAGCGCCGCCAGGATCTGCGCGCCCAGCCCGTATTGGCGCAGCGTCTGCGGCGAGGCTTCGCCCCCCTCCGCCAGCTTCATCTGCGTATCGCGCAGCAGAACCACGACGCCACGCCCCTCGGCCGCGATGGTCCGCATCGCCCCCGAAAGCTCGCCCGTGGTTTCGGCCCCGCCGATCCCCAGCACATCGGCCAGCGGGTCCAGCGCATGCATCCGCACCAGAACCGGTTCGGGCGAGGAAATATCGCCCTTGGTCAGCACCACATGTTCCGAACCCTGCGCCACATCCGAAAAGATGCGCATCAGCCATTCGCCACCATGCACCGAAGACACGCGCTTGACGCTGCGCTCTTTCACCAGATTGTCGTGGCGGCGGCGATAGGCGATCAGATCGGAAATCGTGCCGATCTTCAGCCCGTGCTTCTGGGCAAAGGTCACCAGATCGGGCAGACGCGCCATGCTGCCGTCATCATTCATGATCTCGCAGATCACACCTGCGGGTTTCAGCCCTGCCAGCCGCGCCACATCGGTCGCCGCCTCGGTATGGCCTGCCCGCACCAGCACGCCACCATCGCGGGCGCGCAGCGGGAAGATATGGCCGGGCGTCGCAATATCCTGCGGGCCCTTGCTGTCGTCGATGGCCACCGCAATGGTCAGCGCACGATCCTTGGCGGAAATGCCGGTGGTTACACCTTCGCGCGCCTCGATCGAGACGGTAAAGGCGGTTTCGTGGCGCGAGGAATTCTGCTGCGCCATCAGCGGCAGGCCCAGCTGGTCGATCCGGTCGCTGGCCAGCGTCAGGCAGATCAGGCCGCGCCCGTGGGTCGCCATGAAATTCACTGCCGCCGCGTCGCATTTCTCGGCCGGGATCACCAGATCGCCTTCATTCTCGCGGTCTTCGTGATCGACCAGAATGAACATGCGCCCGTTGCGGGCATCCTCGATGATCTCTTCGACCGAAGAGATCGCATCCCGGTAATTGTCTTCGCTCATCTCAGCCGCCTTTCGTTGCGCGAGCCTTAGCCGAAGCCGCCCGCAATTGCCAGAGAGCCCGGCGCACCCGCGCGGGCGTCCGGTTTCCGCCACAGACCTGCCTTGGCCGCGGCGCGCCTCCCCGTTAACTTTTGCGCGAATCGGTTTTCGCGTCAGGTCTGATTTACACAAATGATGCGGCAGGGCCGAAAGGCATAATAGCAGCCTCCGGGCAAAGGGCAGACATGGCGCGCATCGAACTGACGCAACTTTACGGCGGGATCTACGGCTGGCCCGGCAACCTGTTCAACAGCGTTTCGGATTCAAAGGTTCTGGAACGCAGCGCCACGACCTTCACCTACAGACTGGGCGAAAGCAGCGGGTTCGAGGATTTCCAGCTGCGCGTGACCGGCAGCCGCTTCCGCTATGATGCGGACGAGGCTGTGGGGGGTCGCATCGGCCGCATCGTCATCACCAATGACAAGGGGCAGGATGTGCTGACCCTGTCCGAATTCGGCAAGAAGGGCGCGGCGGGCAGCTTTTCGGAATTCTGGGTGAACCTCTTCGGGGCGCCGTCGGATGATGCAGGCCCGGGGCCGAATGCGAAAACTGTCTGGTCCATGCTGCTGTCGGGCAATGACACGATCATCGGCAGCGCGGGCAATGACTCCCGCGCGCTGGTGGGGGTGGATGCCGGCCGCGATACCTATCGCATGGGCGCAGGCGACGATGAGGTGGCAGGCGGCATCGGCAATGACACCTATGATGGCGGTGACGGCCGCGATCTGATCGGCTTCCGCGAAACCCATTTCAGCGAAGGCGATGGCATGATCCGGGGCATCCGCGCCAATATCGAACTAGGGGTGATCCACGATCCCTGGGGCGGACGCGACAAGATCACCGGGTTCGAGGATCTGGGCGGATCGCGTCTGTCAGACCGGCTGGTGGGCGATGAAGCCACGGCGGGCAATGCCTTTTCCGGCTATCGTGGCCACGATACCATCGACGGCGGCACCGACAGCTATGATGCGGCGGGCAAACGGCTGGACGATGTGCAGGACTGGCTGCGCTATCACGATGATTACTGGCTGGGCGGCACGCGCGGCATTGTGGCCGATCTGGAGGTGACGGTCGAAAACGGTTCCATCCGGGGGCAGGTGCGGGATCCTTACGGCCATATCGACCGGGTGATCGACATCGAACACATCTCTGGCACCCGGTTCAACGATCGGTTCAGCGGTTCCGGCGCCGATAACCGCTTTATCGGTGGCGAGGGCAAAGACTGGTTCGATGGCGGCACCGGGCTGGATATCATAGATTTCAGCCGCCAGTTCACCGGGGCAAAGCTGGGCGGCATCCGCGTCGATCTGGGCCGCGATGGCGGCCAGATCAAGAATGACGGTTTCGACAATGTCGAAGATGCCTGGGGGATCGACGGCATCATCGGCACCTATCTGGGCGACGAGATCGCGGGCGGCCAGTATGGCGAAAGGTTCGTGGGCGGCAATGGCAATGACACCCTGACCGGCGGGGGTGGCGCCGATGTCTTTCTGTGGAACAGCGATGCCGAGGTCGGAGAATCCGATCTGATCCGCGATTTCAAAAGCGGCGAGGATTTTCTGGCCTTCGAGGTCAGCCGCTTTGGCGGCATGACAAAATCGTTGCACCTTGCCAATGACTGGACGCTCAGCAGCGGCGAGGGCACGTTCATCTTCGATCGCAGTGCCAGCACGCTTTATTGGGATGCCGATGGCAATGGCGGGGGCGATCCACGCATCGTGGCCGTCCTGCAGGGGGTCACCAGCCTGAATGCCGGGGATTTTCAGCTGCTGTAACCCCGGGACCAAAGAAGGCGGCGGCCGGCAGGCAAGCGGCCAGCCGGCCCGCCGCACACCATTCGCGCTCCAGCGCGGTCTCTGCGATCAGAATCACCCGGTCTGCCGGCAGCGTGCCAAGCGCCTCCCGCAGGCAGGCGGCCTGATGGCGAAAGCTGGCAAAGGCGGCGGGCGCCGGATGGGCAGCATCCAGCTCGGGGTTGCACGCCAGATCACGGGCCGTCAGCGGCAGTTGCGCAAGCCCGATCCGCCCCACCGCCTGCAGCGCCGCCAGCCGCGCCGCATGATCGGGCGGGATCTGCGGCTGCCGCGGCATCACCCGCAACGCATTGGAGGAAAACAGGAAGGCCACCACATCATGCCCGGTCTGCGCCCGCACACCGGCATAGGTCTTGTAATCCAGCCCCAATTCGCGGGCGCGGGCGACCCGCATCCGCACCACCTCGACCGGCAGGGTGGGCAGCAGCGCCGCGCGGGCCTGCTGCCAGCAATGCCGTTTCCAGCCCGAGGCCGGTTGCAGCACCGGCCCGCGATTATGCCCGATCACGCCCATTCGGCCAGCCTTGCGACATAGCGCGCCATCGTATCCACCTCGACATTCAGCTGCCCGCCCGCCGCAGCATGGCCCAGATTGGTCACGGCACGGGTATGCGGGATCAGGTTCACACCGAAGTCGCAGCCCGCAACCTCGTTCACCGTCAGCGACACGCCGTTCAGCGCAACGGCCCCCTTCGGTGCAATGAACCGGGCCAGCGCCGCATCGACCCGCAGCCGCAGACGCAGGCACCCCGCCTCCGGCACCGCCTCCAGGATCGCGGCCACCCCATCCACATGCCCGGAAACGATATGCCCGCCCAGCTCGTCCCCCACCCGCAGCGGGCGTTCCAGATTGACCAGCGCCCCCTCGGTCCAGGCGCCCAGCGCGCTGCAGGCCTGCGTTTCGGCGCTGATCTGCACCTCGAACCAGGGCGCGGGCGCCTGCCCCACCGCCACCACGGTCAGCCGCACGCCATCGCAGGCCACGGCGCCGCCGATGGCCAGCCCCGCCGTCGCCCGATCTGCCGCGATCCGGGCCCGCAGATCGCCCTGCCCCGCAACCGACATCACGCGCCCCACATCACCGATGATCCCCGTGAACATGCAGCCCTCCTGATCTCGGCCGATCATGGCCGCGCCTTCCGCAGGGCGCAAGACCCGAAGCCTGCCGCGCCACCGCCACAAACCCGCCCGGCTTGGCCGCTAATCTGTGCCATGGGCGAGTTTTTTCTGCGGGTCCGCCAGGGGCCATGGTAGAAACAGGGGATGTGGATGCAGGGCAATGACATCGGTGTGACAGGCGAGGGCAGACGCTTCCTGTTCCTGCAGGGTCCGCATGGGCCCTGGTTCAACAGGCTTGGCCGGATGCTGGGCGAAACCGGCGCGCAGGTCTGGCGTGTCGGCTTCAATGCGGGCGACCGTTTCTTCTGGCGCGACCGCAGCACCTATATCCCCTACCGTGACAGCCCCGACAGCTGGCCCGAAACGCTGGCCGGGCTGATCCTCGCCCGGCAGATCACCGATATCGTGCTGTATGGCGATACCCGCCCGATACATGCTCAGGCGATCCGCATCGCCCGCACAGCGGGCCTGACGGTGCATGTCTTCGAAGAGGGCTATCTGCGCCCCCATTGGGTCACCTATGAACGCGGCGGGTCGAACGGACATTCGCGCCTGATGCAACTTTCGCTGGCCGAAATGCAGCATGCGCTGGAACAATCCGACATGGATCTGCCGGATGCCCCCGCCCGCTGGGGCGACATGCGGCAGCACATCTTCTATGGCGCGCTGTATCATGGCTTTGTCATGCTGGGGCGGCGGCGCTACCGCAACTTCCGCCCGCACCGGGCACTGACGGCAGTGCAGGAATTCCGCCTGTATCTGCGCCGCCTTGCCCTGCTGCCCTTCCATGCGCTGGAACGCAGGCTGGCCACCTGGCGCATCCGCAACGGCGGCTTTCCCTATCATCTTGTGCTGTTGCAGCTGGAACATGATTCCAGCTTCCGGATGCACTCTCCCTTCGCCACGATGACAGAGTTTCTGGCTTTGGTGATGGAAGGCTTTGCCCGTGGCGCGCCGACCCATCACCATCTGGTCTTCAAGGCCCATCCGCTGGAGGATGGCCGCATCCCCGTTGCGCATGAAATCGCCCGCCTTGCCGCACAGCATGGCGTCGCGGACCGGGTGCATTTCGTGCGCGGCGGCAAGCTCGCGCCGCTGCTGAACGATGCGCGCAGCGCCGTCACCGTCAATTCCACCGCGGGCCAGCAGGTGCTGTGGCGCGGGCTGCCGCTGAAAACCTTTGGCGCGGCGGTCTATTCGAAACCCGAATTCGTCTCGTCGCAAAGCCTGCCAGATTTCTTCCGCCAGCCGCGCCGCCCCGACAGCCGCGCCTACCGCGACTATCGCCACTACCTGCTGGAAACCAGCCAGGTGCCGGGCGGCTTCTATTCCACCCGGGGCCGCCGCGCCCTGCTGCGCCAGGTGGTGGATATGATGCTTGCCCCCGAAGACCCCTATGATGCACTGGTTTCGGGCAACGCGGCACCTCGGCAACAGTTGCGGCTGGTCAAATGAACCCGCAATGACAGACTGGCATTTTTTCCAGTCTTTATGTAGGGTTTCAAAAAAACTTGAGGCAAAACCAAAACAGGAGCCCGAGCAGTGAGAATGACGACGTCAAACGGGGCCAGAATTCTGGCCCTTGTCGCGCTTGCCGCGACGGTTGCCGCCTGCGGCCTGCCACGCTCAGGCCCCACCAAGCGTGAAATCTTTGCAGGTTCGGTGCTGCGGGAAGGCGATGCCTTCATCGTCACCGTCAACCCGCGTGTGACCCGTGCCAGCTCTGTCATGCCGGCGTATGGTTTCAGCGGCAGCTTCCTGAAGGCGGGTGTCGTGGGGTCCGATACCATCCAGCCCGGCGATGTGCTGTCGATGACCATCTTCGAAAACGTGAAGGACGACCCGCTGCTGGGCAATACCGGGCAGCGCGTCTCTGTGCTGGAAGAGGTTCAGGTCGACGGACAGGGCAATATCTTCATACCCTATGCGGGCAAGATCAAGGCATCGGGCCAGACGCCCGAAAGCCTGCGCGAGATCGTCACCAAAAAGCTCGACACGCAGACCCCCGATCCGCAGATCACCGTGCAGCGGCTGGCCGGCAATGGCCAGACCGTCACCGTTTCGGGCGCGGTTTCGGCGCAGGGCGTCTATCCCATCGAACGGCCGACCCGCACGCTCAGCGCCATGGTGGCCCAGGCGGGCGGCGTGGCGATTGATCCGGCCAGCGCCCTGGTGCGCGTGACGCGCGGCCGCGAAACCGGCAAGGTCTGGCTGCAGGATCTCTACGAAAACCCCGCGCTCGACATCGCGCTGCGCGGCGGCGACGAGGTGGTGGTCGAACGCGATCAGCGCGCCTTCACCGCCCTGGGCGCCACCGGCACGCAAAGCCTTGTGCCCTTCGAAAGCCAGACGCTCAGCGCGATCGAGGCGATTGCCCAGGTCGGCGGCCTGTCCACCACCCTGGCCGATCCCACCGGCGTCTTCGTCTTCCGCAACGAACCGGCGGTGATTGCCAATGCCGTTCTGGGCCGCAGCGACCTGCGCGGCGATCAGCGCATGGTCTATGTGCTGGATCTGACGCAGCCCACCGGGATGTTCGAGGCCCGCGATTTCCTCGTGCGGGATGGCGACACCGTCTATGTGACCGAAGCGCCCTTCTCGCAATGGACAAAGACCATCGGCGCCATCACCGGCACCACCGATGCCGCCACCTCGCTGTCCAGCGCGGCCAGCACCGGCGGCTGAGGCGCGGTGGATCGCAGCCCTTCAGACCATCACGCCGCCGGGGAGGCTCCCCGGCGGCTTTTCTTTTACAATGCGGGGTTCCTGCGCCAGCCCCGGCTGCGCCGCATCCTGCAGCTGGCCGGGCATGACCTGCAGCTGGGTCTGCCCGGGCCTGCGGATGGCGTGGTGGTCTGGGGCCGCTCGCCCTATGCCGCGCGGGGCGAGGCTGTGGCGGCCCGGCGTGGCGTGCCGCTGCTGCGGCTGGAGGATGCCTTTCTGCGCTCGCTGCGCCCCGGCCGGGCCGGTGATCCGCCGCTGGGCCTGATGATCGACGGGCTGGGGGTGCATTTCGATACCGCCTCCCCCTCGCGCCTCGAAACGCTGCTGGCCCGCGATCCGCTGGACGATTCGAACATTCTGCAACGCGCGCGGGATGGAATGTCACGGATGCGCGCACTCGACCTTTCAAAATACAACATTCACGATCCCACCGCCCCTTTGCCTGCCCCCGGCTATGTTCTGGTGGTGGATCAGACGCGCGGCGATGCCGCGATCCGCCATTCCGGTGCCACAGCCGCCAGCTTTGCCGAAATGCTGGCCACCGCCCGCGCCGATCATCCGCGAAGCACGGATCGTCATCTAGACGCATCCAGAAACCAGCAAGCGGCTGGCGCCCCGGCCATTTCGGCCCTGCCGATACCGATGCCCGCACCACCCTTCTGGCCGATCCCGTCTCGCCGCTGCAGCTGCTGGAAGGTGCGGTCGCAGTCTATACCGTATCGTCGCAGCTGGGGTTCGAGGCGATCTGCGCGGGCCACCGGCCCCATGTCTTCGGCCAGCCCTTCTATGCGGGCTGGGGGCTGACGGCGGATCAGGCGCCCCATCCGCGCCGCCACCGCAGGCTCACCCGCACGCAGCTGTTTGCCGCCGCCATGATCCTGGCCCCGGTCTGGTATGATCCCTGCCGCGACCGGCTCTGCCCCTTCGAACAGGCGCTCGACCAGATGGAGGCCGAGGTCCGCGCCTTCCGTCAGGATCGCGCGGGCCATGTGGCCGCCGGGATGCGGCTGTGGAAGCGCGGGCCGCTAGCAGACAGGTGTTCGGCCGCCGTGGCCCCTTGCAGTTCCGCGATCCGCCCGAAGCCGCCGCTGCGCCTGGCCGCCCGCACCGGGCGCCCGCTGCTGCTGTCTGGGCAAGGGGAACCGCCCGGCCTTACTGCGCCTGTCGTGCTGCAGGTCGAGGACGGCTTTCTGCGCTCGCGCGGGCTGGGAGCGGAACTGGTGCCCCCGCTCAGCCTGGTGGCGGATGATCTGGGCATCTACTACGACCCGACGCGCGAAAGTCGGCTGGAACGGCTGATCACCACCCCCTGCCCGCCGGGGGGCGCAGCGCGCCGAACGGCTGGTGGCGCAGCTGGTGGCGCAAGGCGTTTCCAAAATACAATACGTAACT
>JAXHOJ010000050.1:0-17691 GCA_034519525.1 Gemmobacter sp. | reverse complement strand
CCAGTTACGTATTGCTGTGACGCCCAGAGGCTCTCCGGCAGGTGAGCCAGCCCGCGCGGTGCGGCAGGCTCCGCGTCATGTCGCGAATGGCCTTTGCGCAACGCAGCGCCGGGCGAGCAGGCGCTCCCCCGGCCCCGCGTAGAACGGGGGACCGGAACAGCGCTATCACGCAATCCCCCACCATCTTGTCGAACGCACCCCCGTGCTCCCATACGAGGTGGACCACCTCCCGGCTCCACAGCGCCACCAGTTGCGCCACCGCGCTCGGCGTCTTGAGCACCCGCTCCGACAGTTGCGTGAACCCGTCGATGTCCGCGTAGAGCATGGCGGTCGGGTCGCCTCGCGGGGCGAGAGCCACCGGCGAGGTAGTCGTTCGATTTCCGGGTTGGACCCGCGCCACGTCTGCCCTGCGGAAGGTCCTGGCCAGGGTGCGCCACTGCGGTGAAAGTCCACCACGCGCTGGCGGATGAACCCCGCGAAGCTCGCGAGCAGCTCCCCGATCGTGCGTGTTGAACGCTCCGTGCGCGGTGCGACCAGCACCTTGCCCACGAGCTCCGCATCGACGATGCCGTTGATGAGCACCTCGAGCGCGCCCCCGAACCCGAGGTCGTCGAGCAGGGCGCGGTCTTCGCCGCGAAGGGAGGCGGCTGGCCTGGTCCCGCAGGATGCGCTCCCGCGGATCGGCTGGCAGCGAGCCCGTCGTGTCGAGGGTCAGCTCTCCTTCGCGATAGAGCTTTTCGATGTGCAGCGTGTCGGCATCGACCTCGCCCGCCTTGGCACACCAGCAGCAATCGATCGACGGGCACGGACGTGCACAGCGCCCCGACCGCCTTGCGGAGCCCTCCCCCAGCACGCGATGCCGGAGCGCGGCCGCTGATCTGCATGATCACCGCATGCTTCTCCCGCGCGGCTCGAATCGCCTGCAGTAGTTGCCGGGAACCTGCTCGCAGGCTTCGTGCAGCAGCGCCTGACGGTGGCTCAGGTCCTCTCGATCGCACGACGGCTTCGCGATCCACACCCCGGCTGTGCCGAACCAGTCCCTGCCACGTCCAGCGTCTGAGCAGCTGCCAGTCCCCGCCCAGGTCCGTGACATCCGCCACGCGCTCTGCTGTCGTACTGCTGCAGTGCGTCGCACTTGTCCGCCGACGGCGCGCAGGACCACCGGATCGTGATGAGCGAGAGCTCCTCCGAGAACGTCCGGAGAAAGGCCGCCTCGCGCGCGCCCGTGAGCGCGCACACTTCGGGCAGCACGATCCGCATCGCGTCCACGAGGCCCAGGCGCCTGCGCTGAATGGTCTCGATCAAGGCGTCGATGCGATGTTGCGCGTCGAGCAGGGATTGCACCGTTCGGAGCCGGGTCCGCACATGCCAGGGAGAATGCCACATCCGGGGTGTACGCACGAACACGCGCTTCACCATCGGAACGCGAATCGTTTTCGCAGCCAGCGAAGGAGCACCCACGCGCCGAAGCCGAGCGGCATGAGCGCCGACGCTACGGACAGAAACCACGCCGATCACCAACCCCTGCAGCAATGTCAGCCACTTCGTTCCGCATGACGAATCCCTGGTGCACTATCCCCTCTTCGAGAAGCTCACGCAAGCCCGAGCGTTGCGGGCCGCCGATTGAAGGTTGACCTGGGCGGCCATGGCCGATACCGTGCCATCGTGCTGTTCGCGGGAGGATTGCCATGAAACGAAGCGTGTGCGTCGGGGCTGGGAACCCGTTGGTCGTACTTTCGGGGCTGCGGTGGCTGCCCGGGCTCGCGGCGTCGGCGGCTCCGCTCGTCCTGGGCGTTGCCGCCTGCAGTGGCGACGATCGACTACCTGATCCGGAGAACGGAAGGTCGTCGAGCGCGGCGGGTGTCGCGGGCGCCGCTGCGCCGGGCGCGGCCGGGGGAGCTGCGGCACGGGCGGTCATCGACCGCGCAGCCGGGTTCCGTCTGGATACCTCTGCCGCTACGTTCGTCGGGTCGGATCCTGGCTCGTTCCGGAGCGAAGCGCCAACACCCGTTTCGGTGCTCGAGCCAGGGCACGCCGCGCAGCTCGAGCGCGCATCGGACGGGAGGCTCGAGCCCGTCAGCGGCAATTCGATATCCGGCAAGGCCAGCCGCGCCCGGCCCGGCAAATCCTCCAGCGAATGCAGGAAATCGGCAAAGCTGACACCGCCAAACCGCAGAAGCCTGCGCACCGCCTGCGTGTTTTCGTGGGTCACCAGATAGGTTCCCAGATCCTCCAGCACATAATCGCGCGGTTTGCCCAGCACGCGCGCCGCAGCCTCCAGCACCGCATCGGTCAGGGCGGCATCATAGGTCAGCATCGTTTCGAAACTGTCGAACCCAAGACCCGCCTCGCGCACGATGGTGGCCCAGACCGGCGCCCCATAGGTATCGCGCAGAAAGCACTGGATCGACCTGTTGATGAGACCGTGCATGGCATAAGCCCCCTGATTCCCGCAAAGATTAGCCTGCGGGGGCTTAACAATTCCCTTATCGCCGTCTCAGGGCTGCGGCATCATCCGCAGGCCCTGCACCTCCAGCACCTGCAGGGGCGCCGCCACCAGTGGCGGGGCCTCGGCATCCAGCACCCCGGCCAGATAGGCCAGCGCCGCCTCGCCCTGCGGCACCGACGCGCCCAGGGTCGAGACCGAAAGCCGCGTCAGCCCGCTCTCCAGCGCGCCAAAGCCCGACAGCCGCAGATAGCCCTCGGCATCCGCCAGGATCACCAGCGCCTCGTCGCCCGGGGTTTCGGGCCAGAAATCACCCGCCACCAGCACGCAGCGCGGGCGGCCATCCGGCAGCGCCATGCTGCACAGATCATTCCATTCGTGCAATTCATCGGTCCAAAGCTGCGCCAGCACCGCATCCGCTGCCAGCGCGCAGTCATCATGGCAGGCCGCAGTGGCATCCGCGCCACCAGATTGGCGCGCAGCCGTTCATCCGTCAGATCAGGATCGGCAGCGGGCGCCGACGGGCTGGCCATCAGCCGGTCGGCCAGCGCCTGCTGCCCCGGCTGCGCCGCGCGATCCTCCAGCGCCTGCCGCACGCTGTCACCGGCGCGGCCCCATTCCTCCAGCGCGGCCAGATCCAGCCGCTCGACCGTCAGCCGCCCGTCATCGAACCGCTGCTGGCTGCGCGCGGCAATCGCCTGCGGGTTCAGCACCGGGGTCAGCAGCAGCGCCGAAGCCGCCAGCAGCGCCAGCGCCATGGCGATATTGCCCTGACGGATGCGTGTCTCCCACCCCCGGCCCAGCAGAACAGCGCCGGGATAGATCACCCCATAGCCCAGCCCCAGCACTGCCACCACGGCGGCAAAGACCCGGTCCGGCGTCCAGCCATATTGCGCCACCCGTTCCCACACCGCCCAGACCGCCAGCCCCGAGGGCACGATCAACATCAGCGCCAGCACCCGTGCGGGCTGCAGGATCAGCGGGCTGCGACTTTGCTCGGCCCCCGATTGATCCAGCGCCGCCGTCACCAGCGTGGCCACCAGCGCCGAAATCGTCAGCAGCGTCGCCGCCGCCGAAATGCTGCTGAACACCGTTTCGATCCCCGCCACCGGCAGCACCAACAGAAACAGCCCCAGCACGATGCAGACCGGCAGCACCAAAAGCCGCAGCAGCCGCAGCACCAGATCGGGCGATACCACATCCGCCAGCTCATCCACCACCGCAATCGCCAAACCCAGCGCCAGCCCCGTGACCACCAGCGCCACGGGCTGCAGCATCACCAGATCGCCCAAAGCCTCGATGCCCACCAGCGACAGCAGCAGATCCGACAGGAAGATGACCAGCCAGACGACCCCGACGAACAGCCAGGCCGCCGCATAGCGGATCACGATGGTCCAGGCCGCCGAAAACAACAGCGCATAATCGCGCCACCGGCCCTGCACTGCCGCGATGACAAAGGGCAGCGGCACGAAACACAGCACCAGATAGGACAGAAAGGGGATAGGGCTTTCAAACAGCTCTTCCGCCGTGTCGAAGCGCAGGCTGGCCAGGGCCAGCAGCCCCGCCACCACCAGCGCCAGACCAAAGGCGCCCAGCGCCGCGCGGCCCGGCCGCAAAGGCCCGGTCATCGCCAGCAATGCGGTAAAGAACACCGAAAGCAAGGCCGCCAGCGCGAGCCCCGTCCGCGCGCCCAGCAGATCGCCGTCGAAGACCAGCGCCAGCAGATGGCAGGCCAGACCCGCCGCCACGCCGATGGCGCCCATTTCCAGCCTGTGCTGCATCTGCGGGGTCATGTCTGTCTCCGATCCGGCTTTCGGACCAGATTAGCCGCTTGGCCGGGCGGGGGCCAGTGCGGCCCCGGCAGGCGCGTCAGAAATCGGGCAGATCAGAAATCGGTTGGCGCCCCGCCCTCCTGCTTGCGGCGGGCCACAAAGCGCGTCAGCTCCTCCAGATGATCGCCGTTCATCGCAGGCGGTTCGAAATCCGCAAGGATCTGCTTGTACAGCCGATGCGCGCGTTCGCTTGTCCAGACGGCGCCATCCTGATGCCAGGCCTCGTAATTGCGCCAGTCGCTGACGAAGGGCGCATAGAAGGCGGTCTGATAGCGGTCCTGCGTGTGCTGGCAGCCAAAGTAATGCCCGCCTGCCCCCACCTCGCGGATGGCATCAAAGGCCAGATCATCATCACTGGTGGCAAAGGTCGCCGCTTCGCAATAGCGCTGGATCATCTGCAAAACTTCGCAATCCATCACGAATTTCTCGGGGCTGGCGATCAGCCCGCCCTCCAGCCAGCCGGCCGCGTGATAGACCATGTTGGTGCCCGATTGCACCGCCGCCCACAGGCTGTTGCAGGTTTCCCACATGCTCTGCCCGTCCGGCACATTGGCCGCACAGACGCCCGAAGACCGCAGCGGCAGGCCGTAGAACCGCACCAGCTGCCCGGTCATCTGCGTGGCGCGCATGTATTCCGGCGTGCCAAAGGCCGGCGCCCCCGATTTCATGTCCACATTCGAGGTGAAGGTGCCGATCGCCACCGGGCAGCCCGGCTTGATCCATTGCAGAAGCGCAATGGCCGAAAGCGCCTCGGCCAGGCTCAGCGCGACGGCCCCCGCCATGGTCACCGGCGCCATGGCCCCCGCCAGGGTGAAGGGCGTCACCACCACCGGCTGCCCACGCCGCGCATGGCGCATGGCCCCATCCAGCATCGGGTAATCATGCTTCAGCGGCGAGACCGAGTTGATGTTGGTATACATCCGCGGCTTTTCTTCGAATTCGGCATCCGACAGCCCGCCCGCGATGCGCACCATCTCCATCACATCCTCGACCCGCTCGGACCCGAGGCTGTAGGCGTGGCAGACCTTGTCGGTCAGCGTCAGCTTTTCGAACAGGCAGTCCAGATGCCGCACGCTGGGGTGAATATCCACCGGCTCCACCGGATAGCCGCCCGCGATATGGATGCAGTTGAAATACTGCGTCAGCTTCATGAATTCCTTGAACGTCTCGAAATCGCCGGACCGCTTGCCGCGTTCCAGATCCCAGGCGTTCGGCGGGCTGGAGACATTGACAAAGACCATGTGCTTGCCGCCGATGATGACCTCGCGTTCGGGGTTGCGCGGGGTGATGGTGAATTGCGGTGGTGCGCGGCGCACCATCTCCATCACGAAATCCTCGTCGAATTTCACATTGGTGCCCGAAACCTTGCACCCGGCCTGCCGCAGATGCTCGCAGGCCTCGGGGTTCAGCATCTCGATGCCGATCTCTTTCAGGATGCGCATTGCAGTGGCATGAACGCGCTGCACGCCTTCGGCATCCAGCGGTTCCACCGGCCGGTCGGGATTGACCGGGATGCGCCAGGGCATCTGGTCGATCACCGCCGCGCGGGATCGCGCCCGGTTGCCTGCATGACCACCGGACCGCGTGCCCGCCTTGCGCTTGCGGGATTGATCGTCGCTCATGCTCATCCTCCGGGCCGCATCTCACTGCGGTCAGGATGACGGAAAGCCGATTGTCACGCAGACAATGCCTGCGACAAACTTTGGTCGTTTTCGTGCGATGGCCCGATCAGGCCGCCACGAAAGCATCCAGCCAGCCCGGCAGCGCACCAATATCGCGCAGCACCACATCGGCATGGGGGCGCAGTTCGGGCTCTTCCGCAATGCCGGTCAGCACCGCCACGCAGACCATGCCCGCCGCCCGACCCGCCGCCATGTCATGCAGGCTGTCCCCGATCATCGCGATCCGGCCCGGTTCAATCCCGGTCTGGCGGGCAAAGGCGAACAGCTGGCCGGGGGCGGGTTTACCTCCGTAACCGGAATCGTAACCAGAAATGAAATCGAAAGAGGCCAGCAGCCCGTGCCCTCGTCAGATGCGCCCGCGCCGGGGCCTCGGTGTCATTGGTGGCCAGCCCGATCTTCAACCCGCGCGCCCGCAGCGTGGTGAACAAGGGCAGCAGCGGCACGGCTTCGGCCATGGGGGCGGTGGCGGCCAGCTGCGTCATCGGGCCACGCTCATCGAGGTCTCTCGCGCAGATAGGCGGCAGGTCTTCCGCAATTTCGGGCGCGGTGCAGCCGATCACCGGGCTATCCGGCGCGAAATCGCCGCTCACCGGGTCAAATCCGATGGCCTGCGCCAGAATCGCCTTATGCGACTCGGTCTCGGCAATATCGGCCAGCAGGCGCTGCACCCAGGCGCCCCAGCTGCGGCGAAAATCGAACAGCGTGCCGTCCTTGTCGAAAATCAAACCCTGGATCATGCCGCAATCTCCTGCTCCGCGCGGCGGCAGGATAGGGATTCGCCCCGTCTTGGCAAGGGGGCGCCGCCTCAGGTCCAGTGCGGCCCCGGCCCGCCGGGCAAAACGGCCCGCGCCTGCATCGGCGCCTCATAGCGCAGGCCCGCCGCATCGCAGAAGGCGATCACCATCTCGTCATCCTGCAACAGGAAATCCAGCACCGCCCCCATGAATTCAGGATCGCGCGCCAGCCCTGCCAGATCCCCCGGCGCCGCCCCGCTGGCGGCCAGAAAGCCCGGCAACAGCTCTTCCTGCCCCAGCAGCCAGCCCAGCGCCTGCAAGGCCAGCGTTTCGGCCGAATCCCGCGTCGTCATCCTGAAAACCCCCTGTGGAAACGGCCGCTGAATTAACACTTGGAAAGCAAATCTTAACCAAATGGCCGGATGCTGTCTGTCACAGGGTCATACTGCGCGAACAGGAGCAATGCCATGGTCGGAAAGATCCTCATCGTCGATGATGTGGCGACCAACCGCATCGTGCTGAAAGCCAGACTGGCCGAGGCCTGTTATGCCCCACTGCTGGCCAAGGATGGCGAAAGCTGCCTTGCCGCCGCCCTGCAGAACCGCCCCGATCTGGTGGTGCTGGATCTGGCCCTGCCCGATCAGCCCGGCACCGCAGTGATCGAGGCGTTGCGCAGCAATCCCCGCACCGCCGATATCCCGGTGATCGCGCTCTGCGGTCCGCGCCACGCGGCCCAGCGCCTGCCCGCGCTGCAGGCCGGGGCGGATGACGTTCTGGCAAAGCCCGTATCCGAACCGCTGCTGATGGCGCGCATCCGCAACCTGCTGCGCAGCCGCGCCATGCTGACGGATCTGACAGAACGGGGCGCCGCCCTGCGCGACCTCGGGCTGGCCGAACCCGCCACCGCCTTTGACATGCCGGGCACGGCCGCCCTTGTTACCGAACGGCGCGACACGGCGCTGCGCTGGCGCAAGCTGCTGGACCGGCGGCTGGCCGATCATATCCTTGTGCTTTCCCGGGCCGAGGCGCTGGCCGATCCCGGGGCCACCGCCGATGCTTTCGTGATCGACAGCGATCTGGGCGGGGCGGGGGGCGGGCTGCGCCTGCTGTCGGAACTGCGCTCGCGCAGTGCCAGCCGCCATGCCACCACGCTGCTGATGATGCCCGACGCCGATCTGCCCGAAGCAGCCATGGCCTATGACATGGGCGCGAACGATATCTGCACCGAATCGGGCGGGGGGGCGGAACTGGCGCTGCGCCTGCAGCGGCTTCTGGCGCAGAAACGCACGGCAGACCGGCTGCGCGCCTCGCTGCGCGATGGCCTGCGGCTGGCGGCGATTGATCCGCTGACCGGCCTCTACAACCGCCGCTACGCCCTGCCCCGGCTGGCCGCCATCGCGGAACGGGCCCTGCTGCGCAACGGTGCTTTCGCCGTGATGGTGATCGACATCGACCGTTTCAAAAGCGTGAATGACCGCTGGGGCCATGCCGCGGGCGATTCGGTTCTGGTGGCCGTCGCCCAGCGCCTGTCAGACAATCTGCGCGGTTCCGATCTGATCGCCCGCATTGGCGGCGAAGAATTTCTGGTTGCCCTGCCCGATACGGCCATGCCCGAAGCCCGCGCCACCGCCGAACGCATCCGCGACGTGGTGCAGAACCGCCCGATCCCGCTGCCGGGGGGCGAAACCCTGCATGTCACCGTCTCCATCGGCCTCGCCGGCGGCACCGGGGCCGAGGTCTTGCAACAGGGCAGTCTGGCCGATCTGGTCAACAAGGCCGATCATGCCCTGCTGGCCGCCAAGGCGGGTGGGCGCAATCAGGTGATGCTGGGGCGCAGCGCCGCCTGATCCGCCTCAGTGCCGCTTGCCGCGCCGCGTCAGCGATTTTTCCAGACGGTCGGCAAAGGCCGCGCGCTCTGCGGGGGTCATCGCGGTGAACCGCTCGCGCAGCAGGGTCTGGCCCAGCTGCACCCGCTCCAGCACCCGCTCACGCTGCCCGGCCAATACGGCATCCAGCGCCGCCGGATCAAAGGGCTCTGACCGCAACACCACCAGCACGGCATCCAGATCGGCCCGCATGACGGATTTGGCCTTGCCAAGATCCGGCATCTTCTTGCGGAACCCGTCGCGCAGCGCATCCCGGTCGCGGTCATCCAGCGCCTCGTTGAACGCACCAAATCCCAGATCGCGCACCATGTCGCCCCGCGGCTGCGGTGGCCCCTTGATGGCCAGCGCCACCACGGCACCCGCCACCGCAAGGTTCAACCCCAGCGACAGGATCAGCACCAGCCGCAGCCCACGCGACAGACGCGGCGGTTCGGATGGCGTCACTTCGGTCTTCATCGCTCAACCCTCCGGCAACAGCGCCCCGAAATTCGGGATGAGTTCTATGGTATCCAGCGCGGCCTCTTCGGGCCACAGCAGTGTCGTCATGGCAGAAACCGGCGCGGGCTGCACCAGCCCGATGGCCACCCCCGCCACCATGGCCGTGGCAAGCCCGGCAATCCCCGCCGTGCCCCCAAACAGGCCCGCACAGAGGCGCAGCAGCCCGAACCCCCGGCGCGCTGCCGGGGCAGGCACGGCCTGCGCGCCCTGCAGATCCTGCCCCCGCTGATCCTGCACGGCATAGGCATCGGTCAGCACCCGCGCCAAAAGGTCCGGCGGGGTCGCAGACGCATGTGCCGCCCGTGCTTCGGCAAACAGCTCTTCCAGATCCTGCGGCGTCATGGCGACACCCCCTCATCCTCATATCCCAGTTCGGCCCGCTGCCCGGCAAGGGCGGCGGCAAGGGCGCGCTTGCCGCGCGCCGTCAGACTTTCCACCGCTTCCACGCCGATCTCCATGATCGTCGCAATCTCGGGATTGGAAAGCCCCTCCAGATGCCGCAGCACCACAGCCTGCCGCTGCCGGTCGGGCAAAAGGGCCAGCGCCGCATCCAGCGCCGCCATCCTGTCCCGCTCCAGCAGCGTGGCATAGGCGCCCAGGCTTTCATCCACCGGCTCTGCCGCATCCTCCAGCGAATCTGCCCGCCGCCTTGTCCGGGCGCGCTGGCGATCCGTCACCAGATTGCTGACCACGCGGTACAGCCAGGTTGTCACCTGCGCCTCGCCCGCTCGCCAGTCCGGGGCGATGCGCCACAGCCGCAGCATCGCCTCTTGCGCCACATCCTCGGCCTCGGCCCGGTCGCCCAGCAGGCGGGCGGCAAATCCCAGAATGCGCGGGGTCAGCCGCAGGGTCAGCACCCGCGCAGCCGAACGGTCGCCTGCAGCATAAAGCGCAAGCAGCGTTTCCTCGGGCAGATGGGCAAGATCATCAAGCGGCATGGACATCGCAGACAGCAGTATTCCCCGGTGCCCCCTTCCACAAGCCGCGCGGAAGGGGATGGGGGCGCAGCCTGCCTTCCGGCAGACCTGCCCCCGCGATCAGGCCTCAGTCATCATTGCCATGTTTCGGGCCTTTGCCCTTTTCGCCACGCGGCCCGCCACGCTCGCCCATCCGCGCCATGGCGGCATCGAATTCGGCCTTGCTGATCGCGCCGTCACCGTCCGTATCCAGCCGTTCGATCATCCGGGCCCCGGGCATCGGCATGGCCAGCAGTTCTGCCGCCCCCAGGGCACCATCCCCGTCGGCATCCATCATGGCGATCATCCGCTCGGCCCGCTCTTTCGCGCGGGTTTCGGCCTCGCGCATCTGCATGGCCACCAGTTCGGCGGCGTCGATCTTGCCATCGGCATTGGCATCCAGCCCCTCGATCCGGGCCTTGCGATGCGCCGCCAGCTCTTCCGGGGTCACCTTGCCATCCTTGTCGGCATCCAGCGCGTCGAAATCCATCATCGCGCCATGGCCCATCATCGGCCCCATCCCCATCATCGGATGCCCGTCATGGCGCATCCGGTCCGCCATGGCCGCCGTGCCCAGCGCACCGAAGGTCACAGCCGCAAGGGTCAGCGTATATACGAGGGTTCTTTTCTGCATGGTCCGTCTCCTGATTGTCTCACGGCCCGCCTCTGCATGGCACCGTTATTCCTGAAACGCCCCGATCCGGGCGTTCCGTCGCTGAATTGCCAAATTCTGCAGCCCCCGCTATCACGGTCCGGTGAATTGCGACTTTCCGGCGCATGTTATCTGCAGCCCTTTCCGGGGCGGGGGCGGCCGGCATAAGATGCAGCACAGGCGCATGAGGAAAACCCGATGACCGACCCGGCACATAGCATTGACGAAAGGCCGATCGGCCCCGCCCTGCTGCGCGGCTGGCGGCGGCGCTGCCCGCAATTGCGGCACCGGCCCGATGCTGCGCGGCTATCTCAAGGTGCACGACACCTGCCCGGTCTGCGGCGAGGAATTGCACCACCACCGCGCCGATGACGGCCCGGCCTATATCACCATCCTTGTGGTCGGCCATATCGTGGGGCCGGCCGTGCTCTGGGCCTTCGTGAAATGGCGGCCCGATCCTCTGGTGCTGACGGCCATCTTTTCGGTGGCCACCGTCGCCTTGTCGCTGTGGCTGCTGCCGCGCATCAAGGGGGCCTTCGTCGCCCTGCAATGGTCGCGCCGGATGCACGGGTTCGGGGGCCACGCGTGACGGATCAACCGATCCGCCCGGCCGCGACCGTGATCCTGGCCCGGCAGACCCAAGCCGGGCCGCAGATCCTGATGGGAATGCGCGGCGCCAGCGCGGTCTTCATGCCGTCGAAATATGTCTTCCCCGGCGGCGCCGTCGATGCCGCCGATGCGCAGGTGCCGCTGGCCCGGCCCATAGCCGCAGCTCAGGCTGCCCTGCTGGCAGACGCCCCCGGCCCGCAGGCGCTGGCCGCCGCCGCCATCCGCGAATTGTGGGAGGAAACCGGGCTTGCCCTTGGCCACCCCGGGGCATGGCCCGGCCCGGTGCCCGCCGGCTGGCAGGGTTTTGCCGCCCGGGGTCTGTGCCCCGTGGCCGATGGCCTGCGCTTCGTCTTCCGTGCCATCACCCCGCCCGGCCGCCCCCGCCGCTTTGACGCGCGGTTCTTTCTGGCCGATGCCGCCGGGATTGCGGGCGATCTGGATGATTTCTCTGCCGCCTGCGATGAACTTGTCGCATCTGCACTGGATCGGCCTGACCGAGGCCCGCCGCCTCGATCTGCCCTTCATCACCGAGGTGGTGCTGTCTGAAGTGTCGATGATCCTGCGCGGGGGCGATCAGCCCGGCGTGCCCTTCTTCGACAATTCCACCAGCACCCCGACCTTCCGCCGCGTCACGCCCGGCTGACCAGATCTTCCGCAACCGGCGCTTTCGGATCAGGCCATTTCGGATGCGGCACCGGGTCTTTCGCCCGGATCAGATGCCGCGCCGCCACTTCGGCATAGCTGCGATACACATAATCCTCGTTCCGCCGCCGGAACTCGGCCTGCTGCGCACGATACAGCGCAGGCAGGTCATACCATGGCAACGCCCGGGTGCGTGTGGTGCACGACATGCAGATTGTTGTTCAGAAACAGCAGGGCCAACGGCCCGCGATCTTCTACAATCACCGTGCGCGCCCGCGGCAGGTCATGCGCCCGGTGTTCCAGAAAGGTGCGGATCTTCAGGATGGCATGGCCCAGATAGGCCGCCGCCAGATAGGCCCAGCCGCTCATCGGGGCCAGCCACAGCCACCAGACCACCGGCACCAGCCCCAGCAGGTTCAGCCCCCAGTCGCGCATCACAGCCCGGTCGCCCCGCGCGATCAGCCGCGCCTCGGTGCGCAGCCAGAAAAACGTGCCGATCAGCGGCCCCAGCAGCACCCGGCCCAGCAGCGTATTGTTCCACATCAGCAACCGCTGCAGCGGCGCGGCCAGCCGCCCCCAGACCGCCGGGTCCAGATAGTTCGACTCCGGGTCGTCATAAGGGTCGGTCAGCACCGGGTCGTGATGATGTGCCAGATGCGTATCGCGGAACCGGCCATAAGGCACCGTCAGGCACAAAGCCGGAAACACCGCCGCCTCGTTCAGCCAGCGCTGGCGGAACGGATGCCCATGCAGCGCCTCATGCTGCAGCGACGAAAACTGCGCGATGGCCAGCCCCGTCACCAGAACCCCGGCCAGCGGCGACCAGGCCGCAATCCAGGTCGTGCCCATGGCCCAAAGCGCATAGGTGGCCAGCAGCAGGCCAAGGGTGATCCATTCGACAGGGGGCGCGGCGTGGCGTTTCATCTGGTTTCCGGGTTTCTGCATTTGCACAGTCGTAGCACTGGACAAACCCTGCCGGAATTCTGACAATCCGCATCGAAAAGTCACCGATGCTGGATTTTGTAACAGGGCGTGAGAATGATCGACAAACGCGACCGCGCCACCCTGTTCCGCAGCCGTCTGGCCGAGGCGATGGCCAGCCGCAAGATGACCCAGTCGGAACTGGCCCGGCAGACCGGGGTCGACCGCTCGACCATTTCGGCGCTTTTGCAGGACAGCACCCGGATGCCCAATGCCCAGCTTGCCGCCGACTGCGCCCACGCGCTGGGGATCAGTGCAGACTGGCTTCTTGGGTCTGCCCGAGCCGTCCCGGACCACTCGCCGATCTCTTGGCGGCGTTCCTAACGCTGACCGAAGCCCCCCGCGCCCTGATCGACGAACGGATCTTCGGCTGGCATCAAGAGGCCGCGGGCTACAAGATCCGCCATGTGCCCGGCGACCCTGCCCGACATGCTGAAGACCCGCGCCATGGTGGAATGGGAATATCGAGCCGCAGTTGGGCCGCACCTCCGAACAGGCCATCGGCGCCTTCGAAGACCGGCTGAAATGGATGCGGGGCGCGGGGTCGGACTATGAGATCGCGCTCCCCCTGCATGAGCTGGACCGCTTTCGCCTCTGCGTACCGGCTATTACGCCGACCTCGCCCGCCGACAGTCCGCGCTGCGCCCAGCTCGACCGGCTGCAGACGCTGGCCGATCAGCTCTATCCCTCGCTGCGCATCTATCCTTTCGATGCCCGCCGGGTGTTTTCGGCGCCGGTCACCATCTTTGGCCCGCTGCTGGCCGTGGTCTATCTCGGGCGGCATTACATCGCCTTCCGCGATACCGCCCGCGTCGCCTCGATCAGCGCGCATTTCGACTGGCTGGTGCGCGAGGCCGCCCTGGGCGCCCGCGATTTCACCAGCCACCTGCAGCAGCTGCGCGCCCGGGTTCAGAACGGCTGATACGCGCCTTGCGCGCTGCGGTTCAGAACAGCTGAAGCCGGTTCAGATCATAGCCGTTCCATTCAAGGATTTCCCGCGCCGCCACCAGCCGGTCATGGGGCAAGGGCCCGCCCCGGTTCAGGATGAACCCCATCTCGCCCGAAGGCGTGCCAATCACCAGCGTGCGCAGATCGACATCGGCCCACAGCACCCACCAGGTCTGGCCGATCCCCGGCCCTTCGCCCCCCGGCGGGATCAGCCGCCCCGGCACCGGCGCCTGCGCCAGCCCGGCAACCCGTGCAGGCGCGCCGTTCAGGCACAGATCGGCCTGCAGCGGAATGGCCGCGCCCTGCGGCGCACCAAAGCTCACCCGGCCCGGCGCACAGCCGCCGCGCCCGGCGGTAAAGGCCCCCACCTGCTGCCATTCGCCCTGCAGCTGGCCCATGGTCATCACCGCATTGGAATAGATCGGCACCGCGCGGTCCCGAAAAGTGATGCGCCGGTCCGGCTCGCGCCCGCCGCCACAGGCCGCCAGCAACAGCAGCGCGGCAAAGATCAGTCGATACATAGGGTCACCTGCCGTCCATCGGCCTGAAGGATGTCATTGCAGCCGAACAGCGGCCGGATCGGGGCACAGCTGCGGGATCGGGCCAGACATTCGCCCTCGCAATCGCTGCGCTTCTGGCAGGATCTGCCCGCATCCCGCGTGCGGTTCACACAGCTGCGCGCCGATGAGCCCGGCACCGGCGACCAGCTGCCACCCCGCCGTTCGCAGGCCACCTGCTCTTCGGTTTTCAGCACGGCGGGAACGGCGGGCACCTCTGCCGCATTCACCGGCGCCGCCTCTTCAGGCACAGGCACGGCAGGCGGCACAGCAACCGGCGCAGGCCCGGCGCCGGGCGCGCCCTGCCCCGCCGCACCGGCGACAGTGGCAGACGCAGGCGCAGGCAAAGCCGTCACCGTGATCGGCCCGCCCACAATCGGCCCGCCCGCCACAGCAGCAGGCGAAGAGACTGGCGTATCCCCGCCCTTCTGCCAGGGCAGTGCCATCTGGCAGGCGGCCAGCCCGGTCAACAGCAGAACGGCCAGAACCCGGCGCATGGCATCCCTTCGCAAAACAGCTGTCCAAGCTAGGCCCGAAAGGCCAGTCCGATGCAAGTGGGCCGATGCAAGTCGCCCGATCAGAACGGCGCCGGATAGGCCCGGTGCAGCGCCCCGATCCCCGCCAGCACCTCGGGCGACAGCGTCACCCCTGCCGCCGCGATATTGCTGCGCAGCTGATCCATCGTGGTGGCCCCGATGATCGGGATCACCGGCCAGGGCCGCGACCGGGTGAAGGCCAGCGCCATCTGGCAGGGGTCCAGCCCATGTTCCAGCGCCAGCCCGATATAGGCCGATACGGCAGGAAACACCTGCGCCGTGATCCGCCCGCCCAGATCGCCGGTGCGTTCGCGCCTTGTGCCCTCGGGCGTCACATCCCCGGCATATTTGCCGGAAATCAGCCCCGTTGCCAGCGGCGACCAAGCCAGCAGCGGCATATCTTCCATGGCCGAAAGCTCCGCCCAATCGGTGTCGAAGGGCCGGTGCAGCAGCGAATATTCGTTCTGCACCGTCATCATGCGCGGCAGCCGGTGTTCCTCGGCCAGCCGCAGCCATTGCGCCGCCCCCCAGACGCTTTCATTCGACAGGCCGATGGCGCGGATCTTGCCCGCCTGCATCGCCACTTCGGCGGCCTGCAATACCTCCAGCATGTTCTCGATCACTTCGGCGCGGTTGCTGCGCGGCTTGAAATCCCAGTTCTGGCGGAAATGATAAGATCCCCGGTTGGGCCAGTGCAGCTGATACAGGTCGATGTAATCCGCCTGCAGCCGCGCCAGCGATTGATCCAGCGCCTCGGTGAAACTGGCCCCGGTGATCGGCGTGCCGGGCCGCACCAGCTTTCCCTTGCCGGTGATCTTGGTGGCCAGCACCACCCTGTCCCGCCCGCCCCTGGCAAACCAGTTGCCGATGATGCGCTCGGTATTGCCCACCGTTTCGGGATGGGTGGGATTGGTCGGATACATCTCCGCCGTGTCCCAGAAATTCACCCCGTGATCCAGCGCCAGCGCGATCTGTTCATGCGCTTCGGCCTCGGTGTTCTGGGTGCCCCAGGTCATGGTGCCAAGGCAATATTCCGAAACGGTCAGGCCAGAACGGCCAAGCGGGATCTGTTGCATGTCATGTCTCCTGTGCACGCAAAGGGTAAAGCCTGACGCCCCGATGGCAAGCCCCCGATGCAGCCGCAGCATCACTGTAAAGTGTTGCACGCCTTTGCGCGCAAAGGCTTAGTCTGCACAGACCCGACCCCGAGGCCCAGATGCGCCGCGCTTTCCTCCTGCTATTGCTGATCGCACTTCCCGCAGGGCTTCAGGCCGCGCCGGAACGCTACAGCCTCACGGCGGATACCTCGCGCGTGTCCTTCACGACCACCATGGGCAAGCAGGCCGTCCACGGCCGCTTTCCGATCCGCCATGCCGATATCGTGCTGGATGTCAGCGATCTGTCGCGCTGCCGGATCAGCGTCACCCTGGGCATCGCCGGGGCCAGCGCCGATTTCCCGATGGCCGCAGATGCGCTCAAAAGCGCCTCGGTCCTCGATGCCCGCCATTTCCCCGAGGCGGTGTTCACCAGCACCGGGGTTTCGGGCACCGCCGCCGCCGCGCAGGTGACCGGCCTGCTGACACTGCGCGGCATCGCCCGCCCCCTCACCCTGCAGGCCGAGGTGATGCGCCAGCAGGGCCCCCATACCGCCGAGATCTGTCGCATATGACCGTGCATCTGACAGGCCGGATCAGCCGGGCCGATTTCGGCGCCACCGGCTGGGCCGATATGGTGGGCGATGTGGTGACGCTCGATATCCTCGCCCGCATCACCCGCACCGGCCCCTGACCCCCACCCCCCACCTTGCGGCAGATCAAGGCACCCGGCCCCTGCCCGGCGCAGACTGCACCCCAGAAAACGGAGACCGCGATGAACATCACCTTCACAGGCAAGACGGCACTGGTCACCGGCGCAGGCTCCGGCATCGGCGAGGCCATCGCCCTGGCGCTTGGCCATGCCGGGGCGCGGGTCGTGGTGGCCGATCTCGACTTCGGCAAGGCCGCCGCCGTGGCCGACCGCATCGTGGCATCGGGCGGGCAGGCCGCCCCCGGTGGCGGCGATAAGTCTCCAACCCCGAGGGCCATTGCAGCAGCTGGGGGCCGAGGCGGTGGCCGCAGGCGGCAGGCTGGATGTACTGGTGAACAACGCAGGCATCGGCGGCCCGCAGCTGCCCTTGGGCGAATACCCGCTGGACGGCTGGCGCCAGGTGATGGGTGTCAATCTGGATGCCGTCTTCTATGGCCTGCGCTTCGCCATCCCCGAAATGCTGAAAACCGGCGGCGGCGCCATCGTCAACATGGCCTCGATCCTCGGCAGCCTGGGCTTTGCCAATGCGGGCGCCTATGTCGCGGCCAAACACGCCCTCCTGGGCCTGACCAAGACCGCCGCGCTGGAATATGCGGCCCAGGGCATCCGCGTGAATGCCGTGGGCCCCGCCTTCATCGACACGCCGCTGCTGGATGGCCTGCCCCCGGCACGAAACAGGCGCTGGTGGCCGCCCATCCGGTGGGAAGACTGGGCTAGTTCGAAGAGGTGGCGGCGCTGACGCTCTTCCTGCTGTCCGGATCACGCCCGCTTCATCAACGGGTCATATCACCTGATCGACGGCGGCTACTGCGCCCAATAGGCCAAAAGCTCTTTTCACCTGTCACGCGAGGAAGCGCTAAACAGCGCCCTGCACGGCAGAGGACAGGCGCATGGCACGGATTCTCATCACTTCGGCGATCCCCTAC
>JAXHOJ010000005.1:0-44946 GCA_034519525.1 Gemmobacter sp. | reverse complement strand
GGTTGTTGGTCAGCTCCGGTCACCGGCAGCGTCCATTCCCGGCCATCTTCGTCATCGAAGGTGATGGTATGGTTGACCGGATCGACATTCTTCATCGGCACATACAGCACCCGCCCGGTTTCCGGATGGATCGGCAGGAAGCAGCTGTAGGTCTGCTGGCGTTCCTCGCGCAGCGATTTCAGCATGATCGCCATGATGGCATCATAGCGTTCGGTCGCCAGCTTCAGCGTGTCGTCAAAGCGGCCGGAGCGATAGAATTCCGTCGCGCTGATGAATTCATATTCAAACCCGAACGTATCCAGGAAGCGCCGCAGCATCGCATTGTTGTGATGGCCGAAGCTGTCGTATTTGCCGAAAGGATCGGGCACCGAGGTCAGCGGCTTCTGGATATTGGCGTGCAGCATGTCCTGGTTCGGCACGTTTTCGGGCACCTTCCGCATCCCGTCCACGTCATCGGAAAAACAGATCAGCCGCGTCGGAATGTCGCTGATGACCTCGAAGGCGCGGCGGATCATCGTCGTGCGCGCCACCTCGCCAAAGGTGCCGATATGCGGCAGGCCGCTGGGGCCATAGCCGGTCTCAAACAGCACATAGCCCTTTTCCGGAGCCTTCTTTTCATAGCGTTTGAGGATCCGGCGGGCCTCTTCAAAGGGCCAGGCTTTCGATTTCATCGCGGCGTCACGAAGGGCGGACATCGGCGCATCCTCAAGGTTCATCATCGCAGGCCCCATGCCCGCCAAACCCCCGTGTCCTATTGCCGCCCCCGCCCGGCGTCAATATTCTAAGGCCAAAGAACAAAGGAACCCGCCGTGCCCGATACCGCCCCCTCGCTTTCCCCGCAGGATGCCCTTGTCGCCGTGATGGTGGCAGCCTCGGCCTCGGATGAAAACATGCGCACCGCCGAACTGGTGGCGATCACGCGCATGGTCAACCATATGCCAGTCTTCGCCGATTACGATGCCGACCGCATCCGCCGGGTCAGCCGCACCGTGTTTGACCTGTTCGAAGAGGAAGAAGGGCTGGATGCGCTCTTCGGCCTGATCCGCGATACCCTGCCGGAACGGCTGTATGAAACCGCCTATGCGCTGGCCTGCGATGTCGTCACCGCCGATGGCAAGCACAGCGAGGTCGAACTGCGGATGCTGGAGGAAATCCGGCACGAGCTGAACATTGACCGCCTGCACGCCGCTGCCATCGAATGGGGCACCCGCGTGCGGCACATGATGCCCTGATCCGGCGGGGCGGGCCGGGTCAGGCGTAAAGACGGGTCAGGCGTAAAGCCCGGCCCAGCGCGCCACCAGCTTCCCCTGCAACAGCCGGGCGCGTTTGGCCCAGGCCTCGCCGCCCGGCGGGCGCTCGCGGTCTTCGGGGGGCAATGCGGCGCGGCGGGCCAGATCGCCCGACAGGATGGCAAAGGCCAGCCGCCGCCCGCCCGGCGGGTCGATATAGCCCGCGAGGGTGGAGACGAAGTTCAGCGTGCCGGTCTTGGCCTGCACCCGCACTGGATGCCCCTTGGCCACCCGGCCCTCGGCATCGCGCATCCCATGGTCTTTCAGCAGCGCAGGCAGCGCCCCGCCCGCCTGTCCCGCCATCAGCCGCGCCAGCTGCACGGCAGAGATGCGCGATCCCGCCCCCAGCCCCGAATGATCCGCGATCTGCGCGGCTACCCCATGGCGCAGCCGCGCCCATTCCTGCATCGCGCGGGCCGATCCGCGCAGACTGGCCGCCTGCGACGCGGTCAGCCCCGCCACTTCGGCCGTCAGATTGGTGGAATGTTTCAGCATGTCGCGCAGGATCAGATCCAGCGGCGCGCTGTCATGCCGGGCCAGTTCGCGCGCTGCAGGCAGCTGGTCCAGCAACACCGGCGCGGGCAGCTGGATGCCCTGTGCCGCGCAGAGCGTCTGGAACACCTCGCCCGCATATCCCGCCGGATGGCGCACCGGCAGCCAGCGTGCGCCCCCCTTGCCCAGCGCGGCCGAGGCGACAGACCATTGCTCATCCCCCTCCCAGGCGAAGACCGGCAGATCCCGCTGCACCACCCGCACCCGCGCCAGATGCACCGGCGGCATGAACCGTTCAGCCCGCGCATCCATGCGCAGCGTCCAGTCCGCCCCCGCCCGGCGCCATTCGAAATGCACGCGGTTGAAGTTCAGGTTCAGCCCGCCGATGGCCGGGTTATAGCCCACGAAATCGGGCTGTTCACCGTCGATCCGGTCCAGCGCAGGCAAGGCCCCGGCCCAAAGGGCAAAGCGCCCGGTCACGCAGCGCACGCCCGTCGCCGCCAGCCGCGCCACCAGATCGCCCAGCATATCGGTATCCAGCGCCGGATCACCGCCGCCCGCCAGAATCAGATCGCCCTGCAGGATCCCGCCGGAAACCGGCCCGGTGGCCAGCACCCTTGTGGCAAAGCGGTGCGATGGCCCCAGCCGGTCCAGCGCGAAACCCGCCGTCACCGCCTTCATCACGCTGGCCGGGGGCAAGGGCTGATCGGCGTCACGGGCCTCAAGCACCGCCCCTGTGGTGGCATCCATCACCACAAAGCCCACCGCGCCACCCAGCTTGGCTGCAGCCACCAGCCGGTCTGCCGATCCGGGCAGC
Source organism: Gemmobacter sp. (assembly GCA_034519525.1). GTDB lineage: Bacteria > Pseudomonadota > Alphaproteobacteria > Rhodobacterales > Rhodobacteraceae > Gemmobacter. Next base: position 42,348 of record JAXHOJ010000005.1, on the reverse strand, counting down.
ACAGGCGGGGCGCCCCCTGCGCCGCGCCGCCGGGGTGAAGAAAGCATTGCTGTCGGCGTCTTCTGGTTCGGCTTGCCAAGCTCCTATTAATATCCCTTGCGTTTAGCTCCTCCTGCTTGGCCATTGCTTGTGATTTTCGGCCCGACCTTGCTTATATATCCCAGCTCCTATGAATTATTTTCACTTACGGTCAATTTCAGTTCGGATGTGATTGCAGATGCAAAACTGCAGGCGTCCACGGGGTTTCTGCAATCAAGTCTCATATCTGTCTTGCCCGGTGGTGAATGACAGTTTTCGGTCCAGCTCGCATGCTTTGCCCCCGGCTGGTGTGTCCAGTGTATTCCAGCTCGTTGTTTTTCCTTCTAGTGTCTCTGCCTGCTTGCTAGCGCACGAGACTGAATTTCCGTGCGTGTCGAATCGATGGTTCATTATCCAGTGTCCATCTGTTCCTTCTTCATGAGCAGTTCAGCTCTGGTTCCTGGCGTTCTGTGGGTTACGCTCTTACAGATGGTCGTGCTGGAGGAGGCGCTGTGTTTCTGAAAACTTAAGGTGTCTAGTGCCAGTGCTCCTTGCCAGCTGACTATGCTCCCTGTGGGCAGACAGGTGGTGCTGCCCTTGCCTGCAGGTGAGTTATGAGTTTGGTTAATGTTTGCAGCCCTGATAGTGAGGTCATTGGTACCAGATCCACGCGGAGGCCTTGTAAATGACTTGCGGATTACCTTCTGAACTCCTTGCTCGTCTTGAGAATTTTTCTGATCAGCTCTGCAGAGCTGTTTTCGAGGCGGTGTTGAAAGTTTCTAGTTTTACTGCTCTGCTGTTTGATTTTAGTTATAAGTGCTTGTCTCATGATCCATGCCTGAAGTTCTCAAATATTGCGTTGCTTTTGCTTCCATCAGTTTAGGGTTGTACACCTGGATCATTCTGGTGCGTGCTGGGCAGGGGTGCTGCTTCTGTAAGAAATGTGAAAGGGACATCCTGTTTGTAGGAAGCTATAAATTTGCTTTATTAGATTCTGAAAGTTCAGAGAGCAGGCCCTTCCTGCAGGTTGCAGGCAGTGGCGCTTTCAGATTCTGAGTGAAAGGGATCCTGTTGCCGCATATGTTTGATTTGTTTTAGCACCAGCTTTATTTCTGTTGCTGGTGTTATGATTGCCAATTTTGTCAATTTTTGGAATCTATGGAATGTTGTTCCTAGTGGGTTTTTCTTTATGATGCTGTTCAGCTCTGTTATCTTGATCATCAGGTATTCATGTTAATTCTAGCCAGTTTACAGTTTTGCCTAAGGAGTTCTTTAAGTTCGTTGTTCTTTTGTTTTCTCTAGTTTGGCTTCCTGCCGTCTTGGCTCTGATTGCACTTTTCTTGCGTTGCCTGTTTCAGCTTCTACTGTGGGTTCTTCCTGCCAGTCTGATGCGAACACTGGGGTTAGTGTATCCAGTTCTGTTTTCCACATCTTGGCTGGGGCTGACCATGGGGCAGGATTCCTGTGGTTTACTGTTGAGGGATCCTAGAAGCTGGCCTTGGTCTCAGTATGGCTGCTGCTGATGGTGTTCTGGAATTTATACTGCTTAACCTCTTGATCCAGCTGGATTGCCACTTGCATTGCTGTGTCGTTCACTGCGGAATATATGGCTGAATGCCTGTTGTGGATCCTGAAGACGATGAGGAAGGCAGGTCACGTGGGCTGTCCTTGGTGTCAGTGAAGAGTTCTCACTGACGGCTGGGAAACCAGCTAATGAGGCCAAGAAACTGCTGGGCTCCTCACTCTTGTACATTGCCGATCTGCCGCTCTTCGCCTCTTCATTCCCGGTTGAGATCAGCGCCGTGCCGGTGGTGACGAGCAACGCCGAGTGGCCAGGCGCCACCGCGCGGGTGCCCGGCTTTCATGCCGCCGCCCAGGTGCTGCTGATCGAGGCCTCGCCCGCCCTGCGCGCCCGCCAGCGTGCCACTTTGGGCCAGCATCCGGTGACATGGGCCAACAGCGCCGCCGATCTGCCGCAGGCGCCGCTGTTCCTGCTGGCCAATGAATTCTTCGATGCGCTGCCGATCCGCCAGTTCACCCGCGATGCCGCAGGCTGGCGCGAAACCATGGTCACGGCGCGCGACGGGCGGCTGGCCTTCGCCCTGTCGGCCCCGGCGCCGCTGGCCCTGCTGGATCACCGGCTGGCCGATACCCGGCCCGGTGACGTGGTCGAGGTCTGCCCCGCCGCCGCCCCGATCATCGCCGAAATAGCCGCCCGCATCGCCGCCCATGGTGGCACGGCGCTGGTGGTCGATTATGGCGGCTGGCAATCGCGCGGCGATACGCTGCAGGCGCTGCAGGATCATGCCTATGCCGATCCACTGGCCGCCCCCGGCGCCGCCGATCTGACGGCGCATGTCGATTTTCAGGCGCTGGCCCGGGCCGCCGCCCCCTGCCCGGTCTCCGCGCTGACGCCGCAGGGCCTGCTGCTGGAACGGCTGGGCATCGCGGCCCGCAGCGCCGCTTTGGCGCAAAGGTTGACCGGCACCGCCCTTGCATCGCATCTTTCGGCAACGCACAGGCTCACAGACCCGTCCGAGATGGGCACCCTGTTCAAGGCCCTTGCGCTTCATGCCCCCGGAACGCCGCCGCCACCCGGCTTCGCGGCGGGCCAGACCTGACGCCAGACCACCCCGCCCCCAAGGATCATCCCAAGGACCGCCATGCTTGAAATCATCACCTCCGACGCCCTTGGCCCTGTGAAACACGGTTTCTTCACCCGCAGGGGCGGCGCGTCTTCGGGCATCTTCTCGGGTCTGAACTGCGGCACCGGATCATCGGATCTGGCCGAGGTGGTGGAAATCAACCGCGCCCGCGTGGCCGATGCCATGGGCGCGGGCATCGCACAGCTGGTCACGGTGCATCAGGTCCATTCGCCCGATGTCGTGGCCGTCTCGGCGCCGCACGGCGGCCCGCTGCCAAAGGCCGATGGCATGGTGACGGCAACCCCCGGCCTCGTGCTGGGCGTGCTGACCGCCGATTGCCAGCCGGTGCTGTTTGCCGATCCCGCCGCCGGGGTGATCGGCGCCGCCCATGCCGGCTGGCGCGGCAGCAAGGAGGGTGTGCTGGAATCCGTGCTGGATGCCATGGAAACCCTCGGGGCCAAGCGCGAAAACACCACTGCCGTGATCGGGCCGACCATCAGCCAGACCGCCTATGAGGTTGGCCCCGAATTCCTGTATGAATTTCTGGATGACGATGCCGAATCCGCCCGTTTCTTCGCGCAGGGCGAGGGCGATCGCGCCCTGTTCGATCTGCCGGGCTATGCGCTCTGGCGTCTGCGCCGCGCGGGCATCGGCCATGCCGAATGGACGCGCCACTGCACCTACCGCGACCCCGAGCGGTTCTATTCCTTCCGCCGCACCACCCATCAGCGCGAGGCTGATTACGGGCGGCTGATCTCCTGCATCCGGCTGTAACCGGCGGGGTGATTCGCGGCCCTGCGCGCGGCCCAGCGCGCGGATCGGGGCGGAATTGCGGCGGCGCGGTTTCTGGCGTGAACAGTGCCCGGCGCGGCTGCAGACTGTCGCCCCATTGTCGCCGTTCTGACGACAGGTTTGACAGCCGCGCCGGGCAGCGGCAAACCTGTCGCATGATCCCCCTGCACCTGCCGGGCGGATCGCCGCGCGGCCCGGTTCATGGCCGTGGCATGTGCAGTAATCCGTGGTCAAGTCTGACTGCCATCCGCCAGACCCGCCACAGGCGGCCCTGCTGTATCCTCTGACAGCGCCAAGGGGCCGCCTGTCCACCGGGGCAAGCCGTCCACCGGGCCAGGGGCGCGGCGGGCGGCAGCATCGGTTCGGTAATCAGGCGTTCCGCGCCAGCCGGGCTTCCAGCACGTCGAACGGCAGCCCCGGCTCATCCTTGGCACAGCGGATCACCAGGCTGGTCTTCACGCTTGCCACATTATCGGCCTTCAGCAGTTCGCCCGTCAGAAAGCTCTGGAAGGTCGACAGATCCGGCGCCACGCATTTCAGGATGAAGTCGATCTCCCCATTCAGCATGTGGCACTCGCGCACCAGCGGCCAGTCGCGGCAGCGCCCCTCAAAGGCGCTCAGATCGCCCTCGGCCTGGCTGTGCAGCCGCACCATGGCGAACACCGCCACCTCAAAGCCCAGCTCGCGGGCGTCGATATCGGCGTGATACCCCCGGATATACCCGGCCTCTTCCAGCGTGCGCACCCGGCGCAGACAGGGCGGCGCCGATATGCCCACCCTTTTGGCCAGTTCCACATTGGTCATGCGGCCATCCGCCTGCAGTTCGGCCAGAATATGACGGTCGATGGGGTCCAGTTTGGAACCGGCCATGAAGTGATTTCCTTTTCCCGCGCCTGTCTCGTGGTCACGTCGGCGTCTCGTTCGTGCGGACATTAGGATTATGGGCATCCAGACGCAATATTATTTCGCCTGACGCGATGAATCTTCACGCAACAGTCAGAATTCCGCCAATTCCTTCGGCGCACAACCGCGATCACCGGGGGATTTGCCTCTCTGCGCGCCGATGCCTATATGAAGCGGAAAGAATTCAAGAGGGCATCATGGGCGAGACGCGCCATACCAAGGTTCTGATCATCGGCTCCGGCCCGGCAGGCTATACCGCTGCCGTCTATGCCTCACGCGCGATGCTGCAACCGCTGCTGATTCAGGGCCTGCAGCCCGGCGGTCAGCTGACCATCACCACCGAGGTGGAAAACTGGCCCGGCGATACCGAGGTTCAGGGCCCCGATCTGATGCTGCGCATGGAAGGCCATGCCAAGGCCATGGGCGCCGAAATCATCGGCGATTACATCGCCTCGCTGGATCTGTCGCAGCGGCCCTTCACCGCGCAGGCTGACAGCGGCACCACCTATACCGCCGATGCGGTGATCCTGGCCACCGGCGCCCAGGCCAAATGGCTGGGCCTGCCGTCGGAAGAAAAGTTCAAGGGCTTCGGCGTTTCCGCCTGCGCCACCTGCGATGGCTTCTTCTATCGCGGCAAAGAGGTGGTGGTGATCGGCGGCGGCAATACCGCCGTGGAAGAGGCGCTGTTCCTGACCAACTTCGCCTCCAAGGTAACACTGATCCACCGTCGCGATTCGCTGCGCGCCGAAAAGATCCTGCAGGACCGGCTGTTCAAGCACCCCAAGGTCGAGGTGCTGTGGAACCATGATGTTTCCGAAATCCTTGGGACCGAGGCGCCGCTGGGCGTGACGGCCGTGCGCGCCCGCAATGTGCAGACCGGCGAAGAAACCGATGTGCCCTGCGCCGGTTTCTTCGTGGCGATCGGCCATGCGCCCGCCTCGGAACTGGTGAAAGACCAGCTGGAGTTGCACAACGGCGGCTATGTGAAGGTCGAACCGGGCAGCACCCGCACCTCTATTCCCGGTGTCTTCGCGGCGGGCGATCTGACGGATCATGTCTATCGTCAGGCCATCACCTCGGCCGGCATGGGCTGCATGGCGGCACTGGATGCCGAAAAGTTCCTCGCCGGGCACTGACACCCCCACCCCTGTGCAAAAAGGCGGCAGGTCATCCCTGCCGCCTTTTTCATGGGCAGCTGCCTGCCAGAGACGGGCATCGGCCATGCGCGTTGCGCAACCCTGCCCTGCAACTTGCGGAATCTGTCGTTTTGCGGCTTCCGCCCGCAGCTTTCCCTCCCTAAGCCGCGCCGGTCTGCCCGCCTGACCGGGCAGAGGAAGGAAAACCATGACCGAAACCACACTTCATGCGCCCGCCCCCGCGGGCAAGGTGAACTCGCCCGCCCGCGTCCTTGGCGCCAGCCTGATCGGCACCACCATCGAATTCTTCGATTTCTACGCCTATGCCACCGCGGCCGTGCTGGTGTTTCCGGCGCTGTTCTTCCCCGGCAGCGATCCGATGACGGCGCTGCTGGCCTCTTTCGCCACCTTCTCCATCGCTTTCTTCGCCCGGCCCTTCGGCGCGCTGGTCTTCGGCCATTACGGCGACCGGATCGGCCGCAAGGCCACGCTGGTGGCCGCCCTGCTGACCATGGGCATTTCCACCGTCATCATCGGCCTCTTGCCCACCTACGAACAGATCGGCGTTCTGGCGCCGCTGCTGCTGGCGCTTTGCCGCTTTGGCCAGGGCTTCGGGCTTGGCGGCGAATGGGGCGGCGCGGTGCTGCTGGCCACCGAAAACGCCCCCGAAGGCAAGCGCAGCTGGTATGGCATGTTCCCGCAGCTGGGCGCCCCCGTCGGCCTTTTCCTGTCCTCGGGCCTGTTCTGGCTGCTGCTGCATGTCATCTCGCAGGAAGATCTGCTGGCCTGGGGCTGGCGCATCCCCTTCCTGGCCTCCATCCTGCTGATCGGCCTCGGCCTCTGGGTCCGGCTGTCGATCACCGAAACCCCGGCCTTCCAGAAGGCCATCGACAAGCACGAACGCGTCGCCGTCCCCGCGGTCGAGGTGTTCCGCCACCACAAGCGCAGCCTCGTGCTGGGCACTTTCGTGGCGCTGGTCACTTTCGTGCTGTTCTACATCTGCTCGGCCTATCTGCTGTCCTATAACGTCAAGGTGCGCGAAATCGCCTTCCTCGATGCGCTGGCGATCCAGATCTATGGCTCCGTGATCTTCGGCATCGCCATTCCGATTGCCGGCAAGATCGCAGACCGCACCGGCCGCTTCGCCTTCCTGCTGGTGGTCACCGTGCTGATCGGCGGCTTTTCCTTCGCGCTGGGGCCGCTGCTGACCGGCTCGCTGGCGATGATCTATGCCTTCGTCACGCTGGGCATGTTCCTGATGGGGCTCACCTATGGCGTGATCGGCGCGGCGCTGGCCGCCCCCTTCCCGGCCAATGTGCGCTATACCGGATCGTCGATCACCTTCAACTTCGCGGGCATCTTCGGCGCATCGCTGGCGCCCTATATCGCCACCTGGCTGGCCACCCATCACGGCATGTGCGCAGTGGGCTATTACCTGCTGGGCGCTTCGGTCATCACCCTGCTGTGCATCCTGGCCATCGGCCGCGACAAGGTCTGATCGCCCCGAAAACACAAACGGCGCCCGCAGGGGCGCCGTTTTCCATTCCGCCGTGGCATCAGCCCCGGCCGTTCAATGCGCGCAAACTCAATGCGCGCTGACCGGCGCCAGATCATTCTGCCGCGCCAGCACAAAGGCCGTCTCGCGGTCCCGCACCAGCGCCAGCCGCGCACCATCCGCGCGGTTCACCGAATACAGCGTATCCAGCCCCGCCGCCTGTGCCCGAATCTCCTCAGGCAGATCGGCCACCAGAACGGGGCGGACATAAACGATCCGCGCGCCCTGCTCCGGCAATCCTTCGAATTTCACATCCATGACCTGATCCTTTCACTTCGCCTCGATCCGCTTCACCGGCGCGGGCGTATCGCCCATGCGCCCGCTGCGGATCGGAATCGTCTGCACCACAGCCTCGGGCACCACACGGCACAGATCGACATGCAGCAACCCGTGTTCCATATGCGCGCCCGCAACCTCCACCCCGTCGGCCAGCACGAAACTGCGCTGGAAGGCCCGGCTGGCGATTCCCCGGTGCAGCCAGACGCGGCTGCCCTCATCCTCGGCCTGGCGGCCCCGGATCACCAGCTGGCGGTCCTCCACCGTGATCGAAAGTTCCTCGCGAAACCCTGCCACGGCCAGCGTGATGCGATAGGCGTTTTCCGCCACCGCCTCGATGTTGAACGGCGGATAGCCATCCGCCGATTTTGCCGTGCGTTCCACCAGCCGTTCCAGCTGTTCGAACCCGAGAAGATAGGGATGTGCCCCGAAACTGATCTTGGTCATCGACTTGCCCTTGCGAAAAGCGACATATCGCACCGGGCCCCATCATGGGCGCCGCGGCCTTGCTTTGAATATGGGATGCCCGCCGCCGCCGCGCAAGCCCCGTGCACCCCGCAGGCCTGTCGCCCGCAACGCGAGTTTTCTTCCCTTGCACAGAGGAAAATGCTATATTCCGCAAACGAATAGCAAACGACTCGTAAGACCCGAGCGCCGCCAGAAAGTCCGCACCATGAATGCTTCGATGGAACTCAATCTCGAAGAAATGCTGCGCATCCGGCTTGAGGTGTTGCGGCGTGAACACCGCGATCTCGATGCCGCGATTCACGCGCTGGAAGAAACCGGCCGCCCCGATCAGCTGACCCTGCGCCGCCTGAAAAAGCAGAAACTCGGCGCTGAAGGACCAGATCGTGAAGATCGAGGATCAGCTGATCCCCGATATCATCGCCTGACGGCCTGCGCTTCCCCCAGCCCCGTTGTCCAAATCATCCTCGGGGGTGAATTGGCCGAGGGCCAAGAGGGGGCAGACAGCCCCCTCCCCGGCAACCGCTTGCCCAAGGCCCCCTTGCGCGGTAAAGCCCTGCAAAACAACAGGGTCCGCGGGGTATCGCCCTGCCCGGCGAAAGGGGCACATCATGGCCATCGAGGTCGGAATCATCATGGGCAGCCAGTCCGACTGGCCCACGATGCGCGAAGCGGCCGCGATCCTCGATGAACTCGCCATCCCGTACGAGGCAAAGATCGTCTCGGCCCACCGCACCCCCGACCGGCTCTGGGCCTATGGCAAGACGGCGGTGGACCGCGGCCTGAAGGTCATCATCGCAGGCGCCGGCGGCGCCGCGCATCTGCCCGGCATGATGGCCTCCAAAACCCGGGTGCCGGTGATCGGCGTTCCGGTGCAGACCCGGGCGCTGTCGGGCGTCGACAGCCTCTATTCCATCCTGCAGATGCCCAAGGGTTTTCCCGTCGCCACCATGGCGATCGGCGCGGCCGGTGCGGCCAATGCGGGGCTGATGGCCGCAGGCATCCTGGCCCTTTCCGATCCCGCCCTCGCCGCCCGGCTGGATGCCTGGCGCGACGCCCTGTCAGCCTCCATCCCCGAGGAGCCAAAGGATGAATGATCCCCTGCCCCAAGGCGCCGTGATCGGTATTCTGGGTGGCGGCCAGCTGGGCCGGATGCTGTCAGTCGCGGCCTCGCGGCTGGGTCTGCGCAGCCATGTCTATGAACCGGCCGCCCATCCGCCTGCCGCCCATGTGGCCGACCGGCTGACCACCGCCCCCTATGATGACGCCGATGCCCTGCGCGCCTTTGCCGAAAGCGTCGATGTCATCACCTATGAATTCGAGAACATCCCCACCGCCGCGCTCGATCTGCTGGAATCGCTGCGCCCGATCCGCCCCAACCGCCGGGCGCTGGCGATCAGCCAGGAACGGATCGCGGAAAAGGATTTCCTCACCGGCCTCGGCCTGACCACCGCGCCCTATGCCGCCGTCACCACGATGGAGGATCTGCACCAGGCCATCGCCCGCATCGGCACCCCCGCCATCCTGAAAACCTGCCGTCTGGGCTATGACGGCAAGGGGCAGGCGCGGATCATGCAGCCCCGAAGATGCCGAAGCGGCGCTGGCCGCGATGGGCGGCGCCGATGCGGTGCTGGAAGGTTTCGTGAATTTCAGCCACGAGGTTTCGGTGATCGCCGCGCGCGGGCTGGATGGCTCGGTGTCCTGCTATGATCCGGGCGAGAATGTGCACCGCGACGGCATCCTGCACACCACCACCCTGCCCGCCCGGCTGACCAATGCGCAGCGCACCGATGCGGTGCTGCTGGCCGCCCGCATCCTCAACGCGCTCGATTACGTCGGCGTCATGGGGGTCGAACTTTTCGTGACCCCGCAGGGTCTGCTGGTCAATGAAATCGCGCCGCGCGTCCATAACTCTGGCCACTGGACGCAGAATGGCTGTGCGGTCGATCAGTTCGAACAGCACATCCGCGCCGTGGCCGGCTGGCCGCTGGGCGATGGGGCGCGCTTTGCCGATGTGGTGATGGAAAACCTGATCGGCGACGATGTGCTGCGCGTGCCAGAGATCGCCCGGGAAAGAAATGCCGCCCTGCACCTCTATGGCAAGGCCGAAGCCCGGCCCGGCCGCAAGATGGGCCATGTCAACCGGATCGTCCCGACAAAAGCCTGACGCAGAACCGACAGCGGCGGGACGCAGATCAGACAGGCCAAAGCCGCTGCAACCAGATCACACCGCTCCGGGCAGATGCGCCCGGATGATCTCGCTGCGGTGGCGGAACACGGTTTCATCGTCAAATCCTGCCCGGTCCAGCGCGGCGCGGCCGATCAGGCCCGCCACCCGGCCCCGGTCTGCCGCCAGGCCCGCCAAAGCCGCCGCCAGCGCCGCCGCATCCCCCATCGGCACCAGAAGCCCACCGCCATTCCGCGCGATCAGATCGCGGGCAAATCCACCGTCATATCCGATGATCGGCGTGGCCGAGGCCAGCGCCTCGATCAGGCAGCGCGGTGATTCGGGGGTGCGGTGGCAGAACAGAAAGACCTGCGCCCGCCGCAGCGCCGCCAGCACCAGCGCCCGGTCCGTCACCATGCCCGGCAGGCGCAGCCTGTCCTGCAGACCCAGCGCCGCCACCCGCGCCCGCATCGCCTCCAGATCCGGGCCGGCGCCGAACCATTCGGCCTCGATATCGGCGCCCTGCTGCACCGCCCCCGCCACCGCCTCGACCCAGTCCAGCGCGCCCTTCATCGGATCGGCCCGCCCGACATACAGCACCCGCAACGGCCCCTGCCCCTGCGCCGCCTCTGCCTGCTTGGCTGCGGCCGCTGCTTCGGGCAGATGATCCTCCGGCTTCAGATGGATGTCATGCACCAGCTGGGGATTGCGGCAGAAGGGCGCATAATGTTCAAAGGTTTCATGGCCATGGAACAGACCCAGCGCCGCGCGGCGGATCAGGAACCGCTCCAGCGCCGCCATGGGCCGATGCGTCAGCCGCGCCTTGATCCGGGTTTTCCAGCGCGGGGCATGGCTTGCGGCAAAGCGTGTCACCGCCGATTCCACCCGGTCCGTCCAGATGTAATAGGGGCGGCCCATCCGCTGCGCCTCCAGCGCGGCAACGGCGCCCCAGTCGCCCACCAGCCCGCCTATGGCAAATCCGATCCGGTCGGATCGCGCAATGGCATCCCGGATCTTGCGGCGCGCCTCGGGCAGCGCGGGCAGAAAGCGGCGCAACGTCCAGGCGGCGGGCAAGGGCACGATCTCGATCCGCGCAGCGGCAGGCCCGATGCGTGACAGCGGCACCCAGGTGCCGGGCGGCGTGCCAGTTTCCACCGGCATCAGCGCAATCACCCGATCAAAATTCTCGGCCCAAAGCCGGAGGCCGTTGCAGGCCTGATCCTCCAGCAGAAACCCGCCATCCGCCGCCCGGAACAGCGGCACCGGCGCATAGATCAACAAACTGCCCATCACATCTGCCCCTGCTTTTGCCACGCCATGTTCCTGCGTCCTCGCAGCCCTTGCAATGGCAATGCGGCACCAGAACGGCAGATCCGCGGCCCCTTTCCTCTTGGCCCAAATACCCCGGGGGGGCCGCCAAAGGCGGCGGGGGCAGCGCCCCCAAAAGAAAAGGGCGCCCGAAGGCGCCCTTTCCAACCATCCCTTGCGGGGTGATTACATCATGCCGTCCATGCCGCCCATGCCGCCCATGCCGCCGCCAGCGCCGGCAGCTTTGTCGGAAGGCTTGTCAGCGATCATGGCTTCGGTGGTGATCAGCAGCGAGGCAACCGAAGCTGCATCTTCCAGCGCGGTGCGGGTCACTTTGGCCGGGTCGATCACGCCGAAGGCGAACATGTCACCATATTCTTCGGTCTGCGCGTTGAAGCCGAAAGACAGATCCGACGATTCACGCACCTTGCCAGCCACGACAGCGCCATCGACGCCAGCGTTTTCAGCGATCTGACGCAGCGGTGCTTCCAGCGCGCGGCGCACGATGGCGATACCGGCGTTCTGGTCGGAGTTTGCACCCGTCAGGCCGTCCAGCGACTTGCCGGCCTGAACCAGCGCCACGCCGCCGCCGACCACGATGCCTTCCTGCACGGCCGCGCGGGTTGCGTTCAGGGCGTCATCGACGCGGTCCTTGCGCTCTTTCACTTCGACTTCGGTCATGCCGCCGACGCGGATCACGGCAACGCCGCCCGCCAGTTTGGCCACACGCTCTTGCAGCTTTTCGCGGTCGTAGTCCGAAGAGGTTTCTTCGATCTGCGCGCGGATCTGGGACACGCGGGCTGCGATTTCAGCCTTGTCGCCAGCGCCATCAACGATGGTGGTGTTGTCTTTGGTGATCGACACTTTCTTGGCGCGGCCCAGCATGTCGATGGTGACATTTTCCAGCTTCATGCCCAGATCGTCGCAGATCACCTGACCGCCGGTCAGGATCGCGATGTCCTGCAGCATGGCCTTGCGACGATCGCCGAAGCCCGGCGCCTTGACGGCAGCGATCTTCAGGCCGCCACGCAGCTTGTTGACGACGAGCGTGGCCAGAGCCTCGCCTTCCACGTCTTCCGAGATGATGATCAGCGGCTTCTGCGACTGGATCACGGCTTCCAGCAGCGGGACCATCGGCTGAAGCGACGAAAGTTTCTTTTCGTGCAGCAGGATCAGGGCATCTTCCAGATCCGCGATCATCTTGTCGGGATTGGTGACGAAGTAGGGCGACAGGTAGCCGCGGTCGAACTGCATGCCTTCGACAACTTCGGTCTCGGTTTCGAGGCCTTTGTTCTCTTCGACGGTGATGACGCCTTCGTTGCCGACTTTCTGCATCGCATCAGCGATCTGGCGGCCGATTTCGGCTTCGCCATTGGCAGAGATGGTGCCGACCTGGGCGACTTCGGCGCTGTCCTTGACGGGGCGCGAGGCGGCTTTGATGGCGGCTACGACCTTGATCACGGCCATGTCGATGCCGCGCTTCAGATCCATCGGGTTCATGCCGGCGGCCACGGCTTTCAGGCCGTCCTTGATGATCGCCTGCGCCAGAACGGTGGCGGTGGTGGTGCCGTCGCCCGCTTCGTCATTGGTGCGGGAAGCGACTTCCTTCACCATCTGGGCGCCCATGTTTTCGAACTTGTCGGCCAGTTCGATTTCCTTGGCAACCGTCACACCGTCCTTGGTGATGCGGGGCGAGCCGAAGGATTTGTCGATCACGACGTTGCGGCCTTTCGGGCCGAGGGTCACCTTCACCGCATCGGCGAGGATGTTCACGCCGCGCAGCATCCGGTCGCGGGCATCGGTATCAAACTTGACGTCTTTAGCAGCCATGTGCTTGCTCCAGTGTCTGTGATTTCAGGAAAAGGTCAGCGAGCCGGGGGTGCGCGGAAGGCGCACCGCCCCGGTTCCTCAGGCGATGATGCCGAGAATGTCGCTTTCCTTCATGATGAGCAGTTCCTGCCCGTCGAGCGTGACTTCGGTGCCCGACCATTTGCCGAACAGAACGCGATCACCCGCCTTGACGCTCGGCGCGATCAGTTCGCCCGAATCCTTGCGTGCGCCTTCACCCACAGCGACGATTTCGCCTTCTGCGGGTTTTTCCTTTGCGGTGTCGGGGATGATCAGACCGCCCTTGGTTTTTTCGTCGCTCTGGACGCGCTTGACCAGAACACGGTCATGAAGCGGTTTGAATGCCATCTGGTAACACTCCCTAGGTTAGGGTTGAATTCAGGTTAGCACTCACTTGATGCGAGTGCCAACGAGGGGAGAGTTAGGCAAGGTTTGCGCGGCTGTCAACGCTCATCACCGAAAAATCCGCAGCATCCCGCGCTTCGGCGGAACCCGGCCCAGTTCTGGCCGCGCGCCTGCTGCCCTGGCCTTGGGGGCCTCGGGCGGGGCGCTCTGCAAGCTGTGATCGCGCGGCCCTTCCCCTGGCGCCGGGCACATGCCAAGCTGGGGCAAAGAAGGAACGCCAGATGACCCGCATCTTCCGCCGCCCCGTTCTGCGGGTGGCTGCCTTTATCGCCGCTGTCGCATTGGGCGGCACCACGGCAGCGCAGGCGGCCTGCACCGGCAAGAACCTGTTTGGCACCCTGCCCGCCGCGGAACGGCAGGCGCTGGATGCGGCCACGGCGGCGCAGCCCTTTGCTCAGGGCAATCTGTGGCGGGCCACGAAAGAGGGTGCGACCCTGCATCTTCTGGGCACCTATCACCTGCCCGACCCGCGCCATGACGCGACACTGGAGCGGGTAGAGCCGATCCTGCAGGCGGCGCAGACCCTGCTGGTCGAGGCTGGCCCCGAAGAGGAACGGGCCTTGAAGGCTGATCTGGCGCGCGATACGGGGCTTTTGTTCCTGCAGGACGGACCGAGCCTGATGGAACGGATGCCGCCCGAAGACTGGCAGATCCTGTCGGCGGCGATGACGCGGCGCAACATTCCCGCCGTGATGGCCGCCAAGATGCGGCCCTGGTATCTGGCGGTCAGCCTGGCCATGCCACCCTGCAGCCTGCCCGGCGCCACAACCGGCAGCGGGCTGGATCAGACGCTGGCCAGCCGCGCCAAGGCCCAAGGCATCGCCATTCGCGCGCTGGAGCCGCATACGACCGTGTTCCGCATCTTCGAACAGATTTCAGAGGCCGATCAGATCGCCATGATCCGCACCACGCTGCTGATGGAAGACCGCGTGGATGATTATGCGGTGACCATGGCCGACAGCTATTTCGCAGAAGACAGCCGCCGGCTGTGGGAACTGCTGCGCCACGAATCGGCCGCGATGCCCGGCTATACGCCCGAAAAAGCCGATGCCGAATATGCCCGGCTGGAGGCCGCCATGATGACCGGCCGCAACCGCGCCTGGATTGTGGTGATCGAGGATGCCGCCGCAAAGGGGCCGACGCTGGCCGCCTTTGGCGCGCTCCACCTTTCGGGGCATGGCGGGGTGCTGCAACTGCTGGCGGAACGCGGCTGGAAGATCGAGCGGCTGCCGGTCTGAGGCCAAATTCCTTCGAAGGAATTTGCAAAAATCTTGCAAGATTTTTGCGTGCTGCGCTGCGGCAAGATGCCGCCTTCCGTGGCGATGCGTGACAAGCGCGCAGCGCCGCCCTATAACGCGGCCGACCGTTCTCAGCCCAGGGACAATCAGAATGATCAAGGTTTTCGGCCACAAATCCCCCGACACCGATTCCACCGGCTCTCCCATCATCTGGGCCTGGTATCTGACCGAGGTGAAAGGCACCCCCGCCACCGCCGTTCTGCTGGGCGAACCCAATACCGAAGCGGCCTTTGTGCTGCGCCATTGGGATCTGCCGAAGCCCGACATCATCACGACCGTTGCGGCGGGCGAAGAGGTGGTGGTGGTGGATACCAACAACCCCGCCGAACTGCCCGAAGGCATCAATGACACCAAGCTGCTGGCGATCATCGACCATCACATGCTGGTCGGCGGCCTGAAGACCAAGACCCCGATCGACATCACGATCCGTCCGCTGGCCTGCACTGCCACGCTGATGCACGATCTGATGGGCGATGATCTGGTCCGCGCGCCGCGCGCCATCAAGGGCGCCATGCTGTCCTGCATCCTGTCCGACACGCTGGAATTCCGCAGCCCCACCACCACCCCTCATGACCGTGCCGTGGCGGAAAAGCTGGCCGCCGATCTTGGCGTGGCGATCCCCGAGCTGGCCGCCGCGATGTTTGCCGCGAAATCCGATGTTTCGGCGTTTTCCGATGCGGAACTGCTGCGCATGGATTCCAAGGAATATAACGTGGCGGGCAAGGAGCTGCGGGTTTCCGTGCTGGAAACCACGGCGCCGCAGGTTCTGCTGGATCGCAAGGCCAGCCTGATGGACTCGATGGTGACTGTTGCGCAGGAAGACGGCGCCGATCAGGTGCTGCTGTTCGTGATCGACATCCTGCGCGAAGAAGCCACGCTGCTGGTGCCCAATGATCTGGTCAAGGCCCTGGCCGAAGCCTCTTTCGGCTGCAAGGTGGAGGGCGATACCGTCGTGCTGCCGGGCGTGATGAGCCGCAAGAAGCAGATCATCCCCTCGCTGAAATTCTGAGGGCCGCGCCCGGCCCTTGATGGGGCCGGGCCACCCATCCTTCTGCCCTTCCTGCCTTTCCCCCCCGGCCCGGCTCGCGTAAACATGGTTGTGACACGCGGCCGCTATGCCCTGCCCATCTGCATCGCGGTGCCGCAGCCCAGAGGAAAGGCCAAAGATGACCCAGTTGATTTCCGCCCTGTCCGAGATTTCGCGTGATTACCGCGCGGTGTTCTGCGATCTTTGGGGCTGCCTGCACAATGGCAAGACCGTTTTCCCCGAGGCTGTCGCTGCATTGCAGAAATTCCGGGCCGAAGGCGGGGCCGTGGTGCTGCTGACCAATGCGCCGCGTCCGGCAAGTTCGGTTCTGGCGCAGCTGGACCGGCTGGGGGCGCCGAAAGACTGCTATGATCTGGTGGTGTCTTCGGGCGATGCCGCGCAATATGCGCTGTTCAGCGGCGCGGTGGGCTACCGCATCCACCATATCGGCGCGGAAAAGGACATGCCCTTCTTCACCGATCTGGCCCCCGAACTGCAGGCCCTGGCCGAGGGCAAGCCTGCCATCGAATTCGTCGGGCTGGACGAGGCCGAGGGCATCGTCTGCACCGGGCTGAAAGACGATCTGACCGAAACGCCGGAGGATTACCGCGCCGCCTTGCTGCATGGCAAGACGCGGGGCCTGCCCATGCTCTGCGCCAACCCCGATATCGTGGTGGATATGGGCCATACGCGGGTTTATTGCGCCGGCGCGCTGGCACAGGCCTATGAAGAGATGGGCGGCGCCACGCTGTATTTCGGCAAGCCGCATCCGCCGATCTATGATCTGGCGCGGCGCAAGCTGGCCGAAACCCATGGCCAGATCGACAATGCCGAAATCCTGTGCATCGGCGATGGCCCCTGGACCGATGTTCTGGGTGGCCAGAGCGAGGCGATCGACACGCTGTTCATTACGGGTGGCATTGTGGCGCAGCAGTTCGGCACCGATGCCGCGAACCCCGATCCGGCGCTGCTGGAGGCCTGGCTGGCCGCCGAAAAGCTGGCGCCGACCTATGCGCAGGGCCATCTCGGGTAACGCAACCGCAACAATATTGCGGCTTTAGTCGAATCTGCGCCAAATTATTTCTCACCGGATTGCGCTGCAGCGCAGCATATGCTAGGCTGCAGCGCAGTAACGGGAGGAATAGCAGGATGCTCGACAACATGCCCCGCGGGACGATCTGCATCGAAGACATCGAAATCGGCATGATCCGCCACCTGCGGAAAACCGTGACCGACCGCGATATCGAACTGTTCGCCGAAGTTTCGACCGACCGGAACCCGGTGCATCTGGATGATGCCTATGCCCAGGACACCATCTTTCAGGGCCGCATCGCCCATGGGATGCTGACGGCCGGGCTGATTTCGGCGGTGATCGGGGAACAGCTGCCCGGGCATGGCACCGTTTATCTGGGCCAGTCGTTGAAGTTCATGGCCCCGGTGCGCCCCGGCGATACCGTCTATGCCGAGGTGAAGGTGACGGCGATCGACCATGCGAAGCGCCGCGTGACCCTTGAAACCCATTGCGCTGTGGGTAATACCGTTGTCCTGAAGGGTGAAGCGCTGGTTCTGGCGCCAAGCCGCAAGTTCGACTGAGGGCCGCGCCCTCGCACGCCGGGGACGCATGAAGGTTATCCAGCACTGGCAGGGTCTTGCGCCCGAAGATCGCGGGGCGTCGGTTGCCATGGGCAATTTCGACGGGGTTCATCTGGGCCACCGCTCTGTCATCGACGAGGCCGGGCGGCATGGGCCGCTGGGCGTTCTGACGTTCGAGCCGCATCCGCGTGAATATTTTGCCCCCGATGCCCCGCCCTTCCGCCTGATGAATTCGGAAGCGCGGGCCAATCGTCTGGCCAAGCTGGGTGTGACGCATCTGTACGAACTGCCGTTTGGCAGCGAGATGGCGACGCTGACCCCCGAAGATTTTGCGACCGAAGTGCTGGCCCGTGGTCTGGGCGTGGCCCATGTGACCGTTGGCACCGATTTCTGCTTTGGCCGGGGCCGCAAGGGCACCGTGGCCGATCTGCAGAAGATGGGCCAGGCCCTGGGCTTTGGCGTGACCATCGCGCCGCTGCTGCGGGCTGGCGGCAAGGAAGTGTCTTCGACCGCCATCCGCAATGCACTGTCGGAAGGGCGGCCCCGGGATGCGGCCTCGATGCTGGGGCACCTGCACCGGATCGAAGGCGCGGTGATCCATGGCGAAAAGCGCGGACGCGAACTGGGCTATCCCACGGCGAACATGAGCGTGGCGGGGCTGCATCTACCGCGGCTGGGGGTTTATGCGGTGAAGGTCGATGTGCTGACCGGGCCGCAGGCGGGCAGCTATGGCGGCGCCGCCAGCCTGGGGGTGCGCCCGATGTTCGGTGAAAACACGCCGAACCTTGAAACCTTCCTGTTCGATTTCAAGGGCGATCTGTACGGCCATCACCTGTCGGTCGCGCTGGTGGATTATCTGCGCCCCGAGATGCGGTTTGACGGGTTGCCCGGCCTGATCGCGCAGATGGATGCCGATTGCAGCCGTGCCCGCGAGATCCTTTCCGCCGCGTGACGCGCAATTTTCTTCGAAGAAAATTGCAAAAATCTTCGAAGATTTTTGTCCCCGGCCCTGCCGGTCTGCTGCCCCCCTTCCCTTTTGCCGCGCCCCGGCGCAGATTGTCCCCATGTCCAAGCTGCGCCCCCGGTTCTGGGAAACTGTTCCCCTGAAGAAGATGACCCCCGAAGAATGGGAGTCCTTGTGTGATGGCTGCGGCAAATGCTGCCTGAACAAGATCGAATTCGAAGATACCGGCGAGGTGGCCTTTACCCGGGTCGCCTGTCGGCTGCTGGATGGCGAAAGCTGTCGCTGCACCCAATATCCGATCCGCAAGCAGTTTGTGCCGGATTGTGTGCAGCTGACCCCGAAGGCACTGCCGAATATCGCCTATTGGATGCCGCAGACCTGCGCTTACCGTCTGCTGCATGAAGGCAAGCCGCTGCCGGAATGGCATCCGTTGCTGACCGGCGATCCTGACAGCGTTCACAAGGCCGGTGCGTCGGTCCGGGGCTGGACCGTGCCAGAGTTCGAGGTGACGGAAGATGACTGGGAAGATTATATCATCGACGAGACGCCCTGATGTTTTTCGCCTCTGACAATGCCGCGCCCGTTCCGCCCGAAGTCATGGCCGCACTGGCCGAGGCCAATACCGGCTTTCCGTCCAGCTATGGCACCGATCAGCTGAGCGATCGCGCCCACGATCTGCTGCGCGAGGTGCTGGAGGCGCCCGAGGCTTCGGTGCAGTTTGTGACCACCGGAACGGCGGCCAATGCGCTGGCGCTGGCGGCGCTGTGCCCGCCCTGGGGTGCGGTGATCTGCCATCGCCACGCCCATATTGCCGAAGACGAATGTGGCGCGCCGGAATTCTTCAGCCATGGCGCCAAGCTGGTGCTGGCCGAGGGCGCCCATGGCCGGATGACGCCAGAGACGCTGTCGGCGGTTCTGGCCCAGACCGGGGAAAGCGGTGTGCATGGTGTGCAGCGCGGCGCCCTGTCGCTGACCAATGTGACCGAGGCGGGCACGGTTTACAGTGCCGCGCAGACTGCCGGACTGGCCGGGCTGGCCCGTGCCAAGGGGATGCCCGTGCATCTGGATGGCGCCCGCTTTGCCAATGCCGTGGTTGCCACCGGGGCGGCGCCTGCGGATCTGACCTGGCGGGCCGGGGTGGATGCGCTGTCCTTTGGCGGCACCAAGGTGGGGCTGATGGGGGTCGAGGCGGTGGTGATGTTCGATCCCGCCCGCGACTGGGAGCTGCAGCTGCGCCGCAAGCGGGCCGGGCATCTGGTGTCGAAATCACGCTATCTGGCGGCGCAGATCGTGGCCATGCTGGACGGTGGGCGCTGGCTGCACTGGGCGGCCCATGCCAATGCCATGGCGGCGCGTCTGGTCGAGGGGCTGGTGGCGCGGGGGGCGGGCCTGACCCATCCGGTTGAGGCGAATATCCTGTTCCCGCACTGGGCGCCCGGCACCTCTGCCCGGCTGCGCGCGGCAGGGGCCCGGTTCTATGACATGCCCGCCCCTGAAGGGCAGGAGGGCGCGCGGCTTGTCACCAGCTGGGCCACCACCGAGGCCGATGTGGATGGCTTTCTTGCGCTGATCTGACAGCCGGGGTTACGCGGGGCAGGTGGTTTCCGCCCAGAAGGCCGCAACCTGCGCGGCCACATCCGCCGCATGGGTGACGGGCAGCATATGGGCCGCCCCCGCGATGATCTGCCGCCGGGCATGGGGCAGCCGGGCCGCCAGCACCCGCTGGATGGCGCCGATCACCGGCGGGGATTCGGCGCCTTCCAGCAACAGCACCGGCAGGGCCAGAGATTCCAGCCGGGCGGGCGCGGCCAGGCCCGGCAGATCCTCCAGCAGAACCGGGTTCTGCCCCGCCACAAGGCCCATGCGCCGCGTCATGTATTCGCGCTGTGCGGCGGGCAGATCGGCAAAGCGCCCATGCCCCCAGACGCCGTGAAACAGCGCCGCTGCCTGCGCGGGATCGCGGTCGATCACCGCATTGACAGCCGCATAGCCTGCGGCAAATTCGGTGAACTCTGGCCCGGCGGTCTGGCGCACGGCGCTGAACAGCACGGGTTCGATCAGCACCAGACTGCGCAGCTGATCGGGACGTTCCAGCGCGACGCGCAGGGCAATCGTCGCCCCGAAGCTGTGGCCGATCAGATCAAGCGGCGCCCCGATGCGTTCGGCCAGGGCGATGGCCACCCCGGTGGCGGTTTCGTGCAGATCGCGCGCGCCCGTCCAATCGGCACTGCGGCCATGGCCGGGCAGATCCGGGGCTGTCAGCGTCACCCCCGGCAAAGCCGCCGCCAGCCGCGACCAGGCACCGGCATGGGCCAGCGAGCAATGGAGCGCCAGCACCTGCCGCGCGCCCTGCCCCCAGTGCCGCCAGGCCGTTGCATGGCCGCCCAGATCCTCTGGCCCGATCACAGCTCTGGCCCGATCACAGCTTTCCGGACAGGTGCAGATCCAGATCTTCCAGCCGGTCCTGGCCCCAGAACCGCTCTTCCCCGGCGATGTAGAAGGGCACGCCGAAAGCGCCGCGCGAGACCGCCTCTTCCAGGTTCACCGAATAGCCTTCGGCCGCGCTCAGCATCCCGCGATCCGACAGAGCCGGATCAAACCCGGCCTTTTCCAGCTGGTCGCGGATCACCGCGTCATCAGAGATATCCTTGTCTTCGGCCCAGCAGGCCCGGGCAAAGCCATGGACCAGCGCGCCAAGATCGCCGCCGCCCGCCGTCTGGGCCGAGATGATGGCATAGGCCGAAGGCGCCGAGTTCACCGGCCAGAACATCGGCTGCGGGTTGATCGGCAGGCCATGCTTGCGGGACTGGCGCGCCATCTCTTGCAGGCGATAGGCTTTGCGGCTGTCGTGCCGCTGCGGCAGGGCCAGCCCGCCGGTGCGGGCAAACAGGGCCTGCGCATCCACCGGCTTGTAGGTGATTTCAGCCCCGTGCCGCGCCGCGATCTCTTCCAGCCGCACCCCGGCCAGATAGACAAAGGGCGAGACGGTGGTGAAATAATAGTCGATCCGGGCCATTGGACCCTCCTGTATCTTGCGCGGTTTGCGCCGACCGTAACCCGGTGATAAGCGGTGTCAACGTCTCATGCGGGCCCCGAATCCCTGGCCCCACAGCACAGGACCAGCGCCATGGCAGCCATGACAGAGCCGAAGCTCATTTCCGGCAATGCGAATCTCTCGCTTGCGAAATCCATCGCACGGCGGATGTCGATGCATCGCGGGATGCAGGTCGGGCTGGTCGATGCCCGGGTGGAGCGGTTCAACGATCAGGAGATCTTTGTCGAAGTGTTCGAGAACGTCCGCGGCGAGGATATGTATATCATCCAGCCGACCTCGAACCCGGCGAATGACAATCTGATGGAACTGCTGATCATGACCGATGCCCTGCGCCGGTCTTCGGCGCGATCGCATCACCGCCGTGATCCCCTATTTCGGCTATGCCCGCCAGGATCGCCGCGCCAAGGCCCGCACGCCGATCAGCGCCAAGCTGGTGGCGAACCTGCTGACCGAGGCCGGGGTCGACCGCGTTCTGACGCTGGATCTGCACGCCGCGCAGATCCAGGGCTTTTTCGACATTCCGGTGGACAACCTCTATGCCGCCCCGATCTTCGCGCTGGATATCGAACACATGTTCAAGGGCCAGATGGAAGATCTGATGATCGTATCGCCCGATGTGGGCGGTGTGGCCCGCGCCCGCGAACTGGCCAAGCGCATCAACGCCCCGCTGTCGATTGTGGACAAGCGCCGCGAAAAGGCGGGCGAAATGGCCGAGATGACGGTGATCGGCAATGTCGAAGGCAAGAAGTGCATCATCGTGGATGACATGTGCGACACGGCCGGCACCCTGTGCAAGGCTGCCGAAGTGCTGATGGAAAACGGCGCGACCGAGGTGCATAGCTATATCACCCATGGCGTCATGTCCGGCCCGGCGGTTGAGCGGGTCACCAAATCGGTGATGAAATCCCTGGTCATCACCGATTCCATCGAGCCGACCGAAGCGGTGAAGAATGCGCCGAATATCCGCATCGTGCCCACTGCGCCGATGTTTGCCCAGGCGATCCTGAACATCTGGAACGGCACCAGCGTGTCGTCGCTGTTCGAAACCGAAACGCTGGTGCCGATCTACGAAGGCATGTACAACCGAGGCTGATCTGTTCGGCCAGACAAGAAAGGCGCGCAGCTGGCCTGCGCGCCTTTTTTTATGGCTGGGGCGCTAGTCCAGCTGCCAGTGATCGTCGTCGATCACCGGGCCAAGCGCCGTCCATTCGGCCCGGACGCGGGCGATGCGGGTATCGCCCCAGGTGCGGAACACCAGATGAAAACCTTCGGCAGTAACCTGTTCTGCGGCAATATCGGCGCGGGAGGTGTGGTTATGGTCGATATCCCACATCGACAGGCCGACCATGACGGTGGGCGCTTCGGCAAAGCGTTCGGCAAAGCGCACGATGTGGCGGCTTTCGCGGCTGCCCTCGCCGGTCCACATGGGGCCACCGTCGATGAAATCGGTGAACATCACCCGGTTGCCCTGCTGGATGCCGATGCTGGCTGTGGCAATACGCTTCACCATGTGCCCCCTCCCCTGACCGGACGACAGTTAGCCAAGCCCTTCATGAAAAAAGCAAGGCCCCGATCAGATCGGGGCCTTGCCAGATTTCGGAGCGGTGCGGTTCAGTGGGCGATCGACTGACGCAGGGCCAGCAGGTCGTTCACGATCTTTTCGGCAGCTGCCTTCTGATCATCCGGGGCGATGGCGGCGAGATCGCGCGCTTCGCGCACCATATCGTCAACCACGGTGCCCGACATGTCTTCCACGGCAACCGCACGTTCGGCCAGAACCGTCACGCCCGTTGCGGTGATTTCGGCGAAACCGCCGGTCACGGCAAAGGCAACGGTGCCTTGGGGCGAAATCGCCTTCAGGATACCCGGGCGCAGCGTGGTGATGGTGGGCGCATGCCCCTCCATCGCCGTCAGATCGCCGTCAGCGCCGGGGATCTGCACCTCGGTCGCCTGAACGGAAGCGAGCTTCCGTTCGGGCGACACCAGGTCGAATTGCAGGGTGTTGGCCATTTATGCCCCCTTACGCCGCTGCTGCGGCGAGTTTGGCGGCCTTGGCTTTCACTTCTTCGATGTCGCCGACCATGTAGAAGGCGGCTTCGGGCAGGTGGTCGTATTCGCCGGCAACCACCGCCTTGAACGACGCGATGGTCTTTTCCAGCGGCACCTGCACGCCGTCCGAGCCGGTGAACACCTTCGCCACGTCGAACGGCTGCGACAGGAAACGCTGGATCTTGCGGGCGCGGGCCACGGTCAGCTTGTCCTCTTCCGACAGTTCGTCCATCCCAAGGATGGCGATGATGTCCTGCAGCGACTTGTAGCGCTGCAGAATGCCCTGCACCGAACGGGCGACGTTGTAATGCTCTTCGCCCACGATCAGCGGGTCAAGCAGACGCGAGGTCGAGTCCAGCGGGTCCACCGCCGGGTAGATGCCCAGTTCCGAGATCGCGCGCGACAGAACGGTCGTCGCGTCAAGGTGCGCGAACGAGGTGGCGGGCGCCGGGTCGGTCAGGTCGTCGGCCGGAACGTAGATCGCCTGCACCGAGGTGATCGAGCCGTTCTTGGTCGAGGTGATGCGTTCCTGCAGCGCGCCCATGTCGGTGGCCAGCGTCGGCTGATAGCCCACGGCCGAAGGGATACGGCCCAGCAGCGCCGACACTTCGGAACCCGCCTGGGTAAAGCGGAAGATGTTGTCCACGAAGAACAGCACGTCGGTGCCGGACTGGTCGCGGAACTGTTCGGCCAGGGTCAGGCCCGTCAGCGCCACGCGGGCACGCGCGCCCGGCGGTTCGTTCATCTGGCCGTAGACCAGCGCCACTTTCGAAGCGGTCAGGTCGTCGATGTTGATAACGCCCGATTCGATCATCTCGTGATAAAGGTCGTTGCCTTCACGGGTCCGTTCACCCACGCCGGCGAACACCGAATAGCCCGAGTGCACCTTGGCGATGTTGTTGATCAGTTCCATGATCAGAACCGTCTTGCCCACGCCGGCACCGCCGAACAGGCCGATCTTGCCGCCCTTGGCATAGGGGGCCAGCAGGTCGATCACCTTGATGCCGGTGACCAGGATCTGCGATTCCGTCGCCTGATCGGCGAAGGCCGGGGCGGGCTGGTGGATCGGCGCGGGTGGTCGCGGCATCGACCGGGCCCTTTTCGTCCACCGGCTCGCCGATGACGTTCAGGATGCGGCCCAGCGTCGCGTCGCCCACCGGAACCGAGATCGGCGCGCCGGTGTCGGTCACCGCAGCGCCGCGCACCAGACCTTCGGTCGCGTCCATCGCGATGCAGCGCACGGTGTTTTCGCCCAGGTGCTGGGCCACTTCCAGAACCAGCCGCTTGCCGTTGTTGTCGGTTTCCAGCGCGTTCAGGATCGCGGGCAGCGCGCCGTCGAACTGCACGTCCACAACGGCGCCGATGACCTGGGTCACCTTGCCGGCGCCTGCGGATGCTTTCGGGGCTTTTGCCATGTCGTCTTCTCCGGTTCCGTCAGAGCGCCTCGGCGCCCGAAATGATTTCGATGAGCTCTTTGGTGATCGCGGCCTGACGCGCTCCGGTTGTACTGGATCGTCAGCTTGTTGATCATGTCGCCGGCGTTGCGGGTCGCGTTGTCCATCGCGGACATCCGCGCACCCTGTTCGGAGGCGCCGTTTTCCAGCAGCGCGGTGAAGATCTGCGTCGCGACGCCGCGCGGCAGAAGGTCGGCCAGGATCGCCTCTTCCGAGGGTTCGTAGTCGTAAAGTGCAGTTGCACTCGCGGCTTCGAACTTGGCCGGGATCACCTGCTGCGCCGTCGGGATCTGGCTGATGACCGACTGGAAGCGGTTGTAGAAGATCGTGGCCACGTCGAACTCGCCCGCCTCGAACGCCGCCAGCACGTCGCGCGCGACACCTTGCGCATTGGCATAGCCCACGCGCTTGACCTCGCTCAGATCGACATGGCCGGTAAAGGTCTGGCCCCAGTCGCGCTGCAGCTGCTCGCGGCCCTTCTTGCCGACGGTCAGGATCTTGACCGTCTTGCCCTGCGCCAGCAGCTCGCCGCGCATGCGCGCGGGCCAGCTCGCACGATGGACGAGTTGAAGCCGCCGCAGAGGCCGCGCTCGGAGGTCATCACCACCAGCAGATGCACCTTGTCGGCACCGGTGCCGGCCAGAAGTCTCGGCGCGCCGTGCCGAGCTGCCGACTGCGGCGGCCAGCCCCGCCATCACGGCCTTCATCCGCTCGGCATAGGGGCGCGCGGCTTCGGCGGCTTCCTGCGCGCGGCGCAGTTTGGCCGCGGCGACCATCTGCATGGCCTTGGTGATCTTGCGCGTGTTCTTGACGCTGCCGATCCGGTTCTTCAGGTCCTTGAGGCTGGGCATCTGCCTACTCCTCTCAGACGCGCTTAGGCGAAGGTCTTCGGCGAAGGCGTCGAGCGCGGCGTCGGATCGCCTTCTCCAGCATCGCCCTGCACCTTGCGGATCGTTCTTGGTGATGTCGTCCAGCAGATGCCTTGCGCTTGGTGCGCAGATGCTTCAGCAGGCCCGCCTCGAACCGGCCCACATCCTTGACCGCGACCTTGTCCAGATAGCCGCTGGTGCCCGCAAAGATCACGCAGACGATTTCGGCGTTGGTCAGCGGCGAGTACTGCGGCTGCTTCATCAGTTCGGTCAGGCGCGCGCCGCGGTTCAGCAAGCGCTGGGTCGAGGCGTCAAGGTCCGAACCGAACTGCGCAAAGGCCGCCATTTCGCGGTACTGCGCCAGTTCCAGCTTCACCGGGCCCGCCACCGATTTCATCGCGTTGGTCTGCGCCGACGAGCCCACGCGCGACACCGACAGACCGGTGTTCACAGCCGGGCGGATGCCCTGATAGAACAGTTCGGTTTCAAGGAAGATCTGGCCGTCGGTGATCGAGATCACGTTGGTCGGGATGAAGGCCGACACGTCGCCGCCCTGGGTTTCGATGATCGGCAGCGCGGTCAGCGAGCCCGAGCCGAAATCCTCGTTCAGCTTGGCCGAACGCTCCAGCAGGCGCGAGTGCAGATAGAACACGTCGCCCGGATAGGCTTCGCGGCCCGGCGGGCGGCGCAGCAGCAGCGACATCTGGCGATAGGCCACGGCCTGCTTGGACAGGTCATCATAGATGATCAGCGCATGGCGGCCGTTGTCGCGGAAATATTCGGCCATCGCGGTCGCCGAATAGGGCGCCAGGAACTGCATCGGCGCGGGGTCGGACGCGGTGGCGGCGACGACGATGGTGTAGTCCATCGCGCCGGTTTCTTCCAGCTTCTTCACCAGCTGCGCCACGGTCGAGCGCTTCTGGCCGATGGCGACATAGATGCAGTACAGCTTCTTCGATTCGTCGTCGCCGGCGGCCTCGTTGTAGGATTTCTGGTTCAGGATGGTGTCCAGCGCCACGGCGGTCTTGCCGGTCTGGCGGTCACCGATGATCAGTTCGCGCTGGCCACGGCCAACCGGGATCATCGCGTCGACGGCCTTCAGGCCGGTCGCCATCGGCTCATGCACCGATTTGCGCGGGATGATGCCCGGGGCCTTCACGTCGGCCACGCGGCGCTCGGTCGCGCAATCGGGCCCTTGCCGTCGATCGGGTTGCCCAGACCGTCCACAACGCGGCCCAGCAGCGCGTCGCCGGCGGGCACGTCCACGATGGACTTGGTGCGCTTGACGGTGTCGCCTTCCTTGATGTCGCGGTCGGAGCCGAAGATCACGACGCCGACGTTGTCGACTTCGAGGTTCAGCGCCATCCCGCGGATGCCGCCGGGGAATTCGACCATCTCGCCGGCCTGGACATTGTCCAGCCCGTGGACGCGGGCAATACCGTCACCGACCGACAGCACGCGGCCCACTTCGGCCACTTCGGCCTCCTGGCCGAAGTTCTTGATCTGGTCCTTGAGGATCGCAGAGATTTCCGCAGCCTGGATTCCCATGTTATCCGACCTCTTTCATGGCATTCTGGAGGGCCGCGAGCTTCGAGCGGATCGAGGTGTCGATCATCGTCGAGCCCAGCTTGACGACAAGACCGCCGATGAGGCTTTCATCGACGGTCGTTTTGCAGTTTCACGGTCCTTGCCGACCTGCGCCTTCAGCGTTGCGGCCAGCTTGTCGGCCTGCGCGCCTGGTCAGCGCGGTGGCGGAGGTCACTTCGGCGGTCACTTCGCCCTTGTCGTCGGCGATGCGTGCGCGCAGGTCGCGCAGCAGCTGCGGCAGCACGAACAGGCGGCGCTTTGACGCCATCAGCGCCAGCGTGTTGGCATCGGTGGGCGACAGGCCCATCTTTGCGGCAAGCGCCGCCATCGCGGCGCCTGTTCGTCGCGGCCGTAGATCGGCGAGCGTGATCAATCGCGCGAAATCGGCGCTGTCGGCCAGCGCGGCATCCAGCGCATCCACATCGGCCTCCAGCGCTGGCAGCGCCTTGGCTTCCTGCGGCCAGTTCAAACACGGCGGTGCGCATAGCGCGCGGCAATGCCGGTGGAAATCGAAGCTGGTTCGGACACGTCCACCCTTCCGATGTCTTGCCCCCGTGCCCGGTCGACGCACGTCGGCCGCCAGAGGCTGCCCGTGGCGCATGACGCGCGTCACAGCGTCTCAAATGTCGGCGTGCGCCTCTAGCAGAGCGCTTTCACACCCCGCAACCGTGTTGAACCGATCGCCGCGTGAATGCGGACTTGTCAGAGGCTTAGCAGGGCGCGGCGCATTTGCTGCACGCATTCGGTGCGAGCACAAAGCGCCGTCACTTGCGGGCTGAACTCGGAATCGCGCCTGCAAATCGGGCGTTCACGACGGGCGCCGGCGGACCGTTGCCGCCGCACCGCGCGTGTCAAGGCGCCCAGTTCGGCCCGATCGCGCCTCGGCAGGTTCGCCCGCCGGCGCGGCTGCGCCACGCCTTCCAGCACTGCAGCGGGCGGCGCACCGCCGCGCCCAGGCCGCGGGCCGGGGGCGCATAGACCTGCTTGGATGCCTCGACCATCAGCACGCCGCCCGCCAGCCAGCGGCAGCGCGCTGCGCCCATGCCGTTCCCAGACATTGCGCGCGTGCGCAGCCAGAACCGCTGCGTCCGAGGGCGGCGCGAACAGGGCCGCGACATGGCGTTCGGGGGTAAAGCCATGGCGTTTCAACTGCGCCTCAAGCTGACCCAGCGAATAGGGCCGGCCAAAGCCGAAGGGCGTGCCATCCCGCCGCGCCCACAGGCCCGACCGGTTGGGCACGATGAACAGCGCCCGCCCCCCCGGCCCCAGCACGCGCTGCGCCTCGTCCAGCACGGCGGCGGGCTGTTCGGAGGTTTCCAGCCCGTGCATCAGCACCAGCCGGTCCACCATGCCCGGTGCGGCAGCGGCCACGCGGTCTCCTCGCACAGCACCGACGACATTGTCGCATGCCCGCAGGCCAGGGCATCACCCCCTGCGGCCCCGGCATCAGCCCGATCACCCGCCGCGCATCGGCCAGATAGGGGCGCAGCAGCGGCACGGCAAAGCCGAAGCCCGCCACGGTCTGCCCTGGGCCGTCAGGGCCACAACCGCACCATCTGATCGCGGATCGCCCGCTGCGCCACGCGGCCCAGCTGCGTGCGGTAGTAGAAATTGCGCAGATCCAGCACATCAAGATGCATTGCGGTCCGGCCTGCGCTTGCCGGGCCACAGTTGGGCCGCTCGAACATACCCGAAGATGGAAACGCCATGCCCGCTTGAACTTGATCACCATCCCCTGCCTGACCGACAACTATGCCTATCTGATCCACGACGCCGGCACCGGGCAGACCGCCCTGATCGACGTGCCCGAGGCCGCGCCGATCCTGGCCGCGCTGGACGACGCGCGGCTGGACGCTGACCATATCCTGCATGACCCATCACCACGACGACCATATCGCAGGGCGTGCCGGCGCTGCGTGGCGGCCACCGGCGCGCAGGTCATCGGGGCCGCGGCGGATGCGCACCGCCTGCCGCCGCTGGATCATGCGCGTGGCCGAGGGCGACGCGCTCGACCATCTGGGCCGGATGACGGCGCAGGTGATCGACGTGCCGGGCCATACCGTCGGGCCACATCGCCTTTCACTTCCCGGCAGTCCGGCGCTGGTCTTCACCGCCGACAGCCTGATGGCCATGGGCTGCGGGCGGCTGTTCGAAGGCACGCCCGCGCAGATGTGGGACAGCCTGTGCAAGCTGGCCGCCCTGCCCCGGAAACGCTGGTCTGTTCGGGCCATGAATATACCGCAGTCCAACGCGCGCTTCGCGGCTGACCCTTGAACCCGACAATCCGGCGCTTATCTCTCGCGCATCGAGGCGATCGCCGACCGCGCGCGCGCAGGGCCGCCCACCGTGCCATCGCTGCTGTCGAGAGAACGGGCCACCAACCCGTTCCTGCGCGCCGCACTGCCCCGGCACTGCAAGCGCCGTCGGGCTTGCCCGAGGCCGCCGATGCCGACAGTTTTCGCCGAAATCCGGCGCGCGCAAGGACCGGTTCTGACCGCGATTGACCGCATGCGCCGATCACATTGTCGCAAACCTGTGACCAAATCGCAAACTGCTGCAAAATAGCACTTGAAGCTGCGGCGAAATAAAACCGAACTTTAAGCTTATGAGGCCACGGTCGTGAACGGGCGACGACGCCCGACCGACCCGCAGGACAGGAGCACGCAGCGTGCCATCGTTTTCGACCACGCTCGAACAAGCCATCCACGGCGCGCTGGCCCTGGCCAATGCCCGCCGCCACGAACTCGCCACGCTGGAGCATCTGCTGCTGGCGCTGATCGACGAACCCGACGCGGCGCGCGTGATGAAGGCCTGCTCGGTCGATCTGGACGACCTGCGCAAGACGCTGGTCGAATTCATCGACGATGACCTGTCCACGCTGGTCACCGATGTCGAAGGGTCCGAAGCGGTGCCCACCGCCGCCTTCCAGCGCGTGATCCAGCGCGCGGCGATCCATGTGCAATCCTCGGGCCGCACCGAGGTGACGGGGGCGAATGTGCTGGTCGCGATCTTTGCCGAACGCGAAAGCAACGCCGCCTATTTCCTGCAGGAACAGGACATGACCCGCTATGACGCGGTCAATTTCATCGCCCATGGCGTGGCCAAAGACCCCTCCTATGGCGAGGCGCGCCCGGTTCAGGGTGCCGAAGAGCAGCACGAAACGCCCAAGGCCGAGGCGGGCGAGGCCAAGGAATCCGCGCTGTCGAAATACTGCGTCGATCTGAACGTCAAGGCGCGCAAGGGCGATGTCGACCCGCTGATCGGCCGCGAGCCCGAGGTGGAGCGCTGCATTCAGGTGCTGTGCCGCCGCCGCAAGAACAACCCGCTGCTGGTGGGCGACCCGGGCGTGGGCAAGACCGCCATTGCCGAAGGGCTGGCCCGGAAGATCGTCAAGGGCGAAACGCCCGAGATTCTGGCACAGTGCCACGATCTTCTCGCTGGACATGGGCGCGCTGCTGGCCGGCACCCGCTATCGCGGTGATTTCGAGGAACGGCTGAAAGCCGTGGTCAAGGAGCTGGAGGATCACCCCGACGCGATCCTGTTCATCGACGAGATCCACACCGTGATCGGTGCCGGGGCCACCTCGGGCGGGGCGATGGATGCCTCGAACCTGCTGAAACCCGCGCTGCAGGGCGGCAAGCTGCGCTGCATGGGATCGACCACCTACAAGGAATTCCGCCAGCATTTCGAAAAGGACCGCGCCCTGTCGCGCCGGTTCCAGAAGATCGACGTGAACGAGCCCTCGGTCGAGGATTCGATCAAGATCCTGATGGGCCTGAAGCCCTATTTCGAGGAGCATCACGACCTGCGCTATACCGCTGACGCGATCAAATCGGCGGTGGAACTGGCCGCGCGCTACATCAACGACCGCAAGCTGCCCGACAAGGCCATCGACGTGATCGACGAGGCCGGGGCGGCGCAGCATCTGCTGCCCGAAGCAAGCGCCGCAAGACCATCGGCACCAAGGAGATCGAGGCCGTGGTGGCCAAGATCGCCCGCATCCCGCCCAAGAACGTCTCCAAGGACGATGCCGAGGTGCTGCGCGACCTGGAAAAGACGCTCAAGCGCGTGGTCTTTGGCCAGGACAAGGCGATCGAGGCGCTGTCGGTCGGCGATCAAGCTGGCCCGCGCGGGCCTGCGCGAGCCGGAAAAGCCCATCGGCAACTACCTGTTCGCGGGCCCCACCGGCGTCGGCAAGACCGAGGTGGCCAAGCAGCTGGCCGACACGCTGGGCGTGGAACTGCTGCGCTTCGACATGTCGGAATACATGGAGAAACACGCGGTCTCCCGCCTGATCGGCGCCCCTCCGGGCTATGTCGGCTTCGATCAGGGCGGCATGCTGACCGACGGCGTGGATCAGCATCCGCATTGCGTGCTGCTGCTGGACGAGATGGAAAAGGCGCATCCGGATGTCTACAACATCCTGTTGCAGGTGATGGACCACGGCAAGCTGACCGACCACAACGGCCGCACGGTGGATTTCCGCAACGTGATCCTGATCATGACCTCGAACGCGGGCGCCTCGGAAATGGCCAAAGCGGCCATCGGCTTTGGCCGCGACCGGCGCACGGGCGAGGATACGGCCGCGATCGAGCGCACCTTCACGCCCGAGTTCCGCAACCGTCTGGATGCGGTCATCACCTTCGCGCCGCTGCCGAAAGAGGTGATCCTGCAGGTGGTCGAGAAGTTCGTCCTGCAGCTTGAGGCGCAGCTGATGGACCGCAACGTCCATATCGAACTGACGCCCGAAGCCGCCGAATGGCTGGCCGACAAGGGCTATGACGACAAGATGGGCGCGCGCCCGCTGGGCCGCGTGATCCAGGAACACATCAAGAAGCCGCTGGCCGAGGAGCTGCTGTTCGGCAAGCTGATCAAGGGCGGTCTGGTGCGTGTGGGCGTCGAAGGACGGCGAGATCGACCTGGAGCGGTCGAGGAGCCGGCAACAGGCCCGCCTGATCGCGGCAGCAAGCCGCCGCTGCTGACCGCCGACTGAGGCGCCCCCGTCGGCGGCCGATCCGCCGCAGATGGAGTGCCCGCCGGCTGCACGGAAACAGGATGCCAGGCACGGCCCGCCCCCGTCTCGGGGCGCGGGCCGTCGCCATTCCGGCCCGCGCGCTGTCGGGGGCGCAGAGTGGACACAACAGGGGAACGCACAACAGGGGAACGCACAACGGGCGGGCGGACAAGGACGGGCGCATTCAGGCGGCAGCGAGGCGCCGTTGCAGCGGAAGCGAAGCCCGGCGGCGGAACCCGGATCAGGCCGGCACGCAGGTCAGCCTGACCGCCCGGGCGGACCGATCCGGTCGCTGGCGACCAGTCGCAGCGCCGGTCGCACGCCGACAAAGAAGGGCGCGCCCTGCCCCAGCACCACCGGGTGGACATAGAGCCGGTATTCGTCGATCAGGCCACGCCCGGCCAGCCACCCCGCCAGCACCGGGCCGCCGACGTCGATCCGGCCCTCGACCTCGTCCTTCAGCCGTCGAACCGCCGCCTCGGCGTCACCCGAGATCAGCGTGGCGCCCGGCCCGACCGAGCTCAGCGAGCGCGACACCACCCATTTCGGGTGCGCGCACCAGGCAGCCGCGAAGTCGTGCTCGTCCTGCGACCAGCCCGGATCGTCGGTCTCCCAGTAGCGCATCAGATCGTAGATCCCCCTGCCATAGAGCCCTCCGGCCGCCTCGCGCACCGCCTCGATCCAGTGCCGGAACAGGACCGGGTCGGGCGCGAAGCGATCATGATCGACATAGCCGTCAGCGACTCGGTTCATCGCGAAGACAAAATGCGCCATGCGCCGTCCTCCCTCTTGCACATCGCCGCAGACCGGCACGGTGCACCGAACGCAGAAGGACGGAACGCGGGTGGACCATCCGGCGCGCGACCCGCCACGCCCACCCGCTGCCCGCGACTCCCGGCGGGCCTGCCTGTCGGGACCAGGCGAGCTCAGGGCCAGGCGACGTCAGGGCCAGGCGAGATCCGGGCCGGTGCGGAAACAGGACATCACGTTGTTGGTGAACAGGCTCTCGGGCAGCCGGATCAGGCGCCCGTCGGGACACTGAGACGGTAGAGAACGCGACCGTCATCGTCGATCTTGCCGGTGCTGTCGAAGCTGATCTGCTTGTGGTTGTAGTTACCGACTTGCACCTGGACTTCATGGCTGCTTTCGGCCTGCGGGCGGCGGCTGACGGCATCCACCAGGCCGCCGGGCGGGGTCTGGCCGTACACGGCCGAGGCCGGGCCGCGCAGTACGGCGACGCGTTCCAGGTTCCAGGTTTCCAGCTTGGCCATGGTGTAGCTGCCCTTGGGCAGCGGCAGGCCGTCGAGCATCTGGATCGGTTCGAAACCGCGAATCTTCATCCAGTCGGCGCGGCTGTCGCTGCCGTAACTGCTGGCAATGACGCCCGGCATATAGCGCACGGCATCATCGAGGTTCTGCACTTTGCGGTCCTGCATCTGCTCGCGGGTGGCCACCGAGATCGAGCGCGGTGCTTCCAGCAGCGGTGTGTCGGTCTTGCTGCCGGCTGCGGTGCGCGAGGCCAGGTAGCCGGACGCAGGGCCCCAGGCGCTTTCCACCTTCTGCGCGGCGGTCACCGTAACATCCGGCAACGCCACAGCTGCTTGCGGCACGGGCGCCAGGCTGTAGCTGCCGGCGCTGTTCTGCTGCAACTGCAGGCCGCTGCCTTGCAGCGCCTGGTGCAGGGCGTCGAGGGCGTCGTAGTCACCTGTCACCGGGGCCGATTGCTTGCCTGCGGTCAGCGCGGGGTCGATGCTCAGGACGATGCCGGCCTGGCTGGCGATCTGCGTCAGGGTGCTGGCCAGCGGCGCGGCCGGCAGCTGGTAGCTATCCGCCAGGGCCGGTGTGCAGACGCTGGCGAGGCTGATGGCAGCGGCCAGCAGGCCGGGGCGAAACAGGGGCAGGGCGCGGGTCATTACGAAACTCTCCTAAGCGGGAATGTATCTCAATGACCTGTTGCCGAAGCAGAATGGAAAAGTGACAGGGCTGTTTGAAATTATTTTTTAGCGAGATCCAAACGCGCCCTGTCGTATCGCCTAAGCGGGCGCCAGCTTTTTTGTCGGGGTGTGCCGTCCTGCCGCGCCCCGCGCCTCCGCTTTGCTGCACCCTTACTGCGCTGCAGGTACGACCCTGGTCCACCAGTTGCCAAAGCGTTCGATACGCACCGGCAAACTCGGCGGCAGAGCGGCCAGGGCCTTGTCGCTGTCGTGCAGGGGGAAGCTGCCGCTGATGCGCAGGTCGGCCAGGCTTGGGTCGAGGCCCAGGTAGCCGCTGCGGTATTCGCCCAGGGCGTCGAGCAGGTCGGCCAGGCGCAGGTTGTCCGCCACCAGCATGCCGTGGCTCCAGGCCGCCGCGCTGACTGGCGCAGGCAGCACGCCGCCCAGGCGCTGGCGTTGCATCAGCACCTGTTCGCCGCTGTGGATAATCCGTTCGCTGCTGCCTTCGGCCGGGTGCGCGGCGACGGCCGACTGCAGCACGGTCAGGCGCGTGCTGGTGCCTTCACGGCGCACCAGAAAGCGCGTGCCGAGGGCGCGCAGGCTGCCGTGTTCAGTCAGCACTACAAAGGGCCGCGAATCGCCGTGAGCGGTCTGCACGAGGATTTCACCGCTGTGCAGGCGCACTGCGCGTTGGCTGTCGCTGAATTCGATATCCACGGCACTGGCGCTGTTCAGGCGCACCAGGCTGTGGTCGCTGAGCAGCAGTTCGCGCTGTTCGCCACGGCCGGTGTGTTCATCGGCCAGGTAATCGCCAAGCGGGCGTTGCTGCGCCAACAGGCCGAGCGCCAGCGCGCTGCTCAGCAGCAGGCCGAGCGCGGTGCCGCCCATGCGCCGTAGACCTTTGCTGCGCGCGCTGTGCAGCAAGGCCTGGCGCGCCGGCGCGGCGGCGGCCGAAGCCAGGCGGATATCCAGGCCATTGAGCTGCTGCCAGACCCGCGCATGCTCGGGGTGCGCCGCCAGCCATGCGGCGAACGCATGCTGCTGTTCGGCGCTGACCGTGCCGGAGTCCAGGCACAGTTGCCATTCGATGGCGGCATCCAGCACCTGCGCCGATACCGCGCTCATTGCGGTGCTCCGTACAGGGCGATGTAGCACTGGCGCAGGCCCTGGGCCAGGTACTGGCGCACGCGGGATACGGACACGCCGAGGCGCTCGGCGATTTCCGCGTGGCCCATGCCATCCAGGCGGTTATGCAGAAAGGCCGCGCGGGCGTTGCTCGACAGCTGGCCGAGCAGGCGGTCGATCTCGCGCAGCGCGTCCAGGGCCAGCGCCTGTTCTTCGGCGCTGGGTTGTACGTCGTGTGGCTGTTGGCCGAGCTCTTCGAGGTAGGCACGTTCCAGCGCGCTGCGGCGGAAGTGGTCGATCAGCAGCCCCTTGGCGATGGTGGTCAGCAGCGCGCGCGGCTCGCGGGCCTGATCCAGATCACTGCGCCCGAGCAGGCGGACAAAGGTGTCCTGGCTGAGGTCTTCGGCGCGTTCCGGGCTGTACAGGCTTTTGCGCAGCCAGCCGAGCAGCCAATCGCGGTGATCGCGATAGAACAGGCCGACAAGTTGCTGGTGGGTGGAATCGCCGGCCGACACGCGGACCTCGCAATAGAAGATAGGAAGCAAATCGAGAATTATTCGCATATGATGACAGCGCCGTACCCTGCGCTGCAATCAGCCGTTACGCTGCCGCGATAGGTGGTTGCGTCGCGTCCTGCCTGCGCCATGACATAGATGCAGATCAATAGCCGCTGGCCGCTGCCGCGCTAGAGTGGCCAACCCTGTTGGCTGAGCGCTTGACCCATGGCACCGACTCCGCGTTACCCCGAGCTGCTCTCGCCAGCCGGCACCCTGAAAAACATGCGCTACGCCTTCGCCTATGGCGCGGATGCGGTGTATGCCGGGCAGCCGCGTTACAGCCTGCGGGTGCGCAACAACGAGTTCGACCACGACAACCTTGAGGCGGGCATCCGCGAGGCCCATGCCCAGGGCAAGCAGTTCTATGTGGTGGTCAACATCGCGCCGCACAACGCCAAGCTGAAGACCTTTCTCCGCGACCTGCTGCCGGTGGTGCTGATGGGGCCGGATGCGCTGATCATGTCCGACCCCGGGCTGATCATGCTGGTGCGCGAACACTTCCCGCAGATGCCGATTCACCTCTCGGTGCAGGCCAATGCGGTGAACTGGGCCAGCGTGAAGTTCTGGAAGCAGCAGGGCTTGAGCCGGGTGATTCTGTCGCGCGAGCTGTCGCTGGAGGAGATTGCCGAGATCCGCAGCGAAGTGCCGGGCATGGAGCTGGAGGTGTTTGTCCACGGCGCGCTGTGCATGGCCTATTCCGGGCGCTGCCTGCTGTCGGGCTATATCAACAAGCGCGACCCCAACCAGGGCAGTTGCACCAATGCCTGCCGCTGGCAGTACAAGGCCACCCCGGCGGGCGAGAACGAGCTGGGCGAGGTGGTGCAGATTGTCGAACCGACCCTAGGCGTGGGCGCGCCAACCGAGCAGCTGTTTCTGCTGGAAGATGCCAGCCGCCCCGGCGAGCAGATGGCCGCCTACGAGGACGAGCACGGCACCTACATCATGAACTCCAAGGACCTGCGCGCGGTGCAGCACGTCGAGCGCCTGGTGCAGATGGGCGTGCATTCGCTGAAGATCGAGGGCCGCACCAAATCCCACTACTACGTGCGCCCGCACCGCCCAGGTGTACCGCAAGGCCATCGACGATGCGGTCGCCGGCAAGCCCTTCGACAAATCCCTGATGAATACCCTGGAATCCCTTGCCCATCGCGGCTACACCGAGGGCTTTCTGCGCCGCCATGTGCACGATGAATATCAGAACTATGAGCGCGGCAGCTCGGTGTCCGAACAGCAGCAGTTTGTCGGCGAACTGACCGGCGAGCGCCGTGGCGAACTGGCTGAAGTGCGGGTGAAGAACCGCTTTGCCGTCGGCGATGGCCTGGAGCTGATGACGCCCCAGGGCAACCTGCGCTTTACCCTCGACCAGCTGGAAAATCGGCAGGGCCAGGCCATGGCAGTAGCGCCCGGTGACGGCCATGTGTTGTACCTGCCGGTGCCGGCGGATGTGCAGCTGGAATATGGTCTGTTGATGCGCGATCTGTAGGAGCACGCCAGCGCTGCGATTCGCGGGTATGGCCCGCTTGCTACAGGAGAGAGTCTTACATCGAATGCGCGCGCTGGCGACGACGGCTGTTGAGTTGCTGCAGCAGTGCCGGCAGGTTGTCGAGGTGCTGCTGGCGCGCCTTGCTGAACAGAATCAGCGCCAGCTCTGCAGTCACCAGTGCGTCGGCGCTGGCGTGGTAGTGACGTGGTGGTAGTGCTGTACCTGCAGACCGAAATGTGCAGTCCAGTCGTCCAGCCCGGCGTGGAAGGCTAGCAACGGACTGTCGCCGACAAACGCCATAAAGCTCAGCAGCGCCTCGGCTGGGTCCTCGCCGTTGGCGATTTTGCTGGGCGCGATGCCGTGGAGCAGGGCGCCATCGAGCATTCAGGTCGATGGCGCCGTTGCCGATCATCACCGTGCCAATCGACAACACCTGGTCGCGGAAGTGCTATTATTGGCTGACTTTGGTGGCGCAATCCCTGTCGCCAATCATGGCGAAGTGCTTTCCCCGTCACCTGCTGGGTGAGTTATTTTGCAGCACAACTGGAGAGTGCGCATGTACTCCGCTATCTTGCCTTCGCTTTGCGCTGTCTGGAGCGTTGCCGCGTACACCTATGCTGAAGACCCGCTACAGTCCGCCTTGAGCGAGCTGCAATCTTGTTTTTTGCTCGGCCAGTGAACAGCGTGCCGAGCTGGCCTGGTTCGTCGAAGTCGAGCAAACCCTTCCAGGGTGTGCAGGTGCGGGTGATTGCCGAGCGCATCCATACCCATTGGTACGAAGCCAACGTGTCTTGGCGCCGCTGTTCAGCCAGCTCACCGGTATCCGCGTGATCCACGAGATCAGCGGCGAAGATCGATGTGGTCAACAAGCTGCGCACCCAGCAGGCATACCGGCCTGGCGCTGCACGACGCCTATGTCAACGACAGCGATCTGATCGGCCAGCACTTCCGCGAGAACCAGGTGCTGGTGCTCAGCGACTTTATGGTCGGCGAAGGTGCCAGCGTGACCCTGCCGACGCTTTGATCTCTGCTGGACTTTTTATCGGCCTCGCCCTTCGTTACCGCGCCGGGCGCAACTGGCTCAACTGCCCGATCAGCAGTTCGCCAACCCCTATTGGTACCGTCAGGATTGGTTCGCCCGCCCGGAGCTGCGCAAGGCCTTCCGCGAGCGCTACGGCCATGAGCTGGACGTGCCGCAGAACTGGTCCGGCTTACGAGGACATCGCCGCGTTCTTCAGCGAGCAGAAGGGCTGGCGGAATCGACGGTCAGCGGGTATACGGCCATCCGGATTACTCCGCGCTTCGACCCCTCGCTCGGCTGGCGCCTGTCGGACGCCTGGCTGGGCATGGCCGGCGTCGGCGACACCGGTCTGCCCAACGGTCTGCCGGTTGACGACTGGGGCATCCGTGTCGAGGGTTGCCGCCCGGTCGGTGCCAGCATGGCCCGCGGCGGCGCTCTCGACAGTCCGGCGGCGGTCTATGCGCTGCAACACTACATCGATTGCCCCCAACGCTACGCTCCTCGCCGACGCCAGTGCAGATGAGTTTCAACCAGTCACACCAATGTCGCGGCTCAAGGCCATATTGCCCAGCAGATTTTCTGGTACACCGCCTTTATCGCCGATTACGCCCGGGCGGGCTCGGCGGTGGTGGATGGCGACGGTAAAGTCGAAGTGGCGGGTGGCGCCTTCGCCGCGCGGCGCTTACTGGCGCGAGGGGATGAAATCCGGTTACCAGGATGTCGGTGCCTGGACCCTGCTCAAGGCGACGCCGCTGCGCCAACGTCAGGCCGCCTGGCTGTATGCGCAGTTCGTGGTGTCGAAGAGCGTGTCGCTGCGCAAGACTCTGGTCGGCCTGACGCCGATTCGTCACTCCGATATCGAGTCGCCGGCCCTGCTCGCCGCGGCGCCCAAGCTCGGCGGCCTGATCGAGTTCTACCGCAGCCCCGCGGCGCGGCGCTGGACACCCACCGGCGCCAACGTGCCGGACTACAGCGGCATGGCCAACCAATGGTGGCGCCAGTTGCACCCTGCGGTGGCCGGCCAGCTCAGCGCGGCTCAGGCTCTGCAGAACCTGGCGGCCGCCTTCGACCGGCATTTGCAACAGGTCGGCCAACGCCAGTAGCATATCTGCGCACCGAGGCTGAATCCGCCGCGCGCGCCCATCGAGCAGTTGCAACAGGCTGGCGCGCCTTGGCCGGCCTTGACCGACGAAAGGCCCGCTGGACGGACCCTGCCCTATGAGGAGGCCCTGCGTGCTTGGGACTAGCGGCTGCTTCGCACTACTGCGGGCGCGCAGCGTCCTGGCCTGGCTCTGGGGCGGGCTATTGCTGGTGCTGCTGTGCAGCTTGCCGTTGCGTGCCGAAGTACAGCTGTACGCCTGGGAGCGTCCGCCCTTGGTCCAGCAAGCCACCTCGGGTAAGGCCGAGGGCCTGGTGCCCGAGCTGGCCGAAGAGCTGTTCCGCCGCGCGCAAACCCCTTATCTGCTGCGTTTTATGCCGTTGCAGCGGGCGTTGCGCCAGGTGCAGCAGCAACCGGACAGCTGTGTGCTGCTAGTCGAACGCCAGCAGGAGCGCGAGCCGGGCTACGTCTGGATAGGTCCGGTACTGATTTCGCGCCTCGGCCTCTATGCCCGCGCCGACGACGAGTTGCAGCTGTCCAGCCTGGAGCAGGCGCGCGGCCTGGGCATCCTCAGCCACCAGGGCTCGGGGGCGGGCAAGTACCTGCAAGGCATCGGCCTCGATGTGCACTATTCGAATAACGAAGCGCTCAATCTGCGCATGCTGCAGCGTCAGCGTTCGCGCTTATGGGCCACCAGCTCGGCGGTGGTGCGCGCCCAGTAGGATGGCCCCGCGCCGCGTGAGGTATTGCCTTTTTTGACCTTGATGGAAGACATCGCCTGCCATCCGCAGCTTGACCCGGCGCTGTTGCTGCGCCTGCAAGCCGAACTGCGACAGATGTATGGCGACGGTTGGGTACAGGCATTGTACGGGCGCTATGGCATGCAGTTGGACTGACGCCGTGGCAGGTAACGGCGCGGCGAACTGGCCGAGGTGCGGGTAAAGAACCGCTTTGCCGTCGGCGACGGCCTGGAGCTGATGACGCCCCAGGGCAATCTGCGCTTCACCCTCGAACAGCTGGAAAACCGCCAGGGTCAGGCCATGGAGGTAGCCCCTGGCGACGGCCATGTGCTGTACCTGCCGGTGCCGGCCGAGGTGCAGCTGGAATATGGCTTGCTGATGCGCGATCTGTAGGTCGTGCGCGGCTGAGAGGGTGAGGGTGTTTTGTCTGTGGTGCGTGCCCGAAGAAGGCTGGTGCGCACGGCGACCCTACGGGATCTGTAGGGCCCGCTCCAGCGAGGGTAGGGCTTTGATAGCCGGTTGCTTCGGCTATTGCCGTTCGAGTGCGAGAAGGCCAGGAGTCGTAGGGTGCGCCGTGCGCGCACCAATATTGGTTGCCGCCTCTGCTGGACGGACTCAGGCCTGAACCCCTCTATTCAACCCTATCATTGGGGCCGTGCCGTTTATATCGAGTGGGCGATCTGGCGGCGGCGGCTGTTGAGTTGCTGCAGCAGCGCCGGCAGGTTGTCGAGCTGCTGCTGGCGGGCCTTGCTGAACAGGATCAGCGCCAGTTCGGCGGTGGCCAGGGCGTCGGCGCTGGCGTGGTGGCGCTGCTGCACCTGCAGGCCGAAATGCGCAGTCCAGTCGTCCAGGCCGGCGTGGCTCAGCTTGGCCTGGGGGCAGACCTCAGCGGGGCGATCTCGGCGACGTCGAAGAAGGCATGGCGCAAGCGATAGCCCAGGCTCTGCTTGAGGGCGCGGGCCAGCAATATGCGCTGGTCGAACTCGGCGTGGAAGGCCAGCAGCGGGCTATCGCCGACAAACTCCATAAAGCTCAGCAGGGCTTCGGCCGGCTCGACGCCATTGGCGATCTCGCTGGGGGCTATGCCATGGATCAGGGTGCTGGCGCTGGCCCGGTGGCCGTCACGCTGCAGGGTGCACTCGAACTGCCGGCTAAGGTCGATGCCGCCGTTTTCGATCACCACTGCGCCGATTGACAGCACCTGGTCGCGGCGCATGTTCAGGCCGCTGGTTTCCAGATCGAGAACAACGAAACGCTGCTGGCGCAGGCTGCGCTCATCGAACTCGGCCGGTTCGCTGAGCAGGCGGCGACGTTCCAGCTGGCTGTGGGTCAGGGCCGGGCCACGCCCGGTAAACCAGGTAAATTTGCTCATAACTGATACCTCAGCGCCAGGCTGCTTTGCAGGCGCTGCGCCTGGCGGAAGGATTCACGCAGGATACGCCGGTCTAGGTGATTGAGGTGTCCGGATAGAGTAATACGTAACTGAACGAAGTACAATGCCAAAAAAAAAAAAAAAAAAAAAAAAAAAAAAAAAAAAAAAAAAAAAAAAAAAAAAAAAAAAAAAAAAAAAAAAAGATTACGTATTGCTATCTTCTTTTCTAGAATTAATTTTAATTAATGTATATTTATAATTTTCACAAAATAAAATAATTTTTCTTTAATTTTATTTAAATTATTATCTATAAAAAGTTTATTATTATATAAACTGAGATTTCTTAGAGAAACTGTATCAGAAAATGTTCAATTAAATTAAATACTTAGTCTAATTCCTTGGCTTTTTATATATTCTTGACCGTTCTTCTTTTTTTGATTATTATTCTTTTTATTTCATTATTTCTGGGAGTTTCTCGTAATTTTTATTAGTTAATCCTATATACTTTTCTTGATAACTAAGGAAATATTTAATTTTATAATCTTAATTATTATTTTTGAGATCACTATGTAAAATATAGCAATACGT
>JAXHOJ010000045.1:0-14457 GCA_034519525.1 Gemmobacter sp. | reverse complement strand
GTAATACTTCCAGTTACGTATTGCTTTGCTCAACCAATCCCGTTCCAAAAACAACCAGTTTATCGTCGTTGATATAAATCTCCTGAACATAACCGGAATCAAATTTTATTTCGCTCAAGATCTCCATACTAGCCGCAGGATAAGCATCAACTATCACAATCTTGTTCCCCGTCACAACATAAAGATATTTAGCGTCATTTTTCACAATATCCGCCTCGTCAACACCCAAAACTTGTATGTTGTTGTGAAGTAATATCTGCCTTCATTGAAAGATCCCCAGAATCATACGCCATCAAGTTTGCTTCCATACCGCCTTCATAACCGAAGTAACTGCGGAAAAAATCCGCCACGAGAAGGCCCATAATCATAAATCGCACTTTGCTGCAGTTGTTTACTCTCGTTAATAAAAGAATTAAATTCTT
Organism: Gemmobacter sp.; assembly: GCA_034519525.1. Taxonomy (GTDB): domain Bacteria; phylum Pseudomonadota; class Alphaproteobacteria; order Rhodobacterales; family Rhodobacteraceae; genus Gemmobacter. The sequence continues at coordinate 14,035 of JAXHOJ010000045.1, read as the reverse complement.
CTGAACTCTTAAACTGTTTAAAAGAAACCTCGCTCATATAATCCGACCCAGGAATATACCTTTCTTCTAAAAACAACAGCCAAAACAACAACCCCCACTAAAAGGCAAGCGTCAAACCCACTAAAAAATTCACATCCCTTTCATATTCATTTATACCTCCGCCCATTTATTAAAGTTATTATAAAGAAAATTAAAACTGCAAACCAGGCACCAATCAAAAACCAGCCCCAAGACCCAACACCCGCAAAAAAACCAACAGAGGATTGTGCAACAGCACCGTATAAAATCGGCTCAGCTCCTCGAGCAAAAGTTTCATTAATCGCCGTCATCATTGCCCCTCCTGCAACTTTGGTCGATTCGGGTGCCATCGGCCATGCGATTACTCAATTGTTCAACTCCAAAACCTGCTCTTCCAATAAACTCACGAACCGTCAGTGCCGCTAATCCAGTCAAACCAGCAACCCAAGCAAAAGTCTTAGTAATTATCTTCTTGGACTAATAATTATTCTTTTATTAGAAACTTTGTATGTCGGCATTTTTGCTTTCCCTTAACACTCCACCAAGAATCCGCCTTTTCGATCAGACCGGCCCTAACCAACTACTTAATATTATAATCAACCGTATTAATAGGCATCTTCAAATCTCGAGAAACTTCGCTTACTGTCCTCTCAGATTGTGCCAGATAATCAAGAATCTTATTGGCAAATCTTATTCCCGATTACTTCGGCAATCTCTTTTACCTTCAGGATCCACCAAGTCAAGCATTATACTCGCATCTTCTACCATAAATAGTCTAAGAAAAAATACTATTTAAATCCTTGATAACTCAATTGGATTTAGAGACTATTGCAACTTGCACGAAATTCTCTATTAAACTCTTCAATGACTTTCTTTACCGTAGGGAATTTACCATTTTCTAGGATTATTTTTGGACATTCGCAAGCCCGAACCCCTGCAAAAGCAAAGCCATTCTCAAGATCTCCTCGAACTGCATTTACCAAAGCATCCGCAATACAAAAAGGCGCGTTTCTCATAGCACACCGAGTCAAGCAACGATAACCGCCACATCTATCCGGGCTCCGCCCTTAGCCACAACCTCTTTGTGAGAAATCGTTTTCAATTAGCCGAGCAAGCATTCCAACAGGACTCAAAGAAATCTTCAGGTCATCTTCAGACCCACAATTGTGATACTGCATTTTAAAATTTATATGAGCATCACATTCTTCCGTTGTAACAAAACGAGTTGCCATTTGAACGCCAGAAGCTCCAGCTTCCAAAACCGGCCGGGCATCATAACCATAAAAAATTCCGCCAGCGGCAATAATTGGAATTTTTCTGTCCATTCGGAGCAGTATAATCTTTAGTCGCCAAAACAACATGACCGGGTGCCTGGCGCGCCATGCGGGTTTCAAGTTACCGGCTTGGGCACATCGTCATGCTGTTCGGCTTGACCGCAGGAGCGATAAATTCGCCCGGCTGCTGTTGGGGGTGTAACCGTGCAAGGCTGGCTCTGACAAGTGTATTTTGCGCGATCCGGGCCTGAAACGTCAGATTCCTGCGCGAATGATGCGCAAGGGACGCTCAGCCCCGGCGGATTGCCGCCACGACGCGGTCCCGGCCATCAAAATCAGGCAGAATCCGCACGGAGGCAAAGCCGGAAGCCGTGAACATCTTGGCAACATCCGGGCCTTGCCGGGCGCCGATTTCGACCATCAGGCGGCCCCCCGGCTGCAGATGCGCCATGGCATCGGCCGCGATGCGGCGATAGGCCGCAAGCCCGTCGCCGCCCGGTGTCAGGGCCAGATGCGGCTCCCAGTCGCGGACTTCGGGGGAAAGGCCGGGCATTTCATCTGCCGCAATATAGGGCGGGTTCGACACGATCAGATCGAACTGGCCGGTCACTTCGGCGAACCAGTCCGAGATCAGAAGCCGCGCGCGGTCTGCCACGCCCAGCCGCGTCGCATTTTCCTGTGCGACCGCCAGAGCCGCAGCTGATAGATCGACGCCCAGCCCCCGTGCCGCAGGGCGTTCGGCCAGCAGGCTGAGCAGGATGGCCCCGCTGCCGGTGCCCAGATCCAGAACGCGGGCAAAGGGCAGATCCAGCGCGGCGGAAACCAGGGTTTCGGTTTCGGGGCGCGGGTCCAGCACATCGGGGGTGACGCGGAAGTTGCGGCCCCAGAACATGCGGCTGCCGGTGATCTGCGCCACGGGCTGGCGGCGGGCACGGGCGGCGATGGCTGCGGCGAAACGGGCCGAAGCAGATGCGGGCAGCGGGTCGGACAAAGCGAACACCAGCTTGTCGGGGGCCAGCTGCAGGGCATGGGCCAGAAGGCGGCGGGCGTCGTGGGCGGCACCGGGCACACCGGCGGCCTCCAGCTGTGCAAGGGCGGCGCGCAGGGCCTCTTGCCCGGTGGGGCTGCGGGTCATGTGTCCATCTCGGCCAGACGGGCGGCCTGATCGTGCGAGATCAAGGCCCCGATCACATCGCCCAGATCGCCCGCCATGATCTGTGGCAGGGCATAGAGCGTCAGGTTGATGCGGTGATCGGTCATGCGGCCCTGCGGGAAGTTGTAGGTGCGGATGCGTTCGCTGCGATCGCCCGAGCCGACCTGCGACTTGCGGTCGGCGGCGCGGGCGCTGGCGACGCGGTCGCGTTCCAGTTCGAAGAGGCGGGCGCGCAGCACCTGCATGGCAATTTCCCGGTTGCGGTGCTGCGACTTTTCCGAGCTGGTCACGATGATGCCGGTGGGCAGATGGGTGATGCGCACGGCGGAATCCGTCGTGTTCACATGCTGGCCGCCTGCCCCGCTGCTGCGCATGGTATCAATGCGAATGTCGCTGGCGGGGATGTCGACATCCACCTCTTCGGCTTCGGGCAGCACGGCGACCGTGGCGGCAGAGGTGTGGATGCGCCCCCCGGCCTCGGTTTCGGGCACGCGCTGCACGCGGTGGGTGCCTGCCTCGTATTTCAGCCGGGCAAAGACGCCTTCGCCCTGCACATGGGCCGAAAACTCTTTCAGCCCGCCGAGATCGGACAGCTGCTGTTCCAGCACCTCGAACCGCCAGCCCATGCGTTCGGCATAGCGCTGATACATGCGGGCCAGATCGGCGGCAAAAAGGCTGGCCTCTTCGCCACCAGTGCCGGGGCGGATTTCCAGGATGGCCGGGCGGGCATCGGCGGCATCCTTGGGCAGCAGGGCCAGGCGCAGCGCCTGTTCCATCTGCGGAATACGGTCGCGCAGCTGCGGCAGCTCGTCCTCGGCGAGGGCGCGCATTTCGGGATCGGCCAGCATCGCCTCGGCCTCGGCCAGATCGTCCAGCGCCTGGCGATAGGCGGCGATTTCGGTCACCACCGGCTTCAGATCGGAATATTCGCGCGACAGCGCCGCAATCTCGGCCGGGGCGGCGCCCGAAGCGAGCTTGGCTTCAAGAAACTCGAAGCGGCGGGTGATCTGGTCGAGTTTGTCAAAGGGAACCATGACAGCGGTGTGGCGCGAAGGCCCTGCGTGGTCAAGAGTGGAAGCCCCGGGGCGCTGCCCCGGACCCCGGGATATTTTCGCCAAGATAAAGGGACAGGCCAGCCAGCCAGCGGTCGGCCCGCGCCTTGTTCACCCCGAAATCCGAATAGCCAAAGCGCGACCGGGACCAGAGCCGCAGGCCGGTGCCGCCTTCTGCTGCGAAAGTTTCGACCGTGATGATATCGGGAAAGCCCCAGAAGGCGCTGCGCTGCACGAAGGTCATCCGCCCCTCGGCCGGGCTTTCGGCCAGCAACCGGGTGCGGGGTTCGGCCAAGGCGCGCGCGCGGATCTGTTCGGCCAGCGCCTGCGGCTCTGTGGGCCAGAGGGCGGCAAGGCCGTCCCCGGGATAGATGGCCGCATCATTTGGTTTGGCACTGCGCGGATGAGACGCCAGGCTGACATGCCAGCGCGCAGGGTCCAGCGGGGCCAGACGCACCGCTGCCATGGCGATCAGGAGCGCCAGAAGCGGCAGGCCGAAGGTGACGCCCAGAAGCCATTTCATTTGCGGAACTTGTTCCAGTGATAGAGGCAGATGAGTTCATAGGCGACATGTGCCCCGGCAATCGCCGTGGCGCCGGTGGTATCATAGGGGGGCGAGACCTCGACCACATCGCCGCCCACCAGATTGACCCCCGCCAGATCGCGCAGGATGGCCGCCGCCTGCCAGCTGGCCAGCCCGCCCCAGACCGGCGTGCCGGTGCCGGGGGCGAAGGCGGGATCAAGCGCGTCGATGTCAAAGGTCAGATACACCGGATTGTCGCCGACGATGGCCTTCACCTTTTCCACGATCCGCGCCACGCCGATTTCGTGACATTCGCGGGCGTCGATCACATTCATGCCCAGATAATCGTCGCAGAAGGTGCGGATGCCGATCTGCACCGAGCGTTTCGGGTCGACCACGCCGGTCTTGACCGCCTTGTACATCATGGTGCCATGGTCGATGCGGGTCAGATCGTCATCCTGCCACAGGTCGGAATGGGCATCGAAATGGATCACGCTCATCGGGCCGAACTTTTCGGCATAGGCCTTCAGGATCGGCCAGGTGATGAAGTGATCGCCGCCCAGCGTGACGCTGCCCGCGCCTGCGGTCAGGATGGTGCGGATATGATCGGTCAGCCTTTCGGGGAATTCTGCCGTCTTGGCGTAATCGAAGGCGAGATCGCCATAGTCGATCACCGCCATGTCTTCCAGCGGATCGGTGCCCCAGCCATGCGGCGGATCATAGGGTTGCAGGCTGGAAGCCTCGCGGATGGCGCGGGGGCCGAAACGGGTGCCGGTGCGGTGCGTCACCGCCTGATCGAAGGGCACGCCGGTGATGGCCAGATCAACCCCGGTCAGATCCTTGGTATAGGTCCGGCGCAGAAAGCTGGTGGCGCCGCCAAAGGCGTTTTCAAAGGCATAGCCGCGCAGCCCCTTGCGGGTAAAGGCGGTGTCGACCTCGTTCTTGGCATCTTCAAGGCCCATGGAACGCTCCTGCAGGAAAGGTGCGGTCGTCGTTTGGTCATCGGAGACGCGCCGGATCCGGGCCAGCAGGTCTTTTGGTCAGCCGAATGTCAACGGCCCGGAGTTGGCAGCACGCCCAACCGATGCCGATACCCTTCGCGCACCAGACCATCGGCCACCTGACGGATGGCGCGGTAGAGCGTTTCCCCCATGAAATCCACGTCAGATGTGGTGATGACCAGCGGCGGCGACATCACGTTCAGATGGCCGAGGGGGCGCACCATCAGCCCCATCGCCTCGCACAGCGTCGGAGATGCGCTTGCTCTCGTTCACCCCATCGGGCAGCACCGCCTTGGTTTCCCGGTTGGCGACGTTTTCGACGCAGAGCATCAGCTTTGCGCCCGCGCACCTGCGCCGACCAGCGGCAGGGCGCGCAGTTCCCCCATCCGGGTTTCGAAATAGCGTGCCGACACGGGTGGCGTGGTCGAGAAGGCCTTCACGTTCGATGATCTCGATGTTCTTCAGGCCGGCGGCGCAGGCGACCGGATGGCCGGAATAGGTGAGACCGGAGGTGAACCAGCGCTGCCGCCATCCGCCGCCATCGCCGCCCAGATCCGATCGGAAAAGATCAGGGCACCCAGCGGAAGATAGCCCGAGGTCAGGCCCTTGGCGCAGGTGATCATGTCGGGCTGCACGCCGAATTCGATCAAGGCGAGGCGAACCAGTGGCCCAGCCGGCCGAAGCCGGTGATGACCTCGTCGGCGATGAACAGGATGTCGTGCGTCTGGCAGACTGCCACATGCGTGCGCAGATAGTCCTTGGGCGGGATGACGATGCCGCCCGAGGCCTGGATCGGCTCGGCAATGAAGCCGCCGATGCGGTCGGCGCCGACTCGCGGGCGATCAGCGCCTCGAAATTCGGCCACCAGATGATCGCAGAATTCGGGTTCGCGTCATGCCATCGGGGCGGCGGTAGCAGGTTGGGGCTGCGCAGGTGCCGGATGCCTTCGGACTTGTAGTCGAATTCCTCGCATGCGGTCGCCGGTTGCGCTTGCCCACCGACTGGGTGAGGTAGGTCGAGCCGTGATAGCTGTAGTCGCGCGCCACGATGCCGGTCTTGGTCGGGTTGCCCTTGGCGCTGGTGGTAAAGCTGACCATGCGAACGGCGGTATCCACCGCAGTCGACCCGCCGGTGGTGAAATGCACCCGGTTCAGATCGCCCGGCGCCAGCTGCGCCAGTTTCGCGGCCAGCCGCGCCGCGGGGCCATTGGTCATATCGACGAAGCTGTTGGCGAAGGCCAGCCGCTGCACCTGATCGGCAATCGCTTCGGCCATGTCGCGGCGGCCAAGGCCGATGTTGGTGCACCACATGCCGCCCACGGCATCGAAATAGCGGCGGCCCTGGGCATCCCAGAGGTAGCAGCCCTGCCCCTTGGTGATGACCAGCGCGCCCTTGTCTTCGAAGGGGCCAAAGTTCGTCCAGGGGTGCAGATGGTGCGCCCGGTCCATGTCACGCAAGGCGCCAGGGGTGTTGAACGGGAAATCGGCAGTCATCGCGGCCTCCTCCGGGGTGGGTTCGAATTTGATCACATTAACATACCATATAGAATGTTTCAACATACCTATTGGAATGTTTAAGGCCCGGCCCCTGCACGCCGCAGGCAGACCGCAACCTGCCGCGAACAGGCATTGCGGCGGCGGTCCGGCGGCCTAAAACTGGCGGGCACGGCAAGGAGACACGACATGCGGCAAGCGGTTTCGGTCGACCAGCGGGATTGCCCGGAAGACACATGGGACGAGCCCGAAAAAGGCACCCTGCGTTGGAAAACGCTGTTCTCTGCCGGACAGACGGGCACCGAAAGCCTGGTCTGCGGTATCGCCATGATGGCGCCGGGCGAACATTTCGCCCTGCACCATCACCCGGAGCCCGAGGTCTATTTCGGGCTGGAGGGCGAGGCAGAGGTGATGATCGACGGGGTGGCCCATCGGCTTGCCCCCGGCATTGCGCTGTTCATCCCCGGCCATGCGCTGCATGGCGTGCCCTGTAGCGGGCCGCACCCGGTGCGGTGGTTCTACAAGCTCCGCCCGCGATACCGTTCGATCAGATCCATGTATAAGTTTGCACCCCCGCCCGGCGTGCCCCACTCCAAAGCCAGACCCAGCCGAGGCACACAGCATGACCCCTGAACCCAACCCCGCGATGACGCGCTGGTGATCTTTACCCCTTCGGGCAAGCGGGGGCGGTTTGCGCTGGGAACGCCGGTTCTGCAGGCAGCGCGGCAGCTGGGCGTCGATCTCGATTCGGTCTGTGGCGGGCGCGGCATCTGTTCCAAATGCCAGATCAAGCCGGGCTTTGGCGATTTTGCCAAGTTCGGCATCCATGTGGATGACGAGGCGCTGAGCGAATGGAACGCGGTAGAAGAGCGCTATAAATCCAAGCGCGGCATGATCGACGGGCGGCGGCTGGGCTGTCAGGCCAAGGTCATGGGCGATGTGGTGATCGACGTGCCGCCGGAAAGCCAGGTGCATAAACAGGTGATCCGCAAATCCGCGACCGAGCGCGACATCGTGATGGACCCGGCAACCCGGCTTTACTTCATCGAAGTGGCTGAACCCGACATGCACGAACCCACCGGCGATTTTGAACGGGTGAAACAGGCGCTGGCCCTGCAATGGCAGGTTGACGGCGTCGAGGCCGATCTGTCGATCCTGTCCCGTCTGCAACCCGTGCTGCGCAAAGGTGAATGGAAGATCACGGTCGCCCTGCACCGGGGCAACCGACGATGACGGCCCGCGATCCTGGACATCTGGCCGGGCTTCCATGAAGGCGGGCTGTATGGTCTGGCCATTGATCTGGGATCGACCACCATTGCCGCGCATCTGTGCGACCTGCGCGATGGCGCCGTGCTGGCCTCGGCCGGGCGTGATGAACCCGCAGATCCGCTTCGGCGAGGATCTGATGAGCCGGGTCAGCTACGCGATGATGAACCCCGGCGGCGATGTCGAGATGACCCGCGCCGTGCGCGAGGCGATCAACGCGCTGGCGGCAGATCATCGCGGCCGAGGCCGGCAGCGACCCGGCGCTGATCTATGAACCGGTCTTCGTCTGCAACCCGGTGATGCACCACCTGCTGCTGGGGATCGACCCGGTGGAACTGGGGCAGGCGCCCTTTGCGCTGGCCACCTCGGGCAGCCTGACGCTCCACGCGCGCGATCTGGACCTGGCCGACTGTCAACCCCGCGGCGCAGGTCTATGTGCTGCCCTGCATCGCGGGCCATGTCGGCGCGGATGCGGCCGCGGTGGCCCTTTCGGAAGAGCCCGACAAATCCGACGATATGGTGCTGATCGTGGATGTCGGCACCAATGCCGAGATCCTGCTGGGCAACAAGACACGGGTGCTGGCCTGTTCCTCGCCCACCGGCCCGGCCTTCGAGGGCGCGCAGATCAGTTCCGGCCAGCGCGCCGCCCCCGGCGCCATCGAGCGGGTCGAGATCGACCCCGCCACCAAGGAACCCCGCTTCCGGGTGATCGGCTCCGATCTGTGGTCGGATGATCCTGGCTTTGCCGAGGCCACCAAATCCAGCGGCATCACCGGCATCTGCGGATCGGGCATCATCGAGGCGGTGGCCGAAATGCGCATGGCGGGGCTGGTGGATGCGCGCGGGCCTGATCGGATCGGCCGAACAGACCGGCACGGCGCGCATGAGTGCCCGAGGGGCGCACCCATGCCTATCTGCTGCATGACGGCACGCGCCGACGGGCGGGCCGACGCATCATGGTCACCCAAGGCGATATCCGCGCCATTCAGCTGGCGAAATCGGCGCTTTATGCCGGGGCGCGGCTGCTGATGGATGAAATGGGCGTCGACAAGGTGGACCGGGTGATGCTGGCCGGGGCCTTTGGCGCCCATATCAGCCCGAAACATGCCATGGTGCTGGGCATGATCCCGGATGCGCCGCTGGACAAGGTGACCAGTGCCGGCAATGCCGCAGGCACCGGCGCGCGGATCGCGCTGTGCAACCGCGCCGCCCGCGATCGAGATCGAGGCCGCGTGGGCCAGATCCACAAGGTGGAAACCGCCATCGAGCCGCGCTTTCAGGAGCATTTCGTCAACGCCAACGCCATTCCCCATGCGACGGATGCCTTCCCGACATCTGGAAGGCTGTCGGCCAGCCTGCCCAATGTCGCTTCATTACGGCAGGCGCCGGTTACGGTCGACGGCGCGGCGGCGCAGAAGGGCGGGTGACATTTCGCGCCTGCAGGCGTGGGCAGCTAGCCTATCGCGCCATGACCGATGATCCGATTGCTGACTTGCTGACCCGAATCGCCGCGCAGGATCGTGCGGCGTTTCGCACACTCTATCGTGACACGGCGCCGAAACTCATGGGCGTCCTGCTTCGTATGCTGAAACGCAGATCGGAAGCGGAGGATGTCATGCAGGAGGTCTACACACGCATATGGCTCAAGGCCGGGCGGTTCGACCGCACACGCGGCAGGGGCATGACCTGGGTGATTGCTGTGGCCCGCAATCTGGCGATTGATCGCCTGCGCGCCCGCCCGGCCACCGAAGCTTCGGATGGGGAAGAGGTCGACCTTGTGGCGGATACCCGGCCACGCGCGGAAGCGCGGCTGGTGGCACAGGGGGATGCCCGGGTGATTGCCGAATGTTTTGGCAAGCTGGAACCGGCCCGCGCCCACGCTTTGCGCGGTGCGTATCTGGATGGTCTGTCTTATGCAGATCTGGCCAGCCACCATGATGTGCCGCTGAACACCATGCGAACCTGGCTGCGGCGCGGGCTGCAAGCCCTGCGCGCCTGTATCACCGGGGAGGCCACGGCATGAGCGAGGAAGAAGACCGCATCAAGGCTGGTGAATATGTGCTGGGCACCCTGCCCCTTGACGAACGCGAGGATTTTGCGCGCCGCATGGCGCGAGATGCGCGGCTGGAACGCGCGGTGGGCGATTGGCAGAATGCGCTGGAGCATCTGAACGATGAATTTGCCCCCGCAAAGGCCCCCAGTCTGATGCCGCAGATCGAAGCACGGCTGTTTCCGCGCCCTGCCGGGCGGCTGAAGCGGTTTGGCGGCTGGCTGGGCGGTATCGCTGTGGCGGGCGCGGTGTCCATGGCCCTGCTGCTGGTGGTGCCGCAGGAACCCGCCTCCGGCCGAGGTTGTGGCAACGCTGGGCGGCGCGGAGTCGGCGCTGCAGTTCGAGGCGCGGCATGATGGCCAGCGCCTGCAGCTTGTTCAGGTCGCAGGGACGGCCGCGCCGCAGGGACAGACCTACGAATTCTGGGCCATCGCCCCGGGTGCCGCGCCGGTGTCGCTGGGCCTGATCGGCACGGCCGGGCTGGCTGTCGAATACCCGCGCCCGCCCGCGGGCTGGGTTCTGGCTGTATCGCTTGAACCGGCGGGCGGATCGCCCACAGGGGCGCCGACGGGGCCGGTGGTGGCTGCGGCCGAGCTGCCCGCAGTTGACGGTGGATAAACTGCGATCACAGCAGCGCGAGCGGTGAAACCAATCGCTCGCGCCCCCCGTATCTTCTGTAACCCGGCCGGAAAGGCCGCCCGGGTTCTCGTTTAGGGAGATACCGATGAAGACCATGATGATGGCCACCGCTGCTTTCGCCGTTTCCGCTTTTGCAGCCTTCGCTGAAAACCCGATGGTTGGCGGCGCCGCGATGTATGAAGACAAGAACATTGTCGAAAACGCCGTGAACTCGGCCGATCACACCACGCTGGTTGCTGCCGTTCAGGCTGCTGGTCTGGTGGAAACCCTGCAGGGTGCAGGCCCCTTCACCGTCTTCGCCCCCACCAATGCCGCCTTTGAAAAGCTGCCCGCAGGCACGGTGGAAGGCCTTCTGAAGCCCGAAAACAAGGATCAGCTGACCAAGATCCTGACCTGCCACGTCGTGGGTGCCGAAGCCATGTCGGAGGCCATCGTGAAGATGATCGCCGATGATGGCGGTATGCACCCGGTGAAAACCGTGGGCGGCTGTGAATTCACCGCGATGATGGACGGCGACAAGGTGCAGATCAAGGACGGTCAGGGCAATATCGCCACCGTGACCATCGCGGATGTGAAGCAGTCGAACGGCGTGATCCACGTGATCGACACCGTGCTGCTGCCCGCCTCCTGAGATCTGGCGCGCTGAAATGACAGACCGGGCCCGCATGTTTCGGGCCCGGTATTTCGCCTTCGTGACCATCCATTGGCCCCTTGACGCGGCGGGCCGTCTCGCTTAGGTCAATGCCTGTCGCGGGTGTAGCTCAATGGTAGAGCCGCAGCTTCCCAAGCTGATGACGAGGGTTCGATTCCCTTCACCCGCTCCAGAATTTCCAAAGCCATTGTTATAAAAGCAAAAGACCGGCATTGCGCCGGTCTTTTGCTTTTGGATCGTGGATGCGGAACTCTGCCCGCCGCCAGCTGAGATGGGTCAGTTGTAGATGAAGCCGAAAACCGGGTAAGGCGCGCCCAGGGTGCCGCCGGTATTTTCCACCCGGACCTGCGACCAGTCGTTTGCCGCCGAGATATCCACCACCAGCGTATCCTGCGTGATGCGATTGCGCACCCAGTTTGCCTGATCAATCAGGATGCGGCGCTCATCCACCACATGCGACACCACGGCCAGATGGCCCATCGGCATCTTGCGGGTGGCGCGGAAATTCATGATCGCACCGATCTTCGGCTCTGAACCCCGCTGATAGCGGTCGGCAGCCTGTTTCCACCAGGTGACGGCATTGCCCTTCAGCTCGATCCCCGTCACGGCGCGGGCGAAAGGCACGCACCAGATGCGACGGTTGCGCGGCGTGGTGTTTGTCACCTCGGCCACGGTTTCCTTCAGGGCTGCACGGATCAGCGCCGGATCTTCGGCATGCTTTTCTTGTGCAACTGACTTGCTGCGCGATGACGAAAGCGAAACGCGGTGCTCATCATCCCGGGCCGCCTGCGCCTCGGGGGCTTGCGCAATCAGGGTCAGGGCAAGCAGGGCGACGGAAACCGTTTTGGCGATCATGCGTTGTCATTCCGGTCTGGCGTTTCGGCTGTGCATGACTGGCACAACTGCCTGCACTCTGACCAGATGACCTGAATTCGGGCAGGGGAAACCTGCCTGTCTGCTGCTGCACTGCGGCAAGATTCTGCCTGTGCGCATTTTGCGGGCACACTGACACCTTGCCACCTGGAACAATTTTACACAAACGCGTGATTCGTGCGGTGTCTGTTCCCATCCACCCCCAGCCCAAAGGCGCTTTCCTTTCGGCAAGACAGGCGATAGCACAACCTTGTTGGATTTCAGGAGGTTCGCATGAACGACGATATCAAGCGCATTGGCACCGGCGCCCGGATGAGCGAAGGCGTCTGCTATAACGGCATCATCTGGCTGGCGGGCCAGGTTGGCAATCCCGGCGACAGCGTTGCAGATCAGACCCGCACCTGCCTGGCAGAGGTGGACCGCATCCTGGCCGAGGCCGGCACCGACAAGACGCGCATCCTGTCGACCCAGATCTGGCTGGCCGATATGGCAGATTTTGCCGAGATGAATGCAGTCTGGGACGCCTGGGTGCCGCAGGGCCACACCCCCGCCCGCGCCACGGGTGAGGCCAAGCTGGCGGCACCGGAATACAAGGTTGAAGTGATCGTGACAGCCGCGCTGAAGTAAGCGCTGCGCAAATTTATTGAAGAAATTTGCAAATCTTTTCGAAAAGATTTGCCGGAAACGGACCCGAGAAGAACCGGGGGGCTGCGCGCCCCCCGGACCCCTGCGGGGTATTTCCGCCAAGAGGAAGATCAGCCGCGCAGATAGGCGACCAGCTGCTGGGTGGAGCCATCCTTGGCTTCGGCGCTCTGCTTGCCTTCCAGGATCGGCTGCAGTGCCAGCGCCAGTTCCTTGCCCAGTTCGACCCCCATTGATCATAGCTGTTGATGCCCAGGATCACGCCTTCGACGAAGACGCGCTGTTCATACAGTGCGATGATCTGGCCCAGCACGAAGGGCGTGAGTTTCGGATAGGCCAGCGTGGTGGAGGGGCGGTTGCCGGGGAAGACGCGGTGGCGCGCCTGGCGTTCCAGCTCGGCGCCGGTCAGCCCCTTCTTCGCCATGATCGCGCGCGCCTCTTCCAGGCTGCGGCCGCGCATCAGCGCCTCGGATTGCGCGAGGCAGTTGGCGACCAGCAACAGGTGCTGATGCGCCAGATCCGCTTCAAAGCCTTCGCGCCCCACCAGAAATTCGCAAGGCACGATGCGGGTGCCCTGGTGGATCAGCTGATAGAAGGCGTGCTGGCCATTGGTGCCGGGTTCGCCCCAGACCACCGGCCCGGAGTCGAAGGGCAGATCGCTGCCATCCATCGCCACGCGCTTGCCGTTACTTTCCATCTCCAGCTGCTGCAGATAGGCGGGCAGCCGGGCGAGGCGCTGGTCATAGGGCAGCACGGCGCGGGTGGCATGGCCGCAGACCTGATTGTGCCAGATGCCGACCAGCGCCAGCAGCACCGGCAGGTTTTCGGCCAGCGGCGCCGTGCGGAAATGCGTGTCGATGTCGGCGCCACCTGCCAGAAAGGCGCGGAAGTTTTCCGGCCCGATGGCAAGCATCAACGAAAGGCCGATCGGGCCCCACATCGAATAGCGCCCTCCCACCCAGTCTTCAAAACCGAAGACGCGTTCGGGCGCGATGCCATATGCGCCGGTCTTGTCCAGCGCGGTGGAGACGGCAGCGAATTGCGCCGCCGGATCGGCCACCTTGCCTGCCATCCAGGCCTTTGCCGTATCGGCATTGGAGAGGGTTTCGATGGTGGTGAAGGTTTTCGACGCCACGATGACCAGGGTGGTTTCCGGGTTCAGCCCCTTCAGCACATCGGCCACATGCGCGCCATCGACGTTCGATACGAAATGGCAGCGCGGGCCATCGGCATAGGGGGCAAGTGCGATACAGGCCATGGCGGGGCCGAGATCGGAACCGCCGATACCGATATTCACCACATCCGTGATCCGACCGCCCTGCCCGGTGAACCGGCCCTGCCGCACATCATCGGCAAAACCCGGCGTAACGACGTCGATTGGTTCGAACCTCGGCGATGA
>JAXHOJ010000023.1:0-7695 GCA_034519525.1 Gemmobacter sp. | reverse complement strand
CATCCTGACCATCGACAATGACAGGCGTATCCAGATTGCGCAGCGCGGTATGCAGCACGGCACGGCCTTCGGTCTCGTTGATGCGGGCACCGCCGAACATCGCCGCGCGCTTGTCGGACAGACCGGAGCCTTCGGCCAGGGCGAGCAGCAGGTCCAGCGCCTGCCGGTCGATATTGGTTTTCGAGAAATCGAACAGCAGGCCATTATGGCGGGCCGAAAACGCCCCGGCCCGATCAGCTGTGTCGAACAATTGGGCGATGGATCGTGCCGGTGGCGGTCGATGCGCGCGCGAAGCTGCTCGAACGGGCTGGCCATGAGTTCTGTCCCTGTATTATTCCGCCCAGTGGACGGTCGCATTCTTCAACACTGCCGCAACCGGCGCTTCAAGCGGTTTCAGACTGGCAGCACGTTCCAGCGCCGCACGCTTTTCAGCGCCCGTTATCAGAATATGGATGTTCATCGCCCCCGCCAGCGCCGGGGCGGACAGGGTGATGCGCGGCTCTCCGGCGGCTTCGGCGCGCATGGGCAGCAGGATCGGGGCATCGGGCGCAAGGGCATCGGCCAGACGATCGGCCCCGGGAAACAGGCTGGCCGTGTGCATATCGGCGCCCATGCCCAGCAGCAGCACCGAAATCGGCAGATGCGGTCGCAGACCGTCGCACAGGGCATCCAGCGCATCTTCGGGCGTTCGGCCATCGGCATAAAGCGGGATCAGCTGCGCATCCACAGCCCGCCCCCGCAGCAGACGGTCCCGCAAAAGCCGTGTGTTGGACCGCGGGCTGTCTTCATCCACCCAGCGTTCATCGTTCAGAAACACGGCGACATTCGGCCAATCCAGATCCACACCCGACAGCGTGTCAAAGATCGGCCCCGGCGTTGTGCCACCTGGCACGCGACAGCGATGGCCCGGCCATCGCGGCGCAGAGACTCGCGCCAGATCTGGCCCGCGATCACGGTCGGCCAGGCCAGCATCAGCAGTTCGCGGTCGGGATATTCGACGAAATTCATCCCTTGATCTCCCGCCAGCGGCGGCTGTCGCGGTGCATCAGCATCAGCGCATCTTCCGGCCCGGATGTGCCCGGATCATAGCCGCGCGGCCGCTCGCCCCGGGTTTCCCAGCCCTGCGATGATCGGATCGGTCCAGGCCCAGGCCGCCTCGACCTCGTCGCCGCGCATGAACAGGGTCTGGTTGCCCCGGATCACATCCATGATCAGCCGTTCATAGGCATCGGGAATATCGGCGCCATCTTCGCCCAGCGCGTCGGCAAAGGACATGTCCAGCGGCACCTGGGTCAGGCGCATCCCGCCCGGCCCCGGTTCCTTGATCATCACCATCAGGTTCATGCCTTCATTCGGCTGCAGCCGGATGACCAGCACGTTTTCCCGCCAGCCTGCATGATCGTCAAAGATCGAATGGGGCGGTTCCTTGAAGGTGATGGCGATTTCAGAGGCCCGCGCCCGCAGTTTCTTGCCGGTGCGCAGATAGAAGGGCGTGCCCTTCCAGCGCCAGTTGGCGACATGCACCTTCAGCGCGATATAGCTTTCGGTGCGTGCTGTCGGGGTTTTCGCAGTGCTTCGACATAGCCGCCTGCGCCGCCCTCGGCCGAGATACTGGCCACGCACGATATCTTCGGGCGGGACCGGGTCCAGCGCGCGGATCACCTTCAGCTTTTCGTCGCGCACCGCGTTCGGATCGAAGTGATAGGGCGGCTCCATCGCGATCAGGCACAAAAGCTGCATCAGGTGGTTCTGCACCATGTCGCGCATCGCGCCCGATTTGTCGTAATAGGACCCGCGCCCGTCGACGCCCACGGTTTCGGCCACGGTGATCTGCACATGATCGACGTATTCGGATTTCCACAGCGGCTCGAACAGGATGTTGGCAAAGCGCACCGCCATCAGGTTCTGCACGGTTTCCTTGCCCAGATAATGGTCGATCCGGTAGATCTGGCGTTCCTCGAAATGCTCTGCCAGGTTTGCGTTCAGCGCCCGGGCCGAGGCCAGATCGCGGCCGAAAGGCTTTTCAACCACAATCCGGCTTTCGGAATTGGCGATCCCGAAGGCATGCAGCCGTTCGGCCAGATCCCCGAACAGGGCCGGCGCGACAGAGAAATAGAAGGCCTGCACCATGCCCTGACGCATCATGGATTTCAGGGCGGCCCAGCCCCCGTCCCCCTTGGCGTCGATGGCGACATAATCCAGATGTTTCAGGAAGTCGTCGATGATCGTTGCATCGCGCTTGTCTGGGCTGACGAATTCATCAATCGCCTCACGCACCATGGTGCGGAACGCCTGTCGTGTCCATCTCGGACCGGGCAGCGCCAATGATCCGGCTTTCGCCCGTGATCTGGCCTGCCAGAAAACGCCGGTACAGGCCGGGCAGGATCTTGCGGCGGGCCAGATCGCCCGTGGCGCCAAAGATAACGAGATCAAAGACCTCGACGGGAATCACGCGCGAAACCATGGCTCTCCTCGCTTTGCCGCACCGCTTATGTTAGCGCTAACGAACACGGTTTTAGCCGCGACGCCGCCAAAAGTCTAGCATTGCTTTGCAGCTGCGGAAACAGCCACCATCATGATCTGCGATCTATCGGAAAATAAGGCAAAACCGGCATCAACAGGAATGGGTTGATAGCCTGCAAGGGATCATGTGCCGCAAACAGTGCTGCAACACGAAAAGCGGCACACGAAGCCCTTATGGCCCCTGCCCATCGGGCAGGTCAGGCATCCAGTTCGGCATCCCAATACAGATAATCCAGCCAGCTGTCGTGCAGGTGGTTGGGGGGGAAGCGGCGGCCATGTGTCTGCATCTCTTCGGCAGAGGGCGCTTTGGGCACCTTGGCCAGCCGCAAACCCGCCTGTTTCAGCGTCTTGCTGCCTTTGCGCAGGTTGCAGGGCGAACAGGCCGCCACGACGTTTTCCCAGCTGGTGATCCCGCCCCTTGCCCGTGGCAGAACATGGTCAAAGGTCAGATCGCCCTTGCTGCCACAGTATTGGCAGCAGAATTCGTCCCTCAGAAAAAGATTGAAGCGCGTGAATGCCACGCGCTTCTGGGGTTTGACGAAATCTTTCAGCACGACGACCGAGGGTATGCGGAACTCTGCCCGCTGGCTGCGCACCGTCTGCTCATATTCAGCGACGATCAGCACCCGGTCGAGACAGACCGCCTTTATGGCCTCCTGCCAGGGCCAAAGGCTAAGCGGGTAATAGGAAAGCGGCCGATAATCCGCATTCAGCACCAATGCAGGATAATGCCTGAGATTGGATGGTTCCCGCACGAAGCTTGTTCGAAAATCGCCGTCCATAGTGCCTTCAGACTCCGCCTTTGCTTGCCAAACCGCCACCGGCTGCCAAGGCGGGGGGGGCCCGCCCCGACACTAAGAACTATATATCGCGGTCGCGGTCTGACAAGGCCCACGCTCTCGCGCCCGCTTGTCGCATGTCTGCGTGACGGGCTTGTGACATATCTGCCTGTTTTTCAGGCTCATCTGGTTTCCTTCGGCCGCAGTGCGAACCAGATCAACGCGCCGCCTGCCAGAACAAGGAAGGGCAGCATCGCCATGTTCACCGCCGACCAGCCCGCCTGCACCGATCCGCCCGAACAGTTCATCAGCCCGCCAGAGGCAAACGAGGCGACGGAAACACCCGCAAACACCACGAAATCGTTCAGCCCCTGCATCCGGCCCCGTTCTGCCGCCGTATGGTTGGCCGACAGCATCGCCGTGGCGCCGATGAAGCCGAAGTTCCACCCCACACCCAGCAGGATCAGCGCCAGGAAGAAATTCTCCAGCGCCACGCCCGTCATGGCCACGGCCCCGGCAGCGGCAAGAATGGTCAACCCGATGGCCACCACCTTTTCCGCCCCCAGCCGCGCGATGACATGGCCGGTAAAGAACGAAGGCGCATACATGGCCAGCACATGCGCCGTCACCACATTGGCGGCATCCGAGGTTTCAAACCCGCAGCCCACCACCGCCAGGGGTGACGATGTCATCACCAGATTCATCAGCGCATAGCTGACGGTTGCGCAGATCATCGCCACGGCAATGGCCGGGGTGCGGATCAGCTCGGCCCGGCTGCGACCCTGGGCAACCGGCGCGCCCCGCGGCGGGCGCGGCGGCGATTTCAGCAGCGCGAACAGGAACATGCCGAACAGGTTCAGCCCGATCACTGCCAGATATGACCCAAGAAACGGCACCACCAGCGCCTGCGCCGTCGCCGTCACCAGCTGCGGGCCGAAGAAGGCAGAGGCCAGCCCCCCCGCCATCACACCCGAAATCGCCTTGGGCCGATACGCCTCTGACGCCATATCGGCGGCCGCAAAGCGATAGAAGCCCTGCGCCGACATATAGCCGCCGGTGAACAGGCCGGAAAAGGCGAATAATGCAAAACTGCCGATCTGAAGGCCCCAAGCTGCCAGAATTGCCCCCAACGCGCCCGACAGCGCCCCCACAACAAACCCCGTTCGCCGCCCCCAGCGCTGCATGATCGCGGACAATGGCTGCGCCCAGAGCATCGAGCCGATCACCGCCGCCGAAATCGGCAGGGTCGCCCAGCAGGCATTGCTGGCCAGCGATTGCCCGGCTAGCCCGGCGATGGTGAAGATGATGGGCATCTGTGCCCCGAGAATCGCCTGCGCAGCGACAAGAACCCACATGTTGCGGCGGGCAATACGATCATCGGGGACATGGGTCATCGTCGTGAGCCGACACGCTTGCCGCGCCACAGGCTTTGTGCAAGAGAATTGGCCCGACAGGGCTGCGACAAAGGGGATCACATGACAGGCCGCATCATCGAAACCTCCGACGATCTGGCCGAAGGCATGGAATGGCTCGCGCAGCGCGAGAAGTTATTCGCGCAAGCCTATGAACTAACAGGTGAAATCCCATTGCGGCGCAAGCCGGAGGGATTTGCGGAACTGCTGTCGGCCATCGTCAGCCAGCAGGTTTCGGTCGCCTCGGCCCGGGCGATCTGGGGCCGGGTTGCGGCGGCGGGGCTTGTCACGCCCCAAGCGGTTGCCGCCGCCAGTGATGATGACCTGCGCGCCTGCGGGCTGTCACGCCCGAAGCTGCGCTATGCCCGGGCACTGGCCGAGGCTGATCTGGATTTTGCCGCCCTGCGCTTCATGCCGGATGAGAAGATCATCTCGCAACTTGTTGAAATACCTGGGGTAGGAAGGTGGACGGCAGAAATATATGCCATGTTCAGCCTGGGCCGCGCCGATGTCTTCGCCCATAACGATCTGGCCTTACAAGAGGCGGCGCGGCTGCTGTTCGGCCTAGATGCCCGCCCCAACGAACGCCAGATGCGCATCATCGCCGCAGACTGGAGCCCGTGGCGGGCGGTTGCGGCGCGGCTGCTCTGGGCCTACTACCGTATCGCCAAGGATCGAGAGGGTATCGCATGACAGGGCTTCTGAAATCACAGCGCAGGGCACCGAAATCGGGCAAGGCCCGGTCGATGGTGATCTTCGTGCATGGCTATGGCGCCGATGGGGCCGATCTGCTGGGGCTGGCCGATCCGCTGGCGCCGCACCTGCCCGATACGGTGTTCTACAGCCCCAATGCGCCGCAGCCCTGCACCAACAACCCCTTCGGTTTCCAGTGGTTTCCGATCCCCTGGCTCGATGGCTCCAGCGAAGAGGCCGCGCGCAGCGGCATGGCGGCTTCGGTCATCGACCTGAACGCCTTCATCGACGCGAAACTGGCCGAAGAAGGGCTGGAACCCGCGGCGCTGGCGCTGGTGGGCTTTTCGCAAGGCTCGATGATGAGCCTGCATATCGCCCCGCGCCGTGACAGTGCCATTGCCGGGGTTGTGGCCTTCTCGGGCCGCCTGCTGGCGCCGGAAACACTGGTGGCCGAGGCGAAGGTGAAACCACCTGTGCTGATCCTGCATGGCGATGCCGATGAGGTGGTGCCGTTCGAGGATATGGGCCGCGCGGGCAATGCGCTGGTCGCTGCCGGGTTCGAAACCTATGGCCATGTCATGAAAGGCACCGGCCATGGCATCGCGCCCGACGGGCTGCAGGTCGCGCTGTCCTTCCTGAAGGACAAGCTGCCGGGCTGAACCGCACCGCAAGCACGACCGCAGCGCGCCGTTTTGCCATCCCCGCTAACGGCGCCTGCATTGCTCCTTCCCAAATACTCCCGCCGGAGGCGTCAACCGCACCGCCAGGCGCAGCGTAAACAGCCTAGAACCGCCCGGTCAGCGCCTGCCACAGCAACCGCCGCCGCCGGGTGAATTCGGGCAGCACCAGCGCACCCTCGGCCACAAGGCCCGGATCGCGCGCCGCCAGCCGCAGCAGCGGCCGTGCCAGATGCGCGGCCAGCGCGGCGCCTTTGGGCAGCCGCGCGTCTGGCAACCATCCAGCTGTTCCAACCCTTTGCGGGCCAAAGCCGCCACCGCCTCTGCCCGGCCATCCACCAGCGGGATACGCCCCATATCCTCCAGCACCGGCACGGCGCGCAGGTAATTGGCCAGCGCCTGCGCCGGTGCCCAAGCGCCCGGCGCTCGGCCTCGCGGTCCGCAGTCGCGCCAGTGGCCTGCACAGGCCAAGGCCATCAAGCGCACCGCCGGTGTCGCTCCAGATAGGCCCACGAGCGCGGCCATCATCGGCATGCGGCTCTCGGTAGATGTCCCAGACCCGCGCCTGCGCCATCCCATCCAGAAGATGCCAGTGGCAAGGCCTTGGTACGGATCAGTTTTCCCAAGGGTGAGGCCACCTCATGCGCGGGCGCCGGCCCCTCTGCCTCGGCCTCCACCGTGTCGCGCCACCATTGCAGGCGCATCTCGGCGATCATCGGCTCCTTCGCTGCCAGGGCGCCCGCGCCACCTCGATGTTGAAGGCATAGAGCGGCCAGAGCAAAGGCCGGTCGGCCACATCGGCGGCCATGGTGGCGGCGAAACGCTCCGGATCGGCACGTTCCACAAGCGCGGCGCAGGCTTCGTCGCTCATTCTGCGGGCATCTCACTTGGCATCGCGGATCAGCTTCCACTGGACCGCATCCAGCAGCGCCTCGAAACTGGCATCCACGATATTCGGGCTGACCCCGACGGTCGACCAGCGGCGACCCTGCGTATCCTCGCTGTCGATGATGACGCGGGTGACCGCCTCAACACCGCCCTGGGTGATCCGCACCTTGAAATCCACCAGCTTCATGCTGTCGATACAGGCCTGATACGGCCCCAGATCCTTCACCAGCGCCTTGTACAGCGCATTGACCGGCCCGCGATCCGAAGCGCCCTCGTCCATGCTGTCAGAGACAGACATGACCTTCTGCCCGCCGATCTTCACCACCACCACGGCCTCGGACAGGCTGACCATCCGGTCATACTTGTTCTTGCGCCGCTCCACCGTGACCCGGTAGCGCTTGACCTCGAAGAAGCTGCGGGCATCAGGCCCAGTTCGCGCCGCGCCAGCAGTTCGAAACTGGCCTGCGCGCCGTCATAGGCATAGCCCTCATCCTCGCGCGTCTTGATCGCCTCAAGAATGGCCGAAAGGCGCGGATCGGCGGCGGCACCTCGATGCCCGCCGCAGCCAGCCGGGCGCGCAGGTTGGATTGGCCGGCCTGATTGCTCATCGGGATAACGCGGCTGTTGCCGACCACTGCCGGGTCGATATGTTCGTAGGTGGTCGGGTCTTTCAGGATGGCCGAGGCATGCAGCCCCGCCTTGTGCGCAAAGGCCGAAGCGCCG
>JAXHOJ010000033.1:0-99403 GCA_034519525.1 Gemmobacter sp. | reverse complement strand
GACCCTTGCTGATGTTTTGGTACTTCCAAGTAAGTCTGAACCTTGGGGTTTGGTGGTCAATGAAGCCATGATTTGTGGCTTACCAGTTGTGGTTTCCGATAAGTGTGGCTCAGCGATTGACTTGGTTCAAGATGGGAAAACGGGTTTTTCATTCGATTATACCAACGAAAGGAAGCTGGCAAGCTATATTATTAAAATTTATAAAAGAAGAAGTTGATTATCAGTCTCTTAGTGAAGGAGCCGAACTCAAAATTAAAGAATTTTCGGTTGAAAATGCAACCAAAGATATGATTGAAGGATTTTATAAAATATAATTTTTCGGGG
Organism: Gemmobacter sp.; assembly: GCA_034519525.1. Lineage (GTDB taxonomy): Bacteria > Pseudomonadota > Alphaproteobacteria > Rhodobacterales > Rhodobacteraceae > Gemmobacter. The sequence continues at coordinate 99,079 of JAXHOJ010000033.1, read as the reverse complement.
TTCATTAAACCTTTACTCGTTTTCATAGTCATAGAATTGTAATCAAAACAATTTAAAAATTATGAAAAAACAATTTTTTTAGTGATACTAGCCTTAGGGTTGGTTTTGAGTTTGTCGGCTACGGCTCAACGTGAGAAAAGACAAAATGTTAATCCTGAGCAGCGTGCCGAAATGACCGCTTTAAGAATGAAGCAAAAACTTGGTTTGTCAGAAGAGCAACACAAAAAAGTTGAAGCCCTCAACAAGTCAAAAGCAGCAGAAATGCTTAAAAAAACAGGAGGCGATGAAAGCCCAAAGAAAAGTTGAAACAGAAGCCTACAAAGGCAGAATTGAAGCAAATCCTGACAGCAGAGCAATACGCCAAATTTGAAGCGGGTACACAAGAACGTAAAGAAAAACGTGAGCAACGCGGCAACAAGCCTCCCCAAAGACGAGGAAGAGGCTAAAAAAATATCCCCAAATTGAATGATTTCAGTTTGGGGATTTTTTATGATTATGATTGCAAAGAAATAAACTTTCAAATACTTTTTGCTTATTTCTTACAAATTTTGCTTCTTCAAGCGCTCGATTCACGGCAAATTCAGCTGCACGAGCCGTAAGTGCCATGTAAGTCAATGATGGGTTCACGCATGAAGCCGAAGTCATTGCGGCACCGTCAGTAACAAAAACGTTTCTGCCCCCAAACTTGATTGTTTTTGTTCTGAGTACGGAATGTTTTTCGTCATGACCCATACGAACGTTCCCATTTCGTGGATACCGATACCCAAGTTTTTCGACTCGTCGTTGTAAGTATAAATATTCTTGAAGCCCAAAGTCGTCAACATTTCTTGGGCATCGTTCACCATGTCGATACGCATTTTCTTTTCGTTGTCGCCATAGGCAGCATCAAACACAACAACCGGTAAGCCCCACTTATCTTTCTTATCAGTAGAAAGCGTGAAACGATTACTTTCGTTTGGAAGAACTTCTACGGAAAACCAGCAAGGTTCTGCTCCATTGATAATGATTCACGAAGTCGGCAGCCCCAAAGCGCATCCATTCCGTTGCCACGTCCCCAGTTTCCACGGCTCGCTCCACCTTGATAGCCAAAGCCACGAAAGGTAATCTCGCTTATCAGAACCCCAGTTACGATAACGCGGAGTGTAATGCCATTGGCACGACGACCGAAATAATACATGTCATCAAAGCCTTCCCATTCGCCACCAGCACCTGCTGCGAAGTGATCCATGATGTTGCGGCCGAGTTGATCAGAAGCATTACCCAAACCGTTAGGATGACGCTTCGATTTCGACATCATCATGATTGACGTTGACGGAACCGCCGACGCATTCAAGAAGATGATTTTTGCGAAATATTCTCTTGTTTCTTTCATTTTGATCGATGATTCTTACACCCGTTGCTTTGCCTTTATCGTCGTCGTAAAGTACTTCGTGTACAATTGAATCTGGCATTAACGTCAAGTTACCGGTTTTTTTGGCTGCCGATACCAAAGTAACCGCTTGCGTACTGAAATAGGCTCCATAAGGGCATCCACGCATACAAGCATTGCGGAACTGACAAGCTCCACGGCCCAAGGCAGTTTGTTCAGCCGTTGGGGCGGTAAGGTGAGCGGCACGGCCAATTGTCATGGCACGACCGAACTTTTCTTTTAAGCCTTTTTTAACTTCTTTTAAAAGGCGGTTCCATGTCCATCGCTGGCTGAAACTTACCATCAGGCAACACATCTAGGCCTTCCATTGAACCACTGATACCCGCAAATGTTTCAACGTAGTCGTACCAAGGTGCAAGATCTTTGTATCTGATCGGCCAGTCAATTGAAATGCCGTCTTCTTGGTTGGCCGAGAAATCAGTTCGTTCCAACGGTATGATTGGCCTTTTTAAGAGCAACGACGACCTCTCTCGTGGCCGTGCCCACGGTCCAGTCAAACGGACGAGTTTCAAGAGCAAGGGTTTACTTTGTCGTTTTCGAAGAGGTGACGGTGCTCTTCGTTGGCGGGGCGCGCCTGTTGAGGAGCACTTGCCCAATATTCTTCACGAGCCAAGTTGTCAGGACGGCCACGGTGTGGGAATTCCCACGGAGCCTTCGTAGACGTTGTCGTAGCCTGTTACGTGCTCGATGTCACCAACCACTCCAAATCAAGAAAAACCTTTTAGGCCTTTTTCTGTTGATTCTTTTGGCAGCTTAACCACCGCTGATACCCGACCCAACAACGATTGCGTCGTAGGTCATTTGAACTTTTTCGCTTTTCCTTGAAGATACATGGTTTTGGTTATGAATTGAATTGATTTTTAGGTTAGTGAAAACAATAAATACATTTAATAATGGAAGTGGAAAAATTTCTCTTTTGCAAAAACTGAATTGATTGGCCACTTTATCAAAAAAGCATCAGGAGATGATGCAATTTTTAATTTTAGAATGTAAATGTATTGTTTTTTTGGTTTATTTATTGTAGTTTTTTACTAAATAATTAAGACTTAAATAGCTGTAAACATAAAACGGTATTTTTTGATTTTTATAATCGCTAAACCAACAGCTAAAATCTAGTGTTTTGGTTTAATAGACATTTTGAATACTAATTTTTTATATTAACACGTGTGCGTGCGACCTTTGTCAAAAAAAACTATGACATCATACGAAAAAGCTCGTACAAAAGAGCGACAATTTATTGCTTTAACGTCCTTGACGACTAATCAATTTGACACATTACTTCCCATTTTTGAATCAAAGTGGGAGAACTTTATCGAAAAATTTAATCTTGATGGAACACCTCGTCTGCGAAAATATGTACCTAAAAATGAAGAACAACTGACTAATATTTGGGATAAGCTATTCTTTATTTTGTTCTACAAAAAGACTAATTCATTGCAAGAAGTAGTCGCTCTACAATTCGATTTAGATGTATCAATGGCTAACAAATGGATTCATGTTCTATCTCCTATTTTAGACAAATCACTTGAGAAATTTAGTCCCCCATCAAACTTACAACAAGTTGATTTTCAATCAGATAAAGAATATATTATTGATGGTTCTGAGTGCCCTATTCAACGAGATTCTTATCATCAGCAAGACGATTATAGCGGTAAAAAGAAAACCCACACCATGAAAAGTACTTTAATTGTTTCTACCCTTGGTCTTATTGTTTGGTTAAGCCAAAGTTTTACAGGAAAAGTTCACGATAAAACTATGATTGAAGATTTAGAATTTCATACGCCAATCACGCTTTTGGCAGATTTAGGTTACAAAGGTTGGAAACCCAAAAATGTCACATTGATTTTACCTCATAAGAAACCTCGCAACACCAAAACAGAAAAAAAATATCTCACACAAGAGCAGAAAGAATTTAATAAAGAATTATCCAAACGTCGAGTAAAAGTTGAAAATGTACTGGCTCATGTAAAAATATTACGAATTATTAAAGATAGAAATCGTAATTACCGATTCGGTTTCAGAGAAAAATTAATGAAAACAGCTTGTAGCTTGTATAATTTTAGAAAAAATACCCCTGAAATTGCACAAAAACAAGAAAATATATGTTAAAAATGTCTAATTATTAATTCGCCCGAAATTTAATGACTTTTGTCGTGGAAATAAAAATCATCTTGAAAAAATCACTAATCATTCAAAAATTTTCTAAAAAAGTGGTGCTAAATTTACGTAGTTTCTTCAATAATTATTCTCAACCCTTGCATTGTTACTTCAATATTGACTTCTTCAAAAGTATCTTTTAAAGTTGTAATTATTGATGACAGCCCACCGGTTGCAATGGCAATACAGCCGCCCCCGGAACCTCAGCACTGATGCGAGCAAACATATTTTTAACCGAGACCTTCATAGCCCGCCCTCTAAACCCCTGCTTGAATGGCCGAAACTGTATTTGTGCCAATGCATGACTTTGGCAATTGAAGAGGTACTTTTCCGGGCAGCTGAGCTGTGTTTGAAAACAAGAATTTGATGGCCGTTTTAAGTCCTGGTACAAATCGAAACGCCCAATACTTTTTCCTTTGGCAAAGCCGTTGTGAAAGTCGGGGCGGTGCCAAAATCAACGACGATACAGTTGCGTTTGTAGGTATGGAAAGCATAGACAGCGTTAGCCACAAGATCCAGAGCCAATTTCGGATGGATCGTCGATGGCGTAGCTCTGGACCTTTCCATAAATAAACGGATGCATCAGGGCTGGTTCAGCGCCAAAAGTGTTAATGATGGCTGCTTTTAACACTTGCGTAAGATCAGGAACAACACTGCTGAGCAAAATCTTTCTAAAAACTCGTCTGGTGTTAATGTTTTGTTCGAGTAAAAAGTTTTTTGGTTTATATTCAAAAAAAACAGTTGATTCCTCGGTTTTTGAGGGAATTCTGAGATTTGAAACCAGATTTTCTCCTTCAAAGAAACCAAAAACAGTGTCAGTATTGCCAATATCAACAACGCGGGTCATAGTTTATCAGTACGATTTATGGCAAAGGTAATGATTGAGTCCATCTTTCAAAATACTTTGAATGATTTAAAGTTAAAATGATACGTATATAGATCTCAATTGTGATAAAATCAACATTAAAATAGTTATCTATTTTGAATCTATTTATTTAAAAGTACCGTAAATAGAACTAAATACCTTTTTTTTTTTTTTTTTTTTTTTTTTTTTTTTTTTTTTTTTTTTTTTTTTTTTTGTGTTGTACTTCGTTCAGTTACGTATTGCTATCACCGCCGCCGTCGCCGCCCTGTCGGCCAAGATTTCGGGCTTTGACGGCGTGGCGAAATTCGTCATCCCGGGCGAAGGCGCCATCATGGTGGATGGCAATGGCGTGCGCGCCGCCGATGAAGAGGCCGATGTGACGCTGACCGCCGAAACCGAGGTGTTTCAGGCCATGCTGGAAGGCGAGATGAACCCGACCACCGCCTTCATGACCGGCAAGCTGTCGGTCGATGGCAATATGGGGCTGGCCATGCAGCTGGGCTCTGCCCTGTCGTGACGGGCGGCGCCCCGATGATCGCGGCGCCGCTTTACGCCGATGTGGCGCGCGGCCCGGCAGGCGGACAGGCACTCTGGCTGCGGGCCGCAGATGGCACGCGGCTGCGGCTGGCCCATTGGCCTGCGGCCGGGGGGCGCGGCACGGTGCTGATCTTTCCGGGCCAGGCCGAACATATCGAGAAATACGGGCCCACGGCGGCGCATCTGGTGGCGGCGGGGTTTGACGTTCTGGCCATCGACTGGCGCGGTCAGGGCCTGTCTGACCGCAAGGTGGCGGAGCTGGGCCATGTCGGCGATTTCGCCGAATTCCAGCAGGATGTGGCCGCGATGCTGGATCACGTCAGCCGGGCGGGCCTGCCCCGGCCGCTGCATCTGCTGGCCCATTCCATGGGAGGCTGCATCGGCCTGCGCAGCCTGATGGAGGGCCTGCCCGTGCAAAGCGCGGTTTTCTCCGCCCCGATGTGGGGGCTGCACCTGCCGCCGGGGGGCAGCCTGCTGGCCGCCCCCATCGCGGCGCTGGCCAGCCGCCATGGCGCGGCACTGGCCCGCACCCCGACCACCACACGGCAGGGCTATGTGCGCGCCCTGCCCTTTGCGGGCAACCGCCTGACCCGCGATCCGGACATGTATCGCTGGCTGCAACAGCAGCTGGAAACCCATCCCGATCTGGCCCTGGGCGGCCCGACTCTGGGCTGGCTGGCCGCAGCCTTCCGCGAAATGGCGGCGCTGTCACGGCTTGCCAGCCCCAGCCTGCCCTGCCGCATCGCGCTTGGCAGTGCGGAACGGGTGGTTTCGCCCGGCGCCATCCGGCAGCGCCATGCGCGCTGGCCCGGCGCTGTGCTGGATGTCTACGCGGATGCCGAACATGAGGTGATGATGGAACGGCCCGCACATCGCGACCGCTTCCACAGCAGCGCCAGCAGCTTCTTTTCCACCGCCTGATCTTCCTCTTGGCAAAAATACCCGCCGCGCGCAGCGCGGAGACAAGCGGCCGCAAGGCCGCGCAGGCGACCCATGGCTTGCGCGGCCCCGCGGGCCGCGCCACGCGGATCCGTTCAGATGGGGATCTGGGTAAAGCCGTCGCGCAGCGCCTGTGACCAGGCATCGCTCATGGCGCGGAACTGTTCATCGCCCGCCTCGATCCGGCGGCGCAGGTTGACGCGGCAGGCATCGCGTTCGATCACGCAGAGATCCAGCGGCATCCCCACCGACAGGTTGGACCGCAGCGTGGAATCCATGCTCAGCAGCACGGCCTTCTGCGCGTCCTGCAGGCTGGTTTCCGGCCGCACCACCCGATCGAGAATCGGTTTGCCGTATTTATGTTCGCCGATCTGCAGGAAGGGCGCGTCTTCGGTGGCTTCGATGAAATTGCCTTCGGGATAGATCAGGAACAGCCGCATGGCACCGCCCTTGCGCTGCCCCGCCACGATCATCGAGGCGCTGGCGCTTTGCTTCATCGCGCTCATCTTGTCGCCGATTTCCTTGCGGACCGAGGCCAGCATGTTGCCCACGATCTCGGCCACCTTCAGCAGGGTCGGCGCCTGCATGATCGAGGTTTCCTGATCGGCATCGGGATCTTCGATCGCTTCGCGCAGCCGGGCGATGGTGGTCTGCGTCACCGACAGGCTGCCCGCCGTCATGATGGCGATCACCCGTTCCCCCGGTTCTTCGAAGGTGAACATCTTCCGGTAGGTCGAAATGTTGTCGAGCCCCGCATTGGTACGGGTATCCGACAGCAGCACCATGCCTTCTCCCAGCAGAAGGCCCACACAATAAGTCATGATCTATCCCTGATGGTGTTGACGCGCGACACTATTGCCGTGCCGAGTGGTCCGCAACAGGCAGTTGCGGGGGCGGCACAAGGTGCGCCCCTGCGCCATGTGCCGGGGCCCTGCAACTTGCGCTGACACTGGCTTTGTGACTGGCTTTGGGCGGGGCTCGGGCACGCTCACCACCACATCCATGGTTTCGGTGCCCGGACCGCGGGCGATGCCGCGGATGGGGGCTGCATCCTGCGCATCAAGGCCCGATCCCAGCCGGATATAGCGCGCATCCGGGCAGCATCTGTTGGCCGCATCGAAGCCGACCCAGCCCAGACCGGCAATCCAGAGTTCTGCCCAGGCATGAGAAGCCTCATGCGATTCGCCTTCCGCATCGGCAAAGAGATAGCCGGATACATAGCGCGCCGGGATGCACCGATGGCGGGCCATGGCGATCAGCGCATGGGCATGATCCTGGCAGACGCCCTCGCCCCGGCTGAGCGCCTCGGAGGCGGTGGTATGGGCATCTGTGGCCCCCGGCATATAGGCGATGGCATCGGCCACGGCATCGGACAGGCGATGCGCCGCCTCCAGCGGGTTGGCAGCACCTTCCGCCACCGCGGCCAGAGCCGCCAGCGCCGGCGTCGAGGCCGGGTGGGCAGCGGTTTCGCGCAGATAGACTTCGGGGCGGCACGGTTTCGCGGTGGCCACGCAGCACACCCGCCAGATCCAGCGTTTCCACCGTGCCACGCACCGTGACGCAGATTTCGCTGACCGGGCCCAGCACCGACCAGCTTTGCAGCCGGTCGCCCGCCCCGTCGCGGAAGTGGCCGCCCGCGATACCGTCGGTGACAGTCACCTGCCAGTCGATCACCGTCTGGCCTTCAAAGCTGGAGGGGGTCAGCCGGTGGCTTTGCACCACGCCGCGGACCGGCTGATCATAGGTATATCGGGTGACATGGTCGACGATCAGACGCATCAGCGCACATCCCCGCTCAGATAACATTCATGGATCAGATGCCCCAGCACGGCCGATTCGCCGATGAAGCGGGTCAGGAATTCGTGCAGGCCCTCGTCAAAGATCGCCTCGACATTGGTGGTTTCCAGCTCTGCCAGCATGGCCGCCGCCTTGCCCTGCGCGGTGCTGACCCGGCCATAGCCCTTGGCCAGCCGCCCCAGATGGCTGTTGACGCCTGACAGGCAGGTGACAAGCGAGCGCGGGCTTTGCGGGTTCAGGATCAGGAAATCGGCGATCTTGGCTGCCGTCACATCGCCGCCATAGGCCCAGTGAAACGCCCGGTGCGCCCCCATCGCGCGCAAAAGCGTGGTCCATTGGTAGTTGTCGAGCCCCGAGCCCACGAAATCGATCGAGGGCAGCAGGACATAATATTTCACATCCAGCAGCCGCGCGGTGTTGTCGCCGCGTTCCAGATAGTAGCCGATGTTCAGGAAGTTATAGCCGTCGTTGCGCAGCAGCGTGGCGTCGATGGCACCCCGCACCATGGCGGCATGGCGCATCGCCCATTCCGTCAGGCGCGACAGTTCCAGCTCGCTGCGCGGCGTGCGCTCCAGCTGGCGCAGTTCCTGAAAGGCGGTGTTCAGCGCATCCCAGACCTGGCTGGTCAGCGCGGTGCGCACGATCCGGCCATTTTCGCGCGCCGCCGTGATGCAGCTGGCCACCGAAGACGGGTTGTCGCGGTCAAAGAACAGGTAGCTTTCGATGTTGCGCTGCACCGGGTCGCCGTATTTCTTGGCAAACCCGTCCGCCGTGCCCGCTGGATTGCAGCAGGCTGTCCCATTCGCTGCGATAGCCATGGGCCGAGGGCAGCAGCGAGATGCGCGACCCCACTTCCAGCAGACGCGCGGCAATATCGGCGCGCTCCATGTAGCGGGCGATCCAGTAAAGGTTGTCGGCGGTTCTGCTCAGCATCTTCGTCGCTCTTTTTTAAAAATATTCTCCTTTAATCTCACTTCCGCCAACACCCAGGTATCCTTGACGCCGCCACCCTGTGACGAGTTCACCACAAGGCTGCCATCCTTCAGCGCCACGCGGGTCAGGCCGCCCGGCACCAGATCTATGCTTTCGCCGACGAGACAATAGGGCCTGAGATCGACATGGCGGGGGGCGATGCCTTCTTGCACGAAGGTTGGCGTGGTCGACAGTGCGAGCGTGGGCTGGGCGATGTAATTGTCGGGGTCTTCCATGATCTTGTGGCGGAAGGCCTCGATCTCGGCCTTTGACGATTTCGGGCCGACCAGCATTCCGTAGCCGCCCGAGCCATGCACCTCTTTCACCACCAGTTCCGGCAGCTTTTCCAGCACATATTTCAGATCATCGGCCTTGGCGCATTGCCATGTGGGCACGTTCTGCAGGATCGGTTCTTCGCCCAGATAGAAGCGGACCATTTCGGGCACGAAAGTATAAACCGCCTTGTCATCGGCCACGCCCGCGCCGGGGGCTGAACAGATCGACACCCCGCCCGACCGGTAGACATCCATCAGGCCGGGCACGCCCAGCATGGAATCGGGGCGGAAGCACAGCGGGTCGATATAGGCATCATCCAGGCGGCGGTAGATCACATCCACCCGCTTTGGCCCTTCGGTGGTGCGCATGTAGACATATTCGCCTTCAACGAACAGATCCTGCCCTTCAACCAGTTCGACGCCCATCAGATCGGCCAGAAAGCTGTGTTCGTAATAGGCGCTGTTGAAATGGCCGGGCGTCAGGATGACGACGCAGGGTTCATGCTTGCATTTGGCAGGGGCCACGCTGGCCAGGGTGCGGCGCAGGCGCTCGCTGTAGCTGTCGACCGGCTGGATGCGGTTTTCGCGGAACAGATCCGGGAACATCCGCATCATGATTTCGCGGTTTTCCAGCATGTAAGACACGCCCGAAGGCGTGCGGCAGTTGTCTTCCAGCACGAAGAAATCATCCGCCCCGGTGCGGACCAGATCAATGCCCACGATATGGCTGTAAACGCCCTTGGGCGGCACGAAGCCCACCACGGCCTTTTCATAAGCCTCGTTCTGATAGACAAGCCGCGCCGGGATGCGACCCGATTTCACGATTTCGCCCCGGCCGTAGACATCGACCAGAAAGGCGTTCAGCGCCCGTGCCCGCTGTTTGATGCCACGTTCCAGCCGCGCCCATTCCTGCGCGGTGAAGACGCGCGGGAACATGTCGAACGGAATGAGGCGATCCGGGTCGCCGCCTTCGCCATAGACCGCGAAGGTAATGCCGATGCGGCGAAACAGCGCCTCGGCCTCTGCCTGCTTCATCTGACGGAATTCGGACGGCATCGTCCTCATCCAGTCTTCCAGCCGGGCATATGGCGGCCGAACGGCGCCATCCTGATACATTTCATTGAAATAGCTTGTCACCTGAAGCCACCCCCCCGGTCATTGCTGAGTTCAGTTAATCAGCCCCTTTCGCCAGAGGGAAGCACCCTCGCCAATCTTTGCAGCGAAGGGCAGATTGGGCGGCCTGAAAATGCGCAAAGGCACAAAATATAGGCATATTCTGGGATCACGGCCGCCATTCAGGCTGCAAATCCCGGATGCGCCCGGCAGGGTGGTGAGAAAAGTGGCGCTTTTCTGCACGACCGGGCCTGACTCTGCGCCTGTGTCAGGGGGGCTTCTGGCAGATCAGCCGCTGCGGCAAGCGGACAGAGGGGGATGGCGGGGCTTTTCCGGCGGCTGTCCTGCGCTATTTTCAGGGGATGACACGCCCTGCCCTTCTCAGTTTCACCGACCGCGGGATCTTTTGCCCCGAAGGCGGGTTTTACATCGACCCCTGGCGCCCGGTGGATCTGGCGGTCATCACCCATGCCCATTCCGATCATGCCCGCCCGGGCCATGGCGCCTATCTTTGCACACCGGGCACGGCGCCCGTGCTGCGGCACCGGCTGGGCGATGTGCGGATCGAGATGCTGGCCTATGGCGCGGTGCGGCAGATTGGCGAAGTGCGGGTGAGCCTGCATCCCGCAGGCCATCTGCCGGGATCGGCGCAGGTGCGGGTGGAACATCGTGGCGAGGTCTGGGTGGTTTCGGGCGATTACAAGGTAGAGCCGGACGGGCTGGCGGAACCCTTTGCCCCCGTCGCCTGCCATGCCTTCATCAGCGAATGTACCTTTGGCCTGCCGGTGTTCCGCTGGCGCCCGCAGGCAGAAATTGCGCGGCAGATCGGCCAATGGTGGGCGGCCAATGCGGCGGAGGGCAAGACCTCGATTCTGGGGGCCTATGCCCTGGGCAAGGCGCAGCGGCTGCTGGCAGCGGTGGAGCCGATCGGACCGATTCTGACGCATGGTGCGGTGGAAGGGGTGAATGGCGCACTGCGCGCGGCGGGCTATCACCTGCCTGAAACCATCCATGCCAGTGGCGCGGTGACGGGCAAGACCCATCCCGGCGCGCTGGTGATTGCGCCGCCTTCGGCGCTTGGCAGCAGCTGGGCCGGGCGGTTCGGGGCGCGGGCGGAAGGTTTTGCCTCGGGCTGGATGGCGGTGCGCGGCATCCGGCGCAGGCGGGGGGCGGCGCAGGGTTTCGTGCTGTCGGATCATGCCGATTGGGCGGGGCTGAATATGGCGATCCGTGCAACCGGGGCAGAGCGGGTCTTTGTCACCCATGGCTATACCGCGCAGTTCCGGCAATGGCTGGCCGAACAGGGCTATGACGCGCATGTCGTCAGCACCGAATATGAAGGTGAGGCTGCGGGCGAGACGGGGACAGAGTCGACAGCGGATTCGACTATAGATTCGGCGGGGGCCGCATGAAGCGCTTTGCCGCCCTGTTTGCCGCGCTGGATGGCACCACCCGCACCAACCTGCGGCTGGCGGCGCTGAGCGATTATCTGCAAACCGCCCCCGAGGAGGACCGGCTGCAGTGCATCGCCCTGCTGTCGGGCCGCCGCCCGAAGCGCGCGGCGAGTTCGACCGAGCTGCGGCTTTGGGCGGCGCAGGCGGCGGGGCTGCCCCTGTGGCTGTTCGAGGAAAGCTATGCCGTGGTGGGTGATCTGGCCGAAACCATCGCGCTGGTCCTGCCGCCTGCCATGGCGCCGCGCGATATTGCGCTGGCGGATCTGGTGGCCGAACTGGCAGCCCTGGCGGGCCGCCCGTCCGAGGACCGGCAGGCCGCCGTTCTGGCGCTGTGGGATGCGCTGGAGGGCGATGCGCGGTTCCTGTTCAACAAGCTGATTACCGGCGGGTTCCGCATGGGGGTCAGCCGGGGGCTGATGACCCGGGCGCTGGCCATGGCAACCGGCGTGGAGGAAGCGGTTCTGGCGCATCGGCTGATGGGAGACTGGGATCCGGCCACCACCCGCTTTGCCACCCTGATTGCCGGCGAGGAAGGCGCGGGCGCCCGGCCCTATCCTTTCGCGCTGGCCTCGGCGCTGGAGGACGGGCCAGAGGTGCTGGGGGCCGCGGAAGACTGGCGCGCGGAATGGAAATGGGATGGCATCCGCGGCCAGATCATCGCCCGCCCCGGCCATTTTGCCGTCTGGTCGCGCGGGGAGGAGCTGATGACCGACCGCTTCCCCGAATTCGCGCCGCTGGCCGATTTTCTGCCCGCAGGCACCGTGCTGGATGGCGAAATTCTGGCCTTCCGCGACGGGGCGGCCCTGCCCTTTGCCGCCTTGCAGACGCGGATCGCCCGCAAGACCGTCAGCCGCAAACAGCTGACCGAGGCGCCAGTGCATTTTCTGGCCTATGATCTGCTGGAAGACGGCGGCACCGATCTGCGCGCCGTGCCCTTCGAGGCACGCCGCGCCCGGCTGGACGCGATCATTGCCGCCCTGCCGGTGGGCTTGCCACTGGCCGCATCGCCCCTGCTGCCTTTTGACAGCTGGCCCGCACTGGCCGGGTTGCGGCAGGCGGCGCGCGGGCAGCTGGCGGAAGGGGTGATGCTGAAACGCGCGGCCTCGGCCTATTTCACCGGGCGCAGGCGGGGCGACTGGTGGAAGTGGAAGCTGGACCCGTTCAGCGTGGATGCCGTGATGATCTATGCGCAGGCGGGGCATGGGCGGCGGGCCGAGCTGTTCACCGATTTCACCTTTGCCGTCCGGGAGGGCGATGGGCTGGTGCCCTTTGCCAAGGCCTATTCGGGCCTGACCGATGCCGAATTTGCCGAAATCACCCGCTGGGTGCGGCAGCATACGCTGGAACGGTTTGGCCCGGTGCGGCGGGTTCCGCCGGAGCTGGTGTTCGAGATCGGGTTCGAGGGGATTCAGGAAAGCCCGCGCCACAAATCGGGCATCGCCCTGCGCTTTCCCCGGATGCTGCGCTGGCGGCGGGACAAGAGCGCGGCAGAGATCGACACGCTGGACAGCCTGAGGGCGCTTTTGCGGCAACCGCTGGGGGCTTTGCCCCCAGACCCCCAGGGTATTTGAGCCAAGAGGAAGGGGGTAAGGGTTGCGCTTTGCTATGGCGCGAACCTAGATGAAGCCTAGACAAGATCGAGGTTTTCCCATGACGCTGCCGCTGCCCACCCCCGTCTTCGATGCAAATGCCTCTGCCGGGGGCCTTGGCAGCCTGCCGGAATGGGATCTGACCGATCTTTATCCGGCACCGGATTCTGCCGAATATGCCCGCGACATGGCCTGGCTGGACAAAGCCTGCGCCGATTTCGCCGCCAGCTATGAGGGCAAGCTGGCCGGGCTGGATGCGGCGCAGCTGCTGGCCTGTGTGCAGGCCTATGAGGCGATTGACGTGACCGCCGGGCGGATCATGTCTTATGCCGGGCTGCGGTATTATCAGAACACCATGGACAGCGAACGCGCGGTGTTCATGTCGGATGCGCAGGATCGGGTGACCACCTTCACCACGCCGCTGGTGTTCTTCAGCCTGGAGTTCAACCGGCTGGAAGATGCGCATCTGGACCGGCTGCTGGCAGAAAGCGCCGATCTGGCGCGCTATCGTCCGGTGTTCGACCGGATGCGCGCCATGCGGCCGCACCAGCTTTCGGATGAGCTGGAAAAATTCCTGCATGACGAAAGTGTTGTGGGGGCCAGCGCCTGGAACAAGCTGTTCGACGAGACCATGGCCGGGCTGATGTTCAAGGTGGCGGGCGAAGAGGAAGAGCTGAACCTTGAATCCACGCTGAACCTGCTGACCGATACCGACCGGGCGAAACGCGAGGCGGCGGCGCGGGCGCTGGCGGCGGTGTTCGACAAGAATATCAAACTCTTCGCACGGGTGCACAACACCCTGGCGAAAGAGAAGGAAATCCACGACCGCTGGCGCAAGATGCCCTCGCCCCAGCATGGGCGGCACCTGTCGAACCATGTGGAGCCCGAGGTGGTGCAGGCGCTGCGTGATGCGGTTGTGGCGGCCTATCCCAAGCTGAGCCATCGCTATTACCGGCTGAAGGCAAAGTGGATGGGGCTTGAAACGCTGCAGGTCTGGGACCGCAACGCCCCGCTGCCGATCGAAGCGCCGAAGACCGTGGGCTGGGACGAGGCGCGCAAGACGGTGTCGGAGGCCTATGCCGCGTTTTCGCCCAAGCTGGCGGAACTGGCCGAGCCGTTCTTTACCAAAGGCTGGATCGACGCGGGCGTGAAGCCCGGCAAGGCGCCGGGTGCCTTTGCCCATCCCACCGTGACCACGGTGCATCCCTATGTGATGCTCAATTACCTCGGCAAGCCGCGCGATGTGATGACGCTGGCGCATGAGCTGGGCCATGGTGTGCACCAGCGGTTGGCGGCGGCGCAGGGCGAGCTGCTGTCATCGACCCCACTGACGCTGGCGGAAACGGCATCGGTCTTTGGCGAGATGCTGACCTTCCGCAAGCTGCTGGAAGGTGCCAAGACCAAGGCCGAACGCAAGACCCTGCTGGCGGGCAAGGTGGAGGACATGATCAACACGGTCGTCCGCCAGATCGCCTTCTATGATTTCGAATGCAAGCTGCATGCGGCACGGGCGGAGGGCGAGCTGACGCCCGATGACATCAACGCCCTGTGGATGAGCGTGCAGGCGCAATCGCTGGGCGATGTGTTCGAGTTCATGGACGGCTACGAAACCTTCTGGGCCTATATCCCGCATTTCGTGCATTCGCCCTTCTACGTCTATGCCTATGCCTTTGGCGACGGGTTGGTGAATGCGCTTTATGCGGTTTATGCCAGCGGGCTGCCCGGGTTCGAAGAGAAGTATTTCGATATGCTGAAGGCCGGCGGATCGAAGCATCACAAGGAACTGCTGGCGCCGTTTGGTCTGGATGCCAGCGACCCTGCCTTCTGGGACAAGGGCCTGAGCATGATTGCGGGCTTCATCGACGAGCTGGAGGCGATGGAGGACTGAGGCGCCCTCCGTCCCGTCTGCCCCCCTCCCCAACCCTCCCCCTGACAGGGGGAGGGGGCTGTCGGGCTATGTCACAAGCAACACCGCCCACCCCAAGCGACGCCCTCCCTCCCCCTGCCAGGGGAAGGGTTGGGGAGGGGGTCAGAGCGAGGGTTCGAGAGGGCGTCAGCGCCTACCCGCCATAGGCCAGCCGCAACTCTGCCAGCAGCGCCTCGGCTGCTTCGTTCCTTGCCGTGGGCGCGCGATACAGGCAGATCGACAGCCCGCCCAAATCGGGCAGGCCTTGCCCGGTGATTTCAACTGTGCCCGGCGGAAAACGCCCTGACAGCCGGGCGGAAATCGCCAGATCGGCGGCCACCAATGCTTCGGCTGCCTGTTCGCTGTCACCTTCGAAAGCCAGTTCCCAGGGGATACCGGCCGCATCCAGCGCGGATTGCGCCGTGGGGCGGAAGATGCAGGTATCCTTGAACCCCAGCCGCACCGGGCGCCGGGCAAAGGCCCCGCCCTCCTCGGCTCCGATCCAGACAAGCCGCTGGGCCGAAATCACCTCGCCCCCCGGCCCCGGGCGGTCTTCGGTCGTGACGATCACATCCAGCTCGCCCCGCCCGAAGGCATCTTTCAACAGCGTGGTGAAGGAAGAGGTCAGCGTGATGCGCAACCGCGGATATTGCGCCGCCAGCCGTTTCAGGATGCCGGGAATCGCCGGATAGACGATGTCATGCGGCACGCCCAGACGGATTTCGCCTTCGCAGCTGTCGACCCCCAGCCGGGCCAGCGCCTCGTCGTTCAGTTCCAGCATCCGGCGGGCAGGCCCCATGAGCTGCGCCCCCTCCGGGGTCAGCGAGAGTTTGCGCGCCGCACGTTGAAACAGCGGGGTGTTCAGGCTGTCTTCCAGCCGCTTCAGCTGCATCGAAACGGCGCTTTGCGTCAGGTTCAGCAGCCCCGCCGCGCGGGTCACACCGCCCGCATCGGCCACCGCCACGAAAGACCGTAACGCCGTGAGATCAAGATTGCGCGGCATATCAAGCTCCGTGATGTATTCACCAACAATCATTCATTTCCCTTATTCTGCATGATCCGGCAAATTCCATCAAGAGACGAAATGGAACCACCCAAACACATCACAAACAGGAGTGTTAAATGGATCATGCCTCTTCCCTGCCCCGTCGTCCGCTGCAACCGCGGCAGAGTTTCTGGGCGCGGGTTTTCGACCGGATCGCGCTGCGGCGGCAACGGCAGCGGCTTGCCCGGCTGGATGACCACATGCTGCGCGACATCGGGCTGACGCGCGAACAGGCGCAGGCCGAAGCCACAGAGCCGGTCTGGGATGTGCCCGCCCATTGGCGCCGGTGAAACACGGCACAATGCGGCATGAGAAAGTCAGGTTTCCGGGCCGGAACTTCTTGAATTTCCGGCCCATGCCCCCAATATTTGCGGCATAAGGCGCGGTCTCATTGCAGGGTCGCTGCCGGTTGACACATTCGGAGGCACCACATGGCTGACTATCAAACGATCCGCACCGCTGGCGTCGGCGCCCGCTCGGCGCAGATCGACGCGGGCCTGCGCGCCCATATGAACAAGGTCTACGGGCTGATGTCCGTGGCGTATGCTGTTGACGGCGGGCGTCGCCTGGGCCGTTGGCACCAATGAAGCCATGCTGAGCGCGATCTATGGCACGCCCGCTGAAATGGGTGGTGATGTTCCTGCCGCTGGTCATGGTGTTTGCCTTTGGCGCGATGATCAACCGCATGTCGGCCCCGGCTGCGCAACTGTTCTTCTATGTCTATGCCGCCGCGATGGGCCTGTCGCTGGCCTATATCTTCGCCATCTTCACCGGCGTCTCGATCGCCCAGCACCTTTCTGGTCACGGCCATCGCCTTTGCGGGCCTGTCGCTGTACGGCTATACCACGAAGCGTGACCTGTCGGGCTTCGGCACCTTCCTGATGATGGGTCTGATCGGCCTGATCGTCGCGTCGGTTGTCAATATCTTCATGGCCTCCAGCGCGCTGCAGTTTGCGATTTCGGTCATCGGCGTGCTGATCTTCGCGGGCCTGACCGCCTATGACACGCAGAACATCAAGAACGACTACATCCAGCACGCCGCGCATGGCGACCAGGAATGGCTGGCGAAATCGGCGATCATGGGCGCGCTGAGCCTGTATCTCGACTTCATCAACATGTTCATGTTCCTGCTGCAGTTCATGGGCAACCGCGAATAACGCAGGCATATGCCAGATTGCAAAGGCCGGGGATTTCCCCGGCCTTTTTAGTTTCGGGCTTCAGTCAGGCCGGAAGTCATCGCCAGAAACCGTTCGGCATCGCGCGGAAGGACCGCAGGCGCAGGAAGGGTTTTCCCCCATCGTAATGCGCGGCGTAACCGCTGCGATCCGCCGGGCAGAGCTGTGGCGGCTGCGCCAGATGAAGCGCAGGAATTCCGGCAGGTTGCGCGGATCTTCACGGCAGCCTGCAGGCAGATCAGGGCGGCTGTCGTGCCCAGACCCGTCAACGTGCGACGCAAGATACGATACACCCTCCGCCAAAGCGGAACATCCAGCCAGATGACCGGCATCCGCCCGCGCGGCCGCGGCTGTCCTATGTCGCCGACATGACCGCCCTCAAAAATCCAGCGCGGCGGCTGCCTTCAGCGCTGCGTGGCCAGCTACAGTCTTTTCGGCCCTAGCGGACGTTCAACCCAGCCCAGCCTGCCAATGGATGCGATCAATATGCATCGACAGGCAGGCCGGTCAGGGCCCCCAGCTCGCCGCGCCAGCCAGTCGATTTGCCCGGCGCCGGGCTGGCCCAGATGATCATGATGCGATCCATGATGCCTCTCCACAACGAAAAAGGCCGCCCCAAGGGCGGCCCTTTTCAATCCGAAATCCGGCGATCTTACTTGATCTTGCCTTCCTTGTATTCGACGTGCTTGCGCACGACCGGGTCATATTTGTTGACCGCCATCTTGTCGGTCATGGTGCGGGCATTCTTCTTGGTCACGTAGAAGTGCCCGGTGCCCGCCGTCGAGTTCAGACGGATCTTGATCGTCGTCGGCTTCGCCATAGTCTCTCTCCTGCAGCCGGGAAAGAAACCTTCCCGTGAAATCCTTTGGAGCCTGCCTTTTAAGGAAGGCGCGGGCAGAGTCAACAGCGAAAACACAGGTTTCGCGGGAAAGGCCCGGGCGGTGCCGCCCGGGCCTGCCGCAGATCAGACCAGCGGTTTTCCCATGCTGCGATGGATGGTGGCCACGGTGCCCGCATCCAGCTGCAAGGCCCCGGCAAGGGTGGACAGGAAGCCCTGCTCGGCCTCGGTATCCGCCTTGATGGCCATCAGCGCAGCGGAATAGACCTGCGCCCGCGCGGTTTCGCCCACGGCGGCTGCAAGCCCGGCAATATCCAGCGGTGCGGCCAGTTCGGCTTCGACAAAGGCCATTTCCTCGGGGGTGGCATCGCCCAGATGATCCATGATCTTGCGGCGTTCTTCGGCGTCGATGCCGCCATCGGCCTTGGCGCCCTGAATCATGGCGCGGATCATCAGGCGGGCATTTTCTTCGGCGATCGGCCCGGCCGGAGTGGCCCCTGCAAGCGCCCCCATCATGTCACCCATATTGCGGGCCCCTGCACTGGCCGCGCCGGTCATCGCCGTCAGCAGGCCGTTCAGGCCGCTCTGTGCCTGATCCGTGGCGGTGGTGGTCGTGGCGCCGAAGCGGCCCATCATATCGGCCACGGCCTGCCGTCCGCCGGGGATGCCCAGCTTTTCGGCCATGGCGCCCATCTGATCGGCCATACCGCCGGGCTGGCCTGCGCCACGCAGCGCATCCTGCATCCCTGCGGCGCCGCCCATCTTCTGAAAGCGGTCGACGCCCCTTGCGGCAGCGAAACCCACGGCCAGCGTGGCCAGTGTCTTGATGAAGCTCATATCCGCCCTCCCTTGTGAACGGGCCCGGTGTTCGGGCCTGTGTTCGGACCAGTGTTGGGGCAGCATATCGCGGATTTGCAAAAGTCGTGCAGAGACTTCGTGCAACAGGCAGGAAATTGCGCGGATGGCCTGTAAGCCGGATTCTGTCCAAGGGCCCGGCTTGCGCCAAAGCCCTCTGGATGACCATTCCTCTACGCGCCGTGTTACCACGGCGCTTTAGCTGCCAACCCGGGCACTCTTGGGCTGAAGTAACCCTTGCGGAGGTCTCCGACAGCCTTGCGGCATATCGTCGGACCTTTCCGCGCGAGGCCCCTATTCGGCATTGCTCCGGGTGGGGCTTGCCGTGCCGTCCCTGTTGCCAGGTCCGCGGTGGGCTCTTACCCCACCGTTTCACCCTTACCTCATCCGCATCAAAGGCGAACCTTCGCTTTGGCGAGGCGGTCTGTTCTCTGTGGCGCTTTCCCTGGGGTTACCCCCGCCGGGCATTACCCGGCACCCTTCCTTCATGGAGTCCGGACTTTCCTCGCGGCCAGCCTTTCGACTTTGGCCCCGCGGTCATCCAGCCATCCGCGCGAGGGGCGGCTTACGCCTGCGCGGGCACAGCGTCAACCGGAAAGCGCGCGGCCAGATCGGCGGCGAGCGCGGCATCCTCTGGCGAGAGCGGACCCTGCGCCCAGGGACGGAAGCGCAGGCGGAAGGCCGCCAGCAGCACATCGGCGGGCGCATCGGGATAGCCGAAGCGGCGCAGATCGGCGCAGAAATCGCCCGGTTCCGCCGCTTCGGGCCAGACGGATTGCCCCGCGATTGCCAGCCTGCGCCAGTCAAACCGGGGGCCGGGATCGGCCTTGCGCTGCGGTGCCATGTCGGAATGGGCAATCACCCGTTCCGGCGGGATTTCCCAACGGTGCCGCAGATCGGCCAGCAGATGTTCCAGCGCGGCCATCTGGGCTTCGGGGAAAGGCGCATCACCGGGATTGGCCAGTTCGATGCCGAGCGAGCGGGAGTTGACATCCTGACACGCCCCCCAGGCCCCTGCCCCGGCGTGCCAGGCGCGCAGTTCTTCGGGCACTAGGGGGATCACGGCGCCCGCCTCTGAAATGAGGTAATGCGCCGAAACCTCGGCCTGCGGATCGCACAGCCGTGCCTGCGCTTCGGCGCAGCTGGGCATGGCGGTGTAATGCAGCACGATCAGATCCGGCAAATGGCCATGACGGCGCGGCCCGGCGTTTGGCGATGGGTGGTCTGCCGCGTGCAGCATGACCGGCCCTTACTGAACCGCGCGCCGGAAGGGCGAGGGATCCCAGGTGCAGGCAAAGCCGTCGCCATCCGGATCCAGGCCCTTGCGGTCACGGTCGGGGCCGCCGGCCTCCAGAAACGCGGTTTGCGCCAGATCGGGCGAGGCATAGGCCGCACAGACCTTTTGCGGATCGCGCAGCATCAGCGACGACCGGCTGTAGATCGGGGTGCCCACCGCATTTGTGGTGCGTATCGCATATTCCACGATATTCGGCCCGCTGCTGGTGCGGGCAGGTGCCGCAGCGGCGGCGGCCGGGGCGACGGGGGCCGCAGTGCCCATGCCGGCGATGGTGCCCATCGGCGCCCCAAGCGGGGCACCGGCACCGCCCGCCATCGGGGTTGTGGCCAGAGGTGCGGGGGCCAGAGGTGCCGATGCGGCGGGGGCTGCGGGAAGGCCGGTTGCCCGGTCGATCGCGGCGCCCAGTCGCTCGGTCGAGAAGCCGCCGGTTGCGGGGGTCGGCACCGGGGGTGTGGCCCCGATGACACCGCCCACCGGCTGTGACGAAATCCCGCCGCCGACAATCGGCTGTGCGCCGGGCAGGACCACAGGCCCGCCGCCGCGCAGCGCCGCTTCGCGCTGTGCCTCATAGGTGTTGTAATCAGTGAAGCCCACACCGGCGCCGGAATCCGGAACGCTGGACCCGCAGGCAGCCAGAGCCAGCGGCGACACGAAAAGCAAAGGCAGGATCAGGCGGCGCATGACATCATCCCAAAGTTGAACCGGCCCCGCAGGACCGGCCAGAACCATTCGGCGGCAGGGTTTACCACCATTTCTCCGGCTTGGCCACAAAGCCCGCCGCACGCTCCAGCACATAGGCGTGATTCAGCAAGCGCGCCTCTTCCCAAGGCCTGCCGATCAGTTGCAGCCCCAGCGGCAGCCCCTGCGGATCAAGGCCCACGGGCACCGAAACACCGGGAAGGCCCGCGAGGTTCAGCGTGACGGTGAAGACATCGTTCAGATACATTTCCACCGGATTGGCGCTGGCCATTTCGCCCAGACCAAAGGCCGGGGTCGGCGTGGTGGGGGCAAGGATGGCATCGACACCCGCCGCGAAAGCCTGTTCGAAATCCCGCTTGATGAGCGCGCGCACCTTGCGGGCACGGTTATAGTAGGCGTCGTAGAACCCGGCCGACAGCACATAGGTGCCGACCATGATCCGCCGCTTCACCTCGGCGCCGAACCCTTCGGCGCGGGTCTTTTCATACATTTCGGTGATGCCGTCGCCTGCCGACAGTTTGGCGCGGTGGCCATAGCGCACGCCGTCATAACGGGCCAGATTGCTGGATGCTTCGGCAGGGGCGATGACGTAATAGGCAGGCAGCGCATATTTGCTGTGCGGCAGCGAGATATCCACGATCTCGGCCCCGGCATCGCGCAGCATTTCGGCGCCGCGATCCCACAGCGCCGTCATTTCCGGGCGCAGGCCCGGCAGGCGGTATTCGCGCGGGATGCCGATCTTCTTGCCGCGGATGTCGCCGGTCAGCGCCGCCTCGAAATCGGGCACCGGCAGATCGGCAGAGGTGCTGTCTTTCGGGTCATGCCCGGCCATGCTGCGCAGCATGATGGCGGCATCGCGCACCGATTTCGTCATCGGCCCGGCCTGATCCAGACTGGAGGCATAGGCGATGATGCCCCAGCGGCTGACACGGCCATAGGTCGGCTTGATACCGACGATACCGCAGAAGGCCGCCGGTTGCCGGATCGACCCGCCAGTGTCGGTGCCGGTGGCCGCGATGCAGAGATCGCCTGCCACCGCGCTGGCCGAACCGCCCGAAGATCCACCGGGCGAAAGCTCGCGGTCATCCACGCGCCAGGGGTTTACCGCAGGGCCATAGCAGGATGATTCGTTGGACGAGCCCATGGCGAATTCATCCATGTTCAGCTTGCCCAGCATCACGGCACCATCGCCGAACAGCTTGGCTGTCACGGTGGATTCGTATTCGGGCTTGAAGCCTTCAAGGATGTTTGACGCAGCCTGTGACGGCACGCCCTTGGTGCAGAACAGATCCTTGATCCCCAGCGGGATGCCGCAGAGATCGGGCGCGCCCCCCGCCTGCAGCCGGGCATCGGCGGCGCGGGCCTGATCCAGCGCCAGTTCCGGCGTCTTGTGGACATAGGCGCCCAGGGCATCGCCCGCATCCATCGCGGTCAGGCAGGCCATGGTCAGATCGACGGCCGAAAGCTCGCCCTTGCGCAGGGCATCGCGGGCGGCGGCGAGGGTCAGTTGGTTTGCGTTGGTCATTCCACCACCTTGGGCACGGCAAAAAAGCCTTCGCGGGCATCGGGGGCGTTTTTCAGCACCAGATCCTGCATATTGCCTTCTGTCACTTCATCCTTGCGGCGTTTCAGACGCATGGGGGTAACCGATGTCATCGGCTCTACCCCGTCGACATTCACTTCGTTCAGCTGCTCCATGAAGCCCAGCATACTGGAAAGTTCATCCGCCAGCGCGGGCAGATCATGTTCATCCACCTGAATACGGGCGAGTTTCGCCACCCGGCGCGCGGTTTCAACGTCGATCGACATGAGCCCGATCCCCTTGCAAGATTTGCTTCCGTTTAACGGCGGCACCCGAACGGTGCAAGCCACAGCAGGGTCATGCCCCCTGTCATTTCGCGGATACCACCCTAGATTGGCCGACAACGACATGACGGAAACGAGGATTGCCCATGAAGATCATCTGGCTCGGCCATTCTGGCCTGCGTATCGAAATCGAACAGGCGGTTCTGCTGATCGACCCCTGGCTGGACGGCAACCCGATGTTCCCCGAGGAACGCCGGGCCGAAGTGCTGGACGGGGCCACCCATGTGCTGCTGACCCATGGCCATGGCGACCACAGCGGCAGTGCCGCATCCATCGCCAAGGAATGTGATGTGCCGATCGTGGGGATTTACGATCTGGTCACTTTCCTGAAGGAAGATCAGGGCGTGCAGGCCATCGGTTTCAACAAGGGCGGCACGGTGGATCTGGGCGGGGCGAAGGTGACGATGGTGAATGCCGTTCACTCCTCGTCCCTGCCGGGGGCAAGCGGGCCGATCTATGCAGGCGCCGAAGCGGGCTTCATGATCGCAGGCGAAGGCCATGTGATCTATGTCTCTGGCGATACCGATATCATGGCCGATATGGGCTGGATGGCTGAATATCACAAACCCGATATCGGCATCCTGTCGGCAGGCGGGCATTTCACCATGGATATGGCGCGGGCGGCCTTTGCTGCCAACAAGTTCTTCAACTTCCGCACGATCATTCCGTATCACTATCGCACCTTCCCGCTGCTGGAACAGAATGCCGATGCGCTGCGCGCGGGCGTGATGCCGGATGTCCGGGTGATCGAACCCGAGGTGCTGGAGCCGATCACCTTCTGATCTGCGCCAGCTTGGCACATGAAACAGCGCCCCCGGCAGCCGGGGGCGCTGTTTTTTGTCAGGCAGGCGGTGTCACTGTGCGGGTGATGCGGCCATCGGTGAAGGGCGTATAGGGCCCGGATTTCACCAGATAATCCGCCACCACATCGGCCAGATCGGGGCCGAAGTCATAGGCATTCTGCGGCGTCGACGGAACATGCGGATAGCCATCACCGCCGCCGCGCACATAGTTGTTCGACACCACGCCAGTAGGTCGCCGCCGGGATCGATCGGCCCCAGG
This sequence comes from Gemmobacter sp., assembly GCA_034519525.1. Lineage (GTDB taxonomy): Bacteria > Pseudomonadota > Alphaproteobacteria > Rhodobacterales > Rhodobacteraceae > Gemmobacter. Next base: position 75,209 of record JAXHOJ010000033.1, on the reverse strand, counting down.
CATCCGCCCGGCCTGCACCATCACATCGGGACATGCGGCTGCCCGCCGGGGCGGCCGGATCGAAGGTGTATTTCAGCCCCGCCACCTGCGGGAACCGGCCCGCGCCTTCTTCCACCTGGCTGACGCCGTTTTCCAGCGCCGCGACCACCGTCGCCCCATCCACCTCGAAGGTCGACAACGTGTTCTGGAACGGCAGCACCGTCAGCACCTCGCCCATCGTCACCGGCCCGGTGTCGATGCAGGCCCGCAGACCGCCGCCGTTCTGGATGGCGACCGTCACGCCCTGATCCTTGACCCGGTCCAGCATCGCCTCGGCCACCAGATTGCCCATCGCGCATTCCACCGCCCGGCAGGCTATCGCGGCCGCCGTCGATCTCCGCGGTGGTTTCGGCCACCACCTTGGTTGCGCACCTCTTCGATGGGGCCGCGCCAAGCTCGTTCGACCCGCGGCCTCAAGCTCGGCGTCCGGCGTCACGGCGGCTGTCCAGCAGGATCGTATCGCCCGTCGGCGTAGATCAGGTTCGCCGGCGTCATCGAAGGTCAAGTTCAGATGGCCCAGATATTTGGAATAGGCATAGGCCTGCACCACCGGCACCATGCCGCCGTTCGGCCGGTTCACCCATGGTCGGATAGGGCCCTCGGCCTGTCCGGATCGTGGCCGACAGACAGGTATGGCTATGCCCGCCGCACGACCGACATCGATCCCCGGCACCGCGGCCGCGATTTCGCATGATCGCGTCAGTAGCCCGACATGGGTCAGCGCGATGATCTTGGTCACGCCCTCGGCCGTCAAGCGTCGACCACCGGCCTGCAGCGACTGTCGATCTCGTCGGTGAAGATCGACCGTATCGGCCCGGGCTCGACGGTTTCAGGCGTATCGGTGGCCAGGGCCGATACGATGCCGATCTTTTCGCCGCCCACCTCCAGCACCACATGGCTTCTTGACTCGGTCCGTCAGACCGGTTTGCCTGGCGACAGTCGATGTTCGCCGGATCAGGATCGGGAACTTCACCTTGTCGAGGAAAGTGGCCAGCCCGTCCGGCCCGTTGTCGAATTCGTGGTTGCCCACGGCCATGGCATCAAAGCCGATCTCGGCCATGAACTCTGCCTCAATCATTTGCCCTTGTAGGTCGTGTAGAACAGCGAGCCCTGGAACTGGTCGCCCGCATCCAGCACGATGACATTGCCGCCTGCATCGGTGATCTGCTTGCGCAGTTCGTCGATCTTGGCCTTCACCCGCGCCACGCCGCCAAAACAGGCGTTTTCGGCCGTCTCTTCGGCCGAACAGGTGCTGTCATATTTGTTGATTGGCTCGATCCGGCTGTGGAAATCGTTCAGGTGCAGGATATTGAGCGTGTAATCGGCCTGCGCTGCCCGCGCGGAAGGGCCAGATCAGCGGCGGTAGACTGCAGAAGCGCGCAATCATGGAAAACTCCCCTGTTGTCGAAGATCAAAGACTGCGCGCTCGTTCCGCGCGAGTCAAAGCCTGTCAGGCCGGATGCCTAAACGATTGGCGTTACGTCAAAGTGACATTGCGCGATTTTCCGCCCGTCCGGCACAGGCATTGACCAAAAGACTTGCACGGTGCATGGAGACCACATGCTGATTTACAAGATCCTTCGCCGCCCCGAATGGGATGTGTTCCGCGCTGCGGGTGTCACCGCCGGTGCGCCTGTCGATCTGGCCGACGGGTTCATCCATTTTTCAACCGCTGGTCAGGTGGTGGAAACGGCGGCGAAATGGTTCGCCACGGAAAGCGATCTGGTGCTGGTGGCCGTACAGGCCGAAGCCTTGGGTGCCGGTCTGAAATGGGAAGCCTCGCGCGGGGGGGCGCTGTTCCCGCATCTCTACCGCCCGCTGCACCTGTCGGATGTGGTCTGGGACAAATCGCTGCCGCTGGGTGCCACCGGCCATATCTTCCCGGAGGGCATGTTGTGAGCCTGATCGAAAACCTTGGCCTCTGGGCCCTGCATCGCTGCGATCCCGAACGCGCACATGGCCTTTCGCTGACAGCGCTGCGCGCCGGTGTGGTGCCGCTGCCGGGGCGGTGACCTCGGCGCGGCTGAAAACCGATCTGGCCGGAATGGCGCTGCCGAATCCGGTGGGGCTGGCGGCGGGCTATGACAAGAACGCCGTGGCGCTGGCGCCGCTGATGCGGTCTGGCTTTGGCTTTCTGGAGGTGGGGGCGGCCACGCCACGCCCGCAGCCCGGCAACCCGCAGCCCCGCCTGTTCCGCCTGACGGAAGACCGCGCCGCGATCAACCGCTTTGGCTTCAACAACGAAGGGGCCTGCGCGATTTCCGCCCGGCTGGCCCTGCGCCCCAAGGGCGCGGTGCCCGTGGGCCTGAACCTGGGTGCCAACAAGGACAGCACAGACCGTGCCGCCGATTTCGCCGCCGTTCTGGCCACCTGCGGCCCCGAGATTGATTTCGCCACCGTCAACGTCAGCTCGCCCAATACCGAAAAGCTGCGCGATCTGCAGGGCCGTGCCGCGCTGGCTGCCCTGCTGGCCGGGGTGATGGAGGTGCGCGAAGGGCTGGATCGCGCAAGATCCCGGTCTTTCTGAAGATCGCCCCCGATCTGACAGAGGCCGATCTGGCGGATGTGGCCGAGGTGGCGCTGGCCTCGGGCATTTCGGGCATCATCGCCACCAATACCACCCTGTCGCGCGAAGGTCTGCGGTCTGCCCACAAGGGCGAGGCAGGCGGGCTGTCGGGCGCGCCGGTCTTCGAACGGTCAACCCGGGTGCTGGCGCGGCTGTCGCAGCTGACCGAGGGCCGCCTGCCGCTGATCGGCGTGGGCGGAATCTCCTCTGCCGAACAGGCCTGGGCCAAGATCCTAGCCGGTGCCACGGCGGTGCAGATCTATACCGCGCTGGTTTATGAAGGCCTGTCGCTCGCCGCCCGCGTGGCGCGCGGGCTGGATCAGATCACCGCCCGCGAAGGCTTTGCCCGCGTCAGCGATGCCACCGGCACCGGTCGCGACCGCTGGCTGTAGCGGGCAAATTTCTTCGAAGAAATTTGCAAGAGTTTTCGAAAACTCTTGCCAGCATCACTCAGGCGTGGCCTGCGGCGGATGACAGGGTCAGCGGGTCGATCCCCATGCCCCGCAGCGCGGCAGACCATTTGCCCGCATCATCGGGGCTGAAGATCAGCCCCGGCCCCGGCTCTGCTGTCAGCCAGACATTGCGCCCAATCTCGTCCTCCAGCTGCCCCGGGCCCCAGCCGGCATAGCCCAGGGCCAGAAGCGCATCACGTGGGCCACCGCCCTGCGCCAGTTCCTGCAGGATATCCAGCGTCGCGGTCATGGCATAACCGCCCTCCACCTCCATCGTGCCGCCGGATGCGCGATAATCGGCAGAATGCAGCACGAAGCCGCGCCCCCGTTCGACCGGGCCGCCCATATGCACGCGGATATCGCGCCCCTCTGCCCCGCGCGAAATATCCAGATGATCCAGCAATCCGGCAAAATCCAGTTCCGCCGAAGGTTTGTTGACGATGATCCCCATCGCCCCCTCTGCGGAATGGGCGCAGATCAGGATCACGCTACGGTCAAAGCGCGGGTCGCCCATGCCGGGCATGGAGATAAGGATCGAGCCTGCCAGATTCATGGATATCTCCTTCCTGCCCAGATATGGCCCTGTCTGGCCGAGGCCACAAGGGCAAGGCGGCTGGCCTGCAGGGCCACAATTGCAGAACCACGCCGCGCAGAGGCCCGGCAACCGACCCATGTTGACACAAGCTTCGCCGGAAAGTGATTTCCGTTTCCCGCCGCAGTTTCTATGTTCGGCACATGATCCGCATCCAGTTCCTTGCCCTTCTTCTGCTCCCCCTGCCGCTTCAGGCAGAGCCCGGCCGGGATATACGCGCCCCGGAGCCGCGATCAGCGGGGCTTGCCGCGCCGGACCTTGGCGCCACCCTGCGCGACCTGTCAGGAGTCCGCGAGGCTGTTGCCCTGCCCCGCCCGGCGCCTTTGCAAGACAACCTGTCAGATGCACCGGTTTCGCAATCGGATGTGCTGCGCGCGGAACTGCGTCCCGGCTGGCGCGAGGCGGATGGCCGTTATATGGCCGCCCTGCATCTGAGCCTTGCCCCGCATTGGAAAACCTATTGGCGCGCACCGGGGGATGCAGGTATCCCACCGGAATTCGACTGGTCCGGTTCCCTGAACCTTGACAAGGTCACCATTCACTGGCCGCGCCCCGAAGTGTTCGACTATCAGGGGATGCAGACCATCGGCTATCTGCAAGAGGTGATCCTGCCGGTCGAGATCACGCCGCAGGATCCCGCGCAGCCCGTGGCGCTGCGGGTCGAGGTCGAGCTGGGGGTGTGCAATGGCATCTGTATGCCCGCGAGCCTCGTGCTGCACGAGCCGCTGCCCGCACAGGGCGCGCTTGATCCCGCAATCAGTGCGGCCCTTGCCCAGCGTCCGATGACTGCGGATGAGGCGGGGGTCACCCGGCTGTCCTGCGCGGTTGAAGATATCGAGGATGGCCTGCGCATCACCGCCCGGCTGGATATGCCCCGGCTTTCCGGCACCGAAACCGTGGTGATGGAACCGGCAGGCGGGGTCTGGGTTTCCGATACAAGGGTGGGGCGCGTGGGCGATGCCCTGACGGCGGTGGCCGATATCGTGCCCCCCCGCGATGGCACCTATATGTTTGATCCCACAGCCCTGCGGCTGACCGTTCTGGCCGATGGGCGGGCGGTGGAAATGACGGGCTGCCCGCTGAACTGATGCTCAGCCCAGCGCGGCGGCGATCCGTTCCGCCAGCTTGCGCGCCACGGCATCCTTGCCCATGCGTGGCCAGTCTTCGGCGCCAGTCGCAGTAATCAGTGTCACCGCATTTTCCGCGCCGCCCATGATGCCGGTTTCGGGGCTTACGTCATTCGCGACGATCCAGTCGCAGCCCTTGCGCAGCCGCTTGGCGGTGGCATGGGCCTGCACGGTTTCGGTTTCGGCGGCAAAGCCCACAACCAGCTGCGGGCGCCCCTCGGCCAGCTGCGCCACAGTCGCCAGAATGTCGGGATTTTCGGCAAATTCCAGCGCGGGGGCGTTTCCGCTGCCATCTTTCTTCATCTTCTGCCCGGCGGCATTGGCCACCCGCCAGTCGGCGACTGCCGCCGCAAATACCGCCGCATCGGCGGGCAAGGCCGCCTGCACCGCCGCCAGCATCTGCTGCGCGGTTTCCACCTTCACCACCGTCACGCCCTGGGGTGGCGGCACGCTGGCCGGGCCGGTCACGAAGGTTACCCTTGCCCCCAGATCGCGCAAGGCCGCCGCCAGCGCCGTGCCCTGTGCCCCCGAGGATCGGTTGGCGATGTAGCGCACCGGATCAATCGGTTCATGCGTCGGCCCCGATGTCACCAGCACATGTCGCCCCGCCAGCGGCCCCTCCGCCAGCGCCGCCTGCACTGCCGCCACAATCTCCAGCGGTTCCGCCATCCGGCCCGGCCCATATTCGCCACAGGCCATCTCGCCTTCATTCGGGCCGACCACCCGCACGCCATCGGCGCGCAGCTGCGCCAGATTGCGCTGCGTCGCCGGGTGATCCCACATCCGCACATTCATCGCAGGCGCCACCAGCACCCGCGTATCGGTGGCCAGCAGCAGGGTCGAGGCCAGATCATCAGCCCGCCCCTGCGCCATCTTGGCCATCAGATCGGCGGTGGCGGGCGCCACCACGATCAGATCGGCCACCCGGCTCAGCTGGATATGGCCCATCTCGGCCTCGGCGGTCAGATCGAACAGATCGCTATGCACCTTCTCGCCCGCCAGCGCAGATACCGACAGCGGCGTGACGAATTCCTGCCCTGCGCGGGTCAACACCGGCGTCACCGCCGCGCCGCGTTCGCGCAGGCGGCGGATCAGATCCAGCGCCTTGTAGGCGGCAATGCCGCCGCCGATGATCAGAAGAATGCGCTTGCCTGCCAGCATGATGCCCCCCACCCCTGCCCGGGCGCCGTGCCACTTGGCAGTTCAGTCATGACTATTGGCCCGGGCCGGAAAGAACAAGCCGCCGCAAGGCGCCACGGTCGCGCCCCGTTTTGCCACCCCCGCAAAAGGCATCTTGCCCTTGCTCCTTCCCAAATACTCAAATGCCCGGCCCGCCACAGGCGCCACCGCCCGTGGGATCAGACCGTATGCAGATACAGATCGAAATCCACCTCGGAGACCGTGCGCGCCACCCGGGCATATTCTGCCGCCTTGATGGCGGTGAAGGTGCGGTGCATGTCTTCCCCCAGCGCATCTTTCAGGAAGGCCGAGGCCTTGGCCACCTCGATCGCCTGCCGCCAGTCCGCCGGGATCGGCGGCGCATCCTGCCCGCCTTCATAGCCATTGCCAGTGGTTTCCGGGCCAGGGTCCAGCCTTTCGGCCAGCCCCTTGCGGATGCCCGCCAGAACGGTGGCCGCCACCAGATAGGGGTTGGCATCCACCCCCGCCGGGCGATGTTCGATCCGCCGGGCGCGGATGTCGCCCGCCGGGATGCGCAGCGCAACAGAGCGGTTGTTCACGCCCCAGGTGGGCGACACCGGCGCATAGCTTTGTGCCGCGAACCGGCGCCAGCTGTTGGCATGGGGCGCGAAGACCAGCATGGATTCGCCCATGGTGGCCCGCAGCCCGCCCAGGGCATGAAGGATGGTGGGCGACCAGACGCCTTCGGTTTCTTCCATGAACACATTGCGCCCGGCATCATCCTGCAGCGACACATGGAAGTGCATGCCCGAACCCGCGTAATCCTCGTTCGGCTTGGCCATGAAACAGGCCGTCACCCCATGCGCCCGCGCCTGCGCCCGCACGATGCGCTTCAGCCGCATCAGATCATCCGCCGCCTGCATCACATCTTCGCGGTAGTGCAGCGTCAGCTCATATTGCCCCGGCGCATATTCGGAAATCATGGTTTCCGCCGTGATCCCCGCTTTGGCCGCCCCGGCATAGATATCGGAAAATAGCGGCAGCATCCCGTGCAGATGATCCACCGAATAGACCTCGGTCTTGCGCGAGGCCCGCCCGTCCAGCACGTCGCGCGCGGGCACCATCTTGCCATTCGCGTCACGCTCATTGGCCAGCAGGAAGAATTCCAGCTCGAAGGCCCCGGCCGGATGCAGCCCCTCGGCCGCCATCGCCTCGACCTGCCGCTGCAGGGCGTGGCGCGGATCCGAGGACATGCGATTGCCCTCCAGATCATACATCGACATGAACACCTCGCCGCGCGGCGGCTGGGTGTTGTGCAGCGGTTTCAGCGTGCCGGGGATGGGCCAGGCGCGCAGATCGCCATCGCCCTGATCCCAGATCAGCCCGGTTTCATGGACATCCTCGCCGCAGATATCGAGGCCAAGGATGGAAATCGGCAGATGCCGACCACCCTTGTAGAACCCGGCCAGTTCATGGCGGCGGATGATCTTGCCGCGCCCGATGCCATTGGCATCATGCAGCACGATATCGAAAGCCTCGATCTCGGGATGGGCGGCAAGGAAGTCCTCGGCCTCGGCCAAGGTCGAACCGGAGGGGCTGGCTATATGGGTCATGATCTCAGAACAGGTCCGTCAGGATATCATCAAAGGCGGCGATCAGGCGGTCGATCTGGCGTTTCTTGGTGGCGGGGCTGACCAGCATCATGTTGTGGAAGGGCGCGATCAGGCAGCCACGGTTCAGCAGCGCGGTATGCAGCACGGCTTCGACCTGCGGCTGATGGGCGGCTGCGGCTTCGGTTCCATTGCGCAAAGGGCCGGGGGCGCAGATGAATTCCACCCGCGCGCCCACCCGCACCACATGCCAGGGCGCGCCATGTTTCTCGATCACCTGCGCCAGACCGGCTTCCAGCCGTGCAGCCCCTTTTTCCATATGGGAGTAGGCTGCTTCCGTCATCACCTCGGCCAGCGTGGCCTTCAGGCAGGCGAATTGCATCGGGTTAGCCGACAGCGTGGTGCCCATGCCGGAATGGCCCGCCGGTCGCTGCGCATCATAGGCGGCGAAACGGTCGGCCACATCCGCGCGCAGACCCCAGACGGCAGTGGGCATACCGCCTGCCACGCATTTGCCGACCACGAAGATATCCGGGTCCAGACCATGCACGCCGGTATAGCCGCCCAGCCCGGAAGAGATCGTATGCGTCTCGTCGATCACCAGCAGGGCGCCATACCGCGTGGCCAATGTGCGCAGTGCGTCATGGAACCCCGGATCTGGCAGCACCATGCAGGAATTGGTCATCACCGGCTCTGTCAGGATCGCGGCTACATCGCCCGCCTTCAGCGCCGCCTCCACCCCGGCCAGATCGTTGAACTCTGCCGCCACGGCGCCCAGCGTCAGATCCGCCACCTGCCCCACCAGACCAGATCGGGCGACGGTCACGCCACCCTGCAGCTCCACCATCGTGTCATCCAGCGTGCCATGATAGCAGCCGTTGAACACCAGCACCTTGGGCCGCCCGGTGACCGCCCGCGCCACCCGCAGGGCAAAGCGGTTGGCATCGGTGGCCGTGGTGGCGATCTGCCAGCGGAAATCACCGAAGCGTTCGGTCAGCAGCCCCCCCGCCTCCAGCGCCGCCTCGGTGGGCAGCATGTAGGTCAGCCCGCGTGTCGCCTGCCTGCGGATCGCCTTTGCCACCGGCGCAGGCGAATGGCCGAACATTGACCCGGTATCGCCCAGGCAGAAATCGTCGATCCCGAACCCGTCCAGATCCTCGATCCGGGCGCCTTCGGCTTTTGTCACCAGCATCGGGAAAGGCATCGGCCAATCCTTCATCCAGTGCATCGGCACCCGATCCAGATAAGATCCCGCCCCAGCCTCCAGCGCCGCCGCGGCTGCGCGGGCGGCCAATGGCAAAGCGCTTGGCTTCGCGCTGCGCGATGGTTTCCAGTCGGTTGCGGGCAATACCGGCAATCAGGGCAGCAGCGGTCATGGCAATCTCCAGAGTTGCCCCGCGCTTATGGCCCTAAATTTGATCAAATTCAAGAGCCTCGCCCACCCCTTCCTCTTGGCCCAAATACCCATTCTCGGCCCCACCCCAGCGCTACCGCAGGCCGGTGCGCCCCCTCTCCCCTCGGGGGAGAGGGCCGGGGTGAGGGGCAGCGCCTCCGTCAGGCCGCCCGTTCCAGCAGATGCGCGGCATGGCGGGCGATGCGCGCGGCGGCCTCGGCGGTCACGGCATCTGGCTGGCTCAGCGCCAGACGCAGCCAGCCTGCCAGCGCCAGACCAAAGCTTTCACCCGGCATCACCGCCACATGTTCGGCCTCCAGCAGCGATTCGGCAAAGGCGGTGCCCGAAAGCCCGGTGGCCCGCACATCCACCAGCGCAAACATCCCGGCATCGGGCCGATGCACCCGCAATCCCGCTACGCCATCCAGCCGCGCCGCCAGCATGTCCGCACGGGCCGCGAACCGCGCCACCATGCCCGGCGCCACCTCGGACGGATGGCTGACCGCTTGCGCCGTCATATCTGCAATGAAGGGCTGCCCGCCGAACAGCATGGTTTCCGACAGCGGCAGCAGCCTTTCACAGAATTCCGCAGGCCCCACGCACCAGCCGGACCGGAAGCCCGGCGCCGCATGAGATTTGGAAATCGAGGCACAGGCGATGCTGCGTTCCGCCAGTTCCGGCAGATCCAGCGGCGAGGCGAAATCGACGCCGTCGAACACCAGATCCTCATAAACCTCATCCGACACGATCCACAGATCATGCGCCTGTGCGACAGCACCCAAAGCCGCCAGATCGGCCCGCGTCAGCACCGCGCCGGTCGGGTTGTGCGGCGTGTTCAGGAACAGCACCCGCGTCCGGGGCGTCACCGCCGCCGCGACATCCGCCGCGCGCAGGCGGAACCCATCTTCGGGGCGCAGTGGCACCGGCACCGGCACGGCACCGCTGGCCCGGATCAGCCCTTCATAGGTGGCATACATCGGATCGCCCACGATCACCTCGTCGCCCGCCTCGACCAGCGCCATGAACACGGCAAACAGCGTGGTCTGGGTGCCCGGAAAACACATGATCTGGTCAGGCGCGATCACGCGCCCCCGCCGCACCGAATAGCGTGCGGCCAGCGCGCGCAGCAGGCCGTTTTCGCCCCGCCCGTTGCTATAGCCGGTGCGCCCCGCCATCATCGCCCGGGCTGCGGTCTGCATCAGATCCTCCGGGCAGGGCACGTCGGGTTCGCCAATGGTGAATTCCAGCACCGGAACACCTTCGGCCTTCATGCGACGGGCGCGGGCATGGATTTCCCATTTCGCCCCGCCCAGATCGGCAAGGCGCGTTGTTACGCTTGCATATTTCATGCGATATTCTCCTCTTGGGTCCGGCGGCAGGCCAGAAGATCCTGTCCGGTGATGGCGCCGACGGCAGAAAGCCCGATCTGTTCCAGCTCGTCTGTGGCAAAGGCCTGTGGCAGGGCGCATCCCTCCAGCCAGAGCCCGTCAATGACGCCATTACAGGCGATGGCCAAAGCGCGGCAGCTTGCGGCATCCCCCGCCCCCGGCAGCGCGGCGATCAGCCCCTGCAGCTGGTCGCGGTAGGCGATGTAGGTTTCGGCATGGATCGCGGCCATATCGGGGTCGCGCCGCACCTGATGGATGAAGCCGGCCCAAAGCCCCATGCGCCGGGGATCGACCACCGGGGGCCGCAGCGCGGCGGATACGAAAGCCGCCAGCCGTGCCACCGGATCATCCTGCGCGGCGGCCAGCACTTCGGTGTTGTCGCCGCTCATATCCTCCATCAGCTGGCGATAGGCGGCGCGGGTCAGCTCTTCCTTGGTCTGGAAATAATGGCGGATCAGCCCCGGCGTCACCCCGGCGCGGTCGGCAATGGCGCGCACCGTGGCCCCTGCCGCCCCGCCCTCGGCGATCAGATCAAGGGCAGCAGCGATCAGCGCCTCGCGCCGCCGCTCTTCCCCTTCGCGCCTGAATTTCCGCCGCTCGCCGGTCATGGATGCCTCAATTATACACTTGCATAATTGCAGAGAAGCCGCCTTACTGCAATCAGCGAAAGACGGAGTCCCGATGAGCGAACCCGCAGGCGACACCCGGCCAGAGGCCATCCGTATCGAAGGGCTGCACAAGTCTTTCGGGCAGCTGGAGGTGCTCAAAGGCGTCTCGCTGACAGCGCGCGAAGGCGATGTCGTGGCGGTGATTGGCGGGTCGGGTTCCGGCAAATCTACCATGCTGCGCTGCATCAACTTCCTTGAAACACCCAGCGCCGGGCAGATCCTGATCGGCGGCGAGGCGGTGGCCATGCGCCCTGACGGCAGCCCGTCGGACCGGCGCCAGATCGAACGCATCCGCCAAAGCCTTGGCATGGTCTTCCAGCAGCTTCAACCTGTGGACCCACAAGACCGTGCTGGAAAACCTGATCGAGGTGCCGGTGCATGTGCTGCGCGTGCCGAAGGATCAGGCTGTGGCGCGGGCCGAACGCCTGCTGGCCCGTGTCGGGCTGGCGGAAAAGGCCGGGGTCTACCCCGCCTTCCTGTCGGGCGGACAGCAACAGCGCGCCGCCATTGCCCGTGCCCTGTGCATGGAACCGCGCGCCATGCTGTTTGACGAACCGACCTCTGCGCTCGACCCCGAACTGGTGGGCGAGGTTCTGGCCGTGATCCGCGATCTGGCCGCCGAGGGCCGCACGATGATCCTGGTCACGCATGAGATGAAATTCGCCCGCGAAGTTGCCAGCCATGTGATCTACCTGCACAATGGCCTGATCGAAGAAGAAGGCCCGCCCGACCAGTCTGTTTGGCGCGCCCAAATCGGACCGCCTGAAACAGTTCCTGAAAAGCCGTGGGCTGAACCCGCGCAAATCAACCAGCAGAGGAGATACCATGAAAAACTTGCCCTTGCCCTCGCCGCAGCCTGGCCTGATGGTCGCAGGCGCGGCCATGCGCCGAAGCCGTCAAGGTGGGCATTGCCGCCGAACCCTATCCGCCCTTCGCCTCGCCCGATGCCGCGGGCAACTGGACAGGATGGGAGGTTGATTTCATCAACGCGGTCTGCGCCGCCGGCCGAAATGGAATGCGTGATCATGCCGGTGGCCTGGGATGGCATCATCCCCTCGCTGACCTCGGGCCAGATCGACGCCATCATGGCCTCGATGTCGATCACCGAAGAGCGGCTTAAAACCATTGATTTCTCGGATAAATACTACAATACCCCCACTGTGATCGTGGGCCCCAAGGGCGTGGACATGGCCGCCACCCCGGAAGGGCTGGCAGGCAAGATCATCGGGGTGCAGGTTTCGACCATCCACGAGGCCTATGTGCAGAAGCATTTTGCCGCCACGGCGGCCGAAGTGAAGCTGTATCAGACGCAGGACGAGGCCAATCAGGATCTGGTCGCGGGCCGGATCGACGCCACACAGGCCGACAGCATCGCGCTGGATGCGTTTCTCGCCTCGGCAGAAGGCATGGCCTGCTGCGAATCCAAGGGCGCCGTGGCGGATGACACCGAAATTCTGGGCCTTGGCGTGGGCGTGGGCCTGCGCAAGGGCGAGGACGAGCTGAAGGCCAAGTTCAACGCAGGCATCGCCAAGATCCTGGCCGATGGCACTTATGAGGCTGTTTCCAAGCCCTATTTCGCCTCTTCCATCTACGGTGGCTAAGGCGTGCTGGCGCTGGCCGTGCCAGCGGCCAGCGCTGGAGCTTGCTGGCACTATTCGCCTCCCGGTTGGGGGGCGACGCTGCTGCGCGGCCTTGGTGAATTCGGTGCTGATTGCGCTGGGGGCCTTATGGCCTGGGCGCGGTGCATCGGCGTAGGTGGCGCCTTTGGCAAGCTGTATGGCGGGCCGCTGACGCGCGATCTGCTGGCGATCTATACCACCGTCGTGCGGGCGGTGCCGGAACTGGTGCTGATCCTGATCCTGTACTATGCCGTCACCGATGCCGTGAACCAGATCCTGCTGGGGCTGGGCTATGACCGCATCCAGATTTCGGGCGTGGCGGCGGGGATCGCGGTGCTGGGCGTGGTGCAGGGCGCCTATGCGACCGAGGTGTTGCGCGGCGCCATTCAGTCGGTGCCTGCGGGCCAGATCGAGGCCGCCCGCGCCTGTGGGCATGTCGCCGGGCTATGCTGGCGCGGCGCATCACGCCGCTGATGCTGTCCGCGGCGGTGCCGGGCATGTGCCAACCTCTGGCTGATCGCCACCAAGGATACCGCGCTTCTGGCTGTGGTGGGCTTTGCCGAACTGACGCAGGAAACCCGGCAGGCCGCCGGGGCGACCAAGGCTTATTTCACCTTCTTCATGGCGGCGGGCGGGCTGTATCTGGCACTGTCCATCGGTTCGGGCTGGCTGTTCGCCCGCGCCGAACGCTGGGCCCGCCGTGGCCAGCCGGAGCTTCGCGGATGACACGAGATTTCTGGCTGCCGCACCGCATCGTCATGGCCGCCCTGTTCGCGGCGCTTGTGGTCTGGTGCGTGATGACATTGCGCTGGGACTGGCTGCCGCGACATGACCTCGGCCTTGCCGCACAGGGCATCTGGCGCACCCTCTGGCTGCTGGCTCTGTCGCTGCTGCTGGGCATGACCCTGGCCATTCCGCTGGGGCTGGCGCAGGCGGCGGGCCCGTGGTGGCTGGCCCTGCCCGCCCGCAGCTTCTGTACCGTGATCCGCGGCACACCGCTTCTGCTGCAACTTTGGCTGCTGTATTACGGGCTTGGCTCGTTGTTTCCGCAGATCCCCTGGATCCGGCAAAGCGATCTTTGGCCCATGCTGCGGCAGGCCTGGCCCTATGGTCTGCTGGCCCTGACGCTCAGCTTTGCGGGCTATGAGGGCGAGGTGATGCGCGGCGCGTTCAAGGGCGTGCCCAAGGGGCAGCTGGAGGCCGCAAAATCCATGGGGATGCCGCGGCTGACGATCCTGCGCCGCATCTGGCTGCCGCAGGCGCTGCACCGGGCGCTGCCCACCTTGGGCGGCGAAACCGTTCTGCAACTGAAAGCAACGCCCTTGGTGGCCACCATCACCGTGGTGGATATCTATGCCGTGGCCAGCCGGGTGCGCCAGGATACGTTCATCACCTATGAACCGCTTCTGCTGCTGGCGGTCGTTTATATGGCCATAACCGGGCTAATCGTTCTGGCCTTCCGGCACTTCGAAAGGCGCATCCCGACGCGGACGGCCTGATTACAGGAAGTGGCGAACCTCTGGCGCATGGGTTTCCAACGTGCGGCGCAGCTTGGCAAAGGCGGCGGCTTCCAGCTGACGGATACGCTCTTTCGAAAGGCCCAGCTCGTCACCCAGGCTCTCCAGCGTCCGCCCTTCCCCGCGCAGCTTGCGCTCTGTCACGATATAGCGCTCGCGGTCGTTCAGCGTGCCCAAAGCCTGTACCAGCCAGCCGCGCAGATGGGCCGCATCATGCGCCTCTTCTACGGTTTCGGCGGGCACCGGGCCATCATCCTCCAGCGCTTCGATCCATTCCCGGCCTTCGGCATCACTGCCCTGCGTGGCGTTCAGCGAAAAGTCAGAGCCTGAAAGCCGCCCCTCCATCATCACCACATCGGCCAGAGGCACGCCGATTTCATGGGCGATCCGTTCGCGCAGCTGATGGGAATCAAGGTTTTCCCCCTGCGCCTCGGCCTCACGCTCCAGCCGGGCCTGTACGCGGCGCATGTTGAAGAACAGCGATTTCTGGCTGCTCGTCGATCCGGTCCGCACCATGGACCAGTTGCGCATCACATAATCCTGAATACTCGCCTTGATCCACCACACCGCATAGGTGGAAAACCGCACCCCGCGATCCGGATCAAACTTGTCTGCTGCCTTCATCAGGCCCAGACAGGCTTCCTGGATCAGATCATTCATCGGCGCGCCATAGCGGCGGAATTTCGACGCCATCGAAATGGCCAGCCGCGTATAGGCGTTGATCAGCCTGTGCAGCGCAGCCTCGTCGCGGTGGTCGCGCCAGGCATAGGCCAGACGCGCCTCGGTTTCGGCATCCAGCAGTTCTGCCTTCATCGCTTGGCGCGGAACGCTTTGCCCAGTATATCCATCCAGCGCCATGAGACCCCCATTCGGTTCGCTGCGTTGGTTCAAACTCTGCAACAGATACGAGACAGCCGGATGAGCGGATCACCGAAGAAACAGATATTCCTGCCGCAGCTTTCATTGGTGATCGGCGGCGCCCGTTCGGGGAAATCACGATTTGCTGAGGGCCTTGTGACCGGCGCCCGGTGCCCGCGCGTGTATATCGCCACGGCTCAGGCCTGGGATGACGAGATGCGCGCCCGCATCACCGCCCACCAGAGCGACCGGGGGCAGGACTGGCGCACCATCGAGGCCCCGCGCGACGCCTTGGCAGCCTTGGCCCAGGCCCGGCCGGATGAGGTGGTGCTGTTCGATTGCGCCACGCTGTGGTTGACCAACCACATGCTGGCAGGGGCTGATCTGGCAGCAGAAGCAGCCGCACTGGAGGCTGCCCTGCTGGCCTGCGCCGCGCCGGTGGTGGTGGTATCGAACGAGGTCGGCTGGTCCATCGTGCCGGATAATGCACTGGCCCGGCAGTTCCGCGATGAACAGGGCCGCCTGAACCAGCGGCTGGCCGGCGTGCCGGTCTGGTGGTGGCGGTGATGGCCGGGCTGCCGCTGGTGCTGAAGGGGCAGCTGCCATGAAACGCCTCTGGCTGGTGCGCCACGGGCCGACCCATGCAAAGGAAATGATCGGCTGGACGGATCGCCCCGCCGATCTGTCGGATACTCCGGCGCTGGCGCGGCTGGCGGCGGCGCTGCCCGATGTGCCGGTAGTGTCTTCCGACCTCAGCCGCGCCGTGGCCACCGCCGATGCGCTGCAGGGCACCCGACCGCGCCTGCCCCATGACCCAAGGCTGCGCGAAATCCATTTCGGGGCCTGGGAAAACCGCCGCTTCGCCGATGTCGATGCCGAAAGCCCGGCCGCCATCCGCGCCTTCTGGGAACAGGCGGGCGATGTGGCCGCACCGGATGGCGAAAGCTGGAACGCCATGTCAGCGCCGCGTCGATGCCGCTGCGCTGGCCCGCCCTTGGCCGCTGGCCCCGCCGTGATCGTGGTGGCTGTGGCCCATTTCGGCCCCATCCTGCGCCACCCTTTGCAGCGCGCACAAAGCCTTGATGGCTACAGACCGTTTTCGCCCAGAAGATCGAGCCGCTGTCGCTGACCGAACTGGTCTTTGACAGCCACTGGCAGATTGGCCGGATCAATCACAATCCGTGATGGATCATCGCACGAAACACCGTTTGGCCCAGCGCCGCGCTGCAGCTAACCTGCTGTCATTCCTTCAGGTCACGGAGCATCAAGGATGACTTATACCCTCGCCATCGGCGACCGCGCCTATTCCAGCTGGTCCTTGCGCGGCTGGCTGCTGTTCGATGCCTTCGGCCTGCCGGTAGCCACGCGGCTGGCGCGGCTTTACACTGACGAGCTGCCCACCCTGCTGCAGGAATTCTTCCCGGCCCGCACCGCCCCGGCCCTGCTGTTCCCCGACGGGCTGGCGATTGGCGAAAGCCTGGCGATTGCCGAAGAACTCGCCTCCCGCCACCCCGAGGCCGGGATGTGGCCTGCCGATCCCAAGGCGCGGGCCGTGGCGCGGATGCTCGCCTCGGAAATGCACGCAGGCTATACGGCGGTACGCGGTTTCTGCCCGATGAACCTGCGCACCAGCTATGAAAGCTGCGACCCGCCCGCCGATGTGCTGGCCGATCTGGACAGGGTGCAGCTGATGTGGACCTGGGCGCGCGAAACCACGGGCGCCACGGGCCCGTGGCTCTGCGGCGCCTATTCCATCGCCGATGTGTTCTTCGCGCCGCTCGCCACCCGCATCGCCACCTATAACCTGCCGGTCGGGCCTGCGGCTGCCGCCTATGTCGCCGCGCATCTGGCGCATCCGTCCTTCCGCCGCTGGCGCGCCATGGGGCTGGTGGATGGCGCCGACCAGCCCTTCTACCGCCGCGATTATCCACAGCGCCCCTGGCCCGGCCCCGCGCCCCTGCTCGCCCGCGCCGTGGAGGGAACCGAGGCTGAAAACACCGCCTGCCCCTATTCCGGCAAACCCGTCACCCATGTGCTGGAACTCGACGGTCGCCGCTTCGGCTTCTGCAACGCCTTCTGCCGCGACAAGACCGTGGCCGATCCGGAGGCCTGGCCGAAATTCATGGCTCTTTACCGTTCGTAAACCATTCCCCCGTAGCCGTTAACCACTGTGAACGGGGGCGGGGATGGTCGCGCGGGCCTATACGGTGGCATTCGAAGGGGTCGAGGCCCGGCTGGTCGAGGTGCAATGCGCCGTCGCCCCGGGCCTTCCGGCCTTTTCGGTGGTGGGCCTGCCCGACAAGGCGGTGTCCGAGGCCAAGGAAAGGGTGCGCGCCGCCCTCGCCGCCATGTCGATCGCGCTGCCGTCGAAACGGATCACCGTCAACCTCGCCCCCGCCGATCTGCCCAAGGAAGGCTCGCATTTCGATCTGCCCATCGCGCTCGCCCTGCTGGCCGCGCTGGAGATCATCCCCAAGGACGAGGTGGAAGGCACGGTGGCCCTGGGCGAGTTGTCGCTCGATGGCCGCCTGATGCCGGTGATCGGCGCCCTGCCCGCCGCCATGGCCGCCGCCGAGGCCGACCGCACGCTGCTGTGCCCGCGTGCCTGCGGGGCCGAGGCCGCCTGGGTCGGTGCCACCCAGGTTCTGGCCGCCGCCTCGCTCGATCAGGTGGTGCGCCATTACACCGGCCAGTCCCCGCTGACGCCCGCCGAGGCAGGCGAGGTGGCGCGCCCCGCCCATGCCAAGGATCTGCGCGAGGTCAAGGGGCAGGAGCGCGCCAAACGCGCGCTGGAAATCGCGGCCGCCGGGCGGCACCATCTGCTGATGGTCGGCACGCCGGGGTCGGGGAAATCCATGCTGGCCGCAAGGCTGCCTGGCATCCTGCCCCCGCTTTCGGCGCTGGAGGCGCTGGAAACCTCGATGATCCATTCGCTGGCGGGTCTGCTGAACGAAGGCGGCATCTCGCGCGAAAGGCCGTTCCGCGAACCGCATCACACCGCCTCGATGGCCGCCATCGTCGGTGGCGGCAAGGGCGCGAAACCGGGCGAGATCAGCCTGGCCCATAACGGCGTGCTGTTCCTTGATGAACTGCCGGAATTTCCGCGCGCCGTGCTGGAAACCCTGCGCCAGCCGATCGAAACCGGCGATGTGGTGGTGGCCCGCGCCAATGCCCATATCCGCTATCCCTGCCGGTTTCTGCTGGTCGCTGCCGCCAATCCCTGCAAATGCGGCTATCTAACCGACCCCGCCCGCGCCTGCGCCCGGGTGCCGGGCTGCGGCGATGATTACCTTGGCCGCATCTCCGGCCCGCTGATGGACCGCTTCGACCTGCGGGTGGATGTGCCGCCCGTCGCCTTCACCGATCTCGATCTGCCCGCCTCGGGTGACAGCTCGGCCATTGTGGCCGCCCGGGTGACAGAGGCCCGCGCCCGTCAGGCACAACGCTTTGCCGCCCATCCCGGCCTGCGGGTCAATGCCGATGCCGAAGGCCGGGTGCTGGAAGAGATCGCGGCCCCCGATGCCGAAGGCCGCGCCCTGCTGACAAAGGTGGCCGAACGCTTCGGCCTGTCAGCCCGCGCCTATCACCGGGTGCTGCGCGTGGCCCGCACCATCGCGGATCTGGCCGGGTCCGAGCGCATCGTGCGCAACCCCGCATGTGGCCGAAGGCGGTCGAGCTACCGCGCTGTCAGCCGTGACCACAGACGCCGCCCTGACAGGGCACGGCGCGCCCAGATTTCTCTTGGGAAAAGTACCCAGGGGTGAGCCGACCAATGGCCGGGGCCCCTGCGGCTGGTCCATTCCAACGGCAACCGGCGCGCCTCACCCGGCGCTTGGCCTCGATCGCCTCCCAGATGCGGGCGGCGGTATTGGTCCCGTCAAACCGCTCCAGCTCCTGCATACCGGTGGGCGAGGTCACGTTGATCTCGGTCAGCCAGTCGCCGATCACGTCGATCCCGACAAAAACCTGCCCCTTTTCCTTCAGAACGGGGCCGATGGTGCGACAGATCTCCAGATCCCGCTCGGTCAGCCCCACCTGCTCGGGCCGCCCACCCGCATGCATGTTGGACCGCGTCTCGCCCGGCTGCGGCACCCGGTTGATCGCGCCCACCGCCTCGCCATCCACAAGGATCACCCGCTTGTCCCCCTTGGATACGGCCGGCAGAAACTTCTGCACGATCATCGGCTCGCGGCTCATCGAGGTGAACAGCTCATAGAGCGATGAAAGGTTGCGGTCATTCGGGTCCAGCCGGAACACCCCCGCCCCGCCATTGCCGTAAAGCGGCTTGAGGATGATGTCGCCATGCCGCGCCCTGAAGTCGCGGATGGTCTGCAGATCGCGGGCAATGGCCGTCGGCGGGGTCAGCTCGCGGAAACCGCAGCACCAGAAGCTTCTCGGGGCTGTTGCGCACCCAGAACGGATCATTCACCACCAGCGTTTTCGGGTGAATCATCTCCAGCAGATGGGTGGTGGTGATGTACCCCATGTCGAAGGGCGGATCCTGCCGCAGCCAGACCACATCAAATTCGCCCAGATCCGCCTCGGTTTCCGCGCCGAAGCTCACATGGTTGCCCATTTCCCGCCGCACGTTCGATGGGCCAGCCGCGCGCAATCACCCCGCCCCTCGACAAAGGCCAGCTTGTCGGGCGTGTAAAAGAACAGCTCATGCCCGCGCGCCTGCGCCTCCAGCGCAATGCGGAACGTACTGTCGGCATTGATGTTGACCGACCCGATCGGGTCCATCTGCAAGGCAACCTTGAGGCGCATGGGCAATCCCTTCTGCTGTTGCCCTCCTCATGGCCCGCAAGCCGCGGGCAGCCGCGATGCACATCAGGCCGCAAAGGCGTTTTCGATCATCTCGATCGCGCCCTGGCCATCCACCAGCGCCACATCGAACCGCGCCGCCGTCAGCTGCCCCATCGGCTCGCCTTCCAGAAATTCGGCCGCAGCGTTCCAGATACGCCCCATCTGCCGTGCCCCCAGATGTTCCGCCGCATGGGCATGGGTCACGCTTTGTTTCACCTCGATGAAGATCACCTCGGCCCCGTCGCGGGCAATCAGGTCAATCTCGCCCCCTGCGCCCCGCCAGCGTCGGGCCGCAATGACCCTGCCGCTGCGCATATAGAGATGTTCCACAACACCTTCCGCAGCCGCACCCGGCCTGAGACATGCGGCCAGCTTCCGCCCCTGCGTGATGTATACCGCCCTGCATCATCACTCCTCACTGTCCGCAGCCAGCGCCAGCCGCTGATAGACATCCCGCCGTGGCAGCCCGAAAGCCTCGGCGACCAGCGCCGCCGCATCCTTCAACCGATGCGTCCTGCAAGGCGTCGCCGCAGCGCGGCATCCAGATCATCGTCTCCGTGTCACCGCCGATCCAGCGCGCGCGCCGATCAGCAACGACCATTTCGCCCTTCAGATCGCCGCTCCGCAATTGCGGCCGCCACCTCTTCCAGCGTGCCGCGCGTCACCTCTTCAAAGCGTTTGGTCAGTTCCCGGCAAACCGCGCATCGTCCGTTCCGTCTCCATAATCTCGCCACAATTCATCTAACAATTGCTGAATCGCGTTTCGGGCGATTCGTACAGGATCACGCGTCGCTCGCATACCGTGCGAGTTCCGCCAGGAAGGTCGTCGCGCGCGCCGCCTGACGGCGGGCGGAAAGCCTGCAAACAAGAACCTGTCGGATGGCAGCCCCGAAACCGTCAGCGCCGCCAGAACGGCCGAGGGCCCGGGGGCGGCCAGCACGGTATAGCCTGCCTCAATCACCGCCCGGCCCAGCTGATAGCCCGGATCGGCCACCAGCGGTGTGCCCGCCTCTGACGCATAGACCACCGATTTCCCTTCGGCCAGCGCCGCCAGCAGGCGCGGCCGCGCCTGATCGCCATTATGATCGTGATAGGCCACCATCGGACGGCCGTTCAGGGCCACGCCGTGGATTTCCATCAGGTGCCGCAGGGTGCGGGTGTCTTCGGCGGCCAGCACATCCGCCGCAGCCAGAATATCCAGCGCCCGCAGCGTGATATCGCGCGCGGCCCCGATCGGCGTGGCGACAGAAGTGCAGACCCGGCGGACAGCCGGCCTGCATCGGGCGACGCTTGCCAGGCTCTCGCAGGGGCCGACCGGCATGCCTGTCGCAAGTTTACTTCGCACGGCGCTCCCGCTAGTATCCTCGACATCCGTCTGCCTGCCCGATTGGTGAGGAACATCCAGCATGTTCGTCCGTTTTCGTTCATGGCCCGCAAGTCGCTGGCCCGTCTGCGCTGTGCCGTTGCGGCGGCCGTCTGCTGTCGGCGCTTGCGCCTTGCGGCCTGTGTGCCGACGCTGGCCGGTGGCACAGCGGCCCGCGGCTGGACCCGTCATGCGCCCGTGCCGGTGGCCCTTCTGGTGCCCGGCGGGCTCGGGGCCAGGCCAGCGACGAGCTGCTGGCGCGCAATCTACAGAATGCCGCGCGCCTGGCGATTTCCGATCTGGGCGGGTGCAGCATCGACCTGCGCGTCTACAACACCGGCGGCCATCCCGGCGCAGGCGCAGCCGATGGCGATCAAGGCGGTGGACGAAGGCGCCCGCATCATCCTCGGGCCGGTCTATGCGCAAGAGGCCAATGCGGCGGGCGTCGCCGTGGCCGGGCGCGGTGTGAATGTTCTGTCCTTCTCGAACAACCCCGATATTGCAGGCCGCAATGTCTTTGTGCTGGGGCCGACGTTCCAGAACACCGCAGACCGTCTGGGCCAGCTATGCCGTGCGCAACAGGGCAGAGCGCGGATCATGGTGGTGCATGACCAGACGACCTGGCCGGGCGAGGTCGGGCCGTGCCTGCGATGCGAGCGCGGCGTCGCGCCGCGCGGGCGGCACGATCGTGGGTGTGCGAAGCCTATGAGTTCTTCGCAGAACGGCATCGCAACCGCCGTGCCCGGCGATCGCGGCTGCGCGCGCAATCAGCGGGGCGCAGGCGCTGTTCCTGACCGCCGACAGCGGCGGGCGCCCTGCCGCTGATCTCGCGCAACTGCTGCGCGACAATGGCGTCGACCCGGCGCATGCACGCGGTTCATCGGCCTGACCCGCTGGGACATCCCGGCGGCAACGCTGGCGCTGCCCGGCGTGCAGGGCGGCTGGTTCGCGCTGCCCGATCCGACCTGCTATGCCGCAGTTCCAGATCGCGCTATCAGGCCGCCTATGGCGACGCGCCCGCATCCGATTTCCGGGCCTGGCCTATGACGGCATCGCCGCCATGGGCGCCCTGGCCGAAACGGGCAACGGCGAATGCGCTGATCGGCACGCGCGCTGACCCAGGCCGCTGGGTTTGTCAGGCGTCAACGGCATCTTCCGGCTGCCGCCCCGACGGCTCCAATGAGCGGGGGTCTGGCCGTGGCACAGATCCGCAACAACCAGGTGACCGATGATTGACCCTGCCCCGCGCAGCTTTGCCGGTGCCGGGTTCTGACCGGTCGCTTACGGCTTCGCGCCATGCGATTTCCGACGCCGGCCCGATCTGCTGCTGCCGGCATCGCGATCCATCGACCCCCGGCACGCTCACGGCGGTTGACATCGCCAGCCGATCAGGCGCAGAGCGCCCTGGTACGCCGGCTGCCGCAGGCGCGCGCAGCCGCACGGTTGCCGCCATCCTGGCCGAGGCTTCGTGCCGCCGCGTGGCCAAGGCCGCGGCTGCGCGCGGGCCTTTGCCGCCGCGCCCGCATGCAGGCCACGCCGCTGACCTGCGCGCACAGGCGCATCTGACCGATGGCCTGGTACGTCGCGGCCTTTGGCTGGCGGCGCACAGCCACCTGCACCCGCATGCCCCAACCCCACCGAATCGGAACGCCTGTCGGTTCTGGCCGTGGGCGGCTATGGCCGGGCCGAAATGGCGCCGCATTCGGATGTCGACCTGCTGTTCCTGACCCCGTGGAAGATCACGCCCTGGGCCGAAAGCGTGATCGAGACCATGCTGTACATCCTGTGGGATCTGAAGCTGAAGGTCGGCCATGCCAGCCGCACGGTGAAGGACTGCCTGCGGCTGGGGCGCGAGGACATCACGATCCGCACGGCCCTGCTGGAACACCGGTTCTGTCGCGGGCGACGCCGCCCTTGCCGACGACCTGGACGACGCGGCTGTGGACGCGACCTGTTCCGCACCACCGGCCCCGAGTTCATCGAGGCCAAGCTGAAGGAACGCGCCGAGCGGCACAAACGGCAGGGCGGGCAGCGCTATGTGCTGGAACCCAATGTCAAAGAAGGCAAGGGCGGCCTGCGCGATCTGCAGACGCTGTACTGGATCGGCAAATACCTGCACCGTGTCGCAGACGCGTGCCGAGGCTGGTGGCGGCGGGCGCTGTTCACCCCCGACGAATATCGAAGCCTTCACGCGGCGCCGAAGATTTTCTCTGGGCGGTGCGCTGCCATCTGCATTACATCTGCAAACGCGCGATGGATCAGCTGACCTTCGATCTGCAGGTCGAGGTGGCGGCCCGCATGGGCTATGCCGACAGCGGCGGGCGGCGCGCGGTCGAACATTTCATGCAGGACTATTTCCGCCATGCCACCCGCGTGGGCGAGCTGACCCGCGTGTTCCTGACCCAGCTGGAAGCCCGCCATGCCAAGCCCGAGGCAAGCCTGATCGGCATGTTCCGCCGCCGCAAGAAAGTGCGCCCCGGCTTCAAACTGGTGCAGGGCCGCATAGATGCCGTCGATCCGAAACAGTTTCTGGCCGACAAGCTGAACCTGCTGCGCGTCTTCGAAGAAGGGCTGCGCACCGGCTATCTGATGCACCCCAATGTGATGCGCCTGATCGCCGCCAACCTGAACCTGATCGACGACGACATGCGCGACGCCCCCGAGGCGCAGCGCATCTTTCTGGATCTGCTGCTCAAACACGGCAACCCCGAACGCGCCCTGCGCCGGATGAACGAACTGGGCGTGCTGGGTGCCTTCATCCCCGAATTCGAACCCATCGTGGCGATGATGCAGTTCAACGTCTACCACCACTACACGGTGGACGAACACATCATCCAGATGCATCTCCGACCCTGGCGCAGATCGAACGTGGCGAGCTGGTCGAAGAGCTGCCGCTGTCGTCGTCAATCCTCGAAGCCGGGGTCAGCCGCCGGGTGCTGTATGTGGCCCTTCTGCTGCATGATATCGGCAAGGGCCGCCCCGAAGATCACTCGATCCTCGGCGCGCAGATCGCCCGCCGTGTCGCGCCGCGTCTGGGGCTGACAGAGGAAGAATGTGAAACCGTCGAATGGCTGGTGCGCTATCACCTACTGATGTCCGACATGGCGCAAAAGCGTGATATCGGCGATCCGCGCACGGTACGCGATTTCGCCAAGGCGGTGAAAACCCGCAAGCGGCTGGATCTGCTGACGGTGCTGACGGTCTGCGATATTCGCGGTGTCGGGCCCGGCACCTGGAACAACTGGAAGGCCATGCTGCTGCGCAGGCTCTATCGGGAAACCGCCGATGCGCTGGAAGGCGGGCTGGAGCATATCAACCGCGAACGCCGGCAGGACGAGGCGAAGCGCCAGCTGCGCGAGGCGCTGGTCGGCTGGGATGCAAAGGATATCCGCGCCGAACTGGGGCGCCATTATGCCCCCTATTGGCAGGGCCTGTTGACCCAGACGCAGGAAATCTTTGCCCGACTGCTGCGCGATCTGCCGGAAAATGAAATCCGCATCGACCTGCATCCCGATCCCGCCCGCGATGCCACCCGCGCCTGTTTCGCGCTGGCCGATCACCCCGGCATCTTCTCGCGGCTGGCGGGCGCGCTGGCGCTGGTGGGCGCCAATGTGGTGGATGCCCGCACCTATACATCAAAAGACGGCTATGCCACGGCGGTGTTCTGGGTCCAGGATTCCGAAGGCAAGCCCTATGAAATCAGCCGCCTGCCCCGCCTGCGCAGCATGATCGAAAAGACCCTGAAGGGCGAGGTGGTGGCGCGCGATGCGCTGAAGGACCGCGACAAGGTGAAGAAACGCGAACGCGAGTTCCGCTTTCCAACCCATATCACCTTCGACAACGAAGGATCAGAAATCTACACCATCATCGAGGTCGATACCCGTGACCGCCCGGGGCTGCTCTATGATCTCACCCGCACGCTGGCCTCGAACAATATCTACATCGCCAGCGCCGTGATCGCCACTTTCGGCGCGCAGGTGGTGGACAGCTTCTATGTGAAAGACATGTTCGGGCTGAAACTCCATTCAAAGACCAAGCGCGACGCGCTGGAGAAAAAGCTGCGGCAGGCCGTGGCCGAAGGGGCGGAACGGGCGCAGGCATGAGCAGGGGCCTGATCCGCAATGTCGTCACCCTGGGCGGGTGGACGCTTCTTTCGCGCGGGGCGGGCTTTGCCCGCGATGTGATGATGGCCAATTATCTGGGCGCAGGCCCGGTGGCCGATGCCTTTCTGGTGGCGCAGTCGCTGCCCAACATGTTCCGCCGCTTCTTTGCCGAAGGCGCCTTCAATTCGGCCTTCGTGCCGATGTTCGCCAAGAAGGTCGAGGGCGGCGAGGATGCGCAGGGCTTTGCCCAGGATGCGCTGAACGGCATGGCGGCACTGCTGGTGGTGTTCACCCTGCTGGGCACGCTGGCCATGCCGCTTCTGGTCATGGCCATGGCCTCGGGCTTTATCGGGGATGCGCGCTTCGATCTGGCAGTGACCTATGGCGAGATTGGCTTTTCCTACATCCTGTTCATCTCGCTTGTGGCGCTGATTTCCGGCGTGCTGGTGACGCAGGGCAAGTTTACCGAGGCCGGTTTCGTGCCGATCCTGATGAACCTTGCCTTCATCGCTGCCATGTTCCTGGCCGACTGGCAGGGCTGGAACATGGGCCTGACGCTGGCCTGGACACTGCCATTGACCGGGGTGATGCAGTTGGCCTTCACCTGGGTTTCGGCGCGGCGGTCAGGCTTTGCCTTCACCCTCGGCCGCCCCCGCCTCACGCCCGAGCTGAAGCGGCTGGCGATCATCGCAGGCCCGGCGATTCTGGCGGGCGGCGTGGTGCAGATCAACCTTCTGGTGGGGCGGCAGGTGGCCAGCTTCACCGAAGGCGCGGTGGCCTGGCTGTCCTATGCCGACCGGCTGTATCAGCTGCCCTTGGGGGTGGTGGGCATTGCCATCGGCACCGCGCTCTTGCCCGATCTCAGCCGTCGCCTGCGCGCGGGCGATGCCGAAGGCGGCCGCGCCTCGCTGAACCGCGGGGCCGAATTTGCGCTGGCACTGACGCTGCCTGCTGCCGTGGCGCTGGTGGTGATTGCCGGGCCGCTGGTGCAGGTGCTGTTCCAGCGCGGCGCCTTCGGGCCGCAGGATACCACCAATACCGCGCTGGCACTGGCCGCCTATGGCGCGGGCCTGCCGGCCTTCGTGCTGCACAAGGTGTTGCAACCGCTCTATTATGCGCGCGAGGATACGCGGCGCCCCTTCCGCTATGCGCTCTGGTCCATGCTGGTCAATGCAGGCTTTGCCGTGGCGCTGATGCCGGTGATGGGCTTCGTTGCGGCGGCGCTGGCCACCACGGTTTCGGGCTGGCTGATGGTCGCGCAGCTGTGGCACGGATCGCGCGGCATGGGGCCAGAGGCGCATCTGGATGCCCG
This sequence comes from Gemmobacter sp., assembly GCA_034519525.1. Classification (GTDB taxonomy): domain Bacteria; phylum Pseudomonadota; class Alphaproteobacteria; order Rhodobacterales; family Rhodobacteraceae; genus Gemmobacter. Next base: position 48,656 of record JAXHOJ010000033.1, on the reverse strand, counting down.
GTTCAAGGCACGCCTGCCCCGGATCATCGCGGCCTCGGTGCTGATGGGCGGGGCGCTTTGGCTGCTGGCCGATGTGCTGGCCCCACAACTCGCCGCCCCTGCCCTGCGCTGGGGCGCGCTGGCCATGCTCTGCGGTGCGGGGATGGTGATCTATTTCGGCGCGGGCACGCTGATCGGCGCCTTCCGCCTGTCGGATTTCAAGGCTGCTCTGCGGCGGAAGAAGGTCTAGGCGGCAGATCAAGCGGGATGCCATCGCATCCCGCACCGCGCCAAGGCTGCCGCAATCCGCCCGTGCCGCAAGGCACGGGCCGCGCCCGCCCCGCCATCGGCGGGCGCGTTCGCACCCGCCGGGGCAGGCGCGCCCCGTGCTGCACGCTTTGCCAAATCGGATACCCCCTTGCCCGCTGCCTTGCGGCATCGGGCAATCGGCCCGGGCATCTGTCCACCGGACATATGCCTTGCGGGCCTCAGCGGCTCACCGCTCCCGCAGCCGCGCCTTGACCCGCGCAAAGCCACCGGGGCTGACGACGAAGCTCAGCAGGAACCCCGTACCGAAACCGGCAATATCGGCCACCCATTCGGTGCTGCCACCGAACAGCAACCCGAACAGCAGCTGCGCCACCAGCAGGAAGCCGATCATGGTGAAGGCCCGCCACTGGTTCGTGCCCGTCCCGGCCAGCCGGACCCAGATCAGAAAGGTGAAAGCCCCAATCAGCCCGTAAACCGCCGGATACCCGCCCACCAACCCGTATTGCGTGAACGGCACCGCCGCATAGACCAGCGCGCCCACCACCGCCGATCCGAAGAACACCAGCAGCACCGCCCACCAGCGGAAGATCTCGCCCACCATCTTGCCCAGCGCCAGCAGCATCACCACCACGAAAATCGCATGGGTCGCGCTGCCATGCACAAAGACATAGCCCACCAGCCGCACCAGCCCATCCATCGGCCACACACCCTCGGCCACCATCAGGCGCAGCATGTCAGGCGAAAACGCCAGACGCTGCAACGCCTCCAGCCGCCAGCCAATCGCCCCCGGCCCGCCCACAAGGCCCGATCCCCCCGCGCTCAGCACCACCTCCATGGCGATCACCGGCAGGCAGATCAGCCAGACCACCCAGGGCAACGGGTTGATCGGCGCGGCATTCAGGTCTTTGTACATCTCACCTCCGGGCGCAGGACAGGGTGGCGCGATTGACGCCCCCCGGCCACATAGGTAAGCCATGCGCACACCCTTATCCAGACGGAGAACCCCATGTCCGAGCCGGTCCAAACGCCTCAGACCTTCCAGAGCCGCATCTTTTCGGGGATTCAGCCCTCGGGGGGGATGACACTCGGAAATTACCTCGGCGCGCTGAAACGCTTTGCAGAATTGCAGAACCGGGGCATCGAAACGGTGTACTGCGTGGTTGACATGCACGCGATCACCGTCTGGCAAGACCCGGAAAAGCTGCGCAACCAGACGCGCGAGATTGCGGCGGCCTTCATTGCCAGCGGCATCGACCCCACCCGCTCGATCCTGTTCAACCAAAGCCAGGTCAGCGCCCATGCCGAACTGGGCTGGATCTTCAACTGCGTCGCCCGCATCGGCTGGATGTATCGGATGACCCAGTTCAAGGACAAGGCGGGCAAGCACGCCGAAAATTCGTCGCTCGGGCTGCTGGCCTATCCCTCGCTGATGGCGGCCGACATTCTGGCCTACAAGGCCACCCATGTGCCGGTGGGCGAAGACCAGAAACAGCACCTTGAACTGACGCGCGACATCGCCGCCAAGTTCAACCATGATTACGGCGTGAATTTCTTCCCGATCACCGAACCGCTGATCGAAGGCGCCGCCACCCGCGTCATGAGCCTGCGCGATGGCAGCAAGAAGATGTCGAAATCCGATCCCAGCGACCAGAGCCGCATCAACCTGACCGATGATGCCGACACCATCGCCGCCAAGATCCGCAAGGCGAAAACCGACCCGGAACCGCTGCCCGAAACGGTAGAAGGTCTGAAAGACCGGCCCGAGGCCCGCAATCTGGTGAACATCTACGCAGCCCTTGCCGATACCACATCCGAATCGGTGGTGGCCGAATTCGCAGGCGCTCAGTTCGGCAGCTTCAAGCCGAAGCTGGCAGAGCTGGCGGTGGAAAAGCTGTCGCCGATCACCACGGAAATGGCCCGCCTGATGGCCGATCCGGCAGAGATCGACCGCATCCTGAACCGCGGTGCCGATCAGGCCGATGCCATCGCCCAGCCGATTCTGGCGCAGGTGAAGGATATCGTCGGCATGATCCGCCGCCGCGAGGTCTGATGCAGGCGGCGCCTGACCGGAAAACCCGCCCGGTCAACAGGAAGTGACGAAAATGCCCGCCCCATGCCCTGGCTGCGGCGGGCATTTTTCAGGATGATCTGCTACTGCTGCCCCTTGAGACACAGGATGGGCATCCGACGTGCGACCAAACCGCAGAACATCCACCACCAAGCGGCACCCAATCCGCCGGGCTTTTGCACGGGCGGGGCTTGCGGCGCTGCTGGTGGCCTCGCTGCTGCTGACCATCCCGCCGCTGCGCGCGATTGCCGCCGATCCGGCGCTGCGGCCGTTCATCGACCGGGGCGCAGAGGAATTCCGCGCCGCAACAGATCGCGCCATGGCAACCGAGGCCACGCCGGAACGGCTGGCCATGCTGATCGAAACCCGTCTGGCCGAAGATCCGCGCAACTGGCTGGTGCTGGATGCGCTGCTGGCCGTGGCGGCCGAACGCACCATCCCCCTGCCCGGCGATCTGGCCACCCACGTTGCCGCAGCGCGCGATACCGATACAGGCTTTCTGGCCACGGCAGGCAGCTGCCTTGCCTGCACCATCCACCCCGAAACCTGCCCACTGACGCAGCTTCTGCTGTGCAATGCCCCTGTGACGCTGTCGCCCGCAGGCGATGTGATCGGCCTCGGGCGGCAGGGCTGGAACTATGCCACCGGGGCCGAGGTCGATGACCTTGATCTGGCGCTTTCCGCACTGGGCCTTGGCGCCACCACCGTGGCCCTGCTGACCGGCGGCAGCTCGCTGACCGTGAAGTTCGGCGCATCCTCCTTGCGTCTGGCCCGCAAGGCAGGGGTGATGACCGGCAGCCTGACCCGCAGCCTGACCCGCATCGCATCCGAGGCGGTGGATATCGCCGCCCTGCGCCGCGCAGGCAGCCTGGATGATCTGGGCGCCGCCTTCCGCCCCGCCGCGCTTGCCCCCGTCACCGATCTTTTTGCCAATCTTGGCAGGCTGAACCGCAGCCTCGGCCCCACCGAAACGCTGCATCTCATGCGCTATGTCGATGAACCGGCCGATGCCGCCCGTCTGGCCCGCAGCGCCGAAGCCCTGGGCCCGGGAACGCTGGGCCGGATCGAGGTGTTGGGCAAGACCCGGCTGTTCCGTCTGGGCCTTCGCCTGTCGGATACGGCGGTGCGGCTCTGGTCCGGGCTGGCGGGGCTGCTGGTCGCGCTCACCGGCATGGGCGCGGGGCTGGCGCAATCGGCAGGTCTGCGGATGCTGCGCCTGCTGCTGCGCCGCCTCTGATCCCTCCTGCCCCGCATCCTTGCGCAGACCCTGTGCAGCCCTGTGCCTTATCGCAGCCCCGGCCAGCGCGTATCTTGGGCCAAAGCGAAAGGAAAACCGCCATGACCCCGAAACCCGTTCTCCCTGCCGAAACCCGGATCGGCCATGTTCACCTCAAGGTCGCGGATCTGGATCGCGCGCTGGCCTTCTATCAAGGCATCCTGGGGTTCGAAATCACCCAGCGCTACGGCACGCAGGCCGTGTTTCTCAGCGCGGGGGGCTATCACCATCACATCGGCCTCAACACATGGGAATCGAAGGGCGGCCATCCCCCTGCCCCCGGCACCACCGGCCTTTACCACACCGCCATCCTGTTCCCCGATCGCGCCAGCCTTGGCGCCGCCCTGAAACGCATCGTCGCGGCCGACTGGCCGCTGGAAGGCGCGTCGGATCATGGTGTCAGCGAGGCGATCTACCTGCGCGATCCCGATGGCAACGGGGTAGAGCTTTACCGTGACCGGCCCGAGGCAGAATGGCCCCGCGATGCCGCAGGCACCCTGTCGATGACCACCATGCGCCTTGATCTGAACGCCCTGCTGGCCGAAGCCGCCTGACACACCCCCCCGGTGTTCCGGGTGCCGTCGCGCAAACACGCCCCGCCCCGGAACACCGGGCCGGGCAAGCGGCACCCGGATGCCACCGCCCCGCGAATTCGGGAAAACCAAGACAAATCCGCCGCCTCCGCCTCTGGTAACGTGGCCGCCCCTCACCTATAGTTGAAAGGCGGGGCATCCCGCACGACCGCCGACAGGAGGCCCCATGACAGGCTCCCGCCTGCAGACCCTGAGCTTCGCGCTGCTTGTGGCGCTGATGCTCTATACCGCTTTCGCCGCAGGGGCCTGACATGGCGCAGCGGTTCGGCGGCAAATATTCTCCCGATGGCGCGGCCCGGCGTGATGGCGCACAGGGCCCGGCGCCGCAAAACCCCTATGACACGCAGAAACCGGCCCGTGCGGGCGCCCGGTCCAACCTGCTGTTCATCCTGCCGCTGGCCTTTGCCGTGCAGGCCTTCCGGCAAGATCCCGGCGGGCTGGCCCTGGGCCTTGCCGCCACCGGCCTGCTGCTCGCCGCCGCCTGGCTGACACGCGAAGGCATCCGCGCGCATGAGGCCTATGATCTGCGCCGCATTGCCCGCCGCCCCGCCTTTCCGCGCAAGATCGCCGCAGCGCTGCTGACCGGCGCGGGGCTGGCGGCGGGCGCACTGATGACCACAGGCGCGCCCCTCTCTGCCGGGCTGATCGGCGGCATCGGCGCGGTGCTGCATCTGTTCAGCTTCGGCCCCGATCCGCTGCGCGACAAGGGCGCAGAGGGCATCGACGCCTTCCAGACAGACCGCGTCGCCCGCGCGGTCGACGAGGCGGAATCGCTGCTGGCCGCCACGAAAGACGCGATCCTGCGCGCCCGCGATCCCGCGATGGAACGCCGGGTTGACAGATTTGCCACCGCCGCCCGCGGCCTGTTCCGCTCGGTCGAGGCCGATCCCCGCGATCTGACCGCCGCCCGCAAATATCTGGGCGTCTACCTGACCGGCGCCCGTGACGCGACGGTGAAGTTTGCCGATCTTTACGCCCAGTCGCGCGACAGCAAGGCCCGCGCCGATTACGAGGCGTTGCTGGATGATCTGGAAACCACTTTCGCCACCCGGTCCAAGGCCCTGCTGGCCAATGATTCCACCGATCTTGATATCGAAATTTCCGTCCTGCGCGACAGGCTCAGGCTGGAAACGCCCAGACCCTGACACCCGCCCCCGGCGCCCCGGTGGCGCCGTGGCCCCGATCCTTGCCTGCCCCAAGACCCCGACCCGGATACCTCCCAGATGACCCCGGCGCAGTTCCCCCAGCAGATTGGTTGCGCGCCTGTTGCAGAGTGAGACCAGACCATGAGCGATTCCATCCGCAAAGACGCCGAAGCCACCCTGGCCGAAGCCGAAAAGATCACCGCCGCCGTGCTGCCCGTGCCGGTGCCCGCCGTGGTGCCGCTGGAAACGGCCCCCGAGCCCCGCGCGGATGAAATCCGCCGCCGCATGGCCGAACTGGATATCGGAAATACCCAATCGATCATCTCTTTCGGGTCGGCTGCCCAGGCCGAACTGCAGCAGATCAGCCAGGCCATGCTGGTGGATGTGAAGAACAAGGATGTCGGCCCCGCAGGCGATTCCCTGCGCTCGATGGTCAGCACCCTGCGCGGCTTTTCCACCGCGGAACTGGATGTGCGCCGCGAACAGAGCTGGTGGGAAAAACTGCTGGGCCGCGCCGCCCCCTTCGCCGAATTCGTGGCGAAATTCGAAGAGGTGCAAAGCCAGATCGACCGCATCACCGAAACCCTGCTGCAGCACGAACACAAGCTGCTGAAGGATATCAAAAGCCTCGATCTGCTCTATGAAAAGACGCTCGATTTCTATGACGAGCTGGCGCTTTACATTGCGGCGGGCGATGCCAAGCTCGCCCAGATCGACAGCACCGATATTCCCGCGAAAGAGGCTGCCGTCGCCGCGGCCCCCGAATCCGAACAGGTGCTGCGCGCCCAGGAACTGCGCGATCTGCGCGCCGCCCGCGATGATCTGGAACGCCGGGTGCATGACCTGAAACTGACCCGGCAGGTCACCATGCAGTCGCTGCCCTCCATCCGTCTGGTGCAGGAAAACGACAAATCGCTGGTCACAAAGATCAATTCCACCCTCGTGAACACCGTGCCGCTGTGGGAAACCCAGCTGGCGCAGGCCGTCACCATCCAGCGGTCACGCGAGGCTGCCGAGGCGATCAGCGAAGCCAGCGACCTGACGAACGAACTGCTGACCGCCAATGCCAAGAACCTGCAGGAAACCAACCGCGTCGTGCGCACCGAAATGGAACGCGGCGTCTTTGACATCGAAGCGGTGAAACAGGCCAATGCCACCCTGATCGCCACGATCGAGGAAAGCCTGGCGATTGCCGATGAAGGCAAGGCCAAACGCGCCGCCGCCGAGGCCGATCTGCAGAAGATGGAAACCGAACTGCGCGATACGCTGTCTGCCGCCAGCGCGCGGGCGCCCCGCCCCGCCGCCACCGCCTGACCGGAGGCCGCGCCCTTGCCCCGGGCCATACCCCCCTGCCGCCGCCCCGGGACCGCCGCAGCCCTTCTGGCGCTGCTGGTGGCTCTTGCGGGCTGCGCGCCGCAGCTGGCGGTGGCGCCACAGCCCCGCCCGCTGCCCCGGCCCATGGTGCCGCCCGCCCTTCCGGCGGCGCCCCCCGCACCCTCGCCCGAAAGCCTGGCGCTGGCGGCCTATTACGCCAAGGTGCAGGCCGATCTGCTGGGGCAAGGTCTGCTGCGCACCGATGGCGGCGGCAAGGATACCCCCTTCACCGACACGATGCTGACCGAGAATTTCATCCGGGTGGCCCTGTTCGATGAATACCGCCGCACCTCTGCCGGTCTGATGGCGCAGGAAACCACCAGCCGCCTGCGCCGCTGGGCACAGCCCGTGCGCGTCTCGGTGGCCTTCGGCGCCTCGGTGCCCGCGCAGCGGCGGGCCACCGACCGGGCGCTGATCGGGTCTTATCTGGCCCGGCTGCAATCCATCACCGGCCATCCGATCACCCTGTCGGACAGTGGCGCCAATTTCTTCATCCATGTGGTGAACGAAGACGAACGCCGCGCCCTTGGCCCGGTGATCCGCAGCACCCTGCCCGAACTTTCCGCGCCCGAAGTGGCCGGGCTGACCGACCTGCCGCGCTCCACCTATTGCATCGTCTATGCCCTGTCGGAAGGCAGCGCCTCCACCTATGCCCGGGCCTTTGCCGTGGTGCGCGCCGAACACCCGGATCTGCTGCGCCTGTCCTGCCTGCACGAGGAAATTGCGCAGGGTCTGGGTCTGGCCAATGACAGCCCGCTGGCCCGGCCCTCGATCTTCAACGATGATGAAGAATTCGCCCTGCTGACCCGGCAGGACGAGCTGATGCTGAAGATGCTTTATGACCCGGCGCTGCGGCCGGGCATGACAGCGGCCGAGGCCCGGCCGATCGTGAAAGCCATCGCCAGCCGCCTGATCGGCGGCTCCAGCTAGGGCCAATCATCATGCGGCGCAGGGCCCTTTCGGGCCCTGCATCCCTTTCCTCTCGGTGCCCGGCCTGCGGCCCGGCACCTCGGCGCTGCCTCCGGCGGGAGTATTTGGAAAAGAGCAAGCGCAAGATGCGACAGGGCTTCAAACCTTGTGCGGCATGGTTATGTTGGCAGACAGGAACGCCATCTTCCCGCGCGCCGCGCATCCCGGTCTGAAAGGCAGGCACCATGGTTTTCGATCTGTTCAAAGGCGAGTTCATCGACGTCATCTCCTGGCTTGATGATACGCGCGATACGATGGTCTGGCGGTTCGAACGGCGCGGACAGGCGATCAAATACGGTGCCAAGCTGACCGTCCGCGAAGGGCAGGCCGCGGTTTTCGTGCATGAGGGGCAGCTGGCCGATGTCTTCGGCCCCGGGCTTTACATGCTTGAAACCAACAACATGCCGATCATGACCACGCTGCAGCACTGGGATCATGCCTTCCAGTCGCCGTTCAAGAGCGAGGTCTATTTCGTCTCCACCACCCGCTTCAACGATCTGAAATGGGGCACCAAGAATCCGATCATCTGCCGCGATCCCGAATTCGGCGCCGTGCGCCTGCGCGCCTTCGGCACCTATTCGATGCGCGTGGCCGATCCGGCGGTCTTCCTGAAAGAGGTAGTGGGCACCGATGGCGAATTCACCGCCGACGAGATTTCGAACCAGATCCGCAATGTGATCGTCCAGGAAATGAGCCGGGTTCTGGCCGGATCGGGCATCCCCGTGCTGGATATGGCGGCCAATACCGCCGATCTGGCCAAGCTAATCGCCACGGCGATTGCCCCCAAGATCACCGACTACGGGCTGACTCTGCCCGAATTCTATATCGAAAACATCAGCCTGCCCGAAGAGGTGGAAAAGGTGCTTGATAAGCGCAGCTCCATCGGCATCGCAGGCGATCTGGGCAAATACATGCAGTTCAACGCGGCAGAGGCGCTGGACAGGCCGGGCGGTGCCCTGTTGGATGCCATGGGCGCAGGCATGGGCGCGGCCCTGGGTCTGGGCATGGCGCAACAGGCAACAGGCCCCTGGGGCGCGGCGCCTGTCGCCACCCGCCCGGCAGCCCCACCCCCGCCCCCTCCACCCCCTGCGGCCAAGGAATGGCATCTGGCTGAAAACGGCGCGACCCGGGGGCCCTTCCCGGAAACCGATCTGCGCGGCATGATCCTGTCCGGCGCCGTCACACGCGCCAGCCTCGTCTGGGCCGCCGGAATGGAGGGATGGAAACCCGCAGGCGAAACCGAACTGGCCGCGCTTTTCGCCCAGGTGCCCCCGCCGCCGCCGCCCGGCGCCTGAAGCGGAGCCGCAATCTTGGCCGAAACCGATCACCATTTTCCCTGCTCCGCCTGCGGGGCCGACCTGCGCTATGCGCCGGGGCAGACCCATCTGCGCTGCGGCCATTGCGGCCAGGAACAGGACATCCCCGCCGCGCCAGAGGCCAGGGCACTAGCCCTGGGCGAACTGGATCTGAACCGCGCCCTGCGCGATGCCCTGCCCCCCGGCACGATGGAGGATCAGCGCAGCACGCCCTGCCCCTCCTGCGGCGCGCTGGTCGAATTCAGCGGCGCCGATCATGCCCGCGAATGTCCGTTCTGCGCCACCCCGGTGGTGATCGGCACCGGCAGCCACCGCCAGATCAAGCCACAGGCGCTGGTGCCCTTCGCGCTGGACGAACGCGCCGCCCGCAAGGCGATGACAGACTGGCTGGGCCGCCTGTGGTTCGCCCCCGGCGGTCTCGTGGATTACGCCCGCAAGGGCCGGGCGATGAACGGCATCTATGTGCCCTACTGGACCTTTGATGCCGCCACCCGCAGCGCCTATACCGGCCAGCGCGGCGATCATTACTATGTCACCCGCACGGTGATGGATGACGGCAAGCCCAAACAGGTGCAGGAACGCAAGACAAGGTGGAGCGGGGCGCGCGGCTGGGTGAAACGCAGCTTCGACGATGTGCTGGTGCTGGCCTCGCAATCGCTGCCGCGCCGCTATACCGATGCGCTGGCGCCCTGGGATCTGGGGCAGCTCGCCCCCTATCGCGCCGATTATCTGGCAGGCTTCACCGCCGAGGGCTATACGATCGGCCTCGCCGAAGGTCAGGCCCGCGCGCGCGAGGTCATGGCACAGGTGATCGCCGCGGATGTGCGCCGCGACATCGGCGGCGATGAACAGCGCATCACCTCGGTCGATACCGAATATTCGGCGGAAACCTTCAAGCATGTCCTGCTGCCGGTCTGGATGGCCGCCTATAAATACAACGGCCAGACCTACCGCTTTGTCGTGAACGGCCAGACCGGCAAGGTGCAGGGCGAACGCCCCTGGAGCAAGTGGAAGATCGCCTTCGCGATCCTCGCCGCGCTGGTGGTGGCCGGGATCATCTTCGCCCTGAAGAAATAGGGGGCTCCGCCCCCGCCCTGCGGGCTCCCCCGGGGTATTTGGGCCAAGGGGAAAGGGCTGCCTTCCTCTTGGCCCAAATACCCTCGGGGGGAGCGCCGAAGGCGCGTGGGGGGCAGAAAGCCCCCCGCCCCGCCGCCGCCCGCGCGCCGCGTGATTGACTTGCCGCGCCCGCTGCGCAATAGCCGGGCAACCAGAGACCGGAGGCCCCATGCGCGTTCTGACCGAAGCCCGTATCCCGGAATTGCCTGCCCCTTATTTCGGCAAGGTGCGCGATTGCTATGATCTGCCGCCAACGGCGGAATATCCCGAAGGACGGCGCATCCTGATCTCGTCCGACCGGATCTCGGCCTTTGACCGGATCCTCGCGGCCATTCCGTTCAAGGGTCAGGTGCTGACCCAGGTGGCGCGCTTCTGGTTCGACCGCACGGCCGACATCTGCCCCAATCATGTCATCGCCTATCCCGATGCCAATGTGGTGATCGGCCAGCACCTGACCATCCTGCCGGTGGAAATCGTGGTGCGCGGCTATCTGGCGGGCACCACCGGCACCTCGATCCTGCCTCTGTACAAGAAGGGGCAGCGGCAGATGTATGGCCATACCCTGCCCGACGGGCTGCGCGACAACGAGGCCCTGCCGCAGCCGATCATCACCCCGACGTCGAAGGCCTTCGACGGCGGCCATGACGAACCGCTGACCGCCGCCGAAATCGTGGACCAGGGCCTGCTGAGCGCCGCGCAATGGGACGAGGTTTCGGCCAAGGCGCTGGCGCTGTTCGCCCGTGGCCAGCAGATGGCGGCAGAACGCGGCCTGATCCTGGTGGATACCAAATATGAATTCGGCGTGGATGCGGCAGGCACTATCCTGCTCGCCGATGAAATCCATACGCCGGATTCCAGCCGCTACTGGCTGGCCGATGGCTATGAGGCGGCGCTGCGCGACGGCAGCCGCCCGCCCAGCTTTGACAAGGATGTGATCCGCGCCTGGGTCGCCGCGCGCTGCGATCCCTATGTGGATGAGATCCCCGAGATTCCGGCCGAGATGATCGAACAGACCAGCCGGGTCTATATCCAGGCCTATGAGGCGATCACCGGCGAAACCTTCGTCCCCGATCTTGCAGGCGACACAGTGCTGGACCGCGTGCGCGGCAATCTGGCGCCCTATTTCACCGCCTGAGCGGGGCGGGCGGCGCCGAGGGGGGCTGTCTGCCCCCCGCCTGCGGCCCCCCCGAGGATATTTGGGCCAAGATAAAGGGGCGGGCAATTATTCTTCGTTCGGGTAATTGCTCAAATCCATGCATCGCGGCGATGTGAATGTTTGCGCTAACACAAGAAAATCGGCTATAACCGGACAATATTCGGGAGGGTTTCCATGATTCTGAGCTGTGGCGAAGCGCTGATCGACATGCTGCCGCGCGAAAGCACCCTGGGCGAGGCGGCCTTTGCCCCCTATGCCGGGGGCGCGGTGTTCAACACGGCCATTGCGCTGGGGCGGCTGGGGACGGCCTCGGGGTTCTTCTCCGGCCTGTCGACCGACATGCTGGGGCAGATTCTGGTCGAGACGCTGGAAGCCTCGAAGGTGGATACCGCTTTCGCCGCGCGGTCGGACCGGCCGACGACCGTGGCCTTCGTGAAACTGGTGAACGGTCAGGCGACCTATGCCTTCTATGACGAAGGCACTGCAGGCCGCCTGCTGGCCGAGGCAGATCTGCCCGCGCTGCCGCCCGAGGTAGACACGCTGTTCTTTGGCGGTATCAGCCTGGTGAACGATCCCGCCGCCAGCACCTATGAGGCGCTGCAGGCGCGCGAGGCGCCGTTCCGCGTGACAATGATCGACCCGAACATCCGCCCCGGTTTCATCGCCGGGAAAGAGGCCGAATATCGCGCCCGGATCGACCGGATGATCGCCCGCGCCGATATCGTCAAACTGTCGGATGAAGATCTGCACTGGCTGATGGGCGAAGGCGATGTCTCGGAACTGGCACGCCGCGTGCTGGCGCTGGGGCCGAAGATCGTGTTCATCACCGAAGGCGCCGCCGGGGCGCGCGCTGTCACCGCGACGCAGAACCGCTTTGGTGCGGCCACCAAAGTGACGGTGGCCGATACCGTGGGCGCGGGCGATACGTTCAACGCGGGCGTTCTGGCCGCACTGGATGCCGCAGGCGTGCTGACGAAAGACGCGCTGGCCACGGTTTCGGATGATGTGCTGGATGCCGCGCTGAGCCTCGGCACCCGCGCCGCCGCGATCACCGTCAGCCGCGCCGGCGCCAACCCACCCTGGAGCCACGAGCTTTGAGGGCTGTCGTTCAGCGGGTTTCCAGCGCCCGCGTCACGGTGGATGGCGTGGTGGCAGGCGAGATCGGCGCAGGCCTGATGATCCTCGTCTGCGCCATGCAGGGCGATACCGAACGCGAGGCCGATCAGCTGGCCGCCAAGATCGCCAAGCTGCGCATCTTCAAGGATGCGGCGGGCAAGATGAACCTGTCGGTCCGCGACAGCGGCGGCGCCTGTCTGGTGGTCAGCCAGTTCACGCTGGCCGCCGATCTGCGTGGCAACCGCCCCGGCTTTTCCACCGCTGCCGCCCCGGACGAGGGCAAGCGGCTTTACGAGTATTTCACCGCCCGGCTGCAGGCCGAAGGGCTGGCCACGGCGAATGGCATTTTCGGCGCCGATATGGATGTGGCGCTGGTCAATCAGGGGCCGGTGACGATCTGGATGGATACCGCGGCGTAATCCCGGCGTCCCGACAGAAGCGGGACGCGGACGGGACGCAGGCAGGACAGGGACCAGACACCCGAAAGACCGGGCCGGGCACCCCGCCCGGCCCTTTTGCTGTCAGTTGAACGGATTGCCGTCATCATCCTCGGCCAGCGCATCGACACAGGCGATCAGCGCCTGGATCGAGGCGGAAGATCCGGCCAGAGAATAGCTTTGCACATGGTCGCCATCATCATTGCCCAGATGCAGGGTCTGCCCCTCCACCACTTCCATCAGGAACCGGGTCGAGGCATCGCCTTCCGGCAGGTTGAACAGCACCGAATTCTGAAACAGCTCTGCATCGGTCAGCGACCAGGCCTCGCGCCGGTCCACCTGCACGCCCAGATCGGCGCTGCCACCGCCGCTGAAATCCCAGCCCGAGGAATAGAACTGCAATTTCACAGGGTTCCACGGATCGGCCCAGACCGAGAATGTGTCATCCCCATCCGTGACCTGCGCCACGCAGGCGATGCTGTCATCGTCGAAGGCGACGATTTCCACCATCCAGTTCTTGTGGGTGAACAGCCGCTCTGACTGTGGTTCAGCCATTGCCGCACCGGTAAAGGCGAGAGCCAGCATGGCTCCCGCAACGACGCCCCGTATCATGAAAAATCTCCCAGAATCCACCGGCTCAACCTTTCGTGAAAGGCTGATTCCCGCAAGGGGCCTGCGGTCAGGGCTGCCAGTCCCAGGCGGTGGTAAAGCGGCCCATGACCGCCTGCACCGCCGCCTCATCGGCGCGCGGGGCCAGCCGGGCCACCAGCCCGCGCTTCTTGTCCTCCACCACTTCGGCCACCCGCGCGGCCAGCCCGGCCTCGGCCAAAGCGGCATCGCAGATGCGGCGGATCGCCCGGCGCCGCAGATCGGGCTTGAACACCTTGCCCACCGCCGTTTTCGGAAGTTCGTCAAGGATTTCAACATGTTTCGGCACAGCCGCGCGTTCGTGGATATGCGCTTTCGCATAGTCCAGCAGCTGGGCCTCGGTCACTGTGGCGCCCTTGACCAGCTCCACATAGGCGCAGGGCAGCTCGCCCGCATGGGCATCAGGCTGGCCAATGGCACCGACAAAGGCCACCGCCTCATGCCCCATCAGCGCCTCTTCGATCACCGCCGGGTCGATGTTATGGCCGCCACGGATGATTAGATCCTTGGCCCGCCCGGTGATGAACAGATAGCCATCCGCGTCGATCCGCCCCAGATCGCCAGTGCGCAGAAAGCGGCCTTCGGCAAACAGGCTGCGGTTCTTGTCGGCCTCGGTATAGGTCGATCCTTCGAAGACGCCGGGGTTGGCCACGCAGATCTCGCCCACCTCATCCACGCCACATTCGGCAAATCCGCCCGCGCCATCGCTGCGCAGGATGCGCACATGGGTATGTGGGAACGGGATACCGACAGAGCCGATTTTCTTGTTGCCATCCGGTGGGTTGACAGACACGAGACAGGTACATTCCGTCAGGCCATAGCCTTCGACGATCTGCACCCCGGTGGCCTTTTCGAACCGATTGAACAGTTCCACCGGCAGCGGCGCCGACCCCGAAAAGGCGCCACGCAGGCTGCTGACATCGGCATTCACCGGGCGCTGCATCAGCGCGGCCAGTGCCGTGGGCACGGTGACCATATAGGTCACCTTCCAGCGCTCGACCAGTTTCCAGAAATTGTCGAACACACCTTCGCCGCGATAGCCCGCGGGCGTCGGAAACACCACATGTGCGCCGCTGGCGATCATCGACATCAGGATCGGGTAGACGGCAAAGACATGGAACAGCGGCAGCGGACAGATCACCACATCGCTGTTGCGAAACAGCAGCCGCGCGCCCAGCCAGCCATTATAGACCATGCCCGAAACCTTGTGCTGCGCCACCTTGGGCATCCCCGTGGTGCCGCCGGTGTGGAAATAGGCCGCCACCCGGTCTTCCGTCACATCGGCAAAGGTCAGCCGGTCTGCCGGGTGTTTCTTCAGGGCGGTGAAGAAGCTGAGCACATTGGCGCTGTGTTCCACCGGCGCTTTCGGGCGCAGGAAATGCGCGATCCATTTCTTTGGCGGCTTCAGATAGTGCAGAAGATCCACCTCCAGCACCGTCTTCACCTGGGGGGCGTGCTTCACCGCCTCGCCCACCTTGGCGGCCAGATCGGTTTTCGGAAAGGCGCGCAGCGTCACCACCACCTTGGCCTGCGTCTCGCGCAGGATGGCGCTGATCTGTTCGGCTTCCAGCAGCGGATTGATCGGGTTCACGATCCCCGCCACCATGCCCCCCAGCAGCACCCAGGCGGTTTCATGGGCATTGGGCAGAACATAGGCCACCACATCCTGCGGCCCCACCCCCAGGCTGCGCAACAGGTTGGCGGTCTGCGTCACCCGGCCATGCAGCTGGCCCCAGGTCAGCGTTTCCGCCGGATCGGCCGGGCCAGAGGTCAGCTGATAGGATATCGCGGGCCGCGCCCCGTGGTCGCGGGCAGCCCGGGCCAGAAATTCATACATGCTGGGCGCCACATCCCGCGCCGCCCATGGCATTTCGGCTTCGATCGCCTTGATATCGGCCAGATTGGCAAAACTGCCCATCGCTGTCTCCTCCGCTTGCCGCCGGTCAGGCATTGCTGCCCCGACGCTCCTCCACGCGCAGGATCGGGGGTTTCGGGCAGTGCCGCAAGCCGCCCCCGGGCGCGAAACGCAACGTCAGAGCCGGGGCGCCGTTACGTCGGGGGCGCGCACCGGCATCTTGCCTTTGCTCCTTTTCAAATACTCACACAGGAAGACAAGCGGCCGCAAGGCCGCGCAGGCGCCCTGAAGGCTTGCGCGCCGCAAGGCGCGCTCCGCCTGGCAAGTGGGTCAGATCGTGCCGTCGGTGAATTGCAGGCGGGCGAGGCGCGCATAAAGCCCGCCTTCAGCCACCAGCGCCTCATGCGTGCCCTGGGCCACGATCTGGCCTTCTTCGAACACCACGATGCGGTCGGCGCGTTTCACCGTGGCCAGCCGGTGCGCCACCACCAGCGTCGTGCGCCCGGCGCTCAGCCGCTCCACCGCCGCCTGCACCGCGCGTTCGCTTTCGGCATCCAGCGCGCTGGTCGCCTCGTCCAGCAGCAGCACCGGCGCATCGCGCAGGATGGCGCGGGCGATGGCCACGCGTTGCCGCTGCCCGCCCGAAAGCATCACGCCGCGCTCGCCCAGAAAGGTATCATAGCCTTCGGGCAGGGCCGCGATGAAGTCATGCGCGGCGGCGGCGCGGGCGGCGGCCTCCACCTCGGTATCGGTCGCATCGGGGCGGCCGAAGCGGATGTTGTCGCGGGCCGATGCCGCAAAGATCACCGGCTCTTGCGGCACCAGCGCGATGGCCTGGCGGAAATCGCCGCGCGCCATGTCGCGCAGGTCGATGCCATCCAGCGTGACCCGGCCATGCTGCGGATCGTAGAAGCGTTGCAGCAGCTGCAGGATCGTGGTCTTGCCCGCGCCGGACGGGCCGACCAGCGCCACGGTTTCGCCGGGGCGCACCTGCAGCGACACCCCGTTCAGCGCCGAGGCACCGGGCCGGGCTGGGTAGGAAAAGCGCACGTTTTCAAAGGCGATCTCGCCCCGCACCGGGCGCGGCAGGTTGCGCGGGCTGGCCGGATCCTGCACCGGATCTTCGGCGTGCAGCAGTTCCACCAGCCGTTCGGTGGCGCCTGCCGCGCGCTGCAATTCGCCCCAGATTTCGGACAGCGAGCCGACGGCCCCAGCCACCATCACGGCATAGATCACGAACTGCACCAGCTCGCCCGCCGTCATCGCCCCTTCACGCACGTCGCGGGCGCCCACCCACAACACGCCCACGATCCCCGCGAAGACGAGGAAGATCACGATCACCGTCAGCTGTGCCCGCGTGCCGATCCGCGTCAGGGCCGAGGCATAGGATTTCTCGGTCACTTCGGCAAAGGCCGCGCGGGTGCGGGCCTCATGCGTATAGGCCTGCACCGTCTGCACCGACAGCAGGGCCTCTGACGCCGTGCCGGAAGAGGCGGCGATCCAGTCCTGATTGTCGCGACTGAGGCGGCGCAGCTTGCGGCCCAGAAGAATGATCGGCACGATCACCAGCGGCACGATCAGCAGCACCAGCCCGGCCAGCTTGGCCGAGGTGAAGAACAGGAAGCCCAGCCCCCCCAGCAGAAGCAGCAGGTTGCGCAATGCGACCGAAACGGAAGACCCGATGACCGACAGGATCAGCGTCGTGTCGGTGGTCAGCCGCGACAGCACCTCGCCCGTCATGATGCGTTCGAAGAAGGCAGGCGACAGGCCCGCCAGCCGGTCGAACAGCGCGCGGCGGATATCGGCCACCACCCGTTCGCCCAGCCGGGTGACAAGGTAATAGCGCGCCCCGGTGCCCAGGGCCAAGGCGGCGGCAATCACCAGCGCGGCGCCGAAATACTGATCCAGCAGGCCGGCGGCGCCGATCCCGAAACTGTCCACCACGCGGCGCACGGCGATGGGCAGGATCAGGCTGACCGTCGCCGTCAGCGTCAGCGCCAGAAGCGCGCCGACGACCATGATCCGGTAGGGCGCGAGAAAGGGCCTGAGCCCAGCAAGCGCCCCTACCCGTTTCGATGCCGCGCGATCCGGCAGGTTCTTTGGTCCTCGGGCCATGGCAGTCTCCTCTTCCGCCCGCCGGGTTTAGGGGCTGATCCCCAGCGGGGCAAGCACGACGATTGACGCAGGACCGCCAGACCGGGGTTTAACCCGCCGCAAAGCTGTGCAAGGTTTGCCCGACAGGAGGAACCGTGATGCCGATCCGCACTGTTGTTTTCGATGCCTATGGCACCTTGTTCGATGTGGCCGGCGCGGCCCGGATCGCCGCCGCCGATGCCCCCGCGCTGGCCAGCCTCTGGCCACAGCTGGCCGAAGACTGGCGCCGAAAGCAGCTGGAATATTCGTGGCTGCGCACCATCCTGGGCCAGCATGCCGATTTTGCCACGGTCACCGGCGATGCGCTGGAGTATGCGATGGCGCTGCATGGCATTGACGACCCCGCGCTGCGCGACCGGCTGATGGCGCTTTATGACCGGCTGCCCGCCTATCCCGAGGTGCCGCAGGTGATGGCCCGGCTGAAATCACTGCGGGTGCCGCGCGCCATCCTGTCGAACGGATCGCCCGCCATGCTGGAGGCGGCGGTGGCCTCGGCCGGGCTGGAGGGCAGTTTCGATGCGCTGCTGTCGGTCGAGGCGGTGGCGGTCTACAAGCCCATGCCGATCGTCTATGACCTTGTTCTGGAGCGGTTTCTTGCCCGCCCGGAAGATGTGCTGTTCGTTTCGTCGAATGGCTGGGATATATCGGGCGCCGCCACCTTCGGCTTTCGCACGCTGTGGGTGAACCGCGCGGGCCTGCCGGTGGACCGGCTGCCCGCCCGCCCCGCCCTGATCGCCCCTGACCTGACCACAATCACGGATCATCTTGCATGACGCAGTTCTTTACCGCCTCGGATGGCGCCCGCATCGCCTATCGTGACGAGGGCGCGGGCCTGCCGCTGCTGTGCCTTTCGGGGCTGACGCGCACCATGGCGGATTTCGATTACCTGATCCCGCATCTGCCGCCGGTCCGGTTGATCCGCATGGATTACCGGGGCCGCGGGCAAAGCCAGTGGACCGGGGCCGCCACCTATAGCGTGCCGGTCGAAGGGCGCGATGCGCTGGAACTGCTGGATCATCTGGGGGTGGCGCAGGCCGCGATCCTGGGCACCTCGCGCGGGGGGCTGGTGGCCATGCTGCTGGCGGCGGTGGCGCGGCCCCGGCTGCTGGGGGTGGCGCTGAACGATATCGGCCCGGTGATCGAAAAGGCCGGGCTGGACCGGATCTTTGATTATCTGGGCCGCAATCCGGCGGCGAAAACCCATGCCGCGCTGGCCGAGGCCCTGCCCCGGCTCAGCCCCGGCTTTGCCGATGTGCCCGAAACGCGCTGGATGGAAGAGGCGCAGAAGCATTATGTGCCCAGCGAGCGCGGCCTTGCCATCACCTATGATCCGGCACTGCGCGAGGCTTTTCTGGCGGCCTTTGACGGGCCGCCTGTCGATGCCTGGCCGCTGTTCGATGCCTGCGCAGGCCTGCCGCTGGCGCTGATCCGGGGCGCGAATTCCGATCTGCTGTCGCCCGCGACTGCCGCCGAGATGTGCCGCCGCCGCCCCGACATGATCTTTGCCGATGTGCCGGGCCGCGCCCATATCCCGTTTCTGGACGAGCCCGAATCCCTTGATGCCCTGAAGCGCTGGCTGGAGGCACTGCAATGACCGATATCGCCCGGATCGAGGCGGCGAGTTTCCGGCTGGCAGGCCATGCCCTGCGCACGCCACTGCTGGGATCGGCCTTCCTGAACGAGATCGCGGGGCGCCGCGTCTGGGTGAAGGCCGAATGTCTGCAGCATACCGGATCGTTCAAGTTCCGGGGCGGCTGGTCTGCCGTGTCGGCGCTGTCGCCCGAACAGCGGGAAGCGGGCGTGATCGCCTATTCCTCGGGCAATCATGCGCAGGGGGTGGCGCTGGCGGCGCAGCGCCATGGCGCGCCCTGCGTGATCGTGATGCCTGCCGATGCCCCCCGGCTGAAGATCGCCAATACCCGCGCCTATGGTGCCGAGGTGGTGCTGTATGACCGCGCCCGCGAAAACCGCGATGCCATCGGCGCCCGGATCGCGGCGGAACGCGGGCTGACGCTGATAAAGCCCTATGACGAACCCGAGGTGATCGCCGGGCAAGGCACCACCGGGCTGGAAATCGCCGAACAGGCAGTGGAACAGGGCATCCGCGAGGCGGATGTGCTGGTGTGCTGCGGCGGGGGCGGGCTGACGGCGGGCATCGCGCTTGCGCTGGAAAGCCGCGCCCCCGGATTGCGCGCCCGGCCCTGCGAACCGGCGGGGTTTGACGATACCGCCCGCAGTCTGGCGGCGGGCGAGGTGCAGCGCAACGAACGGCTTTCGGGGTCGATCTGCGATGCGATCGTGACGCCGGTGCCCGGCGCGCTCACCTTCCCGATCAACCGCGCGGCTCTGCGGGCCGGGGCTGGTGGTGAGCGATGACGAGGCCTTGCAGGCGGTGGCGCTGGCCTTCACCCGGCTGAAGATCGTGCTGGAACCGGGCGGCGCGGTGGCGCTGGCCGCCGCGCTGTTCCGCCCCGATCAGATCGCGGGGGAAGATGTGATCGCCGTGGCCTCGGGCGGGAATATCGACCCCGATCTGTTCCGCCACGCGCTGGAACGGTTCGGGGGGTAAGATGCCGCTGGCCTATCTGCCCGATCTGCGGCTGCATTATGCCGACGAAGGCCCGCGCGATGGCGCGCCGGTGGTCTTTGCCCATGCGCTTGGTCTTGATCTGGCGATGTGGGATCAGGTGCTGCCGCTGCTGCCGCCCGGGTTGCGGCTGATCCGCTACGATCACCGGGGCCATGGGCAATCGGATGTGCCCGCCCCGCCCTATGCCATGGGCGCTATGATCCGCGATGCCGAACGGCTGCTGGATCATCTGGGGGTAAAGGATTGCGTGTTCGTCGGCATTTCCATGGGCGGGCTGGTGGCGCAGGGACTTGCGGTCAAGCGGCTGGATCTGGTGCGCGGGCTGGTGCTTTCCAACACTGCCGCGAAGATCGGCCATGAAAGCCAGTGGCAGGCCCGCAGCGCCGCGATCGAAACCGGCGGCATGGCGGCGGTTGTGGATGCGGTGATGGAGCGCTGGTTCCCCCGCCGCTTCCGCGCCGAGGGGCAGCACCTGCCCTGGCGCGACCGGGTGCTGGCCTGCAACCCCGATGGCTATCGCGGCGCCTGTGCGGCGATTGCGGGGGCGGATTTCTATACACCCACCGCCAGCCTTACCCTGCCCGCGCTGGTGATCGCGGGCGCAGATGACGGTTCGACGCCCGCCGATCTGGTGCGCGAAACCGCCGATCTGATGGCGGGAGCCGAGTTTCGCCTGATCCGCGGCACCGGCCACCTGCCCCCGGTGGATCAACCCGCCGCCTTTGCCGAGGCTGTGGGGGGCTTTCTGCGGCGTATCGGCCATGCGTGATCCCGCCACATCCGGTCCGGGCGCCGCGCCGCCCTTCCTGTTCATCCCCGGTGCCTGCCATGGCGCCTGGTGCTGGCAGCAGGTCTTGCCGTTTTTCAACGATGCCCGCGCCATCGACCTGCCGCGCGACCCGGCCGCTGCCAGCCTTGACGGCCATGCCCAGGCCATTCTGGCCCGGATCGACCGCCCGGCGATGCTGGTCGCCCATTCCGCCGGTGGATTTGCCGCCGCCGCCACCGCCGAGGCCGCGCCAGAGCGGGTGGCGGGGATCATCTTCATCTGTGCCTATGTGCCCCGCAGCGGCGAAAGCCTGGCGCAGATGCGGCGCGCGCAGGCCGAAAATCCGATGCGCGGCAGTTACCGGCTGTCGCCCGACCGCCGCAGTTTTACCTTTGCCGAAGACCGGCTGGCAGATCTGTTCTACCACGATTGCCCGCCCGACACCCTGCCCCGCGCGCTGGCGCATCTGCACCCCGAACCCGTGCGCCCGCAGGAAACCGCGCTGGCCCTGCGCCATCTGCCGCAGATGCCGCGCGCCTATGTGATCTGCACACAGGATCGCGCCATCCCGCCCGCAGAACAGGCGCGCATGGCGGCGGGCATGACCACCCTCTCCCTGCCCTGCGGCCATGCGCCGTTCTTTGCCCAGCCCCAGGCTCTGGCGCAGGCCATTCACACCCTTGCCGCAGGAATCCGTCAGGTCTAGGGTCCACAGCCCTTGCCCCGGAAATGCCATGCGCCAGAACCTTGCCCTCAGCTTCATCCTGATGACCGTGCTGCTGGATGCCATCGGCATCGGGCTGATCTTCCCCGTCATGCCCGATCTGCTGACCGAAGTGACAGGCCAGACCCTCGCCGAGGCCGCGCTTTGGGGCGGGGTGCTGGCCACGGCC
This sequence comes from Gemmobacter sp., assembly GCA_034519525.1. Taxonomy (GTDB): domain Bacteria; phylum Pseudomonadota; class Alphaproteobacteria; order Rhodobacterales; family Rhodobacteraceae; genus Gemmobacter. Next base: position 26,932 of record JAXHOJ010000033.1, on the reverse strand, counting down.
TTTGCGGTGATGCAGTTTCTGTGCGGCCCGGTGATCGGAAATCTGTCAGATCGCTTTGGCCGCCGCCCGGTGCTGCTGGTCTCGCTCGCCGTGATGGCACTGGATTATGTGCTGATGGCGCTGGCCCATACCGTCTGGCTGCTGCTGATCGGGCGGATCATCGCGGGGATTGCCGCTGCCACCCACAGCACCGCCAATGCCTATGTCGCCGATATTTCCGCCCCCGATGACCGCGCCCGCCGCTTCGGCCTGATCGGCGCCGCCTTTGGCGCGGGCTTCGTGGCGGGCCCCATGCTGGGCGGCCTGCTGGCCGGGATCGACAGCCGCGCGCCGTTCTGGGCGGCGGCGATCCTCGCCTCGGCCAATCTGATCTTCGGCCTGATCGTGCTGCCCGAATCTTTGGCCCCGGCCCTGCGCCGATCCTTCACGCTGCGCCGCGCCAATCCGCTGGGGGCGCTGGCCGCGCTGAAACGCCTGCCCGGCCTGCAGGCGCTGCTGGCGGTGCATTTCCTTTATGCCGTCACCTTCACCGTCTGGCCCGCGATCTGGAGCTTTTACGGCACTGCCGCCTTTGGCTGGGATGCCTGGTGGATCGGCATTTCGCTGGCGATCTTTGGCCTGTGCATGGCGGGCGCGCAGGCGCTGCTGGTGCAGCCGATGATCTCGCGCCTGGGCGAAAGACAGACGGCGCTGTTCGGGATGCTGGTCGAAATCTCCAGCTATGGCTTCTATGCCTTCGTGCGCTCCGGCTTCTGGGCACTGGCCTTCACGCCCTTCACCGCTCTGGGCGGCGTCACCGGCGCGGCGCTGTCGGCCATGATGTCGCGCAACACACCCGAGGATCAGCAGGGAGAGCTGCAGGGCGCCATTGCCTCGCTCAATGCGCTGGCCACCATTCTGGCGCCGCTGGTGATGACCTGGATCTTCGGGATGTTCACCCATCCCACCGCGCCCGTCTTCTGGCCCGGCGCGCCCTTCCTGCTGTCGGCGCTCATCATGGTCGCCGCCACGGCAGTCTTTGTCGGGAAAACGCGCGCCACCCGTAAAGCAGCCCCCTAACCTGCCTTTATCTTGGACCAAATATCCCACGGGGGTCCGGGGGTGTGAAACCCCCGGCCGCGCCATCCAGAAGGGCCGCCCATGAAACTGCAGGATCTTGAAATCTTCGTCGTCGCCCCGCCCGCTCCGGGCTGGGGGGGCCGCTACTGGATTTTCCCGAAGCTCACCACCGCCTGCGGCATTGTGGGCTATGGCGAATGTTATGCCTCGACCGTGGGGCCTGCGGCGATGAAGGCGGTGATCGCCGATGTCTTTGAACGCCATATGCAGGGCGAAAACCCGGAGAATATCGAGCTGATGTTCCGCCGCGCCTATTCGGCCGGGTTCACCCAGCGCCCCGATCCGACGGTGATGGGGGCGTTTTCCGGGCTGGAGATCGCCTGCTGGGATATTCTGGGCAAGGCGCGGGGTCGGCCGGTCTGGGCATTGCTGGGCGGGCGGATGAACGACCGCATCCGCAGCTATACCTATCTTTACCCCGAACCCGGGCAGGAAAGCGCGGCCTTCTGGGGTGATCCCGAGGCGGCGGCGGGGGCAGCGCTGCGCTTTGTCGATCTGGGGTTCACGGCGGTGAAATTCGATCCGGCCGGCCCCTATACCATCCGCGGCGGCCACGAACCCTCGATGAGCGACATCACCCGGTCGGTGGCCTTCTGCAAGGCGGTGCGCGGTGCCATCGGGGATCGGGCTGATATCCTGTTCGGCACCCATGGCCAGTTCACCACGCCCGGCGCCATCCGCATGGGCCGCGAGCTGGAGCCCTATAACCCGCTGTGGTATGAAGAGCCGATCCCGCCGGACAATCTGCTGGAATTTGCCGAGGTGGCAAAATCGGTGCGGGTGCCGCTGGCCACCGGCGAGCGGCTGACCACCAAGGCCGAATTCGGTACGCTGCTGCGCGCGGGTGGCGTCAAGATCCTGCAACCGGCCCTGGGCCGTGTGGGCGGCATCTGGGAGGCGAAGAAGATTGCGGCCATGGCCGAGATCTTCAACGCCGAAATGGCGCCGCATCTTTATGCAGGCCCGGTGGAATGGGCGGCGAATGTGCATCTTTCCGCCTCGATCCCGAACCTTCTGATTGCAGAAACCATCGAAACCGGCGGCAGTTTCCACCAGAAGCTGATTCGCAATTCGATCCGCTGGGAGGAAGGCTACATTCTGCCGCCCGAATCACCCGGGCTGGGCATCGAATTTGACGAAGATGTGGCACGCGCCCATGCCTACACCGGAAATCTTCTGCATCTGCAGATGCAGGAAGCCCCCTGCGACTATTCCAGGCCGAATATTTTTGAAGGCGGGGCCCCTGCCACAATGCCGCCACGCTGACGTCAGGATGATGCCTCTCCCTTGCCGTGTGATGTTAAAAGCCTGTTATCTTTTAAGGCAGAGCCTGAACAGCGAAGGAGAGGACAATCACATGAAACTTTACGCTCTTCTGGACCGGCTGTTCCCCCTCAGCTTCACGGCAAAGGTGTTCACACTCGCCTTTGTCGGCATCCATGTGCCGCTGATCGTGATGGTCGGCTATGTGCTGGTAACATCGGGGATGCTGGCCACCCGTGTCGAAGACCTTCTGGTACTGCTGCTGGCCACCTTGGCGGGAACCGTGGGCACGCTGGCCGCCCTGCGGGCAGTGCTGTCGCCGCTGTTCCAGATCGACGAAACCCTGCGCACCTTTGAATCGCAGGGGTCGGCGCCCCTGTTGCCTTCGCGCTACCGTGACGAAATCGGGCGGCTGATGATGCGCAGCAACCGGCTGGTGCTGGCCATGGGGCAGCGCCTGCAACAGACGCAGGAAGAGGCGGATACAGATCTGCTGACCGGCCTGCTGAACCGGCGCGGCTTTGCGCGGCGGCTGAACGATCAGGTGCGCGGTGCCCTGATCCATCTGGATGTTGATCGCTTCAAGGCGGTGAACGACACGCTGGGCCACGAGGCGGGCGACGAGGTGCTGCGCGAAGTGGCCGAGGCGATCCGCGGCGCCCTGCGCAATGGCGATATTCCGGCCCGCCATGGCGGCGAGGAATTCGTGATTTTCTTGCCGGGCGTGCCGGAATTCACCGCCGAGGTGGTGGCAGAACGCGTGCGCTCTGCCGTGGAATCGCGGGTGCGCGTTTCGGGTCGGCCGATCACCGTATCTTTGGGCGTTTCGATGGCGCATGACCCCCGCCCGCTGAAGGAAATGCTGGCCGAGGCGGATTCTGCCACCCTTTCGGCCAAGAAAGCCGGCCGCAACCGGGTGATCCGCTGGAGCCAGATTGCCGCTGCGTGACGGTTGGGCCGATCTTGGGAACAGGCCAGACATCAGGATGGTGCACGGGCACAGAACAGGGGCCGGGGCGCAAGCTCCGGCCCTGTGCCATCCGGCCCCTGCCCCGATACTGGCCCCCGATCTTTGCACCTGCGCAGGCCCGGCTGGGGCTTGGCACCGTGCCATCCTTGGTGCATAGAGAGGCCGGGGCCCCATAGCTCAGCTGGATAGAGCAGCCGCCTTCAATAGGAGTGCACCGCGGGAAACGGCGGATGTAGAACATGTCAAATTCGGGGAAACCTTCCGCTTTCGGGCGATGGCAATCCCGAGCCAAGCCCCGGCAACGGGGAAGGTGTAGAGACTAGACGGCAGGCACCTAACGGCGCAGCGCGCCAAAGGTGAAGGGATAGTCCAGGCCATGACGCCGGTATGGCGGCAGCGAAAGCTGCGGATGGCCCGCTAAGCGGCATGTCGCAGGTTCGAATCCTGCTGGGGTCACCACCATATCTTCAAACGCAACGATCCGGCCTTGCTGCGCCAGATCGGCGGGGGTTGCCAGCGCCGCATTGCCCCGCCTCTGCTGCGGTTATGCCGCCTGTTCGCGCGGGTCCTGGACCTTGGGCTTGCCGAACAGACCCAGATTGGCATCGCCCCAGACCTTCAGTGCCTGCAGCACCGGGGTCATGCTGTGCCCCAGCGGCGACAGCGCATATTCCACCTTCGGCGGCACCTGAGCATAGACCTTGCGGGTGATGAGCCCATCCTCCTCCAGCTCGCGCAGCTGGTTGGTCAGCATCCGGGGGGTGCAGTTCTGCACCTGCCTGCGGATCTCGTTGAAGCGCAGGGTGCCGCCCAGCAGGTGAAACAGGATGATCGCCTTCCACTTGCCGTCGATCAGGCTGATCGCCGCCTCGACCGCACAGCCGGGCGCGCAATCCAGACGAGCGTGGCGGGGCTTGGCCATGACAGTATCCTTTTTGATACTATGTGCTGATTTTGTGCGTATTGCAGAATTCCGATCATAGGCGCAGTTTTCGTCAACAGCAATGACCCAGCGGAGCAGACCCATGAAAGCCATCGGCTATCAGACCCCCGGCGCGATCACCCGTCCCGATGCCCTGCAGGATATCGACCTGCCGCGCCCGCAGGCCGGCGGCCATGATCTGCTGGTGGAGGTGGCGGCGGTTTCCGTCAATCCGGTGGATACCAAGGTGCGCCGCAGCGCCACGCCCGAGGCCGGACAGTGGAAGGTGCTGGGCTGGGATGCCGTGGGCCGCGTGGTAGAGATGGGCGAAAAGGTGCAGGGTTTTGCCCTGGGTGATGCCGTCTATTACGCCGGGTCGATCATCCGGCCGGGCGCCAACAGCCAGTTCCATCTGGTGGACAGCCGCATTGCCGCGCAGAAGCCCGCCAGCCTGACCGATGCCGAAGCCGCCGCCCTGCCGCTGACCGCGATCACCGCCTGGGAAATGCTGTTCGACCGGCTGGATGTGCGCCGCCCGGTGCCTGGGGCCGCCCGGGCGGTGCTGGTGATCGGTGGCGCGGGCGGTGTGGGGTCGATCGCCATCCAGCTGCTGCGCGCGCTGACGGATCTGACGGTGATCGCCACCGCCTCGCGCCCGGAAACGCAGGCCTGGGTGCGCGATCTGGGCGCGCATCATGTGATCGACCACAGCCAGCCACTGGCGCCGCAGGTCGCCGCGCTGGGGATCGGCGCGCCCGGCTTCGTGTTTTCCACCACCCAGACCGACCGTCATGTGCAGGACATCGCGGAAGTCATCGCACCACAGGGCCGCTTTGGCCTGATCGACGACCCCGAAGCCCTGAGCATCATGGGGTTCAAGCGCAAGGCGGTGTCGATCCACTGGGAACTGATGTTCACCCGCGCGATCTTTGGCACGCCCGACATGGCCGAACAGGGCCGCCTGCTGGCCGAGGTGGCGCGGCTGGTGGATGCGGGCCGCATCCGCAGCACGCTGACCCAGAGCCTGACGCCGATCAATGCCGGCAATCTGATACAGGCCCATGCTCTGCTGGAAACCGGCACGGCACGGGGCAAGATCGTGCTGCAGGGCTTCTGACAAAGGGCAGATGAACGATGGCCGGGCGGCAAGGCCCGGCCATCATGATCAGATCAGGCTGCGGGTCATGAACAGGCTGTTGGGATCTTCGTCATAGCCCTCGAACGGGCCGCAGATTTCAAACCCTGCGCGTTCATACAGCGCGCGGGCGGCGATGAAGGTGGGCTGCACCCCGGTTTCCAGGCTGAGCCGGGCAAAGCCCGCCGCCCGTGCCGCGGCCAGCAGGTGATCCAGCATTGCGCGCGACAGGCCACGGCCCCGGGCTTCGGCCAGAACATGCATGGATTTGATTTCGGCATGTCCGTTGTCGATGCGCTTGAAGGCCCCCATGGCCAGCGGCACCCCGCCCTCGCGCATCACGAAGAAAGCGATATCGGGATGGTCAAGCTCGGAGGCATCCATCATGTGGATGCTTTCGGGCGGGGTATCGGCGTGCATGTCGGCGGTATGGCGTTCGAACAGCAGGGCCAGATCGGGCGTGGCCGGGCTTTCACGCGTGATGGTCGGCGGGGCGGATTGGGTCATGTGCGGTCAGGGCCTTCGGGGATTGCAGGCCCTTCCTACACCCGGCGGCGCGGCAGGCAAAGGGCCGCCCGGCAGAACCGGGCGGCGGTTGCGCATCAGAACCCGGCGGGCACCAGTTGCAGCCCGGCCATCTGCCAGGCGTGCAAGCCGCCGCGATACCAGTAGACATTGGTATATCCGGCGGCCACCACCCGCAGCGCGGCATTGTAGCTGAGCCAGCACATCGGATCGCTGCAGTAAAGGATCACCGGCAGGCTGGCATCGCCCCCGGTCACCTGGCCCAGCCATTGGCCGGCCTGTTGCTGCAGCCGGTCCTGAAAATGGCCGCCCTGCGCCAGTGCCGGCGCCATCAGCGCGCCGGGCAGGCTGTAGCTGCCGCCCAGCACGTCGATCAGCACCACGCGCATCCCCGAATTCAGCGCATCGGCCAGCGCCTGCGTGCTGACGACCTGCGCCCCGGGAATCAGGATCGGGGTCGGGGCGTGAAACTGGCCGGGGCGCAGGGTTTCGGTGGGGATCACGCCGAAATCCTGCATTTCCAGCTGGGTGACCTGCGGCGGCACCACGGTGGCGGGAAACTGCGGGGCGGGGGGCGGGCTGGCGTCTGGCCCCGGATCGAAATTCCCGGCCGCTTCGGGCGGCGGTGGGGGCGGCACGGCGCCAGTCTCCATCGGCGGGGGGGGTGGGGGCGGCGGGGGCACCGCTTCGGCAACCGGGGGGGACGGGGCGGGAGGGTCTTCGGCCACAGGCGGCGGAGGCGGCGGTGGAGCGTCTGGCGCAGGCGGTGGCGCGGGCGGCAGCTCGGGCGGGGCTGCGGCATCCGCCACGGGCGGCGGGGCGGCGGGCGGTGGCGGCAGATCCGGTGCCGGGCCGAAACTGCCGCCGAAATCATCCCCCGCTGCCGGTTCGGGCGGGGCGGCAGGCGGATCGGCAGGCGGGGCGGGTACTGCCGCCGGTGCCCCGGAATCGAAACTGCCGCCGAAGCTGTCGCCCTCGGTCTGGGCGATGGCGGGCAGGCTGAACAGCAATGCGGCGCAGGCGCCGTGGATCAGGCGTTTCATCTTGCATCCCCCCGCTTCAATTGTTGCGCAGCTTCGACCCGATCCAGTCGAAGTAATTGGAAACCCTTGTATAAACCCCGTAAAGTTCGGCATGGCCGCAGCGCTGGTTCGAATTCAGCGGGATGCGGCCCCAGCTGACGATGCCCACCTGCACCCAGCCGCCATCGGCCCCCTTCATCATCAGCGGCCCGCCGGAATCGCCGTTGCACGAGGTCCGCTCGCCCGAGGCCACGCCGGCGCAGATCATGTTGTCGGTCAGTGAATCGCCAAGGTTGGACACCAGGATGTCATAGGCCTGTTCCAGCTTGTCCATCGGGATGCGGTTGCTTTGGCCATAGCCCATCAGAAAGGCGCCGAAATCGCGCTTGGTCTGTTCGGCCATGCCGCGGTTGCAGGTGTCATTGGGCAGCACGCCGATATCGGTTTCCATCAGATCCATCGGCATCTTGTCATCCTGCATATAGCCCCAGCCCGCCACCACGGCATCGCCCTGCGGCATGGGGTCGGCAGGGCGCAGCACCGGGGTGGCGGCCACCGGGCCGCTGGTCTGGCCGATGGGTTCGGCCAGCTTGATCAGGGCGATATCGTTATCCAGCAGATTGGGATCGTAGTTTTCATGGGCGATGATCTGCACCACCGGGCGCAGATCGCCCGCGCCCAGCCGGGTGGCGCCGGTCTGGATCCGCAGCTTTGCCGGATCGGCAAGCGTGCCATCCTGCCCCACCACACAATGCGCAGCCGTCAGGATCCATTGCCGCGCGATGATGCTGCCGCCACAGAACTGGCCATAGCCGGGGCCTTGCGGCGCATCGGCCTGGCCCTCGCTTTGCGCGCCGACCTTGCCGGGATCGGGCGGCAGCTCTGCCAGCAGCGCCACCTGTGCGGGCCAGGCGCCGGGCTGGGCCGGGCGGCCGCCATAGACCCGCGCGGCGGTTGTGCCATCCACCGGCACGGCGCGGCTGCGGGCCGCCAGCATGAAGGACATCACGCTGCCCCCTGCCGCCGCAGGCCGGGCCACGGCATCCAGCCCCGTGGTTTGGGCGCCCACGGGGGCGGCCATCAGGGATGGCAGGGATAGGCAAGATACGGCAAATGCGATGGAAAGGGCGCGCGCCCGGTCTGCTGCAGTCATGTCGGTTCCCCCATGGCTTTCGGTTTCGGATCACGGCGGCGGGGTGGAAGATCCCTTCCCTGCCGCAGCATGGACGCGGGCGAAGACGGATTCCTTGGGCAGCACCCGCCAACGGTATTCGGTCACCCAGATTTCCGCGATATTCAAACCGCCAAACGATCCGCGCGTATCGGGGCGTCGGCCCAGACGTTGCAGAAAGCCCGCCGCCTGTGCCGCCGCCGGGCCGCGCGTGGGCACCGCGGCCGCGCCGCAGGTTTCCACCAGACCTTCCAGGTTCAGCGCCTCGGCATTATCGGCGGATTCGGTAATCAGCACGAACAGCCGTTCATCCCCCGCTGCCGCCCCATCCGGGCAATCGGAGCACATGACCATCGGATCGCCCAGGGCGGTGGCGGTGGCGGCATCCTCGATCTGCTGATGGGCGGCATGGACGCAGAAGCGCGAATCGATATGGATCCGGTTCACATCGCGCGCACCGGGAATCGCCCCCCGCGCGCTGAAGGTCAGCAGATCGCATTGCTTCAGATCGGGTGCATCGCCCAGGGGCTGTGGCCCGGCGGCGGCAGCCACGGCGCGGCGACATTCCCGCAGTGGATTGCCGCCCTGCCCCGGCGGATCCAGATCGGCGGGGTTGGCGGCCCGCAGTTCCACCCCCAGATCCACCGGCGGCGGGTTCAGGGGCGATCCGGCAGCGGCGACTGCGGCCAGCACCGAGGCCAGCTCTTCTGCCCGGGCGATGCGCAGCAGCAGCGGGGCCAGCGCGCCATCGCCCGGCGCCCAGGACAGGCCCGCAGGCACGCCATCCGCCGTGGCCCGGCGCCCGAACCACAGGCGACCCGCATCTGCCGCCACCTCTACCGTGAAGGCCGCCGGGTCCAGCGCCACCCGGGCCTGTGATCCGCCATTCACCTCGGCCATGGCATCGGCCAGCGCCAGCGCCAGCGGATCGGTTGCAGGCAGCGCGGCGCCAGTTGCCAGATCTGCGGGCGGGGCCAGCCGCAGCGCGCTGTCCAGCGCGCGGGCCAGCGGCCTTGCATAGCGCGCCTCGGCGGGCAGGCGGCCCGCAGTGGCGCAGGGCTGCCCCGTCTGCGGCTGGCAATCCTCGGCCACCGGGCGCAGATAGGCGCGGGTCGCCGTCACCTCTTCCAGCTGGGCCAGAGACAGCACCGCATCGGGCGGGTCTGCCGGATCGGCCACCAGCGCCACCAAGGTGCCGTCATCCAGCCCCTGCACCCGGCCTGCGGCGAGTTCATCCCGCGTCACCGCATATTGCCGGATGCCACGGGTTGCCGCACCGCCAAAGACCGTGGCATCGACCAGATCGCCTTCCCAGGAGGGCGTCTGCAACCGCGCGCCGCCGGGCACCGCGCCATCGGCCATATCGGCCATAACCCCCTGAAACAGCTGGCGATAGCTTTGCGCCCCCGCCTGTTCCATCCGCGCCGCCAGCCGCGACGAGAACAGCCCGTACCAGCCGCTGTCATCCGCAGCGCCCGGTGTCAGGTTCACCTCGCGCGCCACTTCCGATGCGCGGGCGGCGTAGAAGGCCAAGAGACGCCCCGGCAGATCGGGCGCCGCTTCGGCCCCCGGTTCCATCGCGCTGGCCAAGGGTGCATCGGCGCGCAGGCCCAGCACCGAAGGATCGACGAAGCGCGCGGCCACATCGGCATCGCCTGCGCGCAGGCCGGAGCCGGAATGGCAGGAATCCATCACGAACCAGACATCCGCCCCGGTGGCGCGGATCGCATCCACCGCCTGCCCCAGTTCATCATCGGTGATCGCATTGGGGATGGCCGCCGACCCCGGCGCGGCGCGGGCGGTATCGGCAGGCAGAAACACCTCGTCCAGCCCGTCGGTTTCATCGCCGTTCTGATCGGGCTGCCGGGTGCCATGGCCGCTGAGCGTGATGAACACCAGATCGCCCGCCGCGCTGTCCTGCGCCAGATCGGCCAGGGCTGCCAGAATGGCGGCGCGGGTCGGTTGCCCGCCCCCTTCCACCCCATCGGCCAGCAGGCGGATGTCGGTCACCCCGCGCGCCGCCAGCACATCGCGGAACAGCCGCACATCATTGGCAGGCCCGCGCAGCGAGGCAAGGCCGATGGCGGCATCATAGGCCGAAACCCCCACCAGCAGGGCGCGGGTTTCGGCAGCCGCCGGGCCGGACCCGAGGCAAAGCGCAATTCCGCACAGAAATCTGCCGATGCTTCCCAACAATTGCCGCCCCACCTGCGTCAAATTCTGGTCATGCCGAATAGGCTCAGGTTACACTGGATCGGGGCTTCGGCCTATCGCATGTTTCGGTGATGTCTTGTGGCTGACCGGGCAGGCCCCGGCAGCCCGGTGCAGGGGGATGAACGGGATGCGGAACCGGGCTTTCTGGCGGCATTTCGGGCGGCCAATCTGGCGGCCCTGTGCTGCGGCCTTGGCACTGATGCTGGCGCTGGTGCCGGCCCCTGCCCCGGCGCAGGCGGATGCGCAGCTGCGGCTGATGGCGCTGGGGGCCGATGCGGCGCTTGATCCCGAAGCGGCGCTGACCGAGATCCGCGCCCTGCTGGCCGATCCGGGCCTGGCCGCCGATCCGCGCGCGGCCTTTGATCTGAACCGGCTGGCCGCCGAAATTCTGGAAACGCAGGGCAAGGCGGCCGAGGCTGCGGCGGTTTATGACGATCTGGCACGCTTTGCCGCCCGCCACCGCGACAGGCTGGGCCATGACCCCGTGCCTTTGTGGCGCGCGGCAGCGCGGCTGTATCAGGCGGCGGGCGATCTGGCCGCCGCGCGCCGGGCCGAAGAGGCCGTGCTGGCCGATCAGCGCGATGGGGCCATGCCCGCCGCCGTGCTGGCCGATACACTGGCACGGCTGGAAGCGCTGGCGCAGGCCATGGGCGATCCGGCGGGCGTGCAGGCCTATGCCGCAGGCCGGATGGCCGCGCTGGCCCCGCCGGTTCCGGTGACGGGCGCGCGGGGCGATGGCACCGGCTTTGCCACGGTCGAGGTGTTCTATGCCACCGACCGCGCCCGCAGCGGATCGGACTATCCGGCGGAATTCTATGGCCATGGCCGTGGCCCGCTGGAAACCGGCGTGGTGGAGGTGACGGTGCCCGACAGCCACCGCCCCGGTGCGATCGAGGCGCCCTCGGTCTGGTCTTTGGAATTTGCGCAAGATCCGGCGCGGCATATCACGCTGCACAGCATCACACCGCTGGCGGGGGCCGATTTCTTTGCCCGGATGCAGGGCAGGATGGCGGCGCGCGACCGGAAAGAGGCCTTCGTCTTCATCCATGGCTATAACGTGGCCTTTGATGCGGCGGCGCGGCGGGCAGCGCAGCTGGCCTATGACATGCGCTTTGCGGGCGTGCCGATCCTGTATTCCTGGCCCTCGCGCGGGTCGACCATCGGCTATATCCCCGATGCGGCGGTGGTGCAGCTGTCAGCGCGGCGGCTGTCGCGGTTTCTGGATCAGGTGGTGGCGCAATCGGGCGCGGAAACCGTGCATATCGTGGCCCATTCCATGGGCAACCGCGCCCTGACCGAAGCGCTGGAACTGATGGCGCTGCGGCGGGGGCAGACGGCGGCGGATGCGCCGGTCTTCGGGCAGGTGATCTTTGCCGCGCCGGATGTCGATGCCGGGCTGTTTGCCGAAATGCTGCCCACGCTGCGGCCACTGGCGCGGCGGCTGACGCTTTATGCCTCGGAAAACGATTGGGCGCTGGTGGCCTCGCGGCGGCTGCATGGCGATGCGCCCCGGGCCGGGCAAGGCGGCGCCGATCTGCTGGCAGCCCCCGATCTGGACAGTGTGGATATGTCGGAACTGGGCGAAGACATGCTGGCGCATGGCTATTTCGCGGATGACCGCTCGGCGCTGGCCGATCTGGTGGCGCTGTTCTGGCGCGATCTGGATCCCGCGCGCCGCTGCGGATTGCAGCCGGTGCAGGCGCCCGCCACCGCGCCGCTGTGGCGCTATGTGGCGGCGGATTGCCCGGACGAGGCGCTGCTGGCGGTGATGGGCAGCCTGCAGGCCGAAGAGATCGGCACCGCGCAGGCCGCAGAGGCAGAGCTGGCGCGGCTGGTCAGCGATCAGGCGTTGCAGGCGGCGCTGGCGCCGGTGGTGCTGCGGATGATGGCGCCATGAGCTGCCGCGCGCTGGCCCTGATCTGGCTGGCGCTGGCGCCCGGTATGGCCGCTGGTCCGGCCTGTGCCGATGCCGGGGCCTCGGGCCGGTGGCCGGAGCTGGCGCAGGCCCTGCTGGCGCGTGAGGCGGGCGATCTGGCCGGGGCTGCCGCCCTGGCGGATGCGGCATTGGCAGCAGCCGACAGCCCGGCCGCGCAATGGGAGGCGCGGCTGGCGCAGGCCGAAACCAGCTTTGAGGCCGGTGAGATAGAGGCCGCCCGCGATCAGGCACAGGCCCTGCTGGCCGAAGGGGCGCAGCTGTTCGGGGCCGAGGCGGCGCGGCTGTCCGGCCCGCTTGTGCTGCTGGGGGCGAGTGCCAGCGCGCTGGAACAGGACGATGTGGCACGCGGCCATCTGCTGCGGGCGGTGCGGCTGGCGCGGGCGGGCCATGCCGCGGCGATGGGCACGGATGGCCGCATCACCGACCGGCAGGCGCTGGCCGATCTGCTGGCGGCGCTGGCCGCGCTGGGGGAACATCTGCTGACCGCCGCCGCCCCAGAGACCGAGGCCGCCGCCCTGCTGGGGGCCGAGCTGGCGGTGCTGGGGGCCGATGCACCGCCCGGCCTGCCGCCGCGCTGGCAGGAGGGTGCGCTGATCGCGGCGCTGGCGCAGATGGATGCGGGCCGCCCCGCCGATGCCTTTGCCCATGCCGCGCCGGTGCTGCGGCTGGATGCGCCGGGCGGCACACTGCGGGCAGGCTGGCTGATCGACCAGCTGGATCTGGCCTTTGCCGATGCCGCCGAACCCTTGGGCGACCCCGAAGCGGTGATCGGCGGCTGGATTGCCGAGGGCAGCCGCCGGGAATCCGATCTGGCGGCGGCGCAGAACCGGCAGGCGCAGCAGATGGCGCCGATGATGGCGGCGCTGGCGCAGGGCGATGCGGTGGCGGCCGATGCGGCGGGGCGTATCGCGCTGGCGCAGGTGCAGCGCGATGATCCGCTGGTGGTGACCAGCTATCTGGCGCTGCTGGGGGCCACGGCCACGGCGGGCCGCGCCGATCTGGCGCTGGCCTGGGCGCTGCGGCTGGCCGAGATGCCTGCAAGCTATATGGCCAGCCTCGCCGTTGATCCCGGTGAACGGATCGGGCAGCTGGCCGCCGATCTGACATCGGCGGGCGATCACCGGCCGGCCATCGCGCTGGCCGAGGCTTCGGCGCTGCTGGCCCCGCTGCGCGAAACCGGCGCGCCCGGCCTGCCCAGCTTCCGCGCGCTGGTGCGGCTGGCGGCGGCCTATACCGATGCCGGGCGGCGGGCACAGGCGGCAGCGACCTATGACCGGGCGCTGGCGCTGGTGCCCCCCGACCCGGTGCCGGGCGCATGGGTGGCGCAGACCATTGCCGCCCGGGCGGGGCGTGCCGTGCTGCGGCAGGATGGCGGCGATCTGTCCGGCGCGGGCGCGGATCTGGCGGCGGCACAGGATCTGCTGCGCGGATCGGCGGAACGGCACCGGCCAGAGGCCTGGGTGTTTCTGGCCGGGCTGCTGCGCGATCTGCATCTGGCGGCTGGTGCGCCCGACCGGGCCGAGGCCGCGCTGCGCGAGGCGCTGGAACAGGTGATCCCGCTGGCCGGGGCGCAATCGGCCCCGGCGGCGCAGCTGTGGCTGGATCTGGCGCGCCTGCGGCAGGGCAAGGCCGCGACAGAGGCCGCGGGCCACGCGCTGCAGGCCGCATCCACCCTGCCCCCCGGCGATCCCTTGCGGCTGCGCGTGGTCTTGCTGGCCGATGCGCTGGGGCTGCCCGGTGCCGATGCGGCGGCAGAGATCACCGCCGGGGGCACACCAGCCACGCTGGCGCTGGCCGAGGCGGCCGCTGCCGCCAGCAGCATCGGTCAGGGTGATGTCGCCTTGGCTTATCTTGACCGGGCGATCACCGCGCTGGAATCCGAAGCCCCGCCCCGCGCCTATCTGCAGGCCGCCCGGGCACAGCTGCTGCACATGCGCGGCGCGGATGCGGCAGCCCTGCCGGCCTATCGCGCCGCCACCGCCGCACTGACCCAGGCCGACCGGCGGCAGGAGCCTGCCGCCCGTGACCATCTGCCCGGCCATGTGACGCTGGCGCTGGCCGCCGCCGATGCGGCGCAGGGGGCCGAGGCCGACAACCGCTTTACCGAGGCGTTTCAGGTGGCGCAAAGGGTGAATGATCTGGCGGCCGGCGCCGCTTTGGGCCGTGCCACGGCCCGGCTGCTGGGCCGCGCGCCCGGTGCCGCCGATCTGGCCCGGCAGCTGGAAGGCGCCGAACGCGGGCTGGCCCTGACGCGTGACGGCTATCTGACAGCTTTGGCCAAGCCCGGGGATACCAGCCCGGCCCGCAATGCGATGCTGGCCGCCCGCCGCGATCTGGCGCAGGTGGAAACCGATGTTGCCGCCCGCTTTCCCGAATATGCCGCGCTGGCCGATCCCCGGCCGGTGGATCTGCTGGCAACGATGCGCCTGCTGGCCCCGGACGAGGCGCTGCTGCTTTATGCCACCGCCCCGGGGGATCAGGGCCATGTCTTTGCCATCACCCGCGATGGATATATGGCCGCCCCCCTGCCGCCGCGCGAAGGGCTGGCACAGCTGGCCCGCGATCTGCGCTGCGCCGCAGCACTGACCGACCGGCGCTGCGGGGCCGGGGGCAGTGGCACGCGTGGCGCCTTCAGCCTGACGGACGAAGAAGAACCGGCAGGCCCCGGATTCGATCTGGCGCTGGCCCATCGTGCCTGGCTCGATCTGCTGGCCCCGGTGGCCCCGGCCCTGCAGGGCAAGCGCGCCGTCATCATCGTGCCCGACCGGGCGCTGGCCGCCCTGCCCTTTCACCTGACGCTGACCGAGGCGCCGGGGCCGGGCAGCGACCTGCGCGCGGCACCCTGGCTGATCCGGCGCATGGCGGTGACCATCCTGCCCTCGGTCGCCAGCCTTGCGGCGCTGCGCCATGCCGCCGGCCGCCCCAGCGCCGCCGACCGGCCGTTTTTCGGCATGGGCGATCCGCTGATCGGGGCGCAGGCCGATGGTGTGCTGCCCTATGATTGCGGCTCCCCGCCCGAAACGGCGCTGCTGGCCACCGCCCTGCTGCCCGGCAGCCAGCCGATCCTGCGCGATGGGGGGCAGGCCGACGGGCAGGCGCTGGCGGCGCTGCCCGCCCTGCCCGACACCCGCTGCGAGCTGGAACGCAACGCAAGCCAGCTGGGCGCCGCGCCGGGATCGGTGCTGCTGCAGGGCGATGCCACCGAAACCCGCCTGAAAGACCTGAGCGCGCGGGGCGAGCTGGCCCGCTATCGCCTGCTGGCCTTTGCCACCCATGGGCTGATCGCGGGCGAGGTGGGCGCCGCCGAAGCCGGGCTGGTGCTGACGCCGCCCGCCCTGCCCGATGCGCAGGATGACGGGCTGCTGACCACGGCAGAAATCGCAGGCCTGCGGCTGGATGCCGATTTCGTGCTGCTGTCGGCCTGCAATACCGCCGCCGGATCGTCCGAGGCTGATGAGGGTTTCGCCGGTCTGGCCAGCGCCTTCTTTCTGGCCGGGGCGCGCAGCCTGCTGGTTTCGCACTGGCCGGTTTACAGCGATGCCGCCACCGATCTGACCACCGGGCTTGTGCAGGCCATGGCCGCCCCCGATGCGCCAGACCGGGCCGAAGCATTGCGCCGCGCCATGCTGGCGATCCTGGATGATCCCGCCACCCCGCCCCATGCGCTGCATCCCGGCTGGTGGGGGCCTTTCGCGCTGGTCGGGGATGCGGGCTAGATCTGCAGCGGCCCCGGCGCCAGCAGCAGGATGCCGATCACCGCCCAGACCACGACCAGCAACCCGCATTGCAATGTGGCATCATAACGAAAGCCCCGCCGCGTCAGCCATTGCAGCCCCTCGCCCCCCGAGGGCGGCTGCGGAAACAGCCGCAGATCATTGGACACGGCGCGCAGGCCCGCGAAAGCCTCGCGCAGGTTCACCAGCGCCACCGCCACATTATAGGTATAGAACACAAAGACGAGGATGCGCGCCGTCAGAAAGCCATCGGTTTCATTGGCAAAGAAGATCATCACCGCAATCAGGGCCGCATGCATGTTCACCACGCGCTGCCATTCGGTATCGGCCCTGCCCCGCAGTTGCAGCGCGAAGGTGACGGTTTCGCTGTATTTCAGATGCGATATGCGGATTTCCTCTGCCGGCGGCCCCGCCAAGTTCCCTGTCGTATCGCCCATCGCTGCCGTCACATCCCCTTCCCCGCCTTGCCCTGCCCAGTCTTGCCCTGCCCAGTCTTGCCCTGCCCAGCCCTGCTGCCCGCCTACATCCGCCGGAACACCACGCCGCCCGCCCCCGGCAGCTCGATCACCAGCGTATTGCGATCCACGATCCGCGCCGGAACCTCGTCCACCGGATCAAGATAGCCGATATCGGGCAGCACAAGGCGGAAATTCCGCCCCTGCTGGCCCGCGATGCCCCAATGCCGGTTCGAGCTGCGGGTGAACCAGAACCCCTCTGCGCCCGTGGCCCGGTCGCGCACCCCGCGCGAAGGGAAGAACGGCCCGGTATCGAACAGCAGAAACAGCCAGACGGTCTCCTGCCCCGCCGCCTCGGCCACCGGATCGGACACCCAGCAGCCTTCCAGCAGCGCCTTCAGCCCCTGCGCGATCTCGGCATCCGTCACCGCCGGATCGGGCGGCAAGGGATCGAATTCCGGCGCGTTGGCCGACCATTGCCAGCCGCCCTTGCCATTGGCCGGATGGAAATACAGCCCCCTGGGCAGGCGGCCCAGCAGCATTTCGCGCTTGATGTCGATGATCGTCCAGGGGCCCTGCCGCTGGCCTGCCACATCCACCCAATAGGCCCAGGCCGGATTCGGTTCGGCATAATCCGAGGCGGCAATGGCCATGCGGCGGGTATATTCGGTGGAACAGGTCACCGAAGGATCGGCGGCAAACAGCGGCGGCGCGGCCAGAAGGCCCCCTGCCAGCAGACAGCCGATGACGCCCAACCTGCGCATATCCGCCTCCCTTGCCCGATGGCACAGGATAGCGCGGATCGGCGCCAAGCCAAAGCGGTTGTTGCGCGCGCTTGCGGGGTCAGGGCTCGCCTGCTTCCGGCAGGGGCGGCGCGATCTGCACCCGGATGCCCCGGCTGCGCATCCGGTCCAGCAGGCGGGGGGGCGTGGCGGCATCCACGATCACCACATCGAATTCATCCAGCCCGCACATGGCATGAAGCGCGCGGCGGTCGAATTTGGTGTGATCGGCCAGCAGCACCCGCCGGGCCGCGCTGTCGAACATGGCGCGCTTGGTTTCCGCCATTTCCGGGCTTTGGTGAAACACCATGTCATCGGTGATCGCCGCCATCGACAGAAACACCAGATCGGCGCGCAGACGGCGGATTTCGGCAGTGGTCACCGGCCCCATGAAGGCATTGCACCAGTTGTGGAACTGCCCGCCCAAGCCCAGCAGCGTGATATCGCGCATCCCCTTCAGCGCGTTCATCAGCGTCAGGGAATTGGTGATCGCGGTCAGCGGCACCCGCGCGGCCAGATGCGGCACCATCTGCAGCACGGTCGTGCTGTCATCAAAGAACACCGCCTGCCCCGGCTCGATCAGCGCCACGGCGGCGGCGGCAATGGCGCGCTTTTCCACCGACTGGCGCGAGGCGCGATAGACATCGCTCGATTCGATCAGGCTGGTGGGCGCGGCAGAGACGATGCCGCGCGTCTTGCGCAACAGGCCGCGCCCGACCAGCTCATCCAGATCGCGGTGGGCGGTCATCAGGCTGATGCCGAACCGTTCCGTCAGATCCTCGATCCGCATCGTGCCCTCGGCCATCACCGCTTCGGCCATCAGCTGCCGCCGGGCGATCTGGCGGGCATGGCGGCTGTCCACCGGCACCTGATCGGTGCCGGGACGCTCTGCCATGGGCGCAGGATTGGGCGCAGGATTGGCCAGGGTGGGAAGATTGGGCATGGGGTCGAAAACGGGCTTGCTGTCGGACATGGGCGCCTCCTGCCTGCCGGATAACGCAATTGCCCCGAAAGGCAAGAAAACCCGCGCAGATGGCAAGGCCTGCGGCGCCGGTCCGGGCGCCGCAGGCCAGAAAGGGGGCGGCTGCCCGCCCCCGAACCCTGCGCCTTATTCCGAAAGGGTAAAGGCGGCGGTGTATTTATCCACGTTTTCGGCGGTGATCAGCAGGCAGTCGAACAGCTGCTTTTCGGTGGCCGCACCCGTGGCGCCGGTCTTGATGAAGCTGTCAGCCTGCTTCACCGCTTCGGCCGAGAACACGGCGACGGGCTGCAGCACGGTATATTGCATCTCGCCCGCCTTGATCGCGGCCACCGCATCGGGCGAACCGTCAAAGCCGCCGACCTTCACCTGCTCCAGCTTGCCTGCCTCTTTCAGCGCGGCAATCGCGCCCAGCGCCATTTCGTCATTGCCGGCGATCAGGCCAGTGATGTCGGGGTTGGCCTGCAGCAGCGACTGGGTTTTCTGATAGCCTTGGGTGCGATCCCAGTTCGCCACTTCCTGACCGGCCTTCACCAGATCGGGATACTGGCTGATGACGGTTTCATAGCCGTTGGACCGGGTGGCGGCATTGTTGTCGGCCGGATTGCCGAACAGCTCGACGAACTTGCCGCTTTCGCCCACCATCGACACCCAGGTTTCGGCGCCCATGGCCGCGCCCTGTGCGTTGTTCGACACCAGCTGCGCCTTGGCCAGACCTTCCTGGTTGATCTCGGCATTGACCAGGATCACCGGAATCCCCGCCTCGACCGCCTTTTTCACCGCGCCCACCGAACCATCGGCATTGGCCGGATCAAGGATGATCGCCACCGATTTATTGGTGATCGCCGTGTCGATCAGCGTGCTTTCGGTGTTGGTATCGCCCTTGTGCGCGGCCACATTGGCGGAATAGCCCAGCCCTTCGGCCGTGGCCTTGGCCACTTCGCCTTCGGTGAACCAGTAGGGGTTCGCCGGATCGTTCACGATGATCGAGATCAGCCCTTCGGCCGAAGCGGCCCCCGCCATCAGCGGGGCAACAGCCACGGCGGCCAGCAGCAGGCGGCGCGTCATTTTCATCATTGGTCTCTCTCCCTTGGTTTGGTATTTTTGCCATGTGGCAAGGCTTTCCGCGCGGGCCCGCTCTTCTGTCAGACCCGGTCGGAGAAGGTGGTCCGGCGGCTATCCCTTGCGGGCGCGGCTGCCGTATTGGATGGAGTTCATCAGCACTGCCAGCACGATCACCGCCCCGGTGAACACCGTCTGCCAGTAGGACGACACCCCGATAATCACGAGCCCGTCGGACAGAAAGCCGATCACAAAGGCCCCCAGCATGGTGCCGCGCACCGTGCCACGCCCGCCGGTCAGCGCCGCCCCGCCGATCACCACCGCCGCGATGGCGGTCAGCTCATAGGTGGTGCCTGCCGTGGGCCCCGCCGAGGTCAGCTGCGAAGACAGCACCAGCCCCGCCACCGCCGACAGCATCCCCGACAGCGTATAGACGGTGATCTTGACCCGCCGCACCGGCACGCCCGACAGATCGGCGGCGCGTTCATTCCCGCCCGAGGCGTAAAGCCAGCGACCAAAGGCCGACCGGCTGAGCATCAGCCCCGCCAGAAGCGCGATCCCCGCCAGCACCAGAACCGAAATCGGCACCCCGCCCAGCCGGTTGAACCCCAGCCAGTCAAAGCCGGTATTGCCCAGATCCGCACTGCCCGACAGGTTGTTGTAGGTCAGCCCGTTGGTCAGCAGCAGCGCCACGCCGCGCGCCACATACATCACCCCCAGCGTGGCCACGAAGGCTGGCACCTTGAACCAGGCGATCAGCACGCCGTTCACCGCCCCCACCAGCGCGCCCAGCACACAGGTCAGCACCACAACCGCCCAGACCGGCGGATAAAGGATGACCCCCAGCGCCTGCAGCTCGATCCCCTGCATCATCGCGCCCGCCACCACCCCCGACAGCGCAAGGATGGAGCCGACCGACAGATCAATCCCGCCATTCAGGATCACCAGCAGCATACCAATGGCCAGGATGCCATAGATCGCCACATGGCTGGCCATGATCAGAAAGTTGCCGACCGTGAAGTAATTGGGCGACAGAAAGGAAAACACGGCGATGATGGCGATCAGCGCAAAGAAGGCGCGGCCTTCCAGCAACAGGCGGCCAAGGCTGAAACTGGCCTTTGGCGTGGCCGCGCGGGAGATGGTGGTATCCGACATGGGATGGCTCCGTATCTTGTCGCTCAGGCCGCCACGGACTCGCCAGAGGCGGCCATGATCTTTTCCTTGCTGACGGTGGAATCGAATTCGGCCGAGATGCGGCCCTTGTGCATGACGATGATCCGATGGGCGATCGACAGACATTCGCCCACTTCGGATGTGGAATAGATCACGGCAAGCCCCTGCTTTGCCCGATCGGCCAGCAGCTTGAACACTTCGGCCTTGGCGCCGATGTCGATCCCGCGCGAGGGTTCGTCCAGCATGATGACACGGGGGTTGGTGGCCAGCATCTTGCCGATCACCACCTTCTGCTGATTGCCCCCCGACAAGGAACCGATGGCCGCCCCCCCGCCCGAGGTTTTCACGGTGACCTTGCGGATGCTGTCTTCGATCAGCGCCTGTTCGGCCTTTTTCTGCGTGAACAGCCCCTTGGTAAAGGCCGCGATCGAGGCCAGCGACAGGTTCTGCCCCACGCTCATCGTCTGCACCAGCCCGTCGCGCTGCCGGTCTTCGGGCACCAGCGCCAGGCCACGGGCGATGCGTTCGGCAATGGTCAGATGCGAAATCTCCAGCCCTTCCAGCACCACTTCGCCGCCACTCGCGCGCAGACGCCCCGCCACGGTTTCCAGAAGTTCGGTCCGCCCCGCGCCCATCAGGCCATAGATGCAGACCACCTCACCCGCCCGCACATCCAGCGAAATGCGGTCCACCACGTTGAAATCCGCGCCCTTCGGATCGGGCACCGTCACATCGCGCAAAGACAGCGCCACATTGCCAAAACCATAACCGCCGGGCGGGCTGCCCAGATCGTAGTTTTCGCCCACCATGTTGCGCACGATCCATTCCAGATCAATTTCGGCACGCGGGGCATAGGCCGTCATCGTGCCATCGCGCAGCACCACGGCATGATCGGTGATCTGCAGCGCCTCTTCCAGATGGTGCGAGATATAGACGATGGAAACGCCCTTGGATTTCAGATCGCGGATGACCTTGAACAGCACTTCCACTTCCGTGGCCGACAGCGCGCTGGTCGGTTCATCCATGATGAGAATCCGGCTGTCCACCGACAGCGCGCGGGCAATCTCGACGATCTGCTGCTGGCCCAGACGCAATTCCTCTACCGGGGTCAGCGGATCAATATCCTCTTCCAGCCCTTCCATCAGCTTGCGGGTCTGGCGTTCCTCTTCGGCGAAATCCACACCGCCGGGGCCCATGATCTCGCGCCCCATGAAGATGTTGTCGCGCACCGACAGGTTGGGGGCGAGGCTCAGCTCCTGATGGATGATCGAAATGCCCCGGTTGCGGGCATCAGTCGAATTGTCGAAGGCCACCGCCGCGCCATCCAGGATGATCTGCCCAGCCGTGGGCTGGATCACCCCCGACAGGATCTTCATCAGCGTCGATTTGCCGGCCCCGTTTTCCCCGAACAGCGTTGTCACCTGCCCGCGATGGATATCGAAATTCACGCCCTTCAGCGCATGGATCTGGCCATAGGATTTGGCCACATTGCGCGCCGCCAGCACCACCTCGCCCAGATCGGGCTTCGCGTTTGGAATATCGGTCATTTCACGGTCACCTTCACCGGGGTGATGAGCCAGTTCTTGGGATTGATAAGCCGGAAGGCCCCCACCACTTCGATGGTCTTTCCGGGCAGGGCGGCGGTGTCGATCCCGTCCAGCACCGCCTTTTTCATCGCGCGGTTCAGCGCGGCGCCCGCATCCTGATATTCGATCTGGTTCTTGAAGGCGCCGAATTCGATATCGCCCGGCGCGTCGCGCAGATCGGTGCCGTTGATCGCCGGGCCGGTCTGCACACGCACCTTGATTTCGGCGGGCATCCCTTCCACCGCCAGGGTGTAGATGCCGGATTTCCCCTCGCCCACCACGCCCGTCAGCCGGACAGACATGATCGACCCGGTCGAAGAGGCCGTGCCATATTGCTGGCCCGCCGCCACCTTGTCGGCCAGCGCCGCCGGGGCCAGCACCAGCGCATCCACCGCCTTGGCCTCGACTGCGGCCTGCACGCGCGGAAACTCTGCCTCGCCGAAACTGTCGGGGGCAAAGGCCTGCTGGCGCACATCGGCATCTGATCCGATATGAACCACCGTGGTATCCAGCGCCATCGCCGCCAGCACCGCAAGGACAAGCGCAGAGGCGATCATCAGCCCGCGCCGGGGCGCGGCCGGAGCCTTGGCCGCCGGAACATTCTGTGCCGGCTGGATCTGTGCCGACTGGGTCTGCGTCTGGGCGGTGTTCTGGGTCATTTGGGCCTCGGATGGCAAAACTTGCGTCGGTCGCTCCGGCGCAGGGCGCGCCGGTACGGGCGATCAGGTGCAGGGGGCACAAGGGGCGCAGGCCCCCGGATATCCGGGCCAACAGAAACCATGATCTGCGGCAAATCCTTCCCCCCGTCATCCCCGGCGCCATGCTCTCCTCTGCGCGGCGGCGGGTCCGGCTGCCTGTGGCAGCGCTTATTTGTTATATCTATGTTATATAACCCGTCAAGCATGTTATCTTAGCGGGAATTCAGAGACTTGGTCACGCCACCCGCCAGAACGGCAGGACGCACCATGCCCACCACGAATCCCAGCCCGGTATCGGCCCGGATCGAATCACGCCCGGCGGCTGCAGACGCAGCAAGAATACGCCGCAACCGCAGCACCATCCGCTCGGAACATTCCGAAATCACTGAAAAATCCGGCAAATTCGCCTCCCCCGACCGATCCGGCCCTGCTGCTTCGCAGCATCACCGCAACGACACCCCTCATTTCCGCCCTTCACCGGATCCACAGACACACAGCGCCCCGCCCGGATGAAAAACGAACTCCTCACCCCCACGATAACTGAAATAAATTACTGTGTCCGTAAAAAAATACATTCACAGTGATATATCTATGGTATAAACAAAATCACAGGCAGTTAGGCACGGCAGCCCGGGCAGCAGCGGGCCGGACGGACGCGGGGAGGAACGGAATTGACGCAGAGCAACCGCAGATCGGCCAGGCCCCGCCATGCCGGGCAGTGACATCATCATCGGCATTGATGCGGGCACATCCGTCATAAAGGCGGTGGCCTTCGATCTGGCAGGCCGTCAGATCGCGGCCTCTGCCGTGCCCAACCGCTATGCTGCGGGCAAGGACGGATCGGCCACCCAATCCCTGCCGCAGACCTGGGCCGATTGCGCCGCCGCCCTGCGCGGGCTGGGTGACAAGGTCGATCATCTGGCCAGCCGCACTGCCGCGCTGTCGGTCACCGCGCAGGGCGATGGCACCTGGCTTGCGGGCGCGGGCCATGCGCCGGTGGGGGATGCCTGGCTCTGGCTCGATGCCCGCGCCGCCCCCACCGTGGCGCGCCTCGCCGCAGGCCCCGCCAACCGCGCCCGGTTCGAGGCGACGGGCACCGGCCTGAACACCTGCCAGCAGGGCAGCCAGATGGCCCATATGGATCGCCACGCCCCCGAATTGCTGGATGCCGCCGAAGTGGCGCTGCATTGCAAGGATTGGCTTTACCTCAACCTCACCGGCATCCGCGCCACCGATCCGTCAGAGGCCAGCTTTACCTTCGGCAATTTCCGTGACCGGCAGTATGATGATGCGGTGATCGCCGCACTTGGCCTGACCCACCGCCGCGCCCTGCTGCCCGAGATCATCGATGGCACGCAGATCACCCATCCGCTGACGGCCGATGCCGCTGCCCAGACCGGGCTGCGCGCGGGCACGCCGGTATCCCTGGGCTATGTGGATATGGTGATGACGGCGCTGGGTGCCGGCGTCTATGGCGGCAGCGGCGATGTGGCCTGTTCTACCGTCGGGTCCACCGGCGTTCACATGCGCGCCGTGCGCGCGCAGGATGTGCATCTGAACGCCGCAGGCACTGGCTATGTGATCTGCCTGCCCGTCCCCGGCGTGGTGACGCAGGTGCAGACCAACATGGCCGCCACGCTGAACATCGACTGGGCGCTGTCGCTGGCCGCCGATGTGCTGCGCGACTTCGGGCAGGATGTCAGCCACCGCGATCTGGTGGCGCGGATCGAAGGCTGGCTCGCCGCCAGCCAGCCCGGCCAGATCGCCTATATGCCCTATATATCCGAGGCGGGCGAACGCGGCCCCTTCGTCAATGCCGATGCCCGCGCGGGCTTTACCGGCCTCACCATGGCGCATCGCTACCCCGATGTGCTGCGCGCCGTGGTCGAAGGGCTGGGCCATGCCATGCGCGATTGCTACGCCGCCATGGGCCATCTGCCCGGCGAATTGCGCCTGACCGGGGGCGCTGCCCGGTCGAAGGGCCTGCGCGGCATCCTGTCGGCGGCGATCCAGGCCCCGATCCGCGTTTCGGCGCGGGAAGAGGCCGGGGCCGCCGGCGCTGCCATGATGGCCGCCGTGGCGATCGGCGCCTATCCAGATATGGATGCGTGTGTGGCCGAATGGGTCACCCCGCTTCTGGGCGCGGCCGAAGCGCCCGATCCGGCGCTGGTCGCCGCCTATGACCGTATTTTCCCTGCCTTCACCGCCGCACGGCTTGGCCTCGTTCCCGCATGGGATGCGCTGGCCGCCGCCCGGCTGGCCCCAAAAGGAGACTGACATGACATCCGAATCCGGCCCCTCGGCCCCCGGAATGATCGACCTTTTCGTGATCGGCGGCGGCATCAACGGCGCAGGCATGGCGCGGGATGCCGCCGGGCGCGGCCTGTCGGTCGTGCTGTGCGAAAAGGACGATCTGGCCGAAGGCACCTCCTCCCGCTCGGGCAAGCTGGTGCATGGCGGGCTGCGCTATCTGGAATATTACGAATTCCGCCTGGTGCGCGAGGCGCTGATCGAACGTGAGGTGCTGCTGAACGCCGCCCCGCATATCATCTGGCCCATGCGCTTCGTGCTGCCGCACAGCCCGCAGGACCGGCCTGCCTGGCTGGTCCGCCTCGGCCTGTTCCTTTACGATCACCTCGGCGGCCGAAAGAAATTGCCCGGCACCCGCACGCTGGATCTGCGCCGCGATCCCGAAGGCGCGCCGATCCTGGATCAATACACCCGGGGTTTTGAATATTCCGACTGCTGGGTGGATGATGCCCGGCTTGTGGTGCTGAACGCGCTTGGGGCGGCCGAAAAGGGCGCGCTGGTGCTGACCCGTTCGCCCGCCATATCGGCCCGGCGCGAAAACGGCGGCTGGACGGTGCAGACCCGCGACAGCACCACCGGCGAAATCCGCAGCTTCCGCGCCAAATGTCTGG
This sequence comes from Gemmobacter sp., assembly GCA_034519525.1. Lineage (GTDB taxonomy): Bacteria > Pseudomonadota > Alphaproteobacteria > Rhodobacterales > Rhodobacteraceae > Gemmobacter. The sequence goes on along the minus strand of JAXHOJ010000033.1, from coordinate 1,265 downwards.
TGAACTGCGCAGGCCCCTGGGTGTCGGATGTGATCGGCCGCGTTGCCGGGTCCAATTCGGCCCGCAATGTGCGGCTGGTCAAGGGCAGCCATATCATCGTGCCGAAATGGTGGGCCGGATCGAATGCCTATCTGGTGCAGAACCATGACAAGCGGGTGATCTTCATCAACCCCTATGAGGGCGACAAGGCGCTGATCGGCACCACCGATATCGCCCATGATGGCCGCGCCGAAGATGTGCGCGCCGACGAATCCGAAATCGACTATCTGCTGGCCGCCGTGAACCGCTATTTCAAGGAAAAGCTGCGCCGCTCCGATGTGCTGCACTCTTTCTCGGGCGTGCGGCCGCTGTTCGACGATGGCAAGGGCAACCCCTCTGCCGTCACCCGCGATTATGTCTTCGATCTGGATGAAACCGGCGGCGCCCCCTTGCTGAACGTCTTCGGCGGCAAGATCACCACCTACCGCGAACTGGCGGAACGCGGCATCCAGCAGCTGCGGCACATCTTCCCGCATATGGGCGGTGACTGGACGGAAACCGCCCCCCTGCCCGGCGGTGACATGCCGGGGGCAGATTACGAAACCTTCGCCAATACCCTGCGCGAGGCCTACCCCTGGATGCCCCGCCCGCTGGTGCAGCATTACGGCCGCCTTTACGGCACACTCACCCGCGATCTGGTGGGCACGGCCGGCAGCCTGGCCGCATTGGGCCAGCATTTCGGCGGCCAGCTGTATGAGGCCGAGGCGCGCTATCTCGCCACCCGCGAATGGGCACAGACCGCCGAAGACATCCTCTACCGCCGCACCAAGCATTACCTGCACCTGACGCCTGCGGAACGTGACGCCTTCGCCCGCTGGTTCGATACCAGCTGCCGCGCCGCCGCCTGAGGAGACCGCAATGCCCCTGACGCTTTCGCTCAATACCAACCCGCTGGTGAACCGCTTTGCCGATCCGGATGATCTGATCGACACTGTGGCGCATGATCTGCGCATCCGCGACCTGCAGCTGACGCATGAATTCATCAACCCCTCCTGGCCCGCCCCGGTGATCCGCCGCCTGACGCGGCAGATGGGGGCGGCGCTGGCGCGCACCGGGGTGCGGGTGACAAGCGGCATGACCGGGCCCTATGGCCGGCTCAACCACTTCGGCCACCCCGACCGCGATGTGCGCCGCTATTACGTCGACTGGTTCAAGACCTTTGCCGATATCACCGCCGATCTGGGCGGCACCTCGGTCGGCACGCAATTCGCGATCTTCACCTACAA
>JAXHOJ010000039.1:0-132232 GCA_034519525.1 Gemmobacter sp. | reverse complement strand
GTCGCGGGCCGCCATGCGCGCGGCAAAGGCCACCAACGCCCGGGTGCCCGGCGCGCCAGTCGCGCGCCGCATGGCGAAGTCCAGATACCCCAGCGCCGCCGCCGCCGCGATCTGCCCCATGCACAACGGCCCCGCCAGATGCGCCAGCCGCCGCTGTTCGGCGCGTCCAGCAGCCGGACCACCTTTAGCCACTGCCCTTCGACCCAGGGCGAATGGCGGACGAACTCGCAGCGCGGCCCCCCTCGTAGACCATCAGCAGGGCCGCATCCAGGATGCCGTCGGCCGTGGCCTCCAGCAAAACCAGCGTGTCCCAAACAGGCGGGGGCGGCCAGGTGCAGACCCGCGCGGAAACGTAGGTCGTCCAGATAGCGGCAGATGACACGGCTGTCATACAGAGAGTGGGTCGGTTGTCGCACTTCAAGGGCGGGCACCTTGCCCAGCGGATTGCGCGTGAACCTCCGGCATGGTATGCCGGGATCAACCGGCGTTCCGGCCGGCCAAGCACCAGGGTGATCGCACCCGCCTGCCCGCATTCCAGCAACAGCACCATGACCTTGCGCACGAAAGGTGAGGTTGGCGAATGATACAGCTTCATTCGCGGACCCCTGCGCATCGCGCGGCAGGCGGCGCAGCCTGGGCCGCACAGCCCGGCGTCAATCTCGACCCCGCTGCCGTCCGCCCGGCGAATCGTGCGGCGAAAACGGAAGACCGCATTGGCGGCCGTCGCGGTCGGCCAGGGCATGGGCGGTAGCCCGTCGTCCTGCGCATCCAGCGCCTCTTCGGCGCGCTGATCGAGCTGCGGCCGGGGCGGGTTGCGCGTTCCGCAGGCCTTCGCCGGCCCACAGGACCGTCGCGGCGACACCGGCCCGCAAGGCAAAGACGGCAACAGGGGCAAGCGGCAAGGGCATGATGGTCACCTTTCGGACGGGTGCGATGATGCTAGGGGCGGGGCAGGTGTGTGTAAATGGGTGCAAAGGGCGACGGAGGGGGCGACCCTGCCAGCACCTGGTCAGCCGGGCGGCGGATGGGCGGTTGACCGTGGCCCTTGCCGGTTCTGACCGCCGGGGTGTCCGGACAGGCCCTGCGCCGGTACCGGCGCGCGTGGTGTCGATGGTCCCGGCTTCGGTCGTGGGCTGCTGCCGCGCTGTTAAAGGTATCCCTCGGCGCGAAAGCTGATCTCGCGCCACTTTCCGATGATCAGGTGGTCATGCAGCATCAGGTCCCCAGCCACGCGCCGCCGCATCCTGCACCTGGGCGGTCATCGTCGATGTCGGCCTGACTGGGCGTGGGATCGCCCGAGGGGTGGTTGTGCACCAGGATCAGCGCCGTGGCGTTCAGTTCCAGCGCGCGCTTCACCACCTCGCGCGGATAGACCGGCACATGATCGACCGTGCCGCGCGCCTGTTCCTCATCCGCGATCAGCACGTTCTTGCGGTCCAGAAACAGGATGCGGAACTGTTCGGTTTCGCGATGCGCCATGGCGGTATGGCAGTAATCCAGCAGCGCCGCCCAGCTGGACAGCACCGGGCGCTGCATCACGCGGGCGCCGCATCATCCGCTGCGTGCAGACCGGCCTCGAGGATCTTCAGCTCGCAGACGACCTCGCCCACGCCACGTCCACCTGCCCTCAGCCGCGCCGGGCGGCGCGGTAACCCCGCGGTTGAGGTCCGCCGAACGTGTCCAGCAGCAGGCGCGCCAGCGGTTTCACATCCTGCCGCGGGGATCGACCGGAACAACACCAGCTCCAGCAGTTCATAACCGGGCAGCGCCTTCGGGCCGCCTTCCGTGAACCGGGGCGCAGGCGGGCGCGGTGGTCGGCGATGTAGGACGGCAGCCGGTCCGGCAGGGGCGCGCACTCCCACCGCAGCCTCATCCGCGTCGCCACCCGGGGTGAACAGCGGCAGGGGCGATTCGTGAAAAGGCGGCGTTGCGGGTCATGGCCCGAGGCCGCCCGCGACAGGGTGAAAAAAGCGTTAACGCTATTCCGCCGCCAGCGGTAGCCGGGCGGCGCGGGTGCGCCGCAAATCTGGGCCACCACCCACCGCCCGATCAGATCGCGGAAGGCGGCGAAAAGCGGGGCACGGTTCGATCAGCGCCTCGTCCACTGTACACCAGCGCGCGGTCGATCTCGATCTGCACCACATGCTGCCCGCGCGAGGGGCGACCATAGGCCTGGGCGATATAGGCCCCGGCAAAGGGCGCATTGCGCACCACCCGCAACCCCGCCGCCCGGAACGCCGCCTCGATCCGCGCCACCACATCCCGCCCCGCCGAGGCGCCGAACCGGTCGCCCAGCACCACTTCGGGATGCGGCTGGCCGGGGCGGGCATGGGCCTCGATCGCCTCATGCGGCATCGAATGGCAGTCGATCAGCACCGCTTCGCCGAACGGCGCCGCGGCTCTCGTCGATCAGGCCCGCGCAACGCAGCGTGATAGGGATGCCAGAACCGCCGCATCCGCGCCTCGGCCTCGGCCAGCCTCAGCTTGCCGCGATAGATCGCCCGCCCCCCGGCCACCACGCGGGGAATCACCCCCAGACCCGAGGCGATGCGCGGATTGTGCCGCGGCGCGCGCCACGCCGTCGATCAGCGCCGGGTCCAGCTCATCCGCCGCGCGGTTCAGGTCGATAAAGGCACGCGGCGCCCGCGCTGCCAGCAGCGGTGCCCCAAGGTGCGGGGCATCGGCAAAAAGCTCGTCGACAAAGGCATCTTCCGATGACCGTATCGCCTGCGCGTCCAGCAGCACACTGCGCCAGGAAATCCGCAGGATAGTCCCGCCCGGAATGCGGCGAGGCGAAGACACGACCGGCGTGCCGGCGCGCCGGGCGGGTCAGGAGCGATAGGCGGTGGCGGTCCGGCATGGCGTTACTCCTCGCTGCCACAGATATAGCGCGGATTTGTCGCAAAGCCAAAACCCCTTGCATGCCCCGGCCCGACTCTTTTATAGCCCCCCCCCACCGACGCGGTTCGCGCCCGCGTCCTTTTCGTTTGGCGAGGGGCAGCGGGCGCGCAGGGCTGTGGGCGGTTAGCTCAGCGGTAGAGCACTACCTTGACATGGTAGGGGTCACAGGTTCGATCCCTGTACCGCCCACCATTCGCCGCTTTCCGGTCAAGGGGGCACATGGTTTTCAACGGCGCACGCGCGCCGCGAAGAGGAGAAGACCGATGAAGGTCGCGAACTCGCTGCGCTCGCTGAAGACGCGTCACCGCGACTGCCAGGTCGTGCGCCGCAAGGGCCGCGTCTATGTGATCAACAAGACCCAGAAGCGCTACAAGGCCCGCCAGGGCTGATCCGCGACGGGTTTTCGACCTGTCTGCAGTGATCTTCAACGGAGTCGACCGGCCGCGCTCATGGGAACGCACCCATGGGCGGCCGTTTCAACGTTTTCCCATGGGAACCGCTCATGCACCCCAACCCCGCCTTCCGCGGCACGAACACCGCGCAGAACCTCGCCTTTGCGCGCGCACGCGGGTTCGGGATCCTTGGGGTCAACGGGGCTGACGGGCCGCTGGCGGCCCATATCCCGTTTCTGCTGAGCGAGGACGCAACCTGGATGGCCGACCTGCATCTGGCGCGGTCGAACCCCATCGCGCGGGCCGGTCTGCCCATGGCGGCGGTGCTGATGGTGTCGGGGCCGGATGCCTATATCTCACCCGACTGGTACTGGCACCGACAGGCATCAGGTTCCGACCTGGAACTACGTTGCCGTCCACCTGCGCGGTGTTCTGGAACCGCTGCGACCGGAAGACGACATGCGCGGCCATGTCGATGCGCTGTCGGCGCTGCACGAGACGCGGCTGTTGCCAAAGACGCCGTGGCATTCCGACAAGATGGCCGAAGGTGTGATGCCCCGGATGATGCGGATGATCCTGCCGTTCCGGTTTCGGGTGACTTCGGTCGAGGGCACATGGAAGCTGAACCAGAACAAGACGCCCGAGGCCTGCGCCAGCGCAGCGACGCATCTGGTGGCGGGGGATGCGGGCGCGCAGGCGATTGCGGCCCTGATGCGGGGGTTGGACGACTAGGTCGTCGGGTGCGGCGTCGCGGTAGACCGGACGCCCCGCATGCAAAGGTTTCCTGCCCGAAAGGGAATAAGTCCCGCCTGGGCGCGTTGTGTTTGCATGCGGGTGCTGCTGACTGCGCAAAAAGGAGACCACGACCATGGCAAATCTGACGGGAACCGATGAGGCCGATGTCATCAACAGCACCAATCTTGCGGACTGGATTCTGGGGTTGGACGGGGAAGACCGGCTGTATGGCCGCGGCGGGAATGACCGCGTCGACGGCAATGATGACGACGACCTGCTGAGGCGGCACCGGCACCGACACCATGTCGGGCGGCAAGGGCGAGGACCGGCTGTTCGGTGACGATGGCGATGACATCCTGTCCGACGAAAGCGGCAACGACGCCATGTATGGCGGCGACGGAAACGACCGGATCACCACGCGGTGGAGGGCAACGACGTGGCCGATGGTGGCGCGGGCAACGACAGCCCCTTTGGCGGTGAGGGGGACGATGTCCTGTCGGGTGGTGCGGGCATGACAATCTGGTCGGGGCATCGGGCAACGATGGCATGACCGGCGGCACGGGGCGCGACACCCTGTCGGGTGGCGAGGGCAACGACGTTCTGGACGGCGGCCGGGGCAACGACCTGTTGACCGGGGGCGAGGGCGCAGACCGGTTCGTGTTTTCCGCCGGGCGGGACCGCATCACCGATTTCGAAGGCGGCGACGATGATCCGGATCTGTCCATGCTGGCCTCGGTGTCCGACTATGATGCGGCGATGGCCGTTTCCACGCAGAACGGGGCCAACGTGGTGTTCGACTTGCCGAAGGTCGGCTGACGCCGGAGAACGTGCAACTGTCGAACCTGCAACAGGACGACTTCGTGTTCCGATCCGCCGGACCCTACATCTGGGGCTATCCCCGGTGCGGGCCCGTAAACGGGCCTGCACGACGGACCTCGCCCGCGTTCGGGTGCGTTTCCTTTGACCCAAGGCGCGTCACAGTCAATCGCCCCGGCCTGCGAGCCGCTCCTACAGGTCGTTCGCACCCGACGCGGCCGGGGCCGGTTCGTCGGCCGGGGCCGACGGGGTGAGGGGCGGGCCGTCCTAGTCGGGCAGGGGGTGCAGCCACAATTCGACGCGCCGGTTCACGCGACGGCCGGACGCGGTGGTGTCGCAGGCCATCGGCAGCGCCTCGCCAGAAGGCATCGACGGCGGGCAGTTGCGTCCTCGGCCAGGTCGGGGGCAATGCGGGGGGGGGGGGGGGGGGGGGGGGGGGGGGGGGGGGGGGCCAGCGCACGTCGCGCACCGATTGGGCGCGGGCACGCGACAGGTCCAGATTGGTCGCCGCCGCGCCGACCCGTCCGAAAACCCGGCCAGCGTCAGCGATAACCCGTCAAACGCCCGCGCCCCGATCAGGCGCGCCAGATGCGCCAGATTGTCCTCTGACGCGGCATCCAGCCGGGATGAGCCATCTTCGAACCGGAATGTCAGCGACAGCACGCTCCCCCCGTCATCGCGGCGGCCAGACGCTGCAACTCGGGCAGGGTGGCCTCGGGTCCGGCGCTGCGAATCGCCCCCAGCAGGCGTTCGCCGTCACCGGTCAGGGCGGCGCGGGTGGGGCGGCGGTCGATGTAGCCGGCCTGCGCCACGGCGGCCTGTGCGGCGTCGGTTGCCAGAAACTCCAGAAACTCGCGCGTCATCAGGGGCAGGCGGCGGCGCGGTACCAGCAGGTGAATAGGGGCGGACAGGGGGTAGTCCTCGGCCCGACGGCAACGGCGGTCAGGGGCAGGGGAAATCGCAACTGTCGGTCAGGGGCAGCAAGCGGGCCGGGCCGACGGATGACCAGCCCGATAGCGCCAGCGCCCAGGGATCGCGCGCCACGGCGGCGGCCGGTGGCGGCATCGGGGTGGCGGATTTCGGCAGGCAGATCGCCGCCCAGTCGCGCCTCGACCGCCGCCTGCAGCGCCACGTCGGGCGCCAGCGCATGCAGCACGATGGGCATGTCCGGCCCCCCCAGATCGCGCCAGTTGGTGACCTCGCCCGTCAGGGCGCGCGCCAGATCGGGGGGTGCGCAGATGGGTCACCGGGTTGCCGCGCGCCACCAACGCCACCAGCGCCTCACCCGCCAGCAGCGCGCGACCCCAGGCCCGGATCGGCCAGTGCCGCCACCGCCAGATCGGCATCGCCATCGGCCACCAGATCGCGCGCCTGCGCGGGCGGGGCGGGGGCAAGGTGAACTCGGCAAGCGGCTCGCCCGAGACCGGGTCGGCCAGCACGGCCCCCGCATCGCCATCCGGCGTGAACGTCAGACCCCGGCTGTGGGCAAAGGCTGCTAGAAGGGGCGGCAGCAGGGCGCGGGCCGGTTCGGCGGCCCCTGTCACGCGGATCAGGGCAAAGGGGGCGGTCAGATCGGGGCAGGCGGGACCTGTGCAGATCACGCCCGCCGCATCGACAGTCAGCACGCCATAGTCCGTATCCAGACGAAAATATTCGCCATCAAACCCCAGCAGATTGCCCGACAGAGACAGCCCCCCGTCCAGTGCGGTCAGCGTGGCATCCTGTGCCGCGGCCTGCCTCGGCGCAGAACAGGGCCGACAGGACGATTGCCGAAACCCAGCGTTTGCCCATGACCCCCCAGCCGCACCATTACTCAGCGGCGGCAGTTGTCATCCCGGTCGACAGATTGTTCAACACCAAAAAATCGCCCACCGCCGAACAGTCGGGCATGGACAGGGTGACGTCGCCCTTGATGACGGTTCCGGCGCGGCTGTCCAGCGTTTCCCCCCAGCAGATCACGCTCGCACGTCGTCTCGGTCACGGCCGCCTCGATATCCAGCGAAACCGTCGCGGTTGCGGTGGGATAGGTGTACACTTCCGGCCAGCATCGGCAGATCGACCGACGCATCGCCCAACTGGATCAGCCAGCCCCCTTTGCCCGCGTCGCCGCGCGCCGCACCGTGGATGTGGCCCGGCGCACCAAAGGCCGCGCCGTTTTCATAGGCGTTCAGGCCGAACCTGTCGTCGGCCATCCATTGCGCGGCAAAGCGTTGCATGCCTGACAGGTCTACCGGGGCCGAATTGCGCACGATGGTGCCATCGGGGAACATCGCCGCCACTTCGCCGGACGAGTCCAGTGCGGGCAGTGCGGTGAACAGCGCGCCACCGGTCGAGGTGCGTGCGGTGACGGCCAGCCCGCCATGGCAGCACGACGCGGACCGATTGCCTGCAGGGCGAAATCAGCGTCAGGTCCAGCATGCCGTTGGCGCCCGCCGCCACGTCCAGCGTGCTGGTGCATCCGGCCCTGTTCGGCGTTCGCTTGCGGTGCTGCGGGCGCGGTGGCCACAGGATCGGTGGTCAGCGCGGCGGGGATCGGGGCATCCTGTGCCTTGGTGGTGCCTTGGTTGCCGGTGCCTTGATGGCCGGAACGGAAGCGGCGAATACGGAGAAGCGGCGGGGTGCCTTCACCTGCGAAGCGGCGGCTGCGGACTGTTTCCCCGGGCAGGTCCGGTATCGCCCCGGCGATGGCCGCAGCGGGTGCGGTTCAGCGGTTGCCGCCAGCGGCGTGATGCCGGTCGGGGCGGTCTGTGCCTGTGCGGCCCGCCGGGTATCACCCCGGTCGCGCTGCACCATGTGTCCGGCCCCCAGCGCCACCGCCAGCGTGGCGAAACCCAGTGCGATCTTGCGTTTCCTGTCCATGGCCTGCGACCCCTGTCCGTTGCCCCTGTGCGGCGTTGTCGCGCGGAATGCAGGCCCTAGCGTGGCAGAAGCGGGGATTGTTTCCGGCAACCACGGCATCCTGCCGTGGTTTCACCACAATGGCCGGTCGCCGGGCACGACCGCGCCGGTGGCACGACGCGCCCCGGACCTGATCCGGGGCCTCACGCCGCCCGCCGTGCCGCTGCCCGCGGTGGGGATCAGGCCAGGCGTCCGTGGCAGTGCGCGAACTTCTTGACCCGATCCGCAGGGGCAGTCATCGTTGCGCCCGGGGTTGCCCCAGGTGGCGGGGTCGCCCTCATCAAATCCGGCCATACGGGGGGTGGCGTCGGACCCGGCCATTTCGGGTACCTGTGCGGGCGCGGTGACGGGGGATTCGGCCGGACGGTTCTGCGCCACGAACTGCGCCATCATCGCGCGCTGTTCCTCTTCGGTCAGGGGGCGCACCTGCGCCAGGCGTTCGGTCACGTCCTGTCGCAGGGTGTTCAGCATCGATTCGAACAGCGCAAAGCCTTCGGTCTTGTATTCCGACAGCGGATCGCGCTGCGCATAGCCCCGGAAGCCCACAACCGAGCGCAGATGTTCCAGCCGCAGCAGATGTTCGCGCCATTTGCCATCAATCGTCTGCAGCAGCAGCTGCTTTTCGATGTTGCGCATGGTTTCGGGGCCGAAGGCCTGCAGCTTTTCATCCATCATCTTGTCGGATGCGGCTTCCAGCCTTTCGCGGATCACATCCTGATCCACGCCCTCTTCCTTCGCCCAGTCGATCACCGGCACGTCAAGATTGAGCTTTTCGATACAGGCGGCGTAAAGCCCCGGCACATTCCACTGATCGGGATAGGATTTCGCGGGCATGAAATCTTCGACCAGATCATCCACCAGCTGATGGCGCATATCGGCCACGATTTCTGACAGGTCTTCGGCCTGCATGATCTCCATCCGCTGGCCGAAGATCGCCTTGCGCTGGTCGTTCATCACGTCGTCGTATTTCAGCAGTTGCTTGCGCATGTCGAAGTTGCGGCCTTCAACCTTGGCCTGCGCGCGTTCCAGCGATTTGTTGACCCAGGGGTGAACGATGGCCTCGCCTTCCTTCATCCCCAGCTTCGACAGCACCGATTCCAGCCGTTCGGATCCGAAGATGCGCATCAGGTCATCTTCCAGCGACAGGAAGAACGACGACCGGCCCGGGTCGCCCTGACGGCCCGAGCGGCCGCGCAGCTGGTTGTCGATGCGGCGGCTTTCGTGGCGTTCGGTGGCCAGAACAAACAGACCGCCGGCCGCCATGCACGCGCGCTTTCTCGTCGGCATGTTCGGCCTCGATCCGGGCGCGCACTTCATCGGGGTGCAGGTGCGGATCGGCGGCGATGGCCTCCATCACCTTCATTTCCACATTGCCGCCCAGCTGAATGTCGGTGCCGCGGCCGGCCATGTTGGTGGCGATGGTCACGGCGCCGAACCGGCCTGCATCGGCCACGATCTGCGCTTCCTGTTCGTGCTGGCGGGCGTTCAGCACGTTATGCGCGATGCCCTCTTTCTTCAGCAGATCAGACAGATATTCGGATTTTTCGATAGAGGTGGTGCCGACCAGCAGGGGCTGGCCCTTGTCATGCGCCTCTTTGATCGCCTTCACGATGCCTTCGTATTTCTCGCGGGCGGTGCGATAGACCTGATCGTGGTCATCCTTGCGGGCGACGGGGCGGTTGGTCGGCACTTCGACCACGCCCAGCTTGTAGATTTCCATGAATTCGTCGGCTTCGGTCGAGCGCGGTGCCGGTCATGCCCGACAGCTTGTCGTAAAGGCGGAAATAATTCTGGAACGTCACAGAGGCCAGGGTGACGTTTTCGGGCTGGATCTGCACGCCTTCCTTGGCCTCGATCGCCTGATGCAGGCCGTCCGACAGGCGGCGGCCCTTCATCATGCGGCCGGTGAATTCGTCGATCAGCATCACCTCGCCATCGCGCACGATATAGTTCTGGTCCTTGTGGAACAGCTTGTGCGCGCGCAGGGCCTGGTTGAGGTGATGCACCAGCGTGGTGCTTTCGGGATCATACAGCGTCTGGCCCTCGGGCAAGAGGCCTCGGCCAGGCGGCGCTCCAGAAACTCGTTGCCCTCTTCGGTGAAGGTGGCGTTGCGGGCCTTTTCGTCCAGCTTGTAATGCTCTTCCGTCAGTTCCGGCATCAGGGCATCGACCTTCACATACAGGTCGCTGCGGTCCTGGCTGGGGCCGGAAATGATCAGCGGCGTGCGCGCCTCGTCGATCAGGATGCTGTCCACCTCGTCCACGATGGCGAAGAAATGCCCGCGCTGCGCCATTTCCTCGATCGAGGCTTTCATGTTGTCGCGCAGGTAATCGAAGCCCAGTTCGTTATTGGTCGCATAGGTGATGTCGGCGCGATAGGCGGAGCGCTTTTCGGCATCGGGCTGGAAGGGCACGACAACCCCGGTGGTCAGGCCCAGCTGGCCATAGACCTTGCTCATCCATTCGGCGTCGCGCTTGGCCAGATAGTCGTTCACGGTGACGACATGCACGCCCTTGCCCGCCAGCGCATTCAGATAGGCCGGGAAGGTGGCCATCAGTGTCTTGCCCTCGCCGGTCTTCATTTCGGCGATATTGCCCTGATGCAGGAAGATGCCCGCTTTCAGCTGCACATCGAAGGCACGCAGGCCAAGCGCGCGGCGCGCGGCTTCGCGGCAGTTGGCAAAGGCTTCGGGCAGCAGCGCATCCAGGCTTTCACCGCCCTGGGCACGGGCCTGGAAGGCGCGGGTCTTTTCGATCAGCCCTTCGTCGGACAGGGCCTGAAACTCAGGCTCCAGCGCGTTGATCTTTGCGACCATCGGACGGACCGATTTCACCTTGCGGTCATTCGGCGTGCCGAAGACCTTCCGCGCGAGCGTGCCGAGACCAAGCATGTTTTCTCCGGTGTCCGGTTGCTGACAGGATCGTGCAAGCGAGGGGTATTGCCCGCCTCACCCAGCTTTCATAGAAGAACCCGGAAAGGCGCGAAGCTGCCCCGTCTCACGCGACCACCGCGATGTAAGGGGCGGCTGCGCCCAAGTCAACGCGGCGCATAGGGATGCCCCGATCAGGAGACGGTGATATGGCGAAAATGACGAGGATTCCGGGGATTCTGGGCGCGCTTGCGCTTTCGGCCATCTGCGGCCTGCCCGCACTGGCCGAAACCCCCACAGCGGCAACCGTCGTCGCCACCGTGAACGGCAAGGCCATCACGCTGGGCGAGATGATCGTGATGCGCGGCTCTTTGCCCCCGCAATATCAGGCGCTGCCCGATGATGTGCTGTTCAATGGCATCCTGGATCAGCTGGTGCAGCAGACCGTGCTGGAACAATCGGTGGAACCCGGGCTGACCCTGCAGCAGCGCATCCAGATCGACAATGACCGCCGCAGCGCGCTGGCCGCCATCGGCCTGCAGGATGTGGTGCAGAAGGCCGTCACCGAAGAGGCGCTGCAGGCCGCCTATGATGCGCGGTTCAAGGATGCCCAGCCCGGCACCGAATACCGCGCTGCCCATATCCTGGTGGAGAGCGAGGAAAAGGCCAACGAGATCAAGGCCGAGATCGAGGGCGGCGTGGAATTCGCGGATGCCGCCGCCAAATACGGCACCGATGGCACCAAGGCCTCGGGCGGGGATCTGGGCTGGTTCGGCACCGGGATGATGGTGAAACCCTTCGAAGAGGCCGTGGTGGCGATGAAGCCCGGCGAGCTGAAAGGCCCGGTGCAGACCGATTTCGGCTGGCACCTGATCAAGCTGGCCGAAACCCGCGCGGCCCAGGCCCCGGCGCTGGATGAGGTGCGCGAAGAACTTGCGGCAGAAATCGAGCAGAAAGTGGTGCAAGCGCATCTGGAAACGCTGACCACGGCCGCGAAGGTCGAGAAACCGGGCGAAGGGATTGACCCGGCGCTTCTGAAAGACCAGAGCTTGCTCGACAAATAATCCCACGGGGGACGCGATGGCCAAGACCGACTGGAAAGCCGAAGCAAAGGCGCTGAAGAAGAAACTCAGGAAAAAGGTCGACCGTCTGTCGACCGAGCTTGAGGGTATCCGCAGCGCGGTTGTCGAAAAGGCCGAAGAGGCGGTTGCCGCCGTGGCCAAGGCCGCAAAGCCGGTCTCGCCGCTGGCCCCCGCATCCTTCCCCACCCTGCCGGTGATCCGGGGCGCACGTTTTGCCGCCCTGGGTGCCGGCATCAAGTATCAGAACCGCAAGGATGTGATGCTGGTGCATCTGGCGCCGGGATCGGTGATGGCCGGGGTCTTCACCAAATCCTCCACCCGGTCGGGCTGCGTGCGCGATTGCCAGGTGAAACTGTCCAGCTTCGTGCCCGAAGGCGCGGGCGCGGCGATCATCGTCAACTCCGGCAATTCCAACGCCTTTACCGGCGCCATCGGCGATCATGCCGTGGCCGAGGTGACGGGCGGGGTGGCCACGGCGCTGAACCTGCCTGCCAGCCGGGTGTTTTCGTCTTCCACCGGCGTGATCGGCGAGCCGCTGCCGCATGAAAAGATCACCGCCATCGTGCCCGATCTGGTGGCGGCGCTGACCGAAGACGCCATCCAGATGGCGGCCGAAGCCATCATGACCACCGACACCTTCCCCAAGGGCGCCTGCGCCACCATCGAGGGCGAGGGCGGGCCGATCCATATCGCAGGCATCGCCAAGGGCTCGGGCATGATCGCGCCGGATATGGCGACGATGCTGGTCTATATCTTCACCGATGCGAAGATCAGCCAGCCGCTGCTGCAGAACTTCCTGTCGAACAATGTGGATGGCACCTTCAATTCCATCACGGTGGATAGCGATACCTCCACCTCGGACACGCTGCTGCTGGCCGCCACCGGCACCAGCCCGGCGGCCGAGGTGCAGTTCGGCAGTGCCACCGGCATCGCCTTTGAAAACGCGCTGCGCGGCGTGATGCTGGATCTGGCGCAGCAGGTGGTGAAGGATGGCGAAGGCGCCACGAAATTCGTGGAAATCCGCGTCACCGGCGCCGCTTCGCCCGAAGACGCGCTGCGCGTCGGCAAATCCATCGCCAACAGCCCGCTGGTGAAAACCGCGCTGGCGGGCGAGGATCCGAACTGGGGCCGCATCGTGGCCGCCATCGGCAAATCCGGCGCCCAGGCCGATCGTGACCGGCTGAGCATCAGCTTTGGCGATATTCTGGTGGCCGAAAACGGCTGGCGCCACCCGGCCTATCAAGAGGCGGACGGCGCCGCCTATTTCCGCCGCAGCGAGCTGGTGATTACCGTGGATCTGGGCCTTGGCTGGGCCACCCGGTCGATCTGGACCTGCGATCTGACCAAACGCTATATCGAGATCAACGCCGATTACCGCTCCTGACCGGGGCTGCTTTTATCTTGGTCCAAATATCCTGCGGGGGTCCGGGGGCGCAAAGCCCCCGGCGCCTGCCACAAGCGGAGCGTTCATGAAAATCACTCTCGTTGCCGCCGTCGCCCTGATCGACGCCGATGGCCGCGTGCTGCTGGCACAGCGCCCCGAGGGCAAATCGCTGGCCGGTCTGTGGGAGTTTCCGGGCGGCAAGGTGGAGCCGGGCGAGACGCCCGAAGCCGCGCTGATCCGCGAGCTGAAGGAAGAGCTGGGCATCGACACCTGGCAAAGCTGTCTGGCGCCGCTGACCTTTGCCAGCCACAGCTACCCCGATTTTCACCTGCTGATGCCGCTGTTTGCCTGCCGCCGCTGGCAGGGCACACCCACCGGGCGCGAGGGGCAGCGAATCACCTGGGTGCGCGCGCATAGCCTCAAGGACTATCCAATGCCACCAGCGGATATACCGCTGATCCCCATTCTGCGCGATTGGCTATGAAATAGGCGAAACGCCACATGAATAAGTCAACATTGCGACTTTTTTGTTATTTCAAAATCAGGGCGTTCCCCAGTATCCTGCACAGGATTGGTGGCATTTTCATGGGGGAATCAAATGCTGCGCACTATCTCTCTGGGAACCTGCGTTTCGGTGCAGGGTATCGTGGTTGGCAAAACTGCGGATGGCAAACTGATGGTCCGGGTGGATGAAAAGACCTTCGTTGGCTATCCTGTCGCGGCTGCGCGCAGTGCCTGATCGGCACCGCATGTGGTTGTGAATGAAAAAAGCCGGGCAAGTTGCCCGGCTTTTTTCATATCCTCGGGGCAGGCACCGCGGCGAGGCCCGCCGCGGTGATGCAAGCCGGTCAGGCCAGCTTGCGTTCCACCTCTTCGCGTTCGAAGATTTCGATGATGTCGCCTGCGCGCACATCTTCGTAACGTTCGAAGGCCATGCCGCATTCCTGACCCGAGATGACTTCCTTCACCTCGTCCTTGAAGCGCTTCAGGGTCTTCAGCGTGCCCTCGTGGATCACCACGTTGTCGCGCAGCAGACGCACGCCTGCCGAGCGGCGTGCCACGCCTTCGGTAACGATACAGCCCGCCACATTGCCGACGCCGGTGATGCGGAACACCTCTTTGATCTGCGCATAGCCGATGAAATGCTCGCGCACTTCGGCCTTGAGCAGGCCGGAGGCCGCAGCCTTGATGTCATCCACCAGATCATAGATGATCGAGTAATAACGGATCTCGACACCCTTCTGATGCGCGCTGTTGCGGGCCGAAGCATTGGCCCGCACGTTGAAGCCGATGATCGGGGCGTTGGACGCCTCGGCCAGACCGACATCTGTATCGGTGATGGCACCGACACCGGAGTGCAGGATGCGCACGCGCACCTCGTCGTTGCCGATCTTTTCCAGAGCCTGCACGATTGCCTCGGCAGAGCCCTGCACATCGGTTTTCACCAGCACCGGCAGTTCGGCCACAGATTTGTCAGCCTTGGCCTTGGCCATCAGCTGTTCCAGCGTGGTCGCGGCACCGGCAGCGGCGCGTTTGTCGCGGGCAGCGCTTTCACGATAGGTGGCAATCTCGCGCGCCTGCGCTTCGGTTTCCACCACGTTCAGCACGTCACCGGCCTGCGGCGTACCGTTCAGACCCAGCACCTCGACCGGAACGGAAGGCCCGGCTTCGGTCACCACATCGCCCTTGTCGTTGATGAGCGCGCGGACCTTGCCCCACTGCTCGCCCACAACAAAGATGTCGCCTTTTTTCAGCGTGCCGTTCTGCACCAGAACCGTTGCCACCGGGCCACGGCCCACATCCAGCTTGGCTTCGATCACCGCACCGGCCGCAGCGCGGTTCGGGTTGGCGCGCAGTTCCAGGATTTCTGCCTGAAGCGCGATGGCTTCCAGCAGATTGTCCAGGCCCTTGCCGGTCTTGGCCGAAACCTCGACATCCTGCACATCGCCCGACATTTCCTCGACAACAACCTCGTGCTGCAGCAGATCCGTGCGGACCTTCTGCGGGTTGGCGCCCGGCTTGTCGCATTTGTTGATGGCGATGATCATCGGCACCTTGGCGGCCTTGGCATGGGCGATGGCCTCGATCGTCTGCGGCATCACGGCATCATCGGCTGCCACCACCAGAACCACGATATCCGTCACCTGCGCGCCACGGGCCCGCATGGAGGTGAAGGCGGCGTGGCCGGGCGTATCGAGGAAGCTGACCAGCGCACCATTCGGGGTTTTCACCTGATAGGCGCCGATATGCTGGGTGATGCCCCCGGCTTCGCCGGACACCACATTGGCCTTGCGGATCGCATCCAGCAGCGAGGTCTTGCCGTGGTCGACGTGGCCCATGATGGTCACGATCGGCGGACGCGGCTGCAGGTCTTCGGATTTGTCCTGAACCGTGTCGATCACCTGTTCCACATCGGCATCCGACACGCGAACCGCCTTGTGACCGAATTCCTCGATCACCAGTTCGGCAGTATCGGCGTCAATGGCCTGGTTCATGGTGACCATCATGCCCATTTTCATGAGCGACTTGACCACATCCGCGGCCCGTTCGGCCATACGGTTCGCCAGTTCCGACACCACGATGGTTTCGGGCAGCTGCACGTCGCGGGCCTGCTTTTCGGGCTTCTTGAAGCCAATGGCCTTGTGGCGGGCCTTTTCCTGCTTGCGCTTCATGGCGGCCAGAGAACGGGTGCGCCCGCCCTCGCCATCCATGGCGGCATTCAGGGTCAGCTTGCCGGCACGGCGGCCGTCTTCGCCCTTGTTCGCCTTGGCGCTGCGTTCGCGTTCTTCGCGCTCGCGGTCGGATTTGCGCTGGCCGAGCACAGGCTTCGGACCACCACCGCCGCCACCGCCACGCGTGTCTTCACCACCGGGTGCGGGCGCCGCAGCCGGGGCCGCCGGGGCCGCAGCCTCTTTGGCCTTGGAAACGGGTTGTTCTTTTTCTTTCGGTTGCGTGGACCGCGACCGGGTGTTCAGCACGTCAGCCTTGCGGGCCACCGCAGCAGCAGCCTTGGCATCGGCTTCGGCCTTTGCCTGACGTTCTTCTTCTTCGATCTTGGCCTTGCGGGCGGCTTCGGCCTCGCGGGCCTCGCGCTCTTTCGCCTCGATGTCATCGCGGCGCCGCTGGCGGTCTTCTTCGCGCTGGCGTTCTTCTTCCGCGCGGCGGGCGTTGTCATCGGCTTCGCGGGCCTTGGCGGCACGCAAAGCAGCCAGACGGCGCTCCATCTCGGCGTCGGAAATCCCTGCCGGGCGCTTGGACGGATCGCCCAGATGCGGCGAGGAGGAGCCACCCGCAGCACCCCCCGGGGCACCCGGTTTGGGCACCACGACGCGCTTGCGTTTGGTCTCCACCACGACGCTCTTGGTGCGGCCATGGGAGAAGCTTTGCTTCACCTGACCGGGGCGCTGCCCGGACCCGCCGCCAAGACCGAGGGGTTTTTTGCCGTCTGTATCGCTCATGCCGTCTTCGTATCCTCTCCGGCGGTCTCGCCGCCGTCCTGCTGGCCTGCTCCACCCCGGAGCCCTGCCAGCCTTGCCGCTTCCTCTACAACACGGTCGCTGAGTCCACCAGCCGCAAGCGCGCCGTGTATGGCATGTTCACGACCGAAAGCCAAACCCATTTCCTGGGCTGTCAGGCAGCCGATGAACAGCCCCGTTTTTTCCGGCGGACGCAGCTTGGACTTGCCCCGCTCCGACCCGTCGCTGGCCTGGATCAGCACGGTTGCCGTGCCTTTCACCAGCCAGTCTTTCACCTTTTCATAGCCCGTCACCGCATCACCGGCCTTGCGGGCCAGACTCAGCAGATCCAGCACCCGCCGCACCAGCAGACCTTCGACCATGGCGGCCAGATCTGCGGGCGCCTTGGCGGGCGCGCGGGCGGCGCGGGCAAACAGGCCCTTTGCCGCCGCCTTGGTCAGCGCGGCCCGATCCGCCGCGACATAGATGCCCCGGCCGGGCAAGCGGCCCAGAAGATCGGGAACAACCATGTCATCCGGCCCAAGGACAAAGCGGATCAGCCCGCCTTTCGGCTGGCTTTCGCCCGAAACGATGCACTTGCGTTCCGGTTCGTCCTTAGCGTCGTTTCGTCCGCCGCGCGTCACGCGTCACGCTCCGAGGCCGATCAGGCCTCGTCCTCTTCTTCGGTTTCTTCCGGCAGGTCTTCTGCCGGAGCCAGCTCCGACGGATCGACCCAACCCAGCATGACACGGGCGGTCATGATGAGGGTCTGTGCCTCGTCCAGCGACATCTCGAATTTTTCAAGCACGCCGTCGTCTTTCTTGCGCTGGCCGTTTTCGGTCGTCCAGCCGCCAGCCAGTTCCCAGTCGGCGCAGGTGGCGAAATCTTCCAGCGTCTTGATGCCGTCCTTGGCCAAAGCCTCCAGCATCTGGGGGGTCAGGCCTTCGAAGTTCATCAGGCTGTCTTCGACACCCATCGCCTTCGCGGTTTCGATCGCCTTGCGATTCTGCTCTTCGATGTAATCGCGGGCGCGGGCCTGCAGTTCTTCTGCGGTGCCCTCGTCGAAGCCGTCGATGGACAGAAGCTCGTCCCGGTCGACATAGGCCACTTCTTCCAGATTGGTGAACCCTTCGGCCACCAGAAGCTGGGCCATCATCTCGTCGATATCAAGGGTATCCATGAAGAGTTTCGTGCGCACGGCAAATTCTGCCTGACGACGCGCGCTTTCTTCGGCCTCGGTCATGATGTCGATGTCCAGCGCGGTCAGCTGGCTGGCAAGGCGCACGTTCTGGCCGCGGCGGCCGATGGCCAGCGACAGCTGTTCGTCCGGCACCACGACCTCGATCTTGCCTGCCTCTTCGTCGAACACCACTTTCGACACTTCGGCCGGCTGCAGCGCGTTCACGAGGAAGGTGGCGATATCCGAGTTCCACGGAATGATGTCGATCTTTTCGCCCTGCAGTTCGTTCACCACGGCCTGCACGCGCGAACCGCGCATACCGACGCAGGCGCCGACCGGATCAATCGAGCTTTCATGGCTGACCACGGCAATCTTGGCGCGCGAACCGGGATCACGGGCCACGGCCTTGATCTCGATGATGCCGTCATAGATTTCGGGCACTTCCATCTTGAACAGTTCGGCCATGAACTGCGGATCGGTGCGCGACAGGAAGACCTGCGGGCCACGGGTTTCGCGGCGCACATCCTTGATGAAGCAGCGGATACGGTCGTTCGGGCGATAGGATTCGCGGCCGATCTTTTCGTTCCGGCGCAGGATGCCTTCGCCCCGGCCGATATCGACGATCAGGTTGCCATATTCCTCGCGCTTGACCACACCATTGATGATGGTGCCCTTGCGATCCTTGAATTCGTCGAACTGGCGGTCACGCTCGGCCTCGCGCACCTTCTGCAGGATCACCTGCTTGGCGCTTTGCGCGGCGATGCGGCCCAGATCCACCGGCGGCACGTCATCCAGCACCTCATCCCCGATCTGGGGATCGGCAAGGTAGGATTTCGCCTGTTTCACCGTCAGCTGGGCGTGGTGATTCTCGAATTCTTCCTCGGCCACAACGGTGCGGACGCGGGCAAAGGTGGCGCGGCCGGTCTTGCGGTCGATCTTCACGCGGATGTCGAGATCCGAGCCGTAACGCGATTTGGCGGCACGGGCGAGGCTTTCCTCCATCGCCTGAATCACCAGATCGGGGTCGATCATCTTCTCGCGCGCCACCGCCTCGGCGGTTTGCAGAAGTTCCAGCTGATTCGCAGACGTAATCGCCATGATGTCCTCTTGGCCTTCAGTGTTTCGTCGCGGGGGCTTCGGAGGTTTCGTCCTCGTCATCCCCTTCTTCGGTCTCTTCGATCTCGTCGAACTTCGATTCGTCGATCACGCCCGCCTCTTTGCGCTGGCGCAGCACTTCGGCGATCAGCTCGTCGGTGAGCAGCAGCTTGGCATCCGACAGCCAGTCGAACTTCAGGCCGATGGTCAGCGGCTGGCCGCCCTCTTCGATCTCGATCAGAACCTCGTCACCCTCGAAGCCTTCCAGCACGCCCTTGAAGCGGCGGCGGCCGTCGATCAGCTCGCTGGTTTCAAGGCGGGCCTCATAGCCTTCCCACATGCCGAAATCCTTCAGACGGGTCAGCGGGCGGTCGATGCCGGGGGAAGACACTTCAAGGACATAGTTTTCCTCGATCGGGTCTTCGACATCCAGCACGGCAGAGACGGCGGTGGAAACGGCGGCACATTCGTCCACCTCGATGCCGCCATCGGGGCGATCCACCATGATCTGCAGGATCCGGGTGCGACCACCCATCAGGCGGATGCGCACCAGTTCGAACCCCAGCCCCTCGATGGCGGGGCCGACGATATCCGCAATGCGGCGGTCGATGGCGGTCTTGGCGATAAGGTCGGTCATCGGTGATCCGGTATCCGTGGGGCGAAAACAAAAAAACGGGCGCTGGCGGCCCGTTCGCAATCGTTCGGTGGGCTGGCGGTTTGGACCCGACAGCGCCGCTGTTGAACGGGGATATAGGGCAAACGGGCCGAGTCTGCAACCCTTTCGCGCAAGGATCTGCGGCAGGGGGCAAAGCGGGCCTTCGGCGGGTCTTTGCCGGGGGCGACCATTGTATCATTGCGGGCGGTGCTGCCGGGGTTAGCCTTGGGCGATGCGTGCGGAGGATATCATGCCGAAACTTGCCCTGCTGCCCCTTCTGGTTGCCCTGCTGCCGCTGGCCGCACAGGCCGAAGCCGAAGATGGCACGCTGAACCCCGATGAAATGAGCCTGAGCCGCAATCTGGACGAGGCGCTGAAGGGCAATACCTCGATGACCACCTGCGCCTCGGGCTATCTGATGACGAAATCGGGCAGCCATGACATGGCGCGCCAGCTGTTCGAACGCTGTGTCGATGATGGGTATACCGGGGCGATGACCTGGCTATCCTATCTGCATGACAACGGATTTGGCGGCGACATGGACCCGGACCGCGCGGCGGATTATGACCGGATGGCCGCCGAGGCGGGCGATCCGGTGGGCATGTTCAACTATGGGCTGGACATGATGCGCGGGCGCGGCACGGTGCAGGATGAGGCGGCGGGCCGGGCGCTGGTGGATCAGGCCGCCGATCTGGGATTTGCCGATGCGCAAAGGCTGCGCCGGTCGGGCTATGATCTGGAAGAGGTCACGCCCGATGCCGACCGCTGGAAATATGCGCCGATGTTCTGACCGCGTTCGGGCGGCTGGTGGTCAGGGGATTGGCGGATCGAATTCCACGATCTGAACCACATCCTGCAGGGTGATCTGCGGGTAATGTTCGCGCATCCCCTGCAGCATCACCTCATCCGGCCAGTCAGCCGCGCGCCCGACAAAGGCCGCCGCCTGCGACAGCGGCAGATCGGTGCAGCGTGTGACATTGACGACAAGGGATTCGCCACCACAGATCAGGCGCAGCGAGCCGGGGGTGATGCGCGTTTCCGCCCAGCGGATGGTCGAGGTCTTGGTGCCGCGCCGGATGTCCGGGAACAGGCGGGGCACGACGGCCAGGGTTTGCAGATCATCGGTCATGCGGGCAGTCTGGCACAGGTGGCGAGATGCGGCAAATCCGGCGTCAGGCGGCGCTCAGCGCGGCGGGCCGTCCGTCCAGCCGCAGGATGCGGGTCGCCAGACGTTCCGCCTCGGCCGGGGCATGGGTCACGATCACGGTGGCCAGCGGACGTCCGGCGCGCAGCCGTTCGAACAGGGCCATCATCTCATCCGCCAGGGCGGGATCAAGGGAAACGAAGGGTTCATCCATCAGCAGCACATCAGGCTGCATGGCGAAGGCCCGGGCTAGAGACAGGCGGCGCTGCTGGCCCAGCGACAGCTGGCCGGGGAAATGCGCGGCCCGTTCCGCCAGTTCGACCGAGGCCAGCGCGGCCTGCGCCGCAGCAGGGGTGCAGCCGGTGGTCAGGGTGATGTTCTGCAGGGCACTGCGCCAGGGCAGCAGCACGGGTTCCTGAAACACCATGGCCAGCCGCCCCGGCAGGTCCAGCCGCCCGCGCCAGCGTTTGTGCAGCCCGCCGATGATGCGCAGCAGCGTGGTCTTGCCAATGCCTGACGGGCCGACAAGCGCCACGGTTTCACCGGGCTGGACAGACAGCGACAGCGGGCCGATCAGTGGCCCGCCGCCATGATCGGCGCCCTCCAGATGAAGCGCCAGCGCGGCCATCAGCTGCCGGGGGTGACGAACACGCCCGCGGGCAGATCTGTCATCTTGCCCACCAGCTCTTCGCCGCCGAGCTGCGCCATGATGGCCAGCATCTTTGCCGCCGAGGCCTCGTCGACCGGGCCGGGGGCCGGGATACCGGCGCGGAAGCCTTCCTTGAGCGCGGCAAACTGGGCATCGGTCTTGGCGTTCATGATGGGGCGCAAGGCCTCCCATGCGGCATCATCGGTGGCGAGGATCTCTTTCGCGCCCCGGCTGGCGGCGGCAAGGCCTGCCACCAGCTGCGGCTTTTCGCGCAGCAGATCCCCCGTCACCACATAGCCCAGCAGCGGTGTATCGGCATCCAGCCCCAGCGCCTGCCCGGCCTGCGCCACGGTGACCAGCGGGCGCATCCCGGCGGCTTCCATCTTGGCGCCGAAGTGCCAGAAGTTTACCGCGCCCTGCAATTCGCCCCCGAGCGCCGTTTCAAAAATCAGCGGCGGCGCGCCAAAGACCTGTTCGGTTTCGGCAGCCAGATCCATGCCATATTCCTGCTGGGCATAGGCGCGCAGGATCAGCCAGCTTTTGTCGACCGGGCCGCCGGCAATACCGATCTGCCCGCCTTTGAGATCGGCCAGCGTCTGGGCCGTGCTGCCTTCGGGCACATGCAGGGCACCCACCGCACGGCTGTAGGGGATGAAGACATAATCCTGCCCCTCGGCCCGGGCCCGTGCGACCCAGAGCCAGTCGGAGACGATCACATCCGCCTCGCCCGCCTGAAAGGCAAGCTGGGCCGCAGGCCCGGCGGCCACATCCTGCACCTGCATGGTAAAGCCGTTGGCACGATCCAGCCCGTGGCTGGCGATCGTCGTCAGCTCCCAGTTGACGGTGCCGCTGACCTGGGTGGCGATGCGCAGAACGGCATCCTCGGCCAGGGCGGCGGTTGAACAGAGCGCGGCCAAAGCGGCGCCGAAAAGGTGACGTGTGATCGACATGATATCCCTCCCCCGAGATGGATATATTCTAACCCGGCAGCGCAACAGGGATATTCGACCAAAGGCGCGCAACCCTCCGTGCCGCCTACGACCAAAGCAGCATGGCCCGGTTGACCTGCATCAACGCCGCGCACCGCCCCGGCAGCGAGGGTGCCCGCGAACGCGCAACCAACCGAAATGGAGACGGGAATGACCCTCACCCCCCTGTTTGCCGCAGTGCTTGGCACAAGCCTTGCCGCCATGGCCCTGCTGCCCACCGCCGCCCTGGCCGAAGATAGCCAGACCTTCGAGCGGATCAAGGTAGAGGCCGGCGCGGCGCTGTTCGACGCCAGCTGCCGCCGCTGCCATGCCACCGATGCCAGCCATGAAAGCTATGGCCCCAAGCTGGAGGGCGTGATCGGCCGCGCTGCCGGATCGGTGGAAGGCTATCCCTATTCCAAGGCCCTGAAATCGGCGGGTTTCGTCTGGACGGAACCGGCGTTGAAAGCGTGGATGGCGGATAACACCGGCCTGATTCCCGGCACCAAGATGCGCCATGTCGGCATCACCGATCCGGTGGTGGAGGAATTCATTCTGGCCTATCTGCGCACCACCACCGATTGATCCGCCTTTGGTCGCACGGCGCAGGAGGGTGCGCCGTGCTATCCTTTGGCCGGAAATCAGCCGATGGAGCGCGTGATGTCTTTCAGGATCCTGACTGTTTTGCTGCTTGCCGCCGCCGTCCCGGCCTCGGCCCAGGACGGCATTCTCAACCCCGAAGAGGGCGGGCTGGCCGCGCTGACCGGCAACCTCAGCACCCGGCCCGAATGGCTGGGCGTGACCTGCTGGCAGATCTACGAAGCGCAGAAGGGCGGTATGCACGATGCGGCCATGGCGGCCATGCAGGCCTGCGCTGCAGCAGGCAACGAACCTTCGATGATCCTGCTGTCACATGCCTATGAAAACGGGCTGGGCGTGCCGAAAAACGCAGAGCTTGCAACCTATTGGGTGAAACAGGCGGCGCTGCGCGGCTACGTCACAGCGCAATACCATTATGCCCGCGCCCTGCTGGAGGGCAGCGGCATCCCCCAGGATGCCGGGCAGGCTCGTTTCTGGCTGATGCAGGCCGCCGCCGGCGGTGATTCCGACGCGCAGGCCATGATCGCGGCCTGGCCCGCATCCTGATGCGGCCCCCGCTCTACGACCATTGGACAGCCGCTTTACGACCATTGTGCAATTTCACACCGCCGTGACCGGCCCGATGATACGGCCACTGGGCCAAGGTAACCGCAGGAGGGAGCGCGTCGCCTGAGGTCTCCGACGGATCATCCAAGGGAGGTAACAGATGAACCGCTTTATCATGGCCGTGGCAGCGGCCCTTATTGCCGCATCGCCGGCGGTTTCCGGCGTTACGGAAGAAGATCTGGCAAAGGATGCCGCAACGACGGGCGACGTTCTGACCAATGGCATGGGGCGCGATCTGCAGCGGTACAGCCCGCTGACCACCCTGAACAAGGACAATGTGAAGAACCTGCTGCCGGCCTGGGCGTTTTCGTTCGGGGGCGAAAAGCAGCGCGGCCAGGAAACCCAGCCGCTGATCCATGACGGGATGATGTATGTCACCGCATCCTATTCGCGGATCTATGCCATTGATCTGAAGACCGGCAAGGAAGTCTGGCAGTATGATGCCCGGCTGCCCGAAGGCATCCTGCCCTGCTGCGATGTGATCAACCGGGGCGGCGCGATCTATGGCGACAACATCTATTTCGGCACGCTCGATGCCCGCATCGTCGCGCTGAACCTGAAGACCGGCGATGTGGTCTGGAACAAGAAGATCGCCGATTACAAGGAAGGCTACAGCTATACCGCCGCGCCGCTGATCGTGAACGGCCTGGTCATCACCGGCAATTCGGGTGGTGAATTCGGCGTTGTGGGTGAAGTGCAGGCGCGCGATGCGCTGACCGGCGAAACCGTCTGGACGCGCCCGGTGATCGAAGGCCACATGGGCACGCTGAACGGCAAGGAAAGCACCATGACCGGGACGCTGAACGCGACCTGGCCGGGCGACATGTGGAAATCGGGTGGCGGCGCGACCTGGCTGGGTGGCAGCTACGACATCGACACCAATACGCTGGTCTTCGGTGCCGGCAACCCGGCGCCCTGGAACAGCCACCTGCGCAATGCAGGCACCCCGGTTGAAGGCAACAAGGGCGACAACCTTTATGCCGCCAGCCGTCTGGGGATCGACCCGGCCACTGGCGAGATCAAGTGGCACTTCCAGACCACGCCGCGCGAAGGCTGGGATTTTGACGGCGTGAACGAGGTTGTGTCCTTCGTCGACAAGGACGGCAACAAGAAATTCGCCACTGCCGACCGCAACGGGTTCTTCTACGTTCTGAACCGCGAAGACGGCAAGTTCCTGAACGCCTGGCCCTTCGTGAAGGATATCACCTGGGCCTCTGGCATCGACGAGACCGGCCGCCCGATCTTCATCGAGGAAGGTCGCCCCGGCGATCCGTCGAAATCGGCCGATGGCGCCAAGGGCGAGATGGTGTTCTCTTCCCCGTCCTTCCTGGGCGGCAAGAACTGGATGCCGATGGCCTTCAGCCAGAATACCGGGATGTTCTATGTGCCGTCGAACGAATGGGGCATGGATATCTGGAACGAGCCGGTCACCTACAAGAAAGGTGCCGCCTATCTGGGGTCTGGCTTCACCATCAAGCCGAACTATGAAGACCATATCGGTTCGCTGAAGGCCATCGACCCGATGACCGGCGAATGGAAGTGGGAATACAAGAACGAGGCCCCGCTGTGGGGTGGCGTGATGACCACGGCCGGTGGCCTGGTGTTCTTTGGCAACCCGGAAGGCGAGTTCATCGCGCTGGATGACACCACGGGCGAGAAACTGTGGTCATTCCAGACCGGGTCGGGCATCGTTGGCCAGCCGGTCACCTGGGAAGCCGATGGCGAGCAATATGTCTCGATCGTGTCGGGCTGGGGTGGCGCCGTGCCGCTCTGGGGTGGTGAAGTGGCCAAGAAGGTGAACTACCTGAACCAGGGCGGCACCGTCTGGACCTTCAAACTGCCGAAACAGCTTGCCATGGCGAACTGACCCCCTCCGGTCAGCCAGCACGCAAGGCGCGTCACCCGCAAGGGTGGCGCGTTTTTCCATTCCGGCCACTGGACCCTGCCGCGCGAAGCCGCCACCATGCGCCACAACGAAGGAGCCCGGCCATGAGAACCGAATTCGACAGCGAACTGGAACAGCGCCTGATCCGCTATGCGGCAGTGGATACGCAAAGCGATGAACGGTCTGACAGCCAGCCCAGCACCGCGATCCAACTGGATCTGCAGCATATGCTGGTGGCAGAACTGCAGGAGATCGGGGCGGCGGATGTGCAGTTGACGGATTACGGCGTGGTGCTGGCCACCATCCCGGCCACGCCGGGGGTAACGGCGCCGGTGCTGGGGCTGCTGGCCCATGTGGATACCGCGCCAGCCTTCAACGCCACCGGGGTGAAGCCCGTGGTGCATCGCGGCTATAACGGCGGCGCGATCAGCTTTCCCGATGCACCGGAACTGGCGCTGACCCCCGAATATTCGCCCTATCTGGCCAGCCGTCTGGGGCATGACATCATCACCGCCAGCGGCACCACGCTGCTGGGCGGCGATGACAAGGCCGGGGTGGCGATCATCATGACGCTGGCGCGGCACCTGCTGGAAAACCCGCAGATCCCGCATGGCACCATCCGCATCGCCTTTACCCCGGATGAAGAGGTGGGGCGCGGGGTCGATCCGCGCCTGCCCGCCGATCTGGGCGCCGCTTTCGCCTATACGCTGGATGGTGGCCAGGTGGGTGAGATCGAGTTCGAGAGCTTTTCCGCCGATGGCGCGGTGGTGAAGATCACCGGGGTTTCGGCCCATCCCGGCTATGCGAAAGGCAAGCTGGTGAATGCGCTGCATCTGGCGGCCGAGGTGCTGAACCGCCTGCCGCTGGCGACCCAGTCGCCCGAAGTGGTGGAGGGGCGCGACGGATTTCTGCATGTCTATGAAATGACCGGCACGGCCGCCGAGGCAGAGCTGCGCTTCATCCTGCGGGATTTCGAGCGGGAGGGGCTGGCGGCGAAGGGTGATCTGCTGCGCGCCGCCTGCGATGCGGTGCAGGCCGCCGAACCGCGCGCCGTGGTGTCCTGCACCATCAGGCCGCAATACCGCAACATGCGTTACTGGCTGGAACAGGACATGACGCCGGTGGAACTGGCCCGCGCCGCCTGCCGGGCCGAGGGGCTGGAGCCGGTATCGGTTCCGATCCGCGGCGGCACCGATGGGTCACGCCTGACGGAAATGGGGGTGCCCTGCCCCAATGTCTTTACCGGGATGCAGGAGATTCACGGGCCGCTGGAATGGATTTCGGTGCAGGATATGGGGCTGGCCACGCGGGTCTGCCTGCGGCTGGTGCAGCTGGCAGCGGCGTAAGCTAGCCCTTGCGCGCCTGCATCCCGCGCGCCGGATCATAGCCCCAAAGCGCCGCCGCACCGAACAGCACGGCGGCCAGCACCACCCAGCCCAGGGCGGGCGCGTTGAACTGGCCATACAGCGCGAAGCGGATCAGCTCGACCGCATGGGTAAAGGGGTTAATGGCGCAGAGATCGGCCAGCCGGGGCGCGGATTCGCGCATCTTCCACAGCGGGTAAAGCGCGGAAGACAGGAAGAACATCGGGAAGATCACGAAGTTCATCACGCCTGCGAAGTTTTCCAGCTGCTTGATGAAGGATGACAGCATCAGCCCCAGCGCGCCCAGCATCAGCCCGCCCACCAGCAGCGCGGGGATGACGGCGATAAAACCGACAGCGGGGATGCGCACGCCCCAGAGCGCGGCAATGCCCAGAAAGATGCCAACCTGCAAAACCGACACCAGCGTGCCCGCCAGCAGTTTGCACATCAGCAGCCACCAGCGCGGCAGCGGCGCCGTCAGCAAGAGCCGCATGGAGCCCATTTCCCGGTCATAGACCAGCGAAAGCGAGCTTTGCATCCCGTTGAACAACAGGATCATGCCGCAAAGGCCGGGGACGATGTAGGTCTCGTAGGTGATATAGGTCTGGTAGGGCGGGATGATCGACAGGCCAAGGGCGGCGCGGAAACCGGCGGCGAAGACGAACAGCCAGACCAGCGGGCGCACCAACGCCGCGACCAGGCGGCCGCGCTGGCCGACGAAGCGCAATGCTTCGCGGTGCAGGATGGCCTGAAGGGCGGTGAACCAGATCATGGCGCAGGCCCCCCGGCGCAGGCGGGGGCCAAAGCGGGGGGCTGTCTGCCCCCCGCACCCCCCGAGGATATTTCGGCAACGGGAAGGGCAGTCAGGCGCAGGAACATGTCGCGCAGCGGTTCCGCCCCGCGCAGATCGGCACAGCTGCCGGTGGCCAGCAGGCGGCCCTGATGCAGGATGGCCAGCAGATCGGTATCCTCCACCTCGTCGGTGAGGTGGGTGGCCCAGAGCACGGCCAGACCCTGCGCCGCCAGATCATGCACATGATCGGTGATCGCCCGGCGGGATGCCGCATCAAGGCCGACCGTCGGTTCATCCAGCAAGAGCACGGCGGGGCGGTGGATCAGCGCGCGGGCAATCTCCATCCGCCGCCGGTGGCCGCCGTTCAGGTTGCGCAGGGGTTCATGGGCGCGTTCGACCATGCCCAGCCGTTCCAGCGCCTCGGCGGCACGGCGTTCGGCCTCGCGCCCCGCGATGCCGTGAAGCGCCGCGAAATACAGCAGGTTGCGGCGTACCGTCAGATCCAGATCCAGCGTCGGCTGCTGGAACACCACCCCCATACGCGCCAGTGCCGCCCGGGGATGGCGGGCCAGATCCTGGCCTGCCACGATGATCTGGCCTTCCCGGCTGGTGAACAGCCGGGTCAGCAGCGAAAACAGCGTGGATTTTCCGGCGCCATTCGGCCCCAGAAGCGCGCAGAACTGCCCGGCGGGCACGTCGAAAGACAGGCCCGAAAGCGCCTCCTTCGCGCCGTAGCGGTAGCTGACGCCCTGGATCTGCAGCCCGCCGGTCACTCGATGCTGATCTCGACCCGCTGGCTGTCGCCGGTCGAACCCGGCACGTTGAGCGCGTATTTGCCAGGTTTGATGGCGATGAACGACAGTTCGATCTTGCCTTCATCATCGAATTCGAAGGAATCGAGCCCCAGCGGGCGGATTTCGATATCGTTGATGACCACCTCATTGACCCAGATCGCCCGGAAGAAGGCCGCGCCTTCCAGCGCCAGTTCGGCGCTGCCGTCGGATTCGATCTCGATGATGTAATAGGTGCCGGATTTGAGCGTGAGCGGCGCGGCCGAGACGGGTTCGCCCGACATCAGCTTCAGCCCGGGCAGTTCCACGCGGTTGGCGCGTTCCAGCAGGCCCGCCGTCTGGGCGGTGGCAGCCAGCGGCAGGGCCGTGAGGGCGAGGGCAAGCAACAGGGATTTCATGGGGCAGATCCTTTCAGTTTTTGGTAGGGCGCATGGCGGCGCCCCAGGGGAAGCGGCCGACCTTGATGGTCTTCACCGGCTCTTCACTGGCCACGTCGATCACCGTCACATCGCCGGAGACGCCGTTGGTGGTGAACAGCTGGCTGTTGTCGGGCGAAAAGGCCATGTGCCAGACGCGGCGTCCGACGAGGATGTATTTCTCGGGCTGCAGGGTTTCGGTATTCACCACGGCGACATGGTTCGAGGGGCCAAGCGCCACGAAGGCCTTCTTGCCATCGGGCGAGAATTTGAACCCGACCGGCTGCACCAGATCCTGATTGACCCCGGTGATTTCGAAGCGGATCTTGCCGATCTCTGCCTGATCGGCGGTGTTGAACACGGTAATCGTGCCGCCGATTTCGGAGGAAACCCAGAGCCTGGCGCCATCGGCGGTGAATTCGGCGTGGCGCGGGCGGCTGTCGACCAGTGTATTGGCGAACAGGGCCTGGGTCGCCGTGTCGATCCAATGCGCCATGTTCGTGGTTTCAGAGGTGGTTATGGCGATCTTGCCATCGGGGGAAACGGCCATCCCTTCGGGCTCGATCCCGACATTGATCTGGGCCACCACGGTGCGGGTTTCGGTATCCACCACGGTGGTCACCGCGTCATCCTCGTTCGCGATGTAGAGGTGGCGGTCATCCGGGGCCAGAACGAACTGTTCCGGGTCTTCGCCCGATGGCAGATCATGCAGGATCGCGCCGGTTGCCGGATCCATCACCTGCACTGTGTCACTGTCTGAGGCGCAGATGTAGACGCGGCTGAAATCCTTGGAAAAGGTGATGCCGCGCGGGCGTTCGCCGGTGGGATAGGTGCGCACCACCTCCAGCGTATCGGCGTCGATCACCGAAACGGTATCGTCCTTTTCATTGGTCACCCAGATTTCTCCGGCCTGAACCGGCAGGGCGATAGTCATCAGCAGAAGGGCAAGGCGGGTCATGTCATCCTCCGAAAGCTTTGCAGGCGCTCTCGGGTTCGTCCATCCCGAGGCTGTCGGTTTCATTGCGCTGGTGCAGGAAGCCCTCGACCGGGGCGAGCGTGACCAGCGCGCGGGCATTGGCGACGGCGATGGGCTGGCGCATCTGGCCGTTCCAGTGGCGGAAGGTCAGCGCGCGGCCCTTGAAACCATCCAGCTGGAACGCGTCGGACAGCAGATAGGCCCGCAGCGTGGCAGGATCGGCCGCATTGCTGCGGGTGACCGCCTCGCCGATGGCGCGGATCGCCGTCCAGGCCGCGTAATCGCGGCTTTGCATGTTGCGTTCGGCCTGTTTTTCAAAGCGGTTCTGCAGCTGCACCGCCCCCCATTGTTCCAGCACGGGCGTCCAGCCGAAGCCTTCCAGCCCTTCGGAACCGGCGATGGGGCGGGGCGC
Organism: Gemmobacter sp.; assembly: GCA_034519525.1. Taxonomy (GTDB): domain Bacteria; phylum Pseudomonadota; class Alphaproteobacteria; order Rhodobacterales; family Rhodobacteraceae; genus Gemmobacter. The sequence continues at coordinate 102,166 of JAXHOJ010000039.1, read as the reverse complement.
CCAGGTGTTATGTTCCACATAGCGGCCGAAATCATCGGCCTCATCCGCCACCAGCAGCACATCATGTTCCGGCAGATCCTGGGTGAAGGGCGGCAGTTCGGTGGTGGCGGCGCGGCGCAAGTCAGTGTCGAAGGTCCACTCTTTCTCACCCGCGATGGTCAGGCCGAATTTGGTGGCAGACTGGCGCAGGGAATCGGCATAGATCCGATCGCCTTCTTTCGGGCCGATCACCAGCGCCAGGGTTTTCCACTGCTTGGCCACCAGAACCTGCATCAGCGCATCGGTGCGCGCGGCATCTTCGGGGATGGTATGCAGCACATTCGCCCGGCAATCGGCCGAGCGCAGCGCCGCAGCGCCCGAGGCCACGTTGAACAGCAGCTTGCCCTGCGCCTCGGGCAGGTCGGCCACCGTCAGCACATCGGCGGCAGAGCCTTCCACCAGCACCACGCCTGCCCCGGCCAGCGCAGCTTTTGCCGCGCCCGCCAGATCGCCGCCGGGTTCGACAGAAACCACCTGCAGCGTGTAGTTATGGCCCAGAAAACCGCCTGTGGTCTGGTTGTCTTTCAGCGCCACCTCGGCCCCGGCGATGCCCAGATCTTCGGGCACCGGATCCAGATTCGACAGCACGGGCGGCAGTTCTGCCTCCTGGCGCAGATACAGGATCGGCACATCAATCTTGGCGGCCTGCTGCGCGGCGGCGGGCAGGGTGCAAAAAGCAAGCGCCGCGGCGGCCGCGGCGGTCTGCGGTTTGAAATATGGCATGTCTCGTCTCCCTGCCGTCATGTTCAGCCGGGGAGCCGGTGAGGGGAATAAGACATTGGTCGCAGGAGCGCCGCCGCCTGCACGAAAGTCCAATACCGCAATGCAGCAAGGTTCGGTTAGCACGGATCAATGCTCAAGGGAGGACGAGCCTATGACCCATTTGATCCGCGGAATCGCTGCCGCTCTGGCCCTTGCCGGGATTGCGACCATGGCCGCAGGCCATGGTGATGTGGCCCCCCAGCCAGTCAACACCGATGCCCTGCCCGATGTGGGCGAAGAGTGGCTGATCGAAAACCCCTATCGCGCCGACAAGGTGGGCGAAGAGGCCTGGGCCAAGGCGCTTCAGATCGGGGACAGCGCTTATAATCAGAACTGCGCCCGCTGCCATGGTCTGGGTGTGGTGTCGGGCGGGTTGGCCCCAGACCTGCGCTTCCTGGAAGCTGCCGAATATGGCGACGAATGGTATGTTGAGCGCTTTCAGCACGGCTATACGCAGGATGGCACCACCAAGATGCCTGCCTTTGGCGAGGTTCTGGGCCAGAAAGCTGCCTGGGCGATCCGCACCTATATTGAAACGCGCCCCGAAGATGGTGCGCTGGATGCCCATACCGCCCGGCTGACCGCGATCCGTGACGAACTCGCCGCCGGTGGTGGCGATGCGGCCAAACTGAAGGAAGAGCTGGCCGCGATTTCGGTCGAGGTGAAAACCGCCTCTGGCGCCCCGGTGTCCGACAGTGTGGTACGCCGTGCGGTGCTTTTCCTTGATGGCACGCCCGAAGGCTCCAAACACGCGGCCGAGGCGTTGACCATCGGGCTTTCGGCCGCGCATTGATCATGGACAGGCGCGCCCTTCTGGCGGGGCTGGCGGCAGGGGCATTTACCCTTGCCGCCTTGCCCGTTTTCGCCCGCTGCGAAAATGTGGTGCCCGGCGCCCGCCCACAGAACACCCCGCGCGAGTTTGTCGGCCAGACCATGGACGAGATCATCGAACGTGGCACGCTGAACATCGCGGTATACGAGGATTTCCCCCCCTACAGCTGGGCCGAGGATGGCATGGCAAAAGGGGTGGATATCGAAGTGGGCCGTATTCTGGCCGAAAGTCTTGGCGTGACGCCCGCATACCGCTTTGTACAGGCGGGCGAAAATCTGCAGACCGATCTGATGTCTTATGTCTGGCGGGGCACGGTGCAGAAGGAACCCGTATCCAATGTGATGCTGCGGGTGCCCTATAATTCAGAATTCACCTGTCTGGTGGAACAGGTGGTGTTCACGGGCCAGTATGCCAAGGAAGAAATCGCCATTGCCTATCGGCTGGATGCCTATCCGGATGCCATAGCCTCGGACGAGACCCGCCATGAAGGGGCGCCGGTGCCTGCGTTTTTCCGCTTCGATACCGTGGCGGTGGAGAATGATTCGATTTCCGATTTCTATCTGACCGCCTTTCCCGGCGGGCAGATCGGGCCGAACATCCACCGGTTCAAGACCATGGCCGAAGGCATGGCGGCGCTGAACGCGGGCGAGGTGATGGCGGCCATGGGCCCGAGGGCTCAGTTGCAGGCCGGGGCGGGTGACGGGGTGCGTGTGCATCAGCCGCCCTTGCCGGGCTTTGCCCTTGGCAGCTGGACCGTGGGGATTGCCGTGCATCACAGCCACCGCGACCTGTCTTATGCGCTGGATGATGCGATCACTGCGGCGCTGGCGGATGGCCGCCTGGCTGCGGCCTATGCGAAATACGGGCTGACCTTCACGATGCCGGACCGCTGAGCTTACTCGGTCGCCGTGCCCCCTCACCCTGCCCTCTCCCCCAAGGGGGAGAGGGTGCCCGCCCTCACGGCACTTGCGCGCACCGCACCCAGCCTAAAACAACGCGCGCCCCCTCCCCTGCCAGGGGGAGGGTTGGGGAGGGGGGCAGCAGACCCCATGGCGCAGCGCCCCTCACCCCGCCCCTCTCCCCCATGGGGGAGAGGGAGAGCGCCCTTGTGGCAGCTGCCTGCGCACCGCCACGGCCCAGGGCGCCGCTCCCCCTCTCCCTGCCAAGGGGAGGGTTGGGGAGGGGGTGCCCCACCCACCGCTTAGACCGTGCGCAGATCGCCTGCCGAATCCACCAGCACCACCGCGCGCAGCCCTGGCACTTCGGCGCGCAGGCGGGTGATCTGCGCCAGATCGGCAAAGACCAGCGCCGTGGCCAGCCCGTCGGCCAGCGCCGCCCGGTCCGCCTCGACCGCCACGGTGGACCAGACAGGCGGCAGGCCCGCCGGGTGCAGGATATGACCCTGCCCGCCCAGGTGCATGGCGGCGGGCGAACTGACAGCGAGCGCCGCACCGCGCAGGGCCCGCGTCGCCAGAACGCCCGCTGCCGGATCTTCGATGGCCAGCCGGAACGGCCCGCCCAAGGCGGCATGTTCCCCGATATTCACCAGCGCCTGGGTGAAACCGCGTGCCGCCAGCCGATCGCGCAGCAGATCGGTGGCAAAGCCCTGCGCGATGCCGTTCAGCGTCAGCGCCTGCCCCGCGCCCAAGCGGATGTCAGGCCCGAGCACCACACGATCCCAGCCGACCAGCGCCCGCGCGCCGATCACATCGCCGCCGGTCGCCAGCGCCCGCCACAGGGGCTGCACCGTGGGATCGAAGGCGCCATCGGTCAGCCTGTGCAAATGGTCGGCCAGCGCCAGAACCTCGGCCATCCAGGGCGAGGGCACGCCGCCCCCTGCCGCATTGATCCGCGTCAGTTCTGAAGGCTGATACAGGCTGAACACCGCCTCGACCTGCGCCAGAAGGGATGGCAGTTCGGCAAGCGCGGCCTCTGCCCCCGGCCCGTGCAGCGCGATCGCGGCCTCTGCCCCCAGCGCCTGGCCGCGCCATTCGGCCGCCGCCGACACCATGCCCGGTGCCGCCACCGCCGCCGCCACGATCTGCAGGAACCGCCGCCGTTTCATTTTGCCGCCACCGCCCGTGTTGCAGGTTTCATCACCCGGCCCTTTGCGGCCAGAACCAGCGGCACGCACTGCCGCGGGTCATCATGGATGGTCACGCAATCAAGGCATTGAAAACATTCAGAATAGGAGATCTGCCCGGTTGGCTTGATCGCCCCATAATTGCAGCGCACCTTGCACAGCTGGCAGGGCGAGCCACATTCCTTGCGCCGCGCGATCCAGTCGCGCCCGCGCAGCAGCCCGCCAATCGCCATCAGCGCGCCCAGCGGGCAGACATAGCGGCAGAAGCCCTTGAAGGTGAACAGGCCCAGAACCAGCCAGAACCCGGCATAGGCCACATAATACCATTCGCGGATGAAGAAGGTGGTGATGGCGGTCTTGAACGGCTCCAGCTCGGCCACGGTATCCACCCGGTCGGGCGCGATCAGCACCGTCAGCACCATGCCGCCCAGCAGCGCATATTTCAGGCCCTTCAGCCGGGTATCCCAGCGCGGCGCCAGTTCCCATTTCGGCAGGCGCAGCAGGCGGCCCAGATGATGCGCGAATTCCTGCAGGGCACCAAAGGGGCACAGCCAGCCGCAGAACAGCCCGCGCCCCCAGAGCACGAAGCCCAGGATCGCCACCGCCCAGATCAGCAGCGAGAAGGGATCATACAGCAGATAGGCGAAACTGCCGCCCTCGATCGCCGTGCGCAGGGTCGCCAACGGGGTCACGATGGAAAGCTGCCCCTGCCCCCACCAGCCGATGAACCCGGTGACCGCGGCCAGAATACCCAGCCGGATCGGGGTAAACAGCCGCAGCCCGGCCAGCCGGTTCATCCCCGGCCCCAGCGCCAGCAGCAGCGCGGGCAGCGCCACCGCCAGCAGCACCAGATCGGTGGCGCGGTTGCGCAGCGCCTCCACCCAGGGGGGCAGGGTCTTGGGCGGGGTGGCGCGGGCATAAAAGCGTTCCGGGGTCTGATGCGTCAGCGTGAAGGTGGCCGATCCGATTTCGGGCTGAAACATCCCATGTTCACGCGTGGCGATCACCTGCAGCATCCAGTCGCGCGCCGGATCGAAGCCCAGCCGCCGGTCGGTGCGCAGGATCATCGCCGTGCCTTCGGGCACGTCGGGCTGTGTGCCGAAGATCATGTCGGCATCGCGCAGGGCCAGCGGCAGGCCATCCTGTTCGGCGCCCAGCAGATCGGGCGCGGTGTTGCGCACGAAATCCGCGCTGACCAGCCCATGCCGCCCGGCGTCGATCACCAGCAGCGGCTCGTCATCGGGTGAAACGCGCAGGAACCGCGCCAGATCGGCCTGGGCATCGGCATCCAGCACGGCGCGGGCGATGCTGGGCGGGCCGATATCCACCAGCCAGAGGTCGAGAAACAGCCCTTCGGGATCGGCCTGCGCCTCCGGGTCGTCATCGGCCCAGATGGTGCCCGCAAAGGCGGCATCGAGTTCGGCATTGGTCACGCGCAGATTGCGGGCAATGCCCTGATCCACCAGCGCCTGCCAGTTCAGCGGTTCATCATGCGCAGGGTCGGGATGGGCCGGGGGCGCCGATTGCACGCCCTGCATCTTTTCGCGCGCCACCTGCAATGTTGCGGCCAGAATACTTTCATGCGCAATACGGACCGAGGCCGTGGCCTTGGCGACACCATCCAGATGCACCATACCGCTGCCTGCGCCACCCTCGCCATAGGGCACGCCCACCACCATCGGCGTATTGATCGAAAGGCCGGGATATTGTTCCAGAAACCTGCGAAACGGCGCTTCGCCCAGACCGGATACGAAGATCGGCTCGTTATGCGAAATCAGCCGCAGGTCGATGAACCGGCCCTCCAGATCCAGCAGAACCAGCATGTTGATCGGCGCACCGGAAAAGCCGGGCAGCGGTGCCATCGGCGCGGTTTCGAACACATAGCCCGCCTCGGCCCCGCCAGAGTTGCGCAGGCTCCATACACCCTTGTCATTCACCGGCTCGCCCAGGGCATAGGGCGGCACGATGAAGCCCGCGATCTCGTCACGGCCCAGCGGGGCCGCAAGCGCCAGCGCGGTATCCAGAAGAACGAACAGCAGGGCCAGAAACATACGCATGGCCGGAGCCTAGGCCTGTCGCACCTGCGCGGGAATTGGACGAAGGTAGAAGCGCACATCCCGGCGCCCTGCCCTATCCTGACCGCATGACCCGACCCGTTCACATGCCCGACCGAATGATCCTTGCCCTGTCGCTGGCGGGGTTTGTTGCGTTCTGGTGGGGGCTGGCCCTGCTGAAGGGCGAACCCCGCATCCTGCCCGCCCCGCCCGAAGTGCTGGCCACCTTCTGGACCGAGGCGGTTTCGGGGCGGCTGTGGCATCATACATCGGCCACGCTTCTGCGGGTGGCCATGGCTTTCGGACTGGCCATGGTATTGGGATCGGTGCTGGGCGTGGCCCTGGGCCGGATGCCCCGGCTGGACCGCTGGCTTGACCCCTGGGTGACGATCTTCCTGAACCTGCCCGCGCTGGTGGTGATCGTGCTGTGCTATCTGTGGATCGGGCTGAACGAAGTGGCGGCCATCGCGGCTGTCACCATCAACAAGACGGCCATGGTTCTGGTCACGATGCGCGAGGGCGCGCGCACGCTGTCACCGGCACTGGCGGATATGGCGCAGGTGTTCCGCCTGTCGCCCCTCGCCCGGCTGCGCCATGTGCTGCTGCCGCAGCTTGCGCCATTCATGGCGGCATCAGCGCGCAACGGGCTGGCGATCATCTGGAAAATCGTGCTGGTGGTCGAGTTTCTGGGCCGGTCCACCGGCGTGGGATTCCAGATCCACATGAAGTTCCAGCTGTTCGATATCGCCGGTGTCCTGGCCTATGCGCTGGGGTTCGTGGCCATCATGCTGGCCATCGACTATCTGCTGATCCAGCCTGCGGAACGGCGCGCCAGCCGGTGGCGGCGCGCCTGAGGCCACGCAGCCGCCTTACGCCACGGGCGGCCGCAGCCGGAACACCACGCAATACAGCGCCGGGGCAAACAACAACGTAACCAGCGTGCCAACAATGATGCCCCCCATCATCGCATAGGCCATCGGCCCCCAGAACACCTGCTGCGAGATCGGGATCAGCGCGAGGCTGGCCGCCGCCGCCGTCAGCAGGATGGGGCGGGCGCGGCTGTCCGATGCCTCGAACACCGCCTGCCAGCGGTCGCGGCCCTTGTGCAGCAGCTCTTCGATCTCGTGCACCAGGATTACGGAGTTTCGGATCAGGATGCCCATCAGCGCCAGCACACCCAGAATGGCCACAAACCCCAGTGGCGCCCCGGAAGAGACCAGCGCGATCACCACCCCGATCATGCCCAGCGGCGCCACGGCCAGCACGATGGCCGACAGGCGGAACCCCTGCATCTGCACCATGACCAGGGTAACCATGACAAGGATCATCAGCGGCACAACCGCAACAATCGGCGCCTGGCTGCTGCCGCTGTTTTCCACCGAACCGCCCAGTTCCACGCGATAGCCCGGCGGAAGCCCGGCGGCAAAGGCGTCAATCTTCGGGGTCAGCGCCTTCACGATGGTATCGGGCTGGTCTTTCGTCAGCACCGCCGCCTTCACCGTCACCGTGGGAACCCTGTTGCGCTGGTGGATGACCGGCGGTTCCATATCCCATTCCAGCGTGGCAAAGGAAATCAGCGGAATCGGCTGCCCCGCCGCATTGCCCAGCTGCAGGTTCTGCAGCGATGCGATGGAAGACCGGTCTGCATCGGTGCCGCGCGCCACCACGTCGATCAGCGTGCGGCCATCGCGCAGTTCGGTCACGGTCGTGCCATCAAACAGGCCATAGAGCGCCTGCGCCACATCGGTCTGCGTCAGGCCCAGCTGGCGCAGCCGGTCCTGATCCAGCACGACACGGGCGACGCGCGCCGGTTCGTTCCAGTTCATCACCACGCCGGTCAGGCGGCTGTCGCCCGCCACCACCGCCGCCAGATCGCGGCCAAGATCGGCCACTTTGGCCGGTTCAGGCCCCGACAGGCGATATTGCACCGGCTTGCCCACCGGCGGCCCCAGTTCCAGGAATTTCGGAAACACGTCGACCCCCGGCATGGTTTCCGCAAGATCGCGCACCTTCTGCTGCAGCGCATCGCGCGCCTCCAGGCTTTCGGTCATGATGACGATCTGCCCGAAATTGGGCGAAGGCGTCATGGCATCGAAGGCCAGGATGAAGCGCGGCGCGCTGCGGCCCACATAGGTAGACCAGAAGACCGGCTCTTCCTGCTGCGCGATCCAGTCATCCAGATCGGCCATCACCGCATCCGTGGCGGTAAAGCTGGAATTCTGCCGCAGCGAAACGTCGATGATCAGCTCGGGCCGGTCGGATGTGGGGAAGAACTGCTGTTCGACAAAGCGCATCCCGTAGATCGACACGGCAAAGGCCAGGAAGGTGATGCCCACAGTCAGCCATTTCCACCGCATCGCCCCGCGCAATGCCGCATGAAACGCGCGGCGCAGGCGGCCGGGTTCAGGGTTGTGGTGCTTCATCCGCTTGGGCAGGAAGCTCGTGCCCAGGATCGGCGCGAACAGCACCGCCACCACCCAGGACAGCAGCAGGGATATGGCGATCACATAGAACAGCGAAATGGTATATTCGCCCGCGGCAGAGGAGTTCAGCCCGATGGGTATGAAGCCCGCCACGGTGACCAGCGTTCCCGACAGCATGGGAAAGGCGATGGAAGACCAGGCATAGCTGGCGGCCTTTTCCAGGCTTTCACCGACTTCCAGCCGCGAGATCATGGTTTCGATGGCGATCATCGCATCATCGACCAATAGCCCCAGCGCGATGATCAGCGCCCCCAGCGAAATGCGCTGCAGCGTGATGTCCATGATGTTCAGGATCACGAAGGTCAGCGCCAGCACCAGCGGAATGGTCAGCGTCACCACCAGACCTGCGCGCAGGCCCAGCGACACAAAGCTGACAGCCAGCACGATCACCACAGCCTCGATCAGCGCCTTCAGAAAGTGGTCGACCGATTCCTGCACCACATGCGGCTGATCGGCCACCTTGTGCAATTCGATCCCCAGCGGCAGTTCCTGCGCCATGCGCTCGGTCACCGCATCCAGTTCGGTGCCAAAATGCTGCACATTCGATCCGGCCCGCATCCCCACGATCAGCGCGACCGCAGGCTGGCCGTTGAAGCGGAACACCTCGCCCGGCGGATCTTCGTAACCGGCTGTCACCGTCGCCACATCGGACAGGGCAAAGAAGGTATCGCCCACGCGCAAGGAAGTGGCGGCCAGCTCTTCCGCCGCCGAGAACCGGCCGGAAACCCGGACCAGAACCTGTTCCTGCGCGGTGCGGATGATGCCCGAAGGCACGATGGCATTCTGCTGCGCCAGCGTATCCAGCACCGCCGCCTGATCCAGCCCCAGCGCCGCCAGACGGCGGGCCGAAAACTCGATATGGATCACCTCGTCCTGCACGCCGATCAGTTCAACCTTGCCGGTATCCTCCAGCCCCAGGATGGCGGTTTCCACCTGTTCGGCCCAATCCTTCACCTCGCGCGGGGAGAACCCGTCCGAGGTGAAGGCGTAGATATTGCCAAACACATCGCCAAAGCTGTCATTGAAGCCGAAACCGGCGAATTCTTCGGGAAAGGTGCCGCGGATATCGCTCATCATGTTGCGCACCCGCGCCCAGATCGCGGGAACTTCGGCCGCCGGCGTATCGTCGCGCAGTTCCAGATAGACCGTTGTCTGACCGGGCCGGGTTTCCGACCGGGTCATTTTCAGGGTTTCCAGCTCTTGCAGCTTCTTCTCGATCCGCTCTGTCACCTGGGTGACAGTTTCTTCGGCGGTGGCGCCGGGCAGGGCGGCGCTGATGATCATGGTCTTGATGGTGAACGAGGGATCTTCCTCGCGCCCCATCGACATATAGCCGAAAGCCCCCGCCAGCAGGGAAACCAGAATCAGATACCACACCATGGACCGGTGTTTCAGCGCCCAGTCCGACAGATTGAAGCCGCGCATCATTCGATCCTTCTGCCGACTGTCTGGCCTTCGGTGACAGAGTTCACACCCTTCACCACAATTTCCTCACCCGGTGCGATGCCCGCCGCAATCTCGACCCGGCTGCCCAGGCTGCGGCCCAGCGTGACCGGCGCAAGCTGCAGGATACGCCCCGCCCCCACACGCCAGACCGCAGGCGCATCGGCCGTGCCGGTGATCGCCGTGGCGGGCAGGGTCATGATGCCCGCCACCGTCCCCGGCTCCGGCCCTGCAAGCCGGGCGGATACCAGACTGCCCAGCCGATAGGCCGCAGGAATATCGCCCAGAGACAGCCGCAGCCGCCGGCTGCGCGTGCCGGCATCGGCGGTGGGTTCGATCAGCCGCAGCGTGCCGGTGATGGGCACCGCGCTGGTGCCATGGCCCTGCAGTTCGAAAGTGGCGCCAGGCTTCAGAAACGTCAGGAATTCGGTCGGCACGTCGATCACCGCCTCGCGCCCCGTCAGCCCGGCCAGCGTCAGGATCGGGGTTCCGGGCGAGACCACGGAGCCAGGCTCTGCCGCCGTGGACAGCACGATGCCATCCATCGGGGCGGACAGCGTGCCAAAGCGCGCCGCATCTTCAGCCCGTTCCAGATCAGCCTCGGCCGAGGTGACCTGTGTCACCGCCGAATCCCGCGCGCTTTCTGCGGCTTCCAGCTGCGCGGCAGAGCTGACGCCCCGGCGCACGAGTTCCTGCGCGCGGGCCAGCGTCTGTTCCGCCAGCACGGCTTCGGCACGGGCCCCTGCCAGCGCGGCGGTTGCGGCGGCCACATCCTCTTGCAGGGTCACCTGATCCAGCGTGGCCAGCGCATCCCCGGCGCGCACCCGATCCCCCGCCGCAACCGGCAGGCTGGCCAGGCGGCCCAGCGTCTGGAAGGCCAGGGTGCTGGTCACTTCGGCCTCGATGATGCCCGCAAAGACCCGCTGGCGGATCGCCCCCTCTGCCGCCAGTTCAGACATGACGGGGCGGGGGGCCGCAGGCGGCGCGGCCACCTCTTCCGCGAAGGATGGCGCGGCGGCACAGGCCAAAAGCAGCAGATACCGGATCATTGGGTCATCCCCTGTGCAATCACGCTACGGCCGGGAAACAGCAGATGCGCCCCATCGGCCACCACCTGCGCGCCCGGCGCAACCCCGTCAGAGACCAGAACCGTATCGACACCATATTCCACCACGGTCACGGGGGCCAAGGCCACCGTCATCTGCGCCGGATCGACGATCCACACCGCAGGCGCACCGCCCTTTGCGGCAAGTGCCGTCCAGGGCAGGGCAATGCCTTCGGGCCGGGCCATGTCTGCGCGGCCGATCACCGGGCTGCCGAAGGCCACGCCTTCCGGCAGATCGCCGGTCAGACGCGCTTTCACCGCCACGCTGCCGGTTGCCTGATCAACCACCGGGGAAACCTCTGTCAGCTGGCCCTGCAGCACAATATCGGGCTGGTCGATCAGCGAAAGCCGGACAGGGCGGCCCAGAAATGCCCCCAGATCAACCCCGTCGGGGGCGTTGAACACAGCCTCGGCACCGCCATCGGCGGCAATGGTCAGCACTGCCTGCCCGGCATTCACCACCTGCCCCGGTTCGGCGCTGCGGGCGGTGACGATGCCGGCCCTTGGCGCACGCAGCACCGTATCGTCCAGGGTCGATCGCGCCTTGGCAAGCGCTGCGGCGGCCTGATCGCGCACGGCTTCGGCGGCGATCAGCGCCCCGGTCGCGGCATCCAGATCGGCCTGAGTGCCTGCCCCGCGCTGCCGCAATCCCTGCGCCCGGTCGCGGGCCTGCTGCGCCTCGCGCAGCCGGGCCTCTGCCCCGGCCAGCGCGGCCTGTGCGGCGCGGGCCGCAGCCTCGGCCTGCGTCGGATCTATCCGCGCCAGCGCATCGCCCTGCGCCACCCGATCCCCCTCGCGCAGCAGCACCGCCAGCAGGCGCCCGCTGTCGCGGAAGGCCGCACCATAGCTTTCGACAGCCTGCAGGGTGCCGGTCAGCACCACCTCGTGGCTGCCAGAGACCGGCTGCGCCGAAACGATGCGCACCGGCAGTGGTTCGGAATAGGCCACACACGGCGCCAGGGCCATCAGGCACATCAGGGCAGGGGCAAGTGGTTTCAGCATTATGGTTCCCGGAACATCAGCCGCGAAGATCTTGGGGAATGGTGTGATTCATCGCCCCAGACGAGTCAATACACACAGGCCAGGCGATCAAGTGCCGTTACGTTCGCCCCCCAGCAACCGGAAGGCAAAAGGCGCCAAAAGAATCACGAAAAGAATCCGTGCCGCATGATGCAGCGCTACAAAGGCAACATCTGCATGAATGGCCAAAGCCACCAGCCCCATTTCGGTCAATCCGCCGGGCGCCAGCGCCAGCAGTGCCTGTTCCAGCGCAATGCCGAAATGGCGCTGCATCACCAGACCAAAGGCCAGCGCCACGACCAGCGACAGAAGCGTGGCCAAAAGGCTCAGCCAGGCGGCGCGGGCCAGCTCTGCCGCGCGGATGCCGGAAAACCGGCAACCGATCACCGTGCCCAGAATGACCTGCGCCCCGTTCACCAGAAGGCCGGGCGGCGATCCTTCGGTGATTCCCGCCATGTGCAGGGCCGCCGACAGAATCATCGGTCCCAGAAACGCCGGGGCGGGCAGACCCAGAAACCGGCCCGCCAGACTGCCGAACACCGCACAGGCCAGCAGCAGCGCCGCATCGAACAGTTGCAAGGGTGGCCCCTGATCCAGAATCGCCCGGCCCACCGCATAGCCCTCGATCACGCGGAACCACAGCGCCACCATGGCAATCGTCACGACGATTCGCAGGCTATGCGCCAGAACCACCTGCCGGACATCGGCCCCCCGCGCCTCACCGATCTCGACCATTTCCGTCAGGCCGCCGGGCATCCCGGCGAAATAGGCGGTTTTCCAGTCAAAGCCCCCGACAAACCGATAGAACGGCACGACCAGCGCCGCCGAAACCAGCACGAACAGCAGAAGAAGCGACAAGGTGCCCGCCCAGACCTCCAACTGGCCCAGAATCTCGGATGTGAACCGGGCCCCCAGCATCACCCCGATCACCGCAACGACAAAAGGCCGGATGCGCGATGGCGCCAGAACCGGCAGGCCCCCGACCGCCGCAATCATCGTTGAAAACATCGCCCCCAACATCCAGGGCAGCGGCAATCCAAGAAAGAAAAACAGAAATCCGCCTGCCGTGCCAAGGCTCAGGGCAAGCAGGATCTGGGGCAGTCTGGGCAAGGTCTGGTTCCGGATTTGTGGGCAGGCGCAACTGTCCCGGAAGCCGCGCCGGATGTCCAGCTGCCATGGCCAGGCAGATGCCCCATGCGATTCGCAGAAAGGCGCAGAAAGAATGTGTTCCGCGCCAATCCGTTGCGGATTTGCATACAATCCTATGCAAGCGCAGCGACTGACAAAGCTCTGCCTTGAAACAGCCACAGAAAGGTGGGAGGTTTCCTCAATAATAACGAGCAGACAAAATGTGCGGGCCGCAGGAAACTGCGTTCTGCCGGGAAAAACACAAAAAACAGGACTTCCGGGTGACTAATCCGAAGGTAGCCTTTCCGCGCGCCCTCTCGCGGCTGACCGGCTTCGTGCCGGCGGCTTTTCTGTGGGCCTGCGTGACCATTTCGCCCCTCAGCGACGTGCCCCGCACCGAGCTTATGGCGGCCACACCATTTCGCCAGATCGCCACAACGGCGATCTGGACAGACGAACCCCTGTCGCTGATCGGTCTTCAGCGCGAACTGCCCGGTGAATCCGAGCAGATCGTGGCCCTGTCGAACGATACCTCCACGCGGGGTGACAATTTCCTTCTGCTGGTCGCCCGGCACCGCAACAAAGCCGCGGTTCCGACGTTCCAGCTGGCGGAATTCGTCAAACGCGCCGGGGGCACGCCACATCCCTTCGGGTCGATGACCGACCGGGATCTGCGCAGCGGAACCGACAGGCTGGGCGACTACTTCTGGCTGGAGTATCGCTCGGGCGGGGCCACGAACTGTGTTCTGGCCATCCGCCGTGTGGGCAGCGATGCCCGCATCCTGCCGCGCAATTCCAATGCGATGGATGTGATGCTGCGCAACTGCGTTTCGGGCAGCATCGAACTGGCGCTGGAACCGATCCGCGACACGCATCTGGGATCTGTCTCGGTTGGCAGCGGTCTGCCCGGCGGGTTCTCCGCCTCGCGGATGATGTCGCCGCTGGCGGGGCCAAGCCCATGAAGCAACAGGCCGGATATCGGGGCGATCCCGCCAGCCGGGAGGCCGTATGGCGGGATTTCTGAGCATGAAAGGCGGGGCCGGAAACTATCCGGCGCTGCTTCTCTGGGTGCTGACGGTCAGTGTCGTCGCACTCATTGCCTCTGCACCGACGTCGACGGACGGGCAAGCGCTGCTCGGCATCGTCGCCGTGGGCATTGTGGGGGGGCTCAAGCCTTTCACGGCCAAGATCCTGCCGCGGTTCATCCTGCTGGGCACGGCCAGCGTCATCGTGATCCGCTACTGGACATGGCGCCTGCTGGAAACCCTGCCGGAACCGGCGCTCAGCGCGCCGTTCATCCTCGGGCTGATCCTGCTGGCGGTGGAAACCTACTCCATCCTCGTTTTCTTCCTGAACTGCTTCATCACCGCCGATCCGACGGTGCGGCCTTTCCCGGCCCAGGTGCCGGTGGAAACCCTGCCCACCGTCGATATCCTTGTGCCATCCTACAACGAACCGCCCGAGATGCTGGCCATCACGCTGGCGGCGGCCAAGAATATCATCTACCCCCGGCACAAGCGCACGGTGGTCTTGTGCGATGACGGCGGCACCGACCAGCGCTGCAATTCGCCTGATCCAAAGCTGGCCGCCCGCGCGCAGGAACGCCGCGCCACGCTGATGAAGCTGTGCGAAGACCTCGACATCACCTATTCCACCCGGGCCCGCAACGAACATGCCAAGGCGGGCAACATGTCTGCCGCGATGGAAAAGCTGACCGGCGATCTGGTGGTGGTGTTCGACGCCGACCACGTGCCCAGCCGCGATTTCCTGGCGCGGACGGTGGGCTATTTCGTCGATGATCCCAAGCTGTTCCTCGTGCAGACGCCGCACTTCTTCATCAACAAGGATCCGATCGAACGGAACCTTGGCCTGACGGAACTGTGCCCGCCTGAAAACGAGATGTTCTATGCCTTCATCCACCGCGGGCTGGACCGCTGGGGGGGCGCGTTCTTCTGTGGATCGGCCGCCGTGCTGCGCCGCGCCGCGCTGGACAGCGTGGGCGGCTTTGCCGGTGAAACCATCACCGAAGACGCCGAAACCGCGCTGGAAATGCACGCGCATGGCTGGCGCTCGCTTTATCTCGACCGGGCGATGATCGCCGGGCTGCAGCCCGAAACATTCTCCAGCTTCATTCAGCAGCGCGGCCGCTGGGCCACCGGCATGATGCAGATGCTGCTGCTGAAGAACCCGCTGTTCCGCCCCGGCCTGCGCTTTCCGCAGCGGCTGTGCTACCTGAACTCCATGAGCTTCTGGCTGTTCCCGCTGATCCGCATGGCCTATCTGTTGACGCCGCTGATCTATCTGTTCTTCGGGATCGAGATTTTCGTGGCCACCCATGGCGATGCGCTGGCCTATATGCTGTCCTATCTCGCCGTCAGCTTCCTGGTGCAGAACGCGCTTTATGCCCGCTATAGATGGCCTTTGATTTCAGAGATTTACGAGGTCGCGCAGGCGCCCTATCTGGCCTTCGCCGTGCTGAAAACCTTCCTGCGGCCGCGCAGCGCCAAATTCAACGTGACGGCCAAGGATGAAACGCTGGACGAGGATTTCCTGTCGGATGTCCACCGCCCGCTGACGCTGTTGCTGCTGCTGATGTTTGCCGCCGTCGTCACGCTGGTCGCGCGCTGGATCCTCTTCCCCGGCGACCGGACGGTTCTGATTCTGGTGGGCAGCTGGGCGGTCATCAACTTCATCCTGGTGGCCACTGCCTGGCTTTCCGTGGGCGAAAAGCAGCAGCGCCGGGCCTCGCCCCGGGTGACGCTGCACTGCCCCGGCACGATCTGGCCGGGCAGCAGCCCCGAAACCAAGGTGCGCGGCGAGATCGTCGAGGCCTCTACCAGCGGTGCACGCCTGAAAGTGCCCGCCTCGCCCGATTTCGCCAATCTGAAGGCGGGGGATGAAATCGTCTTCGTGCCCGATTTCCCTGAAGCGCCGCATCTGCAGAACCCGGTCCGCGCCACCATCCGCGGCATGAGCCGGGGCGGCGATGGTATCGTGTTCGGCACCCTGCTGCGCTCTGACCAGCCGATGACCACACGCGAAACCGTGGCCTTCCTGATCTTTGGCGACAGTGAAAACTGGCGGAAGATGCGTCTGGCCAAGATGGCGAAGAAATCCTTCACCGGCGGCGTGCTTTATGCGCTGACCATCGGTGCGCGTGGCCTTCCCGGCTTGCTGCGGACGATTGCACGCGAACCCGGCCGCCGCCTGCGCGCCTCGCAGACCGAGGCGATGAAGCAGAAGCCGGTGCACCTGCTGGCGTTCGGTGACGCGGCCGCCCATCTGGATGACATGACAATCGAATTCGTGGATGATGCGTTCAACCCGCGTGGCGGCAAGTCTGCTGCGAAACCGGGGGTTCACGCGCCATGAAACGGTCCGGTGCATTCCTTCTGCGGTCTGCCGCTGTCCTGCTGATCTCGGGCACAACCCTGGGCGCTCAGACGACCGGGCTGCCGCCAGAGCTTGCCCCGCTGCCCCCGGCAGAAATCACCGAAATGCCGGTGGCGCCCCGGGTGCAAAGCCAGTCAGAGGACGCAACCGCGCGCGCATCGCTGCGCTATCCCATGGTGGCCGCAACCGGCGAAACCGTGGTGCGGCTGTCCGGCGAACAGGCTGACAGCACGCTGGATCTGTTTCTGCCCGAAGGCGCCCCGCCGCGCGAAATCCGCCTGTCCTACCGGATGAGCATCAATTCCCTGCCCGAGGCCTCGAACCTGCGGCTGGTCGTGAACGGCGTGCCGACAGAGCCGATCGCACCGGATGCCTTTGAAGGCTTCACCGAAGCCGTGTTTGCCACTCAGGCGCTGGTGCCCGGCCGCAACAGCGTGAATATCGAGGTCAACCAGAGCCACCGCATCTATTGCGGCCCGGATGCCAGCTTTGCCATCTGGCTGGAGGTGGATCTGCAGCAAAGCGGCGTCGTCATCCCCGCCGATGCGGCCATGCGGCAGGCCACAAATGCCGATGCGGCAGCCCTGCTGGCCGCACAGGCCGCGCGCCCCGAAGGCATTGCCCTGCGGCTGGCCCCGGGCACCGATCCGGGCGCCGTGGCGGCACTGGCCCGCAGGCTGGCCGCGCTGTCGCCGGGCAGCAGCCCCGCCATGCGCGAACAGACCGTATGGGAGCCGGTGAATGCCGATTCGCCGCATGCGGCGCGCATCATCGTTGAACCCGGAACCTCTCCCTCCACGCAGGTGCTGCGGGGCGGGGATGGTGCGCTGGTGCTGCGCATCGTGCATGGCCTGCCAGACGGGGCCGATACCCCCCTGCCCGATCTGACGCCCTTCCTGCCGGTGGTGGCTGCGGCACAGTCCGGGCGGCCGATGCTGGAACCGGGCATCCCGACGGCGCTTTTCGATCTGGGCCGCGAGGATATCGAACGCAAGGGCCATTACATCAAGGAAGATGTGATGTTCCGCCTGCCGCGCGACTGGCTGGTTCTGGGCCCGCAGGTGGCCGAGATGGAACTGGTCTATGGCTTTGCCGATGGCCTGCCGAAAGGCTCGCTGCTGCTGGTCAAGGCCAATGGCACCACCATCCAGCTGCTGCCGATGGATCGCAACGGCGGTGAAATCCTGCCGCCGCTGGATATCCGGTTCAAGGCCGCGCTGCTGCAGCCCGGCCCCAATTCCATGACCTTCGAGGCGATCATCCCCGGGGATCCGCCGGATCTGCCCTGCCCCACCATCACCGCCCCCACGCTGCGGGTGATGGCGGATACGCTGCTGCAGGTGCCTGAAACCCCGTCGATGCAGTTTTCCGGCATGGAAAACGTGCTGCCCCGCCTTGACGGTGCCGATCTGCGCGAGGCCGAAACCGGCATTGCCAGCGGGCTGACCGAGGCGGATCTGTTCCCGCTGGCCGCCATGCTGGACCGCGTGGTGCCGGAAGAACCGCAGGGCGACGAAGGCCTGACGGTGCTGTCTTACCCCGAACTTGACCGGCTGCGCCTCGACGAGCTGGGGCTGAGCCGCCGGGATATCGAAACCCTGCTGGCCCCGGCCCCGCCGCCGCCGCCCGCGCCGACACGCCGGGGCGCTGCGGCACAGGAACCGGCCGAACCTTCGGTGATTACCGAATGGGCGAAAGCCGGCGTGGCAGAGCTGACACGGCTTGCCGGCATTTCCAACCCGCCGCTCAGCAGCTGGATTCAGGGCCGCCGGGCAAAGCTGATCCTGGTGCAGCCGCTGTCGGAAGAGCCGGACAACCTTGTTCTGGCGCTTGGCCCGACAACCTCTGTCGCCGATGCGGCCACGGCCTTGGCCAATACCCGTGACATGCGGGGCGGGCCTGCCGGGCGCGTCGCGATCCTGACCGAAGCGGGCAATTGGGAAACCTGGCGCCCCGTCACATCCTATCCGGTTCTGCTGGAGCCGCTGACCATCGGCAACCTGCGTTTTGTTCTTGGCACCTATGCCTCCTGGTCGCCGCTAGGATTCACGATCATCATGATGGCTTTAACCCTGATTTCGGTGTTCTTCGCCCTTGTCTATGTCATGACAACACGGGGGCATCGCAAAAGATGAACCGCCGCACCTTCGCAAAATCGCTTGTGGCCAGTCTGGTTCTGGGGTCTGCGACCCGCAGTTACGGCCAGATCCTGCCCGAACATCCGCTTTATGCCTCGTGGGAGGTGTGGAAAGCCGCCTATCTTGGCGTGGATGGCCGGGTGGTGGACGGGCCGCAGGGATCGGCCAGCCATTCCGAAAGCCAGGGCTTCGGCCTGTGTCTGGCCGCCTTCTTCGGCGACCGGGGCGCCTTCAACCGGATCTATGGCTGGACAGAGGCCAATCTGCGCATCCGCGACGACATGCTGCTGGCCTGGCGCTGGCTGCCCGATGCCGATGTGCATGTGCCCGATCGCAACAATGCCAGCGACGGCGACCTGTTCTATGCCTGGGGCCTGATGCTGGGCTCTGCCGCCTTCGGCGATACGCTGCAGATGGATCTGGCCCGCCGCATCGTCACCGATCTGGTGGCTGCCTGCATCGTGCCCTCGCCTGACGGGCAGGGGCTGGTGATGCTGCCCGCCGCCGAAGGCTTCCGCGAGGGCGAGACGATCACCATCAACCCGTCCTATTACATGCCCCGCGCGATGCGCGAACTGTCCGAGGCCACCGGCGACATGACGCTGCGCCAGTGCCACGACGACGGGCTGGCGCTGATGGAACGGCTGGCCTGGAACGGTACCATCCCGGATTGGGTGGCCATCGACGTCAGCGGGCCGCTGCCCACGCCCAAACTGTCCAATGCCACCGGATACGAGGCCATGCGCGTGCCACTGTATCTGCTGTGGTCGCGGCTTGGGTCGCATCCGGCGGTGCTGCGGGCGGCGGATGCCTATCGCGGCGATCTTGACGCCGATCCTTTCGGACCCTCGCCCACCATCATCGACCCTGCCAGCCTGAGCGTCACCGAACGCTCGCCCGATCCCGGCTATGGCGCCATCCGTGCCCTGGTTACCTGTGCGGTGGCCGGGCGCGGGCCTGCGCCCTTCCCGCCCTTCACCGCCGCCCAGCCCTATTATCCCGGCACGCTGCATCTCATGGCGCTTCTCGCCCAATACGAAGGCTATCCGCAATGCTATCCTCTGTGATCGCCCTCTTCCGCCCTGTCGGAATGACCACATGCCTGCGCGGCGCCACTGCGGCGGCCGCGATCGGCCTTGCCCTTCTTTCCGCTGCAGGCCCTGCGGCGGCCCAGGATCAGCCCACGCAGGGGGATCTGCGCGCGCTGATCTATTACGTCGAAAGCGGCGATGAAACCGCCGTTCAGGCCGAACTGCGCCGCCTGCGCGGGCTGTATCCCAGCTGGACCCCGCCCGAAGACCTGTCGAAACTGGCCGCCACCAGCGGCGCCCCCGATCTGCAGCCGGTCTACCGGATGATCGAGGCGCGCAATACCGCCGGGGCGCGGCAGGCCGTGCAGGATCTGCAGGCCAAATTCCCCGAATGGGCCCCGCCGCCGGATCTGCTGCGCGCCGTCACGCTGGGCGAGGCGCAGAACAATTTCGATGCCGCGCTGGCCAAAGGCGATTTTGCAGGCGCGGTGGCGGTAGGCCAGTCTTCGCCCGCGCTGATGCGCTGTGACCGGATCAACAACCCTTGGCGTCTGGCCGAGGGTCAGGCCGCGACCGGCGACCGCACAACCGCCATCGGCGTGTTCCGCGATCTGGTGGCCTCGTGCAACGATTTCCAGCTGGTGGTCGCCAGCATCGAAAAGACCCGCGCCATTGCAACGGATGATCAGCTGATTTCGGTGATCGACGTGGCCCGTGGCCGGTTTCCCAGCTATACCACGCGGCTGGATGCGCTGCAGGCCCGGCTGACCGGACAGCAGGCCGGCGCCCCCGCCGTGGCTGCGGCCACACCGGATGCCACGGCAACACCGGCGCCGGTGGCTGCGGCCCCGGCGGCAAAAGCCACCGCCCTGCCCCGCCCCACCCCGGCCGCCAGCGCGCCCGTGGAAGTGGTGCAGGCCGCCCCCGTGGCCCGCGCCCAGCCCGCCCCCTCGCGCGAAGCGCTGGTCAGCCCCGGCGCCGGCACAAGCGTGCGTGGCCCGGTGTCGCGCCTTGGCACCCTGCCCGCCAGCGGTGATGGCCGTCTGGCCGCCGTGCGCGCCGCGGCCCGGTCTGACAATTTCGCCGCCTGCGCCGCAAACTCCGCCCGCCCCCGCTCGCTCGATGTGGCTTATGAACGCGGCTGGTGCGTCTATAACCTCGACCGCCCGCTGGAGGCCCTGGCCCTGTTCAGCGCCGCCGCGCAATCGGGCAAGCTGGGCGGCGAAATGTCGCGGGATGCCGCCTATGGCATGGCTTTGTCCTACCTCAAGCGCAGCATGACCGAAGAAGCCTCGCGCGTGGCCGCCGCAACCGATTTCACCGAAAGCCAGCGCAAAGACGTTGAATCCATCATCCTCGATCAGCGCGGCGTGCGGTCCTATCAGCTGAAGGAATACCGCAAATCCATCGCCTTCTTTGATGGTATCGAAAACCTCACCGGCACCCTGCGCCGGGATCTCGCCATAATGCGGGCCTATGCCTATCTGAATGTTGGCAACCGGGTAGAGGCGCGCAAACAGTTCGAGTATCTGAACAGCCAGCTCTCGACCGAAGAAACGCGTGACGGGCTGAACGCCGCACGGTAATGCCGGACAGCCACCCGGCCAGCCGACGGTCTGGCCAGGTGGAAGGAACGCAGGACGTGGGTGTGAAGGTGATGGCAGTTATTGCCGCCCGGGCAATCGGGGCGGCCCACAGTCAGGCGATGGACGGGGCGGGTGCATGACACTGTTCCCGTCCTTTGCCATTCTGACCTGCCTTGCCGATGGCCGGATCAACCCCGGGGTGGTGCTGGCTTCGGTCACACTCGGTCTTTTGTGGTTTTTCGTGGCTTTCGTGGGCGAACGGGCCACCTTTGCCGGGCGCCGGTTCTTCATCCTGGCCAATGGCGGGCTCAGCTACTGGCTGCTGCTGGCCGTGCTGGAACAATGGACCAACAGCCCGCAGTGCAAGATGACATTCGCCATGCTGGCCTATCCCGGCATTGTCATCGCCCCCACCGCCTGGATGTTCTTTGTCTATCGTTATGCCTATGGCGTCAGCGGCCGGATGCGGCTCAGCCACAGGCTGGCGCTCAGCTTCGCACCGGCCATCATCACCCTGGCGGCGCTGACCAATGGCTGGCACGGCCTGTTCTACATGGCGGGCAGCGCCCCGCAGCCGGATCTGCCCGGCGCCCCGATCCGTTACATCCATGGCCCGCTGTTCTTTGGCGCCGCCGCCTATATCTACATGACCATGCTGGCCTGTCTGGGCCTGCTGGGCCTGGGCGCCTTCATCGCGCGGCCCGGATACCGGCTGCATTTCGTCATCCTGCTGTTGCTGACGCTGGTGCCGATGGTCGGCAATGTGGGCTATGTGCTGTTTGACTGGTCGATCTTCGGCTTTGATCCCACGCCCTTCCTGTTCATCGTGGTGGCCTTTGCCTATGGCGCCTTGATCCTGTCGAACCGGCTGTTCGATCTGGTCAGCGTGGCGCGGCAATCCATCTTTGACGAATTTCCCCGCGCCGTTCTGGTGGTGAACCAGCAGGGCAAGCTGCTGACCTATAACAGCGCGGCGGAACAGCTGCTGGATCTGCCCGCCGATCAGCGCGGCGCGCAATCGGTGCCCTGGCTTGTGGCCGCGCTCCCCACCGCCACCGAAACCGGCACCGCGCCCCTGCGTCTGGAACTCGCACATGACGACCGCCTGTTCGAGGCCGATATCCGCCCCGTCCTGTCACCCTTGGGCGAATTGCGGCCCGTGATCGGCTGGACCGTGCTGCTGGAAGATGTCAGCCAGCGCCGCGCCGAGGAACAGCGTCTGGCCAAGGCGCTGGCCCGCCGTTCGGCACAGCTGACCGCCGCGATGCAGGCACAGCAAGAGGCCGAAACCCTGGCGCTGCGCGATCCGCTGACCGGCTTGCTGAACCGCCGCGGGCTGGACCGGCTGATTACCCATCTGCAGGATCAGCCGGGCTATTCCAGCGGTCTGGGGGTGGCTGTGGTGGATATCGACCATTTCAAAAGCATCAATGATACCTATGGCCATGCCGCCGGCGATCAGGTTCTGGTCGAAGCCGCGGCAGAGCTGCGCCACAGCTTTCGCCGCGAAGACATGATCTTTCGCGTGGGTGGCGAAGAATTTCTGGTGCTGGCCCCCAACCTGCCCGCGTCTGCCATTGTCACATGCCTGCAGGCGGCCCGTAGCGCACTTGCGCAAAGCCCGGCGCTGGCCGCCAAGATGCCCGGGCGCAGGGTGCAGTTTTCAGCGGGTCTTGCCCAGTGGCAGCCGACGGATTGCAGCCTGCAAGAGGCGATCCTTGCCGCCGACAGCAGGCTGTATCAGGCCAAACGCGAAGGCCGCAACCGGACCGTGGGCGCAGAGGTCTGATCGCCCCCGGCGAACCCTCCGGCCAGATCAGGCGCCGTCCGGTTCGGTCACATCGGGGCTGTCGGCCAGAATCCGCGTTGCCGGATCAAAAGATCCCCCCTCCACCTGCAGCAGCGGGTCCACCGCCATGCTGGAGGCGGTAATCACCACGAGGCTGAACAGAAAGCAGCCCACACACAGGGCCAGCAGGAAGTGACGTTGCGATTTATTCACTGAAACCTCCTGAAAGATGACATTTCTCTTTCTCGAACCACCGAATCGGGGCCTCCGTCAAGAGATTGCGGCGTGGTCCTGGCCGGATTTCAGCGCGATGCCCGCAGATCGGCCCGCCGCGCCGCAAGATCCAGCACCACCTGCGCCATGCCGCCCTGCATCTGTGCCACCAAGGGCAGGCCCATCTGCCGCGCAAGATGGTCAACGATCGTCAGCCCCAGGCCCGAACCTTCGGACAGCGGCGCCTTGTCGAACCGGGCAAAGCGGAACGCGGCCCCTTCCGCGGCCGGATTTTCCACCAGCAGCCGCACATCGCCCGACAGCCGCACCCTTACCGGCCCGGTGCCATGCTGACAGGCATTGCCGATCAGGTTGCGCAGCAGGATCGCCAGCGCATCGGCGTCGGTATCCAGCCACATCTCCTCGATATCGCCATCATCCAGCAGCACGGGGCAGTGACCTGCGGGCAATTCCTCGATCACCAGCCGCAGGAGGCGCAGCAGATCGACGCGCCCCCCCACCAGCCCCAGCCCCGCCTCGGCCCGGGCCAGCTGCAACAGCTGCGCCAGCCGCCCCGAAAGCTGATCCAGCTGCCGGTCCACCGCCCGGGCATCGGCGCCCAGCTGCGGATCGGCCTTCAAGGGCTGCAACCGCGCCTTGGCGGCGGCAACCGGGGTGCGCAGCTCATGCGCGGCATGGGCGGCAAACTGGCGTTCCGCCTCCACCGCCTGCGACAGCCGCCCCAGATAGCCGTTCAGCGCCGCGCGCAAAGGCGACAGTTCGGCGGGCAGGCCATCGGCGGCAAAAGGCGCCAGATCATCCGCCGGACGTGCGGCAACAGCCTGTGCAAAGGCCTGCGCCGGGCGCAGCGCATTGCGCAGCGACAGATGGATGACCGGCAGCAGCAGCAAAAGCACCGGCAGCATCAGCAGGAACAGGCCCTGCCCCGCCTCCCACAATTCCTCGCGGCGCCAGTCCCGGCCTTGCCCGATTTCCACGACATCGGCCCGGAACTGGCGCGCAGCACCCGCCAGTCACCGCTGTTGCGCAGCCCGTCCTTCGTCAGCGCGGGCCAGGGGGCGGGCGGGGCGGGGCCACCTGCCGACAGCACCCGCAGCAGCAGATCCTGTTCATGGCCCTCTACCGCCTGCCAATGCGCCAGGCTTTCACTGCCCCGGCCCTCCATCACCGCCAGCACCAGCCGCGCCTCGCTGCGCAGGCCTTCGTCCAGCACCTCCTGCATTTCGTGGTCCAGCACCAGAACGCCCAGCATCAGCCCCGCCAGCCAGCCCGCGCCCGCCACCAGCAGCACGTTGCGCGACAGCCGCCCCCGCAAAGACCAGCCCCGCGCCGTCATGGCACCATATACCCAAGGCCGCGCCGGGTTTCGATCACCTCGGCCCCCAGCTTCGTGCGCAGCCGCGACACATAGACCTCCACCGCATTGCCCGCGATTTCGGCATCAAAGCAATACAGCGCCTCTTCCAGCGCGGCTTTCGACAGCACCCGCCCGCGCGCGCCCAGCAGCGCATCCAGCACCGCCCATTCGCGGGAGGTCAGGCGGATTTCGGCACCATCGCGGAACACCCGGCTGCGGGCACGGTCGATCTCCAGCCCCGCAATCTCCAGCCGGGCGGCGGGGGCACCCTGTGCCCGGCGGGCATGGGCGCGGATCCGGGCGCCCAGCTCGTCCAGATCGAAGGGTTTCACCACATAATCATCCGCCCCGGCATCCAGCCCGGCGATCCGGTCACTGATCTGATCGCGCGCCGTGGCGATGATGACCGGCAGCCGGTCCCCCTTCGCCCGCAACCGGCGCAGCAGATCCAGCCCCGATCCGTCGGGCAGCCCCAGATCCAGCAGTGCCACCGCATATTCCGCCACATCCAGCGCCGCTTCGGCGGCATCCACCGATCCGGCATGATCCACTGCATGGCCCTGCCCGCGCAAATGGCGCAGCAGGGCCTCGGCCAGATCGGGGGAATCTTCGACCACAAGCAATCTCATGCCTTCGGGTTAACGGTCGGCGGATGGGATGACGAGAAAATTCTGCGCCCCCGCCAACTGTAAGCGGGCTGCAAGGTTCATCGGTCAATAACCGCACATCACAGACGCAAATGGAGAATCCGATGCTGCGCAAATCCCTTCTGCTCGCCCTTGTCACCCTTGCCCCCGCAGGTGCGGCCCTGGCCTCTGACCGCTGCATGGTCCCCGATGCCGAATGGCGCCCGCAGGCCGAACTTGAATCCACGCTGACCGGCAAGGGCTGGACCATCAGCAAGGTCAAGAAAGAAGACGGCTGCTACGAGGTTTACGGCAAGGATGACAAAGGCGCCCGCGTCGAAGTGTTCATTGATCCGAAAACCTTTGAAGTCGTCGGCTCCGATGATTGATCGCAGCCTTGCGACCCCGCGGGACGAGGGCAACCTCGTCCCGGTCTGGGATGGGTTCGTGCGGCTGTTCCACTGGTCGCAGGCCGTGCTGATCGCCGTGTGCTGGGTGACTGCCGATGAACTGAAAACCGTGCACGAGGCAGCCGGGCTGATCATCGCGGGCCTGCTGGCGCTGCGGCTGGTCTGGGGCCTGATCGGCAGCCGCCATGCGCGCTTCACCGGCTTTGTGCGCGGGCCGCGTGCGGTTCTGGCCTATCTGGCCGCCATGCGCCGCGGGCAGGAACCGCGCTATCTGGGCCATAATCCGGCAGGCGGCGCCATGGTGGTGGCCCTGATCCTGACAGTGGCCGCAACCGCGCTGACCGGCTGGCTGCAGACCACCGATGCCTTCTGGGGATCGGAATTGATGGAAGAAATCCACGAAACCGCCGCGACCCTGATCCTTGTTCTGGTCGCCCTTCATCTGGGCGGCGTGATCCTCGCAAGCCTGCGCCATGGCGAAAATCTGGTGCGCGCCATGATCGACGGCCGCAAGCGCCCCGCCACCCCCGGCGATATCGACTGAAAGACATCATGACCCAGATCTCTGTCTCTGCCCCGCCGGGGTCTCTGTCAGGCCGACTGGCGGCCCTGCGCCCCGTGCTGACGCCGCTGGCTTTCAACGCCATTTTTGCCAGCTATCTGGTGGTGGTGCTGAATGGCACCTTCTGGCTGAAGGCCAACCGCATCTTCGCGGGCGCCCCCGGCGATATCATCACCTTCGGGGCTGCGATCTGGGCGCTGACCTTCCTGATCCTGTCGCTGGTCACATTGCGCGGGCTGCACCGCCCCGCCGTGGCGCTGATCGTCATCACTGCCGCCGTGGCCGATTATTACCAAAGCCGCTTCGGCATCCTGATCGACCGCGAGATGATCCAGAACGCGATGCTGACCACGGTGACGGAATCAAAACACCTGATTACCGCCGATTTCCTGCTGCATATCGGGCTTTTCGGTCTGCTACCCGCCGCTTTGGCCTTCTGGCCCCGCATCCGGCGCCCGGCCCTGCTGCGCGGGCTGTGGCACTGGCCGCTGACCATTGCCCTGACCACCACGCTGGTGGCAGGCCTGCTGATGACCGATTTCAAGACATTCTCCGCCGCCGTGCGCGAACACCGCGACATGTTGGGCGCCTATCAGCCCGGCGCCACGCTGGGCGCGCTGTCGCGCTATGCCAAGATGCAGTTCCGCAGCGCCAACCAGACCGTGGCGCCGCTGGGCCGCGATGCGCGTCCCGGCCCGCTGCTGGCCGCCGCGCCCAAACCCGTGCTGACCGTGATCTTCGTGGGCGAAACCGCCCGGGCGCAGAATTTCGGGCTGGATGGCTATGTCCGCGATACCACCCCCGAACTGCGCGGCCATGATCTGGTCAATTTCCCGGATGTCACCTCCTGCGGCACCTCCACCGCCGTATCGCTGCCCTGCATGTTTTCGCCCTTCGCCACCGATGATTATTCGCAGACAAAATTCCTGGGCCGCGAAAACCTGCTGGATGTGCTGGCCCATGCCGGGCTGGATGCCCGCTGGGTCGATAACAACACCGGCGATCAGCGCATCGCCCTGCGCACCGGCGCGCTGCGCATCGACAGGACGATGGATCCGGCCGCCTGCGCCATGGGCGAATGTACCGATGCGGCGCTGCTGCCGATCCTGGCCCGCACCATGGCCGACATGACCGGCGATACCGTTCTGGTGCTGCATATGATCGGCAGCCACGGCCCCGCCTATCACCTGCGCTATCCGCCGGAATTCGAACGCTTCACCCCCGCCTGCACCACCGCCGATTTTGCCCGATGCACCACGGATGAAATCGTGAACGCCTATGACAATTCGATCCTATTCACCGATCATGTCCTGTCGCAGGCCATCGCCCTGATGACGGCGCAGGATCGTGTGATCCCCGCGATGATCTACATGTCCGATCATGGCGAGTCGCTGGGCGAAGGCGGGCTTTACCTTCATGCCGCGCCCATGTTCATGGCCCCCGATACGCAGCGCAAGGTGCCGTTCCTGATGTGGTTTTCCGAACCGTTCAAGGCGGCGCTCAAACTGGATCAGGGCTGTATCGCGCGCCGGGCCGCCACGCCCGTCAGCCATGACAACCTGTTTCACACCGTGCTGGGGCTGATGGATATCACCACAACCGCCCGCGATCCCGCGCTGGATCTGACCACGGGCTGCCATCTGCAGGTGACGCAATGACAGATCCCACTGTGACAGATCCCGCCGTTCCGCCGCGCCGCCATGGCATCGCGCATCTCTTCGCCGCCAGCCGCTATTCCTGGCAAGGGCTGGCCCGGCTGTGGCGTGAAACCGCCTTCCGCCACGAAGCCGCCATGGGTGGTGGCCTGATCGCCGGCCTGCTGCTGGCCGATGCCACCCTGACGGAATGGCTCGCCATGGCCGTGCTGTTCCTGCTGCTGATCGCGATGGAGGCGCTGAACACCGCCATCGAAACGCTGGCCGATCACGTCTCGCCCGGCTGGTCGGCGGCGGCAGGGCAGGCCAAGGATCTGGGCTCGCTGGCCGTGTTCTGCACGCTGATCGCCAATGGGCTGGGTCTTCTGGCCATCCTGATGTAAGTTTCCCGCAGGGCGCGGCGTGGCAGGCGGGTATCGCCTGCCATTTCGCTGTGCCCGCAGCCTTGACTTCCGGGCCCTTCTCCTTTCCTTTCGCGCCATTCAAGTTCCGGCCCCTCGCCGGATAATAGGGAACACGGAAGGGCCACCCGGCCCCGGCCGTGGCTGCCCCCGCAACTGTAAGCGGCGAGCGACGCCAATCTGGCCACTGGGAAACCGGGAAGGCAGGCGAAGCCGAGACCCGCGAGCCAGGAGACCTGCTTGAATGATCACCCTTTCCGGGCGCGGGGCGCGCCATGGAAGCGGCGCAACCGCAGCGGTGACGCACTTCACTGTCTGCGGAGGATGATCCTCCCTGACGCAACAGGATTGCGGATCACCGATCCGCCACAAGGGGATGAACCCATGACGACACAGCGCAACCTGCGCCTTCTGCTGCTGTCCACTGCCTGCCTTGCCGCGCCCGCCGCCGTTTCGGCGCAGGATGTCGCGCTGGACGAGGTGATCCTGTCGGGCGGCCTGTCCGCCATTGCCGCCGATGCCTATGGCCGCGCCTTTTCGGTGCTGACCGCCGAAGATATCTCGGCCCGCGGTCTGGTCACCGTGCAGGATGCCCTGCGCGCCATTCCGGGTGTTTCCGTCAGCGGATCGGGCGCCAGCCTGACGCAGGTGCGCCTGCGCGGCGGCGAGGCCGATCACACGCTGATCCTGATCGACGGGATCGAGGCGGCAGGCGGTTCTGATGAATACACCCTCTCGGGTCTTGATACCGCCAATATCGACCGGATCGAGGTTCTGCGCGGCCCGCAATCGGCCTTCTACGGCTCCAACGCTTCGGCGGGCGTCATCAACATCATCACCCGCAAGGGCGAAGACGGGCTGCACTATGGCGGCGCGGTCGAACTGGGCAATGGCACATCGGTTTCAGCGCAGGTGAGCCAGCGCGGCGCAAGCGGCGGCCTCGCGCTCAGCCTGTCGCAGCGTGACGACAAGGGCTATGATCACTCGGGCGATGGTGGCGAAAAAGACGGGCTGAAACGCCGCAGCATCGCGCTTTCGGGGGACTGGGCCGCCACCGAAGATCTGACCTTCGGCTTCACCCTGCGCCGCGCCAGCGAAGATTACGATTACGACGCCGCCTCGTGGTCTGCGACCGATGCCGATGGCTATATCGTCGATGACCGCACATTTTTTGGCGCCCGCGAAGAATTTGCAGGCTCGGTCTGGGGCGAATATTCCGCCCTTGCGGGCCGCCTGACCCACCGGCTGGAATATCAGGATACGGTCAACAAGCTCAGCGATCTGGGCGCCCCCCATACCCGTGGCGAAACCGAAAAGCTGAAATACCGCCTGGCCTTCGGTCTGGATGGCCAGCCTGTGGCCGATGCGGCGCATGTGCTGAACCTGCTGGTCGAACGGCAGGAAGACAATTCCACCACCGCCCCCGATTACCAGCGCGACATGACCTCCGCCGCGCTGGAATATCGCGGCTTCCTCGACAACGGGCTGGATATCCAGGCGGGCCTGCGGCGCGACGACAACAAGGTGTTCGCAGATTTCACCAGCTGGAACATCGGGCTGTCCTGGCAGATCCCCGATACCGGGCTGCGGCTGCATGGTTCGGCCGGCAAGGCCTCTGTCAACCCGTCGTATTACGAACTTTTCGCGGATGATACCTATACGCTGGGCAATCCCGCGCTCAGCCCCGAAACCAATGCCGGCTTCGACATCGGGATCGAGGCCGAGGTTCTGGGCGGACGCGGCGTGATCGACGTCACCTATTTCGACGAAAACCTGCGCGACGAAATCACCTATGTCTATGGCGCCGCCCCCGATGGCAGCGGCCGGGCAACCTATGAAAACCAGCCGGGCAAAAGCAGCCGCAAGGGGATCGAGGTGGCGGGCAAGCTGCAGGCGACCGATGCCCTGTCGCTGGGTCTGGCCTATACCTATCTTGATGCCAAGAACCCCGATGGTTCGGTGGAAATCCGTCGCCCCCGGCACGAACTTGGCCTGTCTGCCACGCTGGCGGTGCTGGACGGGCGCGGCAGCGTCACCGCCGATATCCGCCATGTGGCCGATAATTCCGACACCCAGTTCTGGGGCAGCTATGCCACCGAAAAACTGCCCGATTATACCACCGTCAACCTGTCGGCGGGCTATGACCTGTCCGAGCAGGTGCGCCTGACCGCCCGGGTGGTGAACCTGTTCGATCAGGATTATTCGGATGTCTGGGGCTATGCCACGCAGGGTCGGGCCGTCTATGCCGGCCTGCAGGCCAAGTTTTGATCCCGCGCGGCCCGGCCATGCTGCTGGCAGGGCTTCTGGCCCTGTCCGGTGCGGGCATCGCCTGCGCCGAAGCCGCGCCGGGCCGCGTGGTTTCGATCAATCTCTGCACTGATCAGCTGGCCATGATCCTGGCGGCGCCGGGGCAGCTGGTGTCGGTGTCGCATCTGGCGGCAGATCCGCGCTCTTCCGTCATGGTGGAACAGGCGCGCGGCTATGCGATCAACCATTCGCAGGCCGAAGAAATCTATCTGATGAAACCCGATCTGGTGCTGGCGGGCACCTTCACCAGCACAGCCACCGTCTCCATGCTGCGCCGGCTGGGGATCAAGGTCGTCACCTTCCCCCCTGCCTCTGCCCTGTCCGATGTGCGGCAGGGGATGCTCGATATGGGCGCGGCCCTGCACCGCGAACCGCAGGCACAGGCGATGCTGGCCGAATTTGATGCAGGCCTTGCCGCGCTGCAACAGGCACAGCCCGCCACGCTCAGCGCTGTCACCTATGCCGCCAATGGCTATACCCCCGGCAGCCACAGCCTGTCGGGCGAGATCATCCGCGCTGCGGGCTTTCGCCATCTGGCCGATGATCTGGGGATGCAAAGCGGCGGCGTGCTGCCGCTGGAGCTTTTGCTGATGGCCCAGCCCGATCTGGTGATTACGGGCGAACCCTATCCCGGCGGCTCGCGCGCCGAAGAAATCCTGCACCATCCGGCGCTGGCCGCCCTGCAGGCCGGTCAGGCGGCGGTCGAAGACCGGGACTGGGTCTGCGGCCTGCCCTCTGTCCTGTCGGCCATCGACGGGCTGGCGCAGGCCCGCGCCGCGCTGGAGGCCGCAAGATGAGGTTTCCGCTGCTGATGCTGGCGCTGGCCCTGCTGGTGGCCGCGCTGTTCCTGCTGTCGCTGGTCACCGGCCCGGCCGAGGCAGGGCCGGGCGAAAGCCTTTGGGCGCTGCTGGCGGGGGGCGATGGCCCGCTGACCATGGTGCTGCGCGAAATCCGCCTGCCCCGCGCCATTCTGGCGGTGATGGTGGGCGTCAGCCTCGGGCTTTCGGGGGCGGCGATGCAGGGCTATCTGCGCAATCCGCTGGCCGAACCGGGGCTGATCGGCGTGTCCTCTGCCGCAGCTTTGGGCGCGGTTCTGGCGATCCAGACCGGCTTTGCCGCGCTGTTCGCACTGGCCCTGCCGGTATCGGCACTGGCCGGGGCGGGCATCGGCGTCGGGCTGATCCTGTTTCTGGCCGGGCCGCAGGGCGGCGCGCTGGTGCTGATCCTCGCAGGGATCGCCCTGTCGGCGCTGGCCTCGGCGCTGACCTCTCTGGTGCTGAACCTGTCGCCCAACCCCTTTGCCGCCAATGAAATCGTGTTCTGGATGATGGGCTCGCTGGCGGATCGGTCCTTCACCCATGTCTGGATGGCGCTGCCGGTGATGGCGCTTGGCTGGCTGGCCCTGTCGCGGCTGGGTCGCGGGCTGGAGGCGCTGACGCTGGGCGAAGATGCCGCCGCCTCGATGGGCGTCGATCTGCGGCGGCTGCGGCTGATGCTGGTGGGCGGCGTCGCCGCCTCGGTCGGCGCGGTGACGGCGGTGGCCGGGGCCATCGGCTTTGTGGGCCTGGTGGTGCCGCATGTGCTGCGCCCGCTGGTCGGCGCCCGGCCTGCCCGGCTGCTGCCCGCCTCGGCCCTTGGCGGCGCGGCGCTGGTGCTGGCCGCCGATATCGCGGTGCGGCTGGTGCTGCCCGGGCGCGACCTGAAGCTGGGCGTGCTGATGGCGCTGGTCGGCGCGCCGATCTTCCTGCATCTGATCTGGCGCAACCGGGGGCAGGCATGACCGCAGCGCTGACCCTGGACCGGCTGACCCTGCGACGCGACGCGCGCTGCGTGCTGGATCAGATCTCGCTGACCATCGGCGCGGGCGAATTCGTCGGGCTGATCGGCCCCAATGGCGCGGGCAAGACCACGCTGATGCGCGCCGCCCTCGGCCTGATCCCCGCCGAAGGCCACAGCTCGCTGGCCGCCCTGCCGCCGGCCCGGCGGGCGGCACAGGCCGCCTGGCTGCCGCAATCGCGCGAGATCGCCTGGCCGGTCACGGTGCAGCACCTTGTCTCGCTGGGCCAGCTGGCCCGGGGCGGCGCGGGCAATCCGGCCCTCGTTGAGGCCGCGCTCGCCCGCATGGGCCTGCAAGGCTACTGCCACCGCCGCGCCACCGAACTGTCGGGCGGCGAACAGGCCCGCGCCCTGATCGCCCGGGCACTGGCGCAGGATACGCCCCTGCTGATGGCCGATGAACCGATCGCCGGGCTGGACCCGGCACAGCAGATCCGCAGCATGCAGGTCTTCCACAGCCTGGCCGCCGAAGGGCGCAGCGTTCTGGCCTCGCTGCATGATCTGGGGCTGGCGGCCCGGCACTGCACCCGGCTGGTGGTGATCGACGCAGGCCGCATCATTGCCGATGGCCCCCCGGGCGCGGTGCTGACCGCCGATCTGATGGCACAGGTCTTCGGCGTTACCTGCTGGCGCGCCGAAACCGAAAGCGGCCTGATCCTGCAACCGCTTGCCGCCCTCTGACCTCGGCGCTGGCCCGGCCCTGATCTACAGCTATATCCTGTTTCAGCCGGAATGACTCGCGCCATGGAATAGGCGGCGGCCCCGGCCGTTGTAAAAGGCAACATGAAAGGGCGGCGGCATCATGAACCTTCTGCATCGGCTTACGGGCATATTGCTTCTTTCGGCGCTTCTGGCATCGGCCTTTCCGGCGCTGGATCCCCTGTTCGGCCCGGCGGCCATGGCCCTGGCGGATGATGACGACGACGACGATGATGGTGACGACGACAGCGATGACCGGGATGACGATCACAGCCGGGACCGCGACGACGATGATGACGACCGGCGCCGCCCCCGCGCAACCCGGCCAAACCGGGTCGCCCCGCCTGCGGTAATCCCGGCACCGCGCCTGCAGCCCCTGCCGCAATTCGCGCCTGAAATCGTGGTGCGCGACATGACGGCCGAGGATCTTCTGCAACTGCTGGACGAAGGCTATACCCTGCTGGATGCGCAGCCGCTCCCCTCGGCCAGTGGCGCGCTGATCCGGCTGGCGGCACCGCCCGGCACCGCGCTGGAGGAGGCGCGCGACAGGGTCAGGCAGCTGCCCAGCGGGGCAGGGGCCGATCTGAACCACTTTTACCGCGCAGGCCAGTCCCAGGTTCTGGCCGCCGCCGTGCCCGCCCCAGCCACCCCGGCCTGTGGCCATGCAAACTGCGGCGCCTGGCAGATGATCGGCTGGCCCGAAAACCGCGATCTGCGCCCCGATTGCCGCGTGACCGTGCCGGTCGGTGTGATGGATACCGGGGTCAATCTGGCCCATGATATCCTGCAGGGCGCCCGGGTCGAAGTGCTGCCCGGCGTGCTGGATACCCGGTCGCCTTCTGCAGCGGTGCATGGCACTGCGGTCGTGTCCTTGCTGGCGGGCAATCCCGGCTCGCGCGTGCCCGGCCTGATCCCCGAAGCGCAGATCCTTGCGGTGGATGTGTTTTCCCGCGCGGGGCAGGATGAACGCGCCGATGTGGTGGCGCTGCTGCGCGGGCTGGATGCCCTGGCGGCGCGCAATGTGCGGATCGTCAACCTGTCGCTGGCGGGCCCGGCCAATACCCTGCTGGAATCCGCCATGGCCCGGCTTCGGGCAGAGCGTGGGATGATCTTTGTCGCCGCCGTCGGCAATGGCGGGCCAGAGGCCGCCCCGGCCTATCCGGCGGCCTATGCCGGGGTTCTGGCGATCACGGCAGTGGATCAGCGCGGCAGGCCCTATCGTCAGGCACAGCGCGGCCCGCATCTGGATGCGGCGGCGCCGGGCGTCAATCTGCTGGCGGCCACCTCGGTGCGGGGGGCGGCTGCCAAATCCGGCACCTCTTTCGCCACGCCCTTCGTGACTGCCGCGCTGGCCCTCTATCTGTCGCGCGATCCGGCGGCGCCGGTGGAAACGGTGGAACAGCGGCTGCTGTCGCAATTGCGCGACATCGGCGCCGCCGGAGCGGATGATATCCATGGCGGCGGCCTGCTGTCGCTGACCGATCTTTGCGGCTGATCCGCCCCCGTCACGCCCTGCCGCTGCCGCCTTCTGTGGGCGGGCGCCCTGTCGGGACGGATGCCAGACGCCCGCGGCCCGGCTGCGGGACACAGGCGGCCCCGATGCAAGGCACGGCCAAGGCCGTTTCTGCCCGCTGCACCACCGAAATCTCAAGAAACTGTTAAATCCCCCTTCTTTTCCGGCCTCTGGCACACGAAATCGACAGCAGATGAACTTCCCGCTTGACGATTGCGAATGATTATCATTTTCATTTCACCAGCGGATCTCGAACAGGACAGGCAGAATGACCCCAAGGCTGATGCTTCTGGCAGGAACCTGCGCCCTCGCCACTCTGGCAGGACCGGCACAGGCCGATGACAAGATGAAAGTGGTGACCAGCTTCACCGTTCTGGCCGATATGGCCCGGCAGGTGGCGGGCGACGCCGCCGAGGTGGTTTCTATCACCAAACCCGGCGCCGAAATCCACGGCTATGAACCCACGCCCCGCGATATCGTCAATGCCAGCGATGCCGATCTGGTGTTGTGGAACGGGCTGAACCTGGAACTGTGGTTCCAGCAGTTTCTGACCAATCTGGGCGATGTGCCTGCCGCCACGCTCAGCGAAGGCATTGCGCCGATCTCCATCGCCGAAGGCTCGTATGAGGGAAAGCCCAATCCCCATGCCTGGATGAGCCTGGATAACGCCCTGATCTACATCGACAATATCGAAAAGGCCTTTGCGGCGCAGGATCCGGCCAATGCCGCCACCTATGCCACCAATGCGGCGGCCTACAAGGATCAGCTGCGCGCCACGATCGAGCCTTTGCGCGCCCGCATGGCCGATCTGCCCGAAAGCCAACGCTGGCTGGTGACCTGCGAAGGCGCCTTCAGCTATCTGGCGCGGGATTTCGGGCTGAAGGAACTTTATCTCTGGCCGATCAACGCCGATCAGACCGGCACGCCGCAACAGGTGCGCGCCGTGATCGACGGGGTGACGGAAAACAAGATCCCGGTCGTCTTCTGCGAAAGCACGGTTTCCAGCGCCCCGGCGGAACAGGTGGCGCGCGAAACCGGGGCGCAGTTCGGCGGTGTGCTGTATGTCGACAGCCTTTCCGCCGAAGATGGCCCGGTGCCCAGCTATCTGGACCTGCTGAAGGTCACGTCTGAAACCATTGTCGACGGCCTGACCGGCGGCAGCAACTGACAGTTCCCTATGGGCCGGCGCCGATGCGTCGGCCCTTTTGCTGAAAGAGAGCCATGTTTCTTCGGTCGAACGATGCAGAACACCCGGCAGAGGATGACGGGATTCAGGCGCGGCATGTTACCGTCACCTATCGCAACGGCATGACGGCGCTGCGCGATGCCAGCTTTGCCATTCCGCGCGGCACCGTCACCGCATTGGTGGGGGTGAATGGCGCCGGAAAATCCACACTTTTCAAGGCGATCATGGGTTTTGTGCCTGTGGCGCGCGGCGAGATCCGCCTGCTGGGGATGACGGTGAAAGAGGCCCTGCGGCGCAATCTGGTGGCCTATGTGCCGCAGGCCGAAGAGGTGGACTGGTCTTTCCCCATCCTGGTCGAGGATGTGGTGATGCTGGGCCGCTATGGCCATATGGGATTTCTGCGCCGCCCCTCGGCCGCCGATCATGCGGCGGTGGATCAGGCGCTGGCCCGCGTGAACATGCAGGATTACCGTCACCGCCAGATCGGCGAATTGTCGGGCGGGCAGAAGAAGCGGGTCTTCCTCGCCCGGGCGCTGGCGCAGGATGGGCAGGTTATCCTTCTGGATGAACCCTTTACCGGCGTCGATGTGCAGACCGAAGAACAGATCATCACCCTGTTGCGCGAATTGCGGGCCGAAGGCCGGGTGATGCTGGTTTCGACCCACAACCTCGGGTCGGTGCCGGAATATTGTGACCGGGTGGTGCTGGTGAAGGGCACGGTGCTGGCCCATGGCCCGACCGATACCACCTTTACCCATGCCAATCTGGAACAGGCCTTTGGCGGCGTGCTGCGGCGTTTCACCCTGGCCGGCGGCGCGCTGCATGATGATGACGATCCGCGCGAGCTGTCGATCCTGACCGATGACGAACGCCCGCTGGTGCAATATGGCGAACGCACCCGGCGGCGGGAGGGCAGCGAATGATGCTGCTGGAGCCGTTCGGCTATGGCTACATGGTCAATGCCATGTGGGTTTCGGCGCTGGTGGGGGGCGTCTGCGGCTTTCTGTCTTCCTATCTGATGCTGAAAGGCTGGTCGCTGATCGGGGATGCCCTGTCACATTCTGTGGTGCCGGGGGTGGCGGGGGCCTATATCCTGGGGCTGCCCTTCGCGCTGGGGGCCTTTATCTCCGGCGGGCTGGCGGCGGCGGCGATGCTGTTCCTGTCAGACCGTTCGGGACTGAAGGCCGATGTGGTGATCGGGCTGATCTTCACCGGCTTCTTCGGGCTGGGGCTGTTCATGGTTTCGGTCAATCCGATGTCGGTTTCGGTGCAGACCATCACCATGGGCAATATCCTGGCGATCACGCCCGAAGACACGCTGCAACTGGCGATCATCGGTGCGGTGTCGATGCTGGTGCTGCTGGCCAAATGGCGCGATCTGATGGCGGTATTCTTTGACGAAGGCCATGCACGATCCATCGGCCTGAAACCCGGGCTGCTGAAAGTGCTGTTCTTCACGCTGCTGTCGGCCTCTGTCGTGGCGGCGATGCAGACGGTGGGGGCGTTTCTGGTGGTGGCCATGGTGGTGACGCCGGGCGCCACCGCCTATCTGCTGTGCGACCGGTTTTCGCGGCTGATCGCGGTCTCGGTGGCGATCGGCATGGGCACCAGTTTCTTCGGCGCCTATATCAGCTATTTCCTGAACGGTGCCACCGGCGGGGTGATCGTGGTCTTGCAGACCCTGCTGTTCCTGACCGCCTTCCTGTTCGCCCCCAAGCATGGTCTGCGCGCCGCCCGCCTGCGCGCCGCCGAGGCGCTGCGCGAGACGGAGGCGCAGCCATGATGGCCGAGCTGCTGCTGCCGCTGCAATTTCCCTTCATGCAGAATGCCTTCCTGATCTGCATCATCATCGCCATTCCCACGGCGCTGCTGTCGTGTTTTCTGGTGCTGAAGGGCTGGGCGCTGATGGGCGATGCCATCAGCCATGCGGTGCTGCCGGGCATCGTTCTGGCCTATGTCACCGGGCTGCCGCTGATCCTGGGGGCCTTTGCCGCCGGGATGACGGCGGCGGTGGCCACCGGATTTCTGGCGGGCAACAGCCGGGTGAAACAGGATACCGTGATGGGTGTTGTGTTTTCCGGCATGTTCGGGCTGGGGCTGGTTTTATACACCGCCATCGAAAGCGATGCCCATCTGGATCATATCCTGTTCGGCAACATGCTGGGCGTGGGGGCCGCCGATCTGTGGACGGCGGGCATCATCGCGCTGGTGGTGACGGCGGGGCTGGCGCTGCGCTGGAAGGATCTGATGCTGTGGAGCTTTGATCCCGCACAGGCGCGGGTATCGGGGCTGCCGGTGGGCTGGCTGCATTACGGGCTGCTGACGGCCATTTCGCTGACCATCGTGGCGACGCTGACGGCGACCGGGCTGGTGCTGGCGGTGGGGCTGCTGATCGGGCCGGGGGCGATTGCCTTTCTGACGGTGCGCAGCTTTGGCCGGATGATGATCGTGGCCTGCGGCGCCAGCCTGCTGGCGATGCTGTCGGGCACCTATGCCAGCTTCTGGCTGGACAGCGCGCCGGCGCCGACCATCATTCTGGTGCAGACCGCGCTGTTCGTGCTGGCCTTTCTGCGCCGCCGCTGGATTACCCGGCGCAGCACGGCGCAGGTGTGAGGCCGGTCAGCGCTGTTCGGCCAGCTTCACCAGAACGGTCAGCGCGGCATTCAGCGGGGTGGGCAGGCCAAGCGCCTGACCGCGCCGCAGGATCTCGCCATTGAGAAAGTCGATCTCGGTGGCGCGGCCACGCTGCATGTCCTGCGCGGTCGATGAAATCTGCGTGGGCATCGCCTCGGCTATGCGCAGCACCTGATCCCAGATGCCATCCGGCAGGTCCACGCCAGAGGCTGCGGCCACGGCCAGACATTCGGCCACCACGCCCTGCATCAGATCCAGCGCGCCGGGCTGTGCGACGATCCGGCCATAGGGGGCGGCTGTCACCGCTGAAATCGCGTTCAGCGCGCAGTTGATGACCAGCTTTTCCCATTGCGCGGCAAGGGTCTGGCCCGAAACCTCGGCCTTGATGCCTGCGGCGCGCAGCCGGGCGGCCACCTCTGCGGCGCCCGGCCCTTCACCGATCACCAGATCGCCCCGGCCCCGGTGGATCACATGCCCCGGCCCGCCCATCTGCGCCGCGACATAAACCACCGTGGGCAGCACCGGCTGGCCGATCACCGCCGCCAGACGTTCGGCATTGCCGACACCGTTCTGCAGCGACAGCACCTGGGCGCCGGGCGCCAGATGCGGCGCGATCTGCTGCCCCGCCGCTTCGGTATCGCCGGATTTCACGCAGAACAGCACCAGATCGGCCCCGGCCACCGCCGCAGGATCGGCGCTGGCGGCAACCGGCAAGCGGATCGTCTCGCCGCCCATTTCCAGCAGCAGCCCTTCTGCGGCCACGGCATCGGCCAGCGCGGGGCGGCCGATCAGCACCACATCTGCGCCCGCCTGCGCCAGCCGCGCGCCGTAAAAACACCCCACCGCGCCTGCGCCCATCACGGCGATCCTGCCCTGTGCCATTCTGGCCTCCATTCTGGCCCCCATCCTTGCCTTATCGCGGCCATAGGAAGCCAGCCCGGCGCCGGGCGCAAGGCGATCAGTCGAAATGCACCACCTGATCGGCCTCGCCCGCCACCCAATAGCCCGAAGCCTTGAGCCAGCCGGGCGGATGGCCGCGATCCGCCAGCAGATGGTTGCGCAGGGCGCGGGCCACCCTGGCCTCGGCCGCGATCCAGACAAAGGTGCCGGGCGGGATGTCGGTTTCGGCCAGCCGGTCCAGCAGCGGGGCGGGATCGGTGGCGGCGGCGGCAGGGCGCTGCACCCAGTGCAGTGCCAGATCGGCCCGGGTTTCGAACACCTGCCGGTCGGCGGCATCCGGGATCGCCACCAGCGCCGCGATCACCGTGCCGGGCGCGGCCTCTTCGATGCGGCGGCCAATGGCGGGCAGCGCGGTTTCATCCCCGATCAGCAGCCAGCGGTCAATCTGGCCCCCGATCACCTGCGACCCGCGCGGCCCGCCGATGGCCAGCGCATCGCCGGGTTTGGCCTGCAAGGCCCAAAGCGTGGCAGGCCCGGCGTCATGCACCGCGAAATCCACCACCAGCTCTTGCCGTTCGGCATCAAAGCGGC
Organism: Gemmobacter sp.; assembly: GCA_034519525.1. Taxonomy (GTDB): domain Bacteria; phylum Pseudomonadota; class Alphaproteobacteria; order Rhodobacterales; family Rhodobacteraceae; genus Gemmobacter. The sequence goes on along the minus strand of JAXHOJ010000039.1, from coordinate 62,369 downwards.
GCGGGGTGTAATCGCGCATTTCGGGCGTATCGCCCGGGCCGGGGACGAAGATCTTGATATGGTCATCCGGGGCGGCGCTGAGAAAGCCTGCCAGATCCTCGCCCGTCAGGGTGATGCGGATCATCGCGGGGGTCAGGGCCTCGGTGCTTTTCACGGTCAGGTTGCGGCGGCGCAATTCGTGGCGCAGCCGGGTGATGGTAGGGGCGGGCGGGAAATCTTTCATGAACGGTCCTCTCAGCGGGCGAAACCGGCCCGGCTGCGCGGCAGGGGCTGGTACGAAAACCCTTGGCTGGGGGCGCGGGCGCGCGGTCCTGGCGGGCAATGTGTTATGGGGCGGTTCCGGCCCGGGCTGCAAGACCTGCCGGAACCGGCAGGTTCAGGGGGTCTGGGCCAGCGCGGCCAGAAGTGCTGCATCGCTGCGGCCTGCGGCGGTGGCGATATCGTGCAGGCTGGGCGCGCCTGTCGTAACAAACCCCGCAGCGGTCAGCCGCGCCTCCAGTTCGGCCCCGGTCAGGCCAAGCGCGGGCGCCGCCACAGCGGGAGAGGCCTGCAGCAGCATCTGCGCCACGGCAAATTGCGGCGGACCGCCCGCCCGATCTTCGCCCGCGGCAGGCAGCAGGAAGGCAGCGCCCGCCAGCGTCGAAACCGCAAGGGCGACGGCCATCGGGGCACGGGTGAAATACACCGTCATCGGCCGCCAGTTCTTCCACAGATGCAGCGCGAACGGCAGGATCAGCGCCAGACTGAGGATTTCGTGCATCCCGTGAAACCCGGAGGGGCCGATATGGAAGAACAGCGCGAGACCAGAGATGAGCGAGACAAGAAACAGCCCGGTGATGAAGGGCGTGGCATAGCGGAGCAGCAGGCTTTGCATGGCGGAACCTTTGGAAGCGGGCGGCAACCGGCCATCCGGTGCCACAGCCCATCGGGGCTGTGGATCATACGGGCAGGCGGGCGGGTTCCGTCGCGCAAGGACTGCACGAACGGGGCACCGCGTGAACAGTGGCGGCATGAAAAAGGGCGGCAATCCCCCGGATCGCCGCCCCGTTTCTGTCTGGCAAGGCCGGATCAGCCCATGCGTTCCGAGGCGTAAGAGCCGGGCGAGGCCGGGAACACCACGGTCTTGTTGCCGTTCTGGAAGGACCGGTGATGGATATGGGCATGGATCGCGCGGGCCAGAACCTGTGCTTCGACATCGCGGCCCAGCGAAACGTAATCATCCGGGCTTTGCGCATGGGTGATGCGCACGGTGTCCTGTTCGATGATCGGGCCTTCGTCCAGATCGGCGGTGACGTAATGCGCCGTGGCGCCGATCAGTTTCACGCCCCGCTCATAGGCCTGTTTGTAGGGGTTGGCGCCCTTGAACGACGGCAGGAAGGAATGGTGAATGTTGATGATCCGCCCCGACATCTTTTCGCAGAAGGCATCCGACAGCACCTGCATATAGCGCGCCAGCACCACCAGTTCGGCGCCGCTGTCTTCGACCAGGGCCAGAAGGCGGGCCTCGGCCTCGGGTTTGTTTTCCTTGGTCACCTTGATGTGGTGGAAGGGCAGATCGTGGTTCACCACCACTTTCTGATAGGTCATGTGGTTCGACACCACGCCGACGATATCGACCGGCAGCGCCCCGATTTTCCAGCGATACAGCAGGTCGTTCAGGCAGTGCCCGAAGTTCGACACCATCAGCAGCACCTTCATGCGATGCGCGCCGTCATGGATCGCCCAATCCATGCCAAAGGGCGTGGCGACGGCGGCAAAGCCTTCGCGCAGGGCCGCCAGCGTGATGCCGGTTTCGGCGCGGAACGAGATGCGGGCAAAGAACTTGCCGGTCAGATCATCGTCGAACTGCGCGGAATCGGTGATGTTGCAGCCGCTCTCTGCCAGATAGGTGGAAATCGCGGCAACGATGCCACGGCGGGATGTGCATTGCACGGTCAGGACATAAGCATTCATGAGCGGGATCCGGTCTTGGCTGGCATGAGGAGGGGACAATCTTGTGTTGCATCCCTGCTAGACCCTGCCGGTGGCCCATGGCAATCGCCGTTCCGGCAAGGCTTCGTCGATTTCCGACCTCGGCACCCCATTTGCGACGGGTGGCGGCACGGCAGCTGATTCTGCAGCGGCGGATTTCTTCAATGATCTGAAAGCCCTATCGCGCGATAGTCTGCGGCTATCGCGGCAGGGGCCACCATGTCGGCAATGGGCGGCGCAGCAGGGCGGCTGCCCGTTCGCGCAGCATCTGCACAAGGGTCAGGCCATCGGCCCGCAAAGCCGCCGGGGTGAAGCGGGCCCGCGCGGCGGCCAGCCCCGTCAGCCGGTACAGGCCAAGGCAGACAAAGGCCGAAACCGCGACCGAAAACAGCACGTCGCTGGCAAAATGCCGCCCCAGCGCCACCCGCAGGCCCAGGGTCATGCCGATCAGGCCAAGCCCGATGGCCAGCGCAACCCCGCGCGCCAGCCGGCCCATCTGCGGCCAGAACAGCACCAGAAGCGCAAAAACCATGGCGGAAGACAGCGCCGTTTCGCCCGAGCTGAAGGAGCAGTTGCCGTTGCAATTCTCCGCCACGCGCAGCATCGGCGTGAAGGGATGCGGCCCGCCGAATTCCAGCACATTGGCGGGGCGGGCGCGGCCCGAATATTCCTTCAGCAGCAGGTTCACGATCAGCCCCGGCCCGGCGGCCAGCACCAGCGACAGGAAGACCCAGTTGGCCAGACCCGATGCCGGGCGCCAGCGCAGAACCACCGCCAGCAGAGTCAGCAGCACGGCGGCAAAGGCCAGCAGCTCCAGCATCCGGCGGATCGCGGCATTCAACAGCCCGATGGCAGGCACCGCTGCCGCCCGAAACCCGCCGCCCGGTGCGGCGAAGGCCCGCGACACCGCCAGATCCAGCCCCGGAAAGGCCGAAAACACCACGACGACGCACAGGCTTGCCGTCAGCGCGGCGATATGCAGGCGGGTGAACAGCGGATCTGTCATTTTTCCTCGCGCGGGGTCAGGCAGCCGGGCGGCAGCAGACTGAGGGTGAAGCGGCGGCCTTCGGCAAAGCCCGGCCCGGCTGTCCAGCTTTCGCTATGCAGGGGGGCAAGCCCTTTGGCGCAGGCGGGCGGGGCATCGGCCTTGGCCAGCAGCGCCACCGGCGCGCCGGGCTGCGGATGCCAGGGGCGGACCAGATCCCAGTGATGGCGCGGGGCGCCGCCCGGGGCCGGGGCGGCCAGAACCTGCGGCCCGTCCTCTGAGCGCAGCTGCCATGCCAGATCGGCCAGCAGATCGCGTTCGGCGGCCAGAAGGATGGCGGCGCCGTGATCGCGGGCAAAGCGGATGGCGCGGTGCGATACCACCGCCCGGCCCTGAAACCGTTCCAGCAGCAGGGCGCCATCGGGCAGCCGCCAATCGGTGCCCAGCACCCGCACCGCAGGCAGCGCCAGTGTGACGGCCAGCGCCAGCACCAGCGACAGGCCGCGCAGCAGCGGCGCCCGGTCCAGCCGCGCGGCCACCACGATCACGCCCGGCACCACGAAGCCCACGCCCCAGTTGGCCAGCGCCCGGCCTGTCAGCGCCTGCAGGGTGACGATGCCCAAGATCACCGCCGAAGCCGCCAGCAGACCGCGCAGCGGCCCGTCATCGCGCCAAGGCGTCAGCAGCGCCAGCAGCCAGGCGCCAAACAGCACCGGCCCCATGACGGCGAACTGTTCCAACAGGAAGCGCAGGGCCTGCATCGGGTGAAGGCGCAGCCCCTGCCAGCCGGAATCCTCGGCCAGATGATGGGCAGTGACAAAATCATGGCTGGCGTTCCACCACAGGTTCGGCGCCAGAACCGCCAGCGCCACCAGCGCCGCCACGGCCAGATCGGCACGGCGGATGCGCCAGCTGCGGTGCACGATCGCCGCGGCACACATGCCCGCCACCGCATAGATCATGGCATATTTCGACAGGAAGCCGAGGCCGATCACGCAGCCCAGTGCAGCCGCCATCCGCGGCGAGGCGCGCCAGATCTGCCCGCGTCGCGCCAGTTCGTGCAGCAGCAGCAGGGCAGCGGCGATGCACAAGAGCAGCGGCGTATCGGTGGAAATCATCGCCGAACCCAGCGCCACGGCGGGCAGACTGGCATAGGACAGCGCGGCAAAGACCGCAGCCCCCCGCCCCAGCAAGCGCTGCGCCAGCAGCAGAACCAGCATGGCGGTCAGCCCGTGCAGCAGCGGCGCGGCCACACGCACGGCAAAGGTGGTCTGGCCCAGCAGCTCGGTCGCGGCACGGATCAGCCAGCCGATCAGCGGCGGCTTGGAATAGGCGCCAAAGGCCAGCTCGGTGCCCCAGAACCAGTATTGCGCCTCGTCCACATAAAGCTCTGACGGATCGACCACCAGCCAGGCGATCCGCCAGCCGGTGAGCAACACAAGCGCCGCAAGGGCAAGGGTGGCGCCCCGGCTGCGGGCCTCAGGCCGCGCGGGCCAGCTGATGCTTTTCGACATGGATCAGCCAAAGATTGCGCAGATAGATCACCAGCCCGGTGGATTGCCCGATGATGAACACCGGATCCTTGCGCCACAGCGCATAGGAGAACAGCACCAGCCCGCCCGCCAGCGAAAAATACCAGAAGGCAATCGGGATGACAGAGCGGCGCTGCCGTTCCGAGGCCAGCCATTGCACCAGAAAGCGCATGGTGAACATCACCTGCCCGGCCAGCCCTACCATGACCCAGGTGAACTCGGTCCAGTTGGTGACATGCAGGGCGGCCCAGATCGCTTCGCGGGTCATATCGTCTCCGGCAGGGAAAGTTCGACAGGGCGGGCGCGTTTGCGGCGGTGGATCAGCCAGGCCATGCCGGCCAGATCGGTCAGCCCGACCAGCGCGCGGTGAAGGTTGGTGTATTTCGACCGGCCCGCCAGACGCGGGGCATGGGTCACGTCGACATGGGTGATCTGCCAGCCATCGCGGGCAAACAGCGCCGGAAGGAAGCGGTGCTGATGGTCGAAATAGGGCAGCGCCAGATAGGCCGCGCGGTCAAAGGCCTTCAACCCGCAGCCGGTATCGCGCGTGCCGTCCCGCAGCACCGCCGCGCGCAGGGCATTGGCAAACCGCGAGGCCAGCCGCTTTGACAGGGTATCCTGACGCCCCACCCTTTGCCCGGCCACCAGTGCCAGTTGCGGATCGCGCCCCGGTGCCAGCAAGGGGCCGATCAGCGCGGGCAGGTTGGAGGGCGGGTTCTGCCCGTCGCCATCCAGCGTGGCGATCACCGCCCCGCGCGCCGCGCGCACGCCGGAATGAACGGCCGCGGATTGCCCGCCCGCCCTGTCATGCGCGATCACCCGCAGATCCGGCAGATTGCCGCGCCGCGCCTCGGCCGCAAGGGCCAGCGCAATCTGCCGGGTGTCATCGCGTGAGGCGTCATCGACCAGGATGATTTCATAGCTGTGGCTGCCCGGCAGGCTTTCGTGAATGGCCGCCACCAGCGCGCGGATGTTCGGCGCCTCGTCCCGCAGGGGCACGATGATGGAAACCGCCGGATCGCCCGCCGCAAGGGGAAGGGCGGTGGCGCGGGCAAGCTGATCGGATGAAAGATGTTCCATACGCCACCGTCTGGGCTGCTACCCTGCGGCGTTTGCCACAGATTATTATCTGCAAGGCGACGGTAATGTTGCGTTCTGACGACATTTGCCGCCCGCGCCCCAGAAGCGCTGCGGCAGTTCCGCCTGCGCGGGGCTTGCACAGCCCGGACCGATCCGTTAGGGGAAGCGCGGGGGCTGTTAGCTCAGTTGGTAGAGCGTCTCGTTTACACCGAGAATGTCGGCGGTTCGAGTCCGTCACGGCCCACCAGTTCCTTCCTGACACGCATGACGGGTTTTGCGGCGGGCAAGGGCATCGCGCTGCGGGATCGTTACGCGAAATATCGGCGCGGGCAAAATATCATGCGCAATGTGCATTTCAGGGCAAAAGCCTGCCTGCGCCGCCCGGATCAGGGCGATGGATGGATGCGCCCCTGCCTTGCGCGGGCCTGATCCGGGCATATTCCGCGCCGAAAAAACCGAATCAACAGGGGGAAAACAGCCGCGCGCCCCGGGATCTTGCCCTTTTCCGCCCCCTGCCGGGGCCGCAGCCGCCGATCCGGATCGCCGCATCTGAGGATCGCCCGCAAGTTCCGGCCCTGACGGTGGATATAGCGCTTGCGCTGGGGTCAGGCCCGGCGAATCAGGCTGAATAAAGTTGACCCAAGGGCAACCTGTGTCATTCTTCCCACATTCTTAGTTTAATTGAAGGCATGGAACATGACTCACAGAATCCTCTTTGCCGCAACGAATGGAACGCTCGGGGTAGAGCTGTTCAGCGCAGATACAAATGGAACAACCGCCTCGATCGTGACCGACCTCAACCCCGGGGCAGCGTCGAGTTTCAGCACCTTTGCAAGCACGATCCTGAACGGCCAGATGATCTATGAATCCAGCAATGGCGTCGTCGGATCGGAACTGTTCATCACCGATGGCACCGGCCCGGGCACCCAGCTGCTGGCCGATATCAATTTCGGTGTGAGCGGCTCTTTCCCGCAGCAGCTGCTGACCGTCGGCAACCAGGCCTATTTTCTGGCGACAACGCCCGCTGCGGGCTTTGAGCTGTGGGTGACCGATGGCACAACGGCGGGCACAAGGCTGGTGCGGGATATCGTGGCCGGGGCGGGCAATTCCTTCCCGATCCCGATGGCGGATCTGAACGGCAAGCTGCTGTTCAACGCCTCGACCGGATCGGGAAGCGAGCTGTGGATCAGTGATGGCACCGAATTCGGCACCCAGCTGCTGAAAGACATCAATCCCGGGCCCGGCAGTTCCTCGCCCGGCGGCATGTTGACCTATGGCAATGTGGCGCTGTTTTCGGCCAATAATGCCACCAACGGGTTTGAGCTTTGGGTGACGGATGGCACGGCGGATGGCACCGTTCTGCTGAAAGACATTTTCAGTGGCGCGGGCAGTTCCAGCCCGAACAGCCTGACGCTGCATGATGGCATCGTGTATTTCAACGCATCCACCGCTGCCAATGGTGCCGAGCTTTGGCGCACAGATGGCACCGAGGGCGGCACCCAGCTTGTCAAGGATATCAACGCCGGCGCGGCCAGCTCTTTTGCCGGCAATTTCGTGTCCAGCGGTGAAAACCTGTTCTTCAATGCCTTCACGGCCGGCGAAGGCACCGAGCTTTGGGTGACCGATGGCACATCGGCCGGCACCAAGCAGGTGATCAACTTCAACGGTGCGACAAGCGGCACGGTCAATTCAGCGGGCTTCACTGCGGCGCTGGGGGATAGCGGCAGGGTGGTTTTCCTGGCCAATAACGGCGCGCTGGGGAACGAGCTCTGGGTTTCTGACGGCACGGCAACCGGCACCACGCTGGTGATGGATATCGAACCCGGCGCTGGCGGCTCCAGCCCCAGCCAGATGACCACCGTGGGCGATCTGGTGTATTTCGTCGCCACCACATCCGCCAATGGCGCCGAGCTGTGGGTGACGGATGGCACGGCGGCGGGCACAAAGATCGTCAGCGATATCGGGCCGGGCAATACCGGCAGCGGTGCGCTGATCCTGGATGTGCTGGATATCAACGGCGCACCGGATGCGCCGACCCTGTCTGGCGCAACCGTGGCCGAAAACTCTGCCAATGGCACGGTTGTCGGCACGCTTTCGGCGCTTGACCCCGATGATGACGCGCTGAGCTTTTCGCTGAGCGACAGTGCAGGCGGGCGGTTTGCCATCAACGGCAATCAGCTGGTGGTGGCGGGGGGCCTGAACTTTGAAGCGGCGGGCAGCCATCAGGTGACGGTTCAGGTGAGCGATGGCGCGGGCGGCACCAGCAGCCAGACCTTCACCATCACCGTGACCAATGTGAACGAAGCCCCGGAAGCCCTCAGCCTGTCTTCCAGCACCATTGCCGAAAATTCGGCGGTGGGGGCCATCGTGGGCACGCTGTCGGCCAGCGATCCCGAAGGCAACCCGCTGAGCTTTACCCTGACCGACAATGCAGGCGGGCGGTTTGCGATCAACGGCAATCAGCTGGTGGTGGCGGGGGGGCTGAACTTTGAGGCCACCGCCTCGCATCAGGTGACGGTACAGGTCAGCGATGGCGCGGGTGGCATCACCAGCCAGACCTTCGTGATTGCCGTCAGCGATGTGAACGAACTGCCCACCGGACTTGCGCTGACGGGCAACAGCGTGAACGAGAATTCGGCAGCGGGCACGGTGGTCGGCAGCCTTGCGGCCAATGATCCCGATGGCGACAGCCTGAGCTTCACGCTGACCGATGATGCCGGCGGGCGCTTTGCCATCAGCGGCAATCAGCTGGTTGTGGCAGGCGCGCTGGATTTCGAAACCGCCACCTCGCATCAGGTGACGGTCGAGGTGGATGACGGCGCAGGCGGCACCCAGACGCGGACCTTCACGGTCAATATCCGCAATCTGCAGGATCCGTCGCCTGGCAATGACACGCTGACCGGCACGGATGGCCCCGATACGCTGGGCGGGCTGGGCGGCGACGATGTGCTGAACGGGCTGGCGGGCAATGATGTGCTGCGCGGCGGCGCCGGGCGCGATCTGCTGAACGGCGGCACCGGGAATGACCGGCTGCTGGGCAATGGCGGCAATGATACGCTGCGCGGCGCGGGCGGCAATGACACGCTGGACGGTGGCGCCGCGAATGACACGCTGGATGGCGGCGGCGGGGCCGATGTGCTGATCGGTGGCGGCGGGCTTGATGTGCTGAATGGCGGGCTGGGCAATGACGATCTGCGCGGCAATAACGGCAATGACACGCTGAACGGCCAGGGCGGCAATGACCAGCTGCAGGGCGGTGGCGGCGCGGATGTGCTGCGCGGCGCGGCAGGCAATGACGTTCTGAACGGCGGCTTCGGCAATGATACGATGTCAGGCGGGGCGGGGGTGGATCGCTTTGTCTTTTCCGGGGCCTTTGGCCGCGATGTCATCAGTGATTTCCGCACCGGCGCGGATATCATTGATCTGTCGGGCCGCGGCCTGTCGTTCAATGCGCTGGATACCCGGCAGGCCAATGGCGGGCTGGATACGCTGATCGTGATCGGCAACAACCGTATCCTGCTGGAAGGGTTCGAGGAAAACGATCTGCGCGGCAATATGTTCGATTTCATCTGATCTGAACAGGCGAAGACAAAAGGGGGCGGTCACCGCCCCCTTTTTCTATTTCGCAGGCCGGGGGGGGCGATTTCCGAGAGAAACACTTGCCGCACGATACCCTATAGAAAAAGTCAACTATTTGATTGCAAAGAATAATTTGACATGTTCATGGCGAATCTCTAAACGGATTTCAGCAGGCGATTGCATCGCCACAGCCAATGTCGAAAGACAGATTGCGCATCCGCGACGGCAGCCAGACGGCAGGCAGCAAGCTTTCAAAGCCAGCACCCCACCCGATCCAGCCCCCAAATCGCGCGATTTCGGCTTTTGCCTGCACCTTCCCTGAACAGAACTGCTGCAAGCCGCCTCTGGCGCGGCAGCATCATGGCGGCGTGGCATTTCCGACTTGATAAGTCAGGAAACAGGGGTTAGTGATCCCGACTATTACAGTCAAGATTCCGCGCAAGCAGCCAGCCCGGCTCCGGGCACGCCAGATCAAGCGCCTCCCGCCCAGCCGCATGAGGAAGCCCATGGCCGATACCACATCCCTGCACCGCCCGGACCCTGCCGAAATCCGCCGCCTGCGCATCGAAACCCCCAAAGCCCGGGCGCGCGACTTTGCCGCCTCTATCGGTGTGACCGAGGCAGAGCTGGTTGCCGCCCATCAGGGCCATGGCGCGACGGCGATCGATGCCGCCCCGGACCGGCTTGGGCCGCTGGTGGGCAGGCTGGGCGAGATCATGGCGCTGACCCGCAATGACAGCTGCGTGCATGAACGGGTGGGGGTCTATGAACCCTATCACGCAGGCCCCCATGCCGCGATGGTGCTGGGCACCGAGATTGATCTGCGCATCTTCCCCGCGCAGTGGAAACACGCCTTTGCCGTGGTGGAAGATACTGCCGAAGGCACCACCAAGCGCAGCATCCAGATCTTTGATGCGCATGGCGATGCGGTGCACAAGATCCACCTGCGCGCCACATCCGATGTGGCGGCCTTTGATGCGCTGGTGGCCGAACTGGCGCTGGACAGCGCGCCGGTGCTGGCCCCCACGCCGCGCCCCGATGCCACGCCTGCCAAGGCCGATCCCGCCCGCGCGGCGGAACTGCGCGAGGGCTGGGAGAAGATGACCGATACCCACCAGTTCCTGTCGCTGGTGCATAAGCTGAAGATGAACCGCCTGGGCGCCTATCGCGTGGCGGGTGCGCCTTTCGTGCGGCAGCTGGCGCCCGGCGCCGTGGTGCAGGCGCTGGAGGCTGCGGCGACCGATGCCATCCCGGTGATGATCTTCGTGGGCAACATGGGCTGCATCCAGATCCATGGCGGCAGGGTGGAAAAGACCATGATGATGGGGCCGTGGTTCAACATCATGGACCCGCGCTTCAACCTGCATCTGCGCACCGACCATATTGCCGAGGTCTGGTGGGTGACGAAACCCACGCGCACCGGCGATGCAGTGTCGGTTGAAGGCTTCGACAAGGACGGCAATCTGATCCTGCAGATCTTCCCCTATCGCAAGGACACGCCGCCCGATGCCTGGAACGCGATGGCCGCCGCCCTGCCGGGGGTAGAGGCATGATCCGCGCCGCACTGGTTCTGTCGCTTCTGGCTGCGCCCGCCTGGGCGGAACCGGCGCGGGTGGTGGCGCTGGGCGGCACCGTGGCCGAGATCGCGGCGGCCCTGGGTGCCGCTGATCTGCTGGTGGCGCGGGACAGCACCACCAGCTTTCCCGAAAGCCTGACGGCATTGCCCGATGTGGGCTATGTGCGGGCGCTGTCGCCCGAAGGCGTGCTGTCGGTGAACCCTGATCTGATCCTGGCCGAAGCGGGCGCAGGCCCGGTGGAAACGGTGGAGGTGCTGAAAGCCTCGGGCGTGGATTACGTCACCGTGCCCGACAGTTTCGCCCCCGATGGCATCGCGCAGAAGATCACCGTGATCGGCGCGGCGCTGGGGCGCGCGGCGCAGGCGGAAACGCTGGCGGCGCAGGTGACCGCCGGTCTGGCCGAGGCCCGCAGTGCCGCCGATGCAGTGGCCCAAAAGAAGCGCGTGCTGTTCATCCTGTCGCTGCAGGGCGGCCGGGTGATGGCGGGGGGCGAAGGCTCATCGGCCGAAGCCATCATCGCGCTGGCGGGCGGGGTGAATGCCGCAACCGGCTTTCAGGGCTACAAGCCGATGACGGATGAGGCGATTCTGGCCGCCGCCCCCGATGCCATCCTGATGATGGCGCGCGAAGGCGATATGGCGATTTCCGATGCCGATGTGCTGGCCCTGCCCGCGCTGGCCGCCAGCCCTGCCGCGCAATCGGGCGCGATCCTGCGCATGGACGGGCTGAAACTGCTGGGCTTTGGCCCGCGCACCCCAGACGCTGCCGCCGAACTGCGCGCCGCGCTCTATCCGCAGGGCTGAACCGATGGCGACCGCGCTGTTCACCCGCCCCGCCGATGGCGACCGTTCGCGCCGCGCCCTGCGCGCGACCTGGGCGCTGCTGGCGCTGGTGGTTATGGTCAGCGCGGTGTCGCTTGGGTCGGGCGCTTCGGGCGTATCGCTGCCGGGGGTTCTGCATGGCCTGCTGACGGGCGAGGCACTGGCCCCGCGCGACCGGCTGGTGCTGATGGAGATCCGGCTGCCCCGTCTGGGGCTTGGCCTGCTGATCGGGGCGGCGCTGGGGGTTTCGGGCACGCTGATGCAGGGGCTGTTCCGCAATCCGCTGGCCGATCCGGGCATCGTGGGCGTGGGATCGGGGGCCAGCCTTGGCGCCGTTCTGGCCATTGTGCTGGGCGGGCTGCTGCCGGTCTGGGCGGGCACGCAATGGCTTGTGCCGCTGGCGGCGTTCTTCGGGGGCTGGGGGGCGACGCTGCTGCTGTATCGGGTGGCGACGCGGCAGGGGCGCACGGCGGTGGCCATGCTGCTGCTGGCCGGTATCGCTCTGGCGGCACTTGCGGGCGCCCTGACCGGCATCCTGATCTTTCTGGCCGATGACCGCCAGCTGCGCGACCTGACCTTCTGGAACATGGGCTCGCTGGCCGGGGCCAGCATGGCCAAGCTGGGGCTGGCGCTGCCCTTCATCCTGCCGGTGATCCTGCTGGCGCCGCGCCTGGGGGCCGGGCTGAACGCGCTGGCGCTGGGAGAGGCGGCGGCGCGCCATATCGGCCATCCGGTGGAACGCATCAAGACCCGCGCCATTCTGGGCGTGGCGGCGGCCACCGGGGCGGCCACCGCCGTGGCAGGCGGCATCGGCTTTGTCGGCATCGTGGTGCCGCATCTTCTGCGCCTGTCCACCGGGCCGGACCATCGCCGCCTCTTGCCCAATGCTGCCCTGCTGGGCGCCGCCCTGCTGACCGCCGCCGATATTCTGGCCCGCACGCTGGTGGCCCCGGCCGAACTGCCCATCGGCATCATCACCGCCGTGATCGGCGCGCCGGTCTTCCTGTGGATCCTGCTGCGGCAGCGCCCGCTGGCCGAGGGCTGAGCCATGATCGAAACCCATGGCCTGACTGTCCGCCTTGGCCCGCGCGCCGTGCTGCAGGATATCGCCTTTCACGCCCGCCCCGGCGCGCTGACCGCCATTGTCGGCCCCAACGGATCGGGCAAGACGACGCTGCTGCGCGCCCTGTCGGGGGATCTGCCCTTCGCGGGCAGCGCCAGGCTGAACGGCCTGCCCCTTGGCCCCACCCCGGTGTGGGAGCTGGCCCGTCACCGCGCGGTGCTGGCGCAGCATACGCCCGTGGGCTTTCCCTTCACGGTGCTGGAGGTGGTGCGTCTGGGCCTGTCCGCCAGCGCCCGGCCCGAGCTGACGGCGGAAGAGGCGCTGGCCCGGGTGGGGCTTGCAGGCTATGCGGGCCGCCTCTTTCCCGAACTGTCGGGCGGCGAACAGCAGCGCTGCCATCTGGCGCGGGTGCTGGCGCAGCTGGGCCATCCCACCGGCCCGGCCGGCCCGCGCTGGCTGTTTCTGGATGAACCCGTGTCGGCGCTTGACATAGGGCATCAGCTGATGGTCATGGGTCTGGCCCGCCGCTTTGCAGATTCCTGGGGCGGCGTGGTGGCCGTCATGCACGATCTTAACCTTACCGCCCACCCGCCTGGCCCTGTCGCGCTTCTGGCCGATGGACGGCTGATCCGGCAGGGCAGCCCGGAAGACGTGCTGGCCGACGAACCGCTGTCCACAGCCTATCAATGCCGCCTGCGCCTGAACCGGGCGCCCGTGCAGGGACGCTGGTTCCTGCCGCAAATGGCCGGGGGACACGAACCCGCCGGCCTGACCTCCTGAAGAACACCGGAAGAAGACATGTCACGCCTGATCCCCCTCCTTGTGCCCTGCCTGATCGGCCTCGCCGGTTTCAGTTCTGCCCAGACGGCAGAGCCACCGGCCCTGCCGCCGCAGCAGCAGGCCGCCCCCCCGCAAGAGGCGATCACGGCCCCACCTGCGGCGCCCCTTCCCAGCGCGGGGGCTGTAAGCCCCGGGGCCCCGGCGGGGGCTGCAAGCCCCGGCGCGCCGACGGCGGCAGACATGCCCGCAACCGCCCCACAGGCCAGCCCCGCCCCGCAGGCCCCGGCCGAGGGCATCACTGCGCCCCCCGCCACCGTGGAAGCGACGCCTGCCGCGCCCGCCACCACGGTGGCGCCATCCGCACCCGTGCCGCCCACCCCCTTGCAGCCCGCCGCCCCGGTGCTGACCGAGGCCACCCCCGCAGCGCCCGTGCCGCCCGCAGCTGGGACGGCCACTTCGGTTCTGCCCGGGCCCGCGCCGGAAACCCTGCCATCGGTGCATGATCTGTCACCGATGGGCATGTATGCGCAGGCACATTGGGTGGTGAAAGGCGTGATGCTGCTGCTGGTCGCGGCCTGTTTCCTCACCTGGACGGTCTGGCTGTTCAAGACGGTGGAACTGATCGTGGCCAAATCCCGCGCCCGCCACAGCCGCCGCGTGCTGCATGATGCCGAAAGTCTGGCGGCGGCCACTGCCGCCCTGTCCAGCCGCCGCGATCCCGCTGCCTTCATGGCCCGCGCCGTTCAGGAAGAGCTGGTCCGGTCTGATGCCCTTCTGATGGCTGCCGGGCCCGAGGGCATGAAGGAACGCGGCGGTTCGCTGGTGGACCGGATCGAAACCCAGGCGCTGGCCCGCATCCGCCGGGGCACCGGGCTTCTGGCCACCGTCGGTTCGGTTGCGCCCTTTGTCGGGCTGTTCGGCACCGTCTGGGGCATCATGAATTCGTTCATCAGCATTGCCGAAACCAAGACCACCAATCTGGCCGTTGTGGCCCCCGGCATTGCCGAGGCCCTGTTTGCCACCGCCATCGGCCTTGTGGCGGCCATTCCTGCCGTGGTGATCTACAACCACTTCTCACGCTCCATCGCGGCTTACCGGCTGGCCCTGGGCGATGCGGGTGCTGCCACCCTGCGGCTCCTGAGCCGCGATATCGACCAGCGCCGCGCGCGGGAGGGCTGAGCCATGGCCGGGGGCATCCGCAAAAGCAGTGATGATGATCTGGATGAATCGCATGAAATCAACGTCACGCCCTTCATCGACGTGATGCTGGTTCTGCTGATCATCTTCATGGTGGCCGCGCCGATCTCCACGGTCGACGTGCCGGTGGAACTGCCGAAATCCTCGGCGGCGCCGACACAGGCGCCGGAAGAGCCGCTGATCGTATCGCTGCAGGCGGATCTGGCGCTGTCTTTCGGCAATGGCCCGGTGGCGCGTGAGGCACTGGCCGCCACGCTGCTGCAGGCCAGCGGCATGAAGCCCGAAACCCGCATCTATATCCGCGCCGATAAATCCGTGCCCTATGGCGCGCTGATGGAGGTGATGAACCTGCTGCGCGATGGCGGGTTTCAGCAGGTGGCGCTGGTGGGCGAGGAGGCTTCGCCATGAGCGACTGGACAGATTATGTCGCCCGCGGCCGCCGCTTTGCCGAGGCCGCCCTGTGGCTGATCGCGGCGGCGGTGGTCGCGCTGGTTCTGGCGGCCGGGGCGGCGCTGGCCCTGTGGCTGGATGTGACGCAGGGCCGCAAGGATGCGCTGGACGAGGCGGTTCTGATCGACCTGACCGCCCTGCCCCCTGCCCAGGCGCTGGCCAGCCTGCCCGAGCCAGAGCCGGAACCCGTGCCAGAGCCGGAGCCGGAGCCTGAACCAGAGCCGGTGGCCGAACCTGTGCCAGAGCCGGAGCCGGTGGTGGAGCCGGACCCTGTCGTGGAGCCGGAGCCCGTCGTGGAACCCGAGCCGGTCGTGGAACCGGAACCCGTGGCAGAACCGGAGCCGGTGGTGGAACCGGAACCCGAAGTGGCGCCCGTGGTGAAACCGCTGCCGCGCCCGAAACCGCGGCCCATCCCGCCGGAACCGCCCAAGAAGAAAGACCCGCCGAAAAAGACCGCCGAAGCCCCGAAACCCAAAAAGACCGAAGCCAGACCCAAGCCGCAACCGCAAGCCAGCAGCGGCGGGGCGGCGGCTTCGGCCAAAGGCTCGGCCAGCGCCGATGCTGTTGCCAAATGGAAGCGCAAGGTTCAGGGCCAGCTGGACAAACACCTGCGCCGCAAGAATTTCGGCAGCAAGGGCGGCAAGATGGTGCTGGCGATCCAGATCAATGGCGCGGGCAATGTGATCGGCGTCAGTGCCCGGCAATCCAGCGGCGATGCTGCGCTGGATGCGGCCGTGGTGGCCCAGATGAGCCGCAAGGGATCGGTCGCAGCCCCCCCCGATGGCCAGGGCACCACGCTGACCCTGCCGATCACCCTGCGCTGAGCCCCCGGCAGGATCGCGGCTCCCCCTCGCCCCGTGCTCTGACCCAGGGGGAGGGGCAAACCGCCCTCACCCTGACCAGCGATCCGAACCCCGTGCATCGCCAAAGCCCTCTCCCCTTGGGGGAGAGGGTTGGGTGAGGGGGGATCGGGTGGCAGATCTGCCCGCCCCTCAGGCCACAAAGGCCTGCGGTCGGGTCAGCATGTCGGGGCGCAGGATGGCATCCAGCCGCTCTTTGCCCAGCAGACCCTTTTCCAGCACCAGCTCGTAAACCCCGCGCCCGGTGCGATGCGCCTCCAGCGCCACTTCGGTGGCCGCCGCATAGCCGATATAGGGGTTCAGCGCCGTCACGATGCCGATGGAATTTTCCACCACCTGGCGCAGCACATCGCGGTTGGCGGTGATGCCCTGCACACAATTGACCTCCAGCGTGCGGCAGGCCGCCGCCAGATGGCTGACCGAGCGGAACAGCGAATAGGCAATGATCGGTTCAAAGGCGTTCAGCTGCAGCTGCCCGCCCTCGGCGGCAAAGCTGATCGTCACATCATTGCCGATCACCTCGAAGGCCACCTGATTGACCACTTCGGGAATCACCGGATTCACCTTGCCCGGCATGATGGAACTGCCCGCCTGCCGCGCGGGCAGGTTGATCTCGCCCAGCCCGGCACGCGGGCCCGAAGACAACAGCCGCAGATCGTTGCAGGTTTTCGACAGCTTGACCGCCACCCGCTTCAGCACCCCCGAAAGCTGCACGAAAGCGCCGCAATCCTGCGTGGCTTCCACCAGATCGGCGGCGGTCACCACCGGGATGCCCGTGATTTCGGCCAGCCGAGCCCGCACGCGTTCGGCATATTCGGGATGGGCGGTGATGCCGGTGCCGATCGCCGTGGCGCCCAGGTTGATTTCCAGGATCAGCTGCGCCGCTTCGGCCAGCCGGGCCTCGTCTTCGCCCAGCATGATGGCAAAGGTGTTGAACTCCTGGCCCAGCGTCATCGGCACGGCGTCCTGCAGCTGGGTGCGGCCCATCTTCAGCACATCGGCAAATTCCACCGCCTTGCCCGCAAAGGCGCCACGCAGGCTGCCCATCGCCAGGATCAGCCGGTGAATCCCCGCCCAGGCAGCCAGCCGCAGGGAGGTGGGATAGACGTCATTGGTGGACTGGCTCATGTTCACATGCTCGTTGGGGTGCAGATGGCGGTATTCGCCCTTGGCATGGCCCATGATTTCCAGCGCGCGGTTGGCGATCACCTCATTGGCGTTCATGTTGGTCGAAGTGCCGGCCCCGCCCTGAATCTGATCGACGATGAAATGATCATGCAGCCGGCCGGCGCGGATTTCTTCGCAGGCGGCCACGATGGCATCACGCCGCGCACCGTCCAGCAGGCCCAGATCGGCATTGGCCATGGCCGCCGCCTGCTTGATCACCGCCAGCGCGGCAATCAGATCGGGCACCTGGCCGATGGTCTGCCCCGAGATGGCAAAGTTTTCCACCGCGCGCAGGGTATGCACCCCCCAATAGGCGCCAACGGGCACATCGCGGTCGCCAAGCAGATCGTGGTCGATACGGGTCTGGATCATGGTATCCTCGGGCATGAAACAGCCGCCCGCGTCATGCGGGCCCACCGGGTCATGCAAGATTGTATGGGGTTCGCGTTTCGAAAGGCCGCCGGTTTTCTGTGGCCATGTCAGGGATTTATGCCTGCGCCCCGCAGAATTCCAATGCCAAGTCGCCCTAGGTTATTCTGTTTTTGCATAAGGTTCGGCCAGCCCTTCCGCCGCCGCCCAGACCCGCGCGGTAATGCCCCGCCCCCGCGCCGCATTGCGATACAGCCGGATCTCCATCGGCAGTTCGGGCGCCACCACCTCCAGCTGGCCTGCCGCGATTTCCGCCTTCACCAGCCGCCGGGGCAGCCAGACGACGCCATGCCCTTCAACCGCCATGCTCTTCATCGCCTCGGCCATCGAGGCCTCGTCGGTATGCGCCACCCAGACCTTGGGCGCCCCCGGCTGCGCCTGTGCAATCCGCGCCAGCGTGCCCAGAAAAGACCCGCGCGAATATTGCAGCAAGGGCATCCCCTCGCGCGCCCAGTCCTCGGGCCTGCCGGGCCGGGCCACCGCCACCAGACTGTCAGCGCCGATCACCAGATGCGGAAAGGCCTGCGGCTCCAGCGGCATCGACACGCGGGGATGGGCATAGGTCAGAAAGAAATCATAGCCCCCTTCGGCCAGCGCCGTGATGCAGCGGTCAAAGTTTTCGGGCTTCACCCGGCTGGACATCTGCCCCACCGCGCCTTTCAGGCGCATCAGCCAGCCGGGCAGAAATGTCACCGTCAGGCTGTGCAGCGCCACAAAGCTGATTTCCGGCCCGCTGCCCCGCGCATGATCGCGAAATTCGGCGCGGCGGGCGTGGATCATCCGCACCGCCTCTTCCGCCGTTTCGCGGAACAGTCGGCCCTCGGGCGTCAGCGTCACCGGAAAACTTTCGCGGTTCAGCAGCGCCGCCCCCAGCCAGTCTTCCAGCGCCCGGATGCGGCGGCTGAAGGCGCTTTGCGTCACCCCGCGCAGCTCTGCCGAGCGGGAAAAGCTGTGCGTTTCGGCCAGGCTCAGAAAATCTTCCAGCCATTTGAAATCCATGCCGCCCTCCTGCCGATCCGGCCAGACTATCTGTGGCAGCGCCCGTCGCCAATCCTTCACAAAAATGTGGTGGCCTTCACAAAGCTATGCTGGCCTTCACAAAGCGATGCTGGCGGAACCGGCGGGTGGTCTTTACAGTTGACCTTCAAAGGCACGGGGGATTCATGCTCTGGCTCATCTTCGGCATGGCCTGCGCCCTGCTGCTTGCCGCAATTGCGCTGCGCGTGAAATTCGCCCGGCTTTCCAGGGCCGAAGGGCCTGACTCCACCGCCCTGCCCCCCGATCCTGCCACACCTCTGGCAACGGCCGTGGCCGGGCTGTCGCTACCCGAAGGCCAGAATGGCCTGACCGGGATCAGCGATGGGCTGGATGCCTTTGCGGCGCGGATCGCCCTGATCCGGGCCGCGCAAAGCGCGCTGGATGTGCAATATTACGTCTGGCACAAGGATCGCGCGGGCCAGCTGATGCTGAACGAGTTGCGCGCTGCCGTGGCGCGCGGGGTGCGGCTGCGCCTGCTGGTCGATGATCTGGGCGCCCCTGATCTTGATGATATCCTGCACGGGCTGAACAGCCTGCCCGGCGCAGAGGTGCGGCTGTTCAACCCGTTCCTGCTGCGCCGGATGCGCAGCGTGAACCTGCTGCTGGATTTCGCGCGGCTGAACCGGCGGATGCACAACAAATCCCTGACCGCCGATGGCGTGGCCTGCATCCTGGGCGGCCGCAATATCGGGGATGAATATTTCGAAGGCGGCAAGGATTTTCACTTCATTGATTTCGATGTCCTGCTGACCGGCCCCGCCGCTGCCGAAGTGGCCGCCGATTTCGATATCTACTGGGCCAGCGCCGCCGCCGTGCCGGTGACGCGCCTGCTGCGCCATCCGCCCGGCGCGCTGGACCGGCTGCAGGCTCAGGCCGAAACCATCTGGCAGGAACCCGACAGCGCCGCCTATGCCGCCGCGCTGGAGGATGGCAATCCGGTGCAGGATCTGCTGGAAGGCCGCCTGCAACCGCATCACGCCCCGGTGCAGCTGGTCAGCGATGATCCGGTAAAGGCCATGGGCCGCGCCGAACGCAAGCATCTGCTGGCCTCGCGGCTGGCGGCACTGCTGTCGCTGCCCGAAACTTCGGCCGATTTCATCACCGCCTATTTCGTGCCGGGCGGGCGGGGTCTGCGGGCGCTGACCGCCATGGCAAAGCGTGGCGTCCGCATCCGGGTGCTGACCAATGGCCAGCAATCCACCGATGTGGGCCTTGTGCATTGCGGCTATGCCCGCTACCGCCGCCGCCTGCTGCGCGCAGGCATCGGCGTATACGAGCTGAAGGCGGGCCTTGGTCGGTCAAAGCCCCGCCGCAGGCGGCGCTTGCGCCGGGTGCTGTCTGCCTCGTCCGGCAACAGCCTTCATGCAAAGACCTTCGTGATCGACGGGCGGCAGATCTTTGTGGGCTCGTTCAATCTGGATCAGCGCTCTGTCTTCCTGAACACCGAACTGGGCCTGCTGATCGACAGCCCCGGCCTGTCCGCCGAAGTGTCAGAGGCGCTGGATCATGATCTGGCCGAAAACGCCTATCGCCTGTTCCTGAAGAAAGACGGCACCCATGGCGCCCTGCGCTGGGTCGAACCCAGCGATACGGGCGAGGTGATTCATGTCACCGAACCCGGCACTACCCTGTTCAGCCGGACGCTGCTGCGCCTTGCGGGGCGGCTTCCGATCGAATGGCTGCTGTGATCCGCGCGACCACCGGCAGGTGATCCGAGGCACGGCGCGCGGCAGGCGTATCATGCGCACGGGCCGAAACCATCTGCAGCCCGCCGCCCGCATAGATGCGGTCCAGCGCCAGCCGGGGGAAGGGCGCGGGAAAGCTGGCCGCCATCCCCGGCGGGCCAAGCTGTTCGTCCAGCACGGTCAGCGTGGCCGAAGGCCAGCGCCGCCATTCGTTCATGTCGCCCATCACGATCACCGGCTGCGCCGCCTCGGCCACCAGCCGCGCCAGCAGCCGCGCCTGTTCGCGCCGCGCCTGCGCCATCAACGCCAGATGCACGGCGATAACCCGCAGCGGCCCGAAGGTTTCATGCTCCAGATCCACCACCAGCGCCCCGCGCGGTTCCGCCCCCGGCAGATGCAGCCCCTGCACCTCGCGCAGCTCGGCATGGCGCATCAGCAGCAGGTTGCCATGCCAGCCATGGGCGCGCAGCCCCAGCCGCGCCGGCACCGGCACCGGCTGCAACCCTGTGCGTTCGCGCAATTCGCCCAGATCAAACACCCCGGCGCGTTCGCCAAAGCGCCGGTCGCCCTCCTGCACTGCCACGATATCGGCGCCCAGATCCTCCAGCACGGCAGCGGCGCGGGCGGGGCGGCGGCGAAAATCGCTGCCGATCCCCTTCTGGATGTTATAGGTGGCAACGGTCAGATGCGGCTGGGTCATATCCCTGATCTTGGGCACGCCGCAGCGCGGCGCAAGCCCCTTCAGATCACCTTGCCGGGATTGAGGATACCTTTCGGATCCAGCGCCGCCTTGATCGCCCGCATCGCCGCCAGTTCCGCCGGGCTGCGGCTGTGGCCCAGCCAGTCGCGCTTCAGCGTGCCGATGCCATGTTCGGCAGAGATCGACCCGCCCCGTTCGCGCACGGCGTCATAGGCGATCCTGTCCACCGCCTGTTCCTTCTGCGGGTCAGGGTCGGGCACCGCGATGGCCACATGCAGGTTGCTGTCACCCACATGGCCAAA
Organism: Gemmobacter sp.; assembly: GCA_034519525.1. Taxonomy (GTDB): domain Bacteria; phylum Pseudomonadota; class Alphaproteobacteria; order Rhodobacterales; family Rhodobacteraceae; genus Gemmobacter. Next base: position 41,153 of record JAXHOJ010000039.1, on the reverse strand, counting down.
GAACGACACATGCGCCCCCGGAAACTGCGCCAGAACGCCTGCCGTCACATCATCGGCATAATCGGCCATCCGCGCCACCGGCAGGCTGACATCCAGATTGATCAACCCCTTGAGCGAGGCATCCAGCGCATGCCCCTCGCGCACGGCCCAGAAATCCCGCGCCTCGGCGGTGGATTGCGCCACCAGCGCATCGAAGATCACGCCCTCTTCAAAGGCCGCCTCCAGCAGCGGCTGCAACCCGCCGCCCTCTGCCTCCAGGATCACCGCAAAGGGTGGCACATCAGTGAACAGCACCTTGCCGGTCAGGCCCTGGCTCAGCGCGAAATATTCGCGCCACATCGCCTCGAAGGCAGCAACGGTGACCCTGCGCTGCGCCATCTGCAACAGCCGCACCACCGCGCCGAAATCCTCCAGCGCACAAAGCGCGGTTTCCGGCGCGGCAGGCAGCGGGCGCAGCCGCAGCACGGCGCGGGTAATCACGCCAAGCGTGCCTTCCGACCCGGCGAACAGATGGCGCAGGTCATAGCCGGTATTGTCCTTCACCCCGCGGTTCAGATGGCTCAGCACCGTGCCATCGGCCTGCACCACCTCCAGCCCCAGCACGTTTTCCCGCGTGGTGCCGTGGCGGATCACCCGCAGGCCGCCAGCGTTGGTGGCGATATTGCCGCCGATCTGGCACGACCCCCGCGCGCCCAGGTCGATGGGCAGCAGAAAGCCCGCCGCCTCGGCCGCGCGCTGCGCCACTTCCAGCACCGTGCCCGCGCGCAGCACCATCACGCCCTGCACCGCGTCGATCTCTTCCACCCCGCTCAGGCGGGAAAGTGACAGCGCCACCTCGCCACCCAGCGCATTGGCGCCGCCGGCAAGCCCGGTCATGCCGCCCTGCACCACCACCTTCTGCCCGTGGCGATGGCAGATCGCCAGCGCGGCAGAGACCTGTTCCACCGTCGCAGGGCGCAGCAGCGCCAGCGGCAGCTTCTGGCCCGACCGGCTGCCATCGCTGCGCGCGGCCTCGGGCACATCCGCCCCGGTCAGGCAGCCCTGCGGCCCCAGAAGATCCTGCAATTCCTCAAACATCACCCTCTCCAGATCGTGCCGCGCAGATCGGCCAGCCGCTTCGCGCCCAGCTGGATCATTGTCGTCTCCAGTTCCGCCCGCAAGACCGCCGCCAGATGCGCAGGCCCCTGCGGATGCGCCGCCGCCGCATGAAGGAAGGGCCGGCCGATCAGCACCGCATCCGCCCCCCGCGCGATCATCCGCGCCACATCCAACCCCGACCGCACGGCGCCATCGGCCAGCACCAGCGCCCCATCGCCCAGCCTGTCGCGCACCGCAGGCAACACCTCGGGCGCGGCAGGCGCCGCATCCAGCTGCCGCCCGCCGTGGTTGGAAATCACCACCCCATCGGCGCCCAGCGCCAGCGCCTCGGCCGCCTCATCCGGGTGCAGAACGCCCTTCACGATCAGCGCGCCCTGCCAGCCCGCCCGGATGCGCGAAAGCCGCGCCGGGCCGATATGGCCGATCATCATCCGCCCCAGAAAATCCGCCGCATCGGCAAGGCTGCCCTTGGGGAAATAGGGCGCCAGATTTTCAAAGGCAGGCACCCCGCGCCGCGCCATGCCCAAGGCCCAGCGCGGGCAGGACAGGATCTGCAGCAGCGCCTTCGCGCCAAAGCGCGGCGGCACCGACAGCCCGCTTTGAATATCGCGCCTGCGCCGTGTCGGCCCCGGAATATCCACCGTCACCACCAGCACCCGATAGCCCGCCGCGCGGGCCCGGGCGATCATGTCGGCCTCCATCCCCGGATCGGCGGGCGGATACAGCTGAAACGCCGCCCCCGCCCCGGCGATGGGCGCGATCTGCGCCATATCCGTGGTGGCAAAGGTCGACAGCACATGGCCGACACCCGCCGCAGCGGCGGCCCGCGCAATCGCCTGTTCCGCCCCCGGCCAGATCAGCCCGCCCAGCCCCAAGGGCGCCACGCCAAAGGGCGCAGCCCAGCGCGCGCCCGCCACCAACACCCCGGTCTCTGGCACGAAATCCGCACACAGATAGCGCGGCATCAGCGTGACCGCCTCCAGCGCCGCCCGGTTGCGCGCCAGACCGCCTTCCGCCCCGATGCCGCCACGCAGATAGCCGCCGACAAAGCCGGGGATGCGCGGCAGGGCCGCCGCCTCGAAAGCGGCGGCATCGGGAAAGCGGCGGTCCAGCGCGGGGTCGATCACGCTTCGCGCTTCAGCGCCTGCGCCATGCAGTGAATCCCCCCGCCGGTCTTGGAGATTTCAGACATGTCCACCTCTGCCACCTCGAACCCCCGCGCCTTCAGCTGCCCGATCAGCGCCTGCGAGGTTTTCGGCGCGATCACCCGATCCCCGCCAAGTGACATGAAATTGCAGCCCAGCGCCATGGTATCCTGAAACGGCACGTCGATGATGTCGTGCCCCTTGGCGCGCAGCCAGTCCACGATCCCCGGCTCGGTGCAGGCCAGACAAACGGCGGTCAGCTTCGGCGCCACCGGCACCACCATCAGGTCGATATGCACATAATATTCGTCGATGAAGGCCAGCCGCACTTCCCAGCCCTCGGCCTCGAACCAGCCTGCCACCTGCCGCGCGCCCTCTTCCTGCGTGCGCGCCCCGCCGCAACCGATCAGCACGCAGCCTTCTTCGATCACGTTGAAATCGCCGCCTTCAAAGGTGCCCGCCGTGACCATGTCATAGATCGGGATGCCAAGGCTTTCGTAATTGCGGATCGCCGCGTAATTCTCGCCCCGGCGCCAGAACTGGCTCATCGCGGTGATGATCGCGCCATAGGGCGTCATGACCGAGGAATCACGGGTATAGACCTGCATCGGCAGCTCCGGCTCCGGCTCCACCATATGCACCTTGACGCCGAAATGTTCATAGGCCGCCACAAGATCCTTGTGCTGTGCCTGTGCCACCTGAATGTTGCAGGGGTTTTCGCGCAGATGCTTGCGCGACAGGCTCGATGTCGCCATGTGGCGCAGGAAGCGCGGGCTGCCCAGCAGGACATCGGTCAGCCGGTCGGTTTCATTGGCAAAGCCCCATTGCGCCAGCGGCGCAGTGCCCCCGCCCGCCTTGCGGCGCTGCAGCGTAAAGGCTTCGGTCTTGGTCTGGATGTTCATACGCTCTCTCCTGTGGGTCATGCGCCGGGCATGGCAGAGGGGATCCACCAATCCTGCCCGCGTGGGGTTGTGATATATTCGGGCCAGCGGAAGTGGATCGGCGGCGGGTAATCGCACAGCGGCGGCACCCAGCCGCTGCCGCCCACCCCGCCGCCGGTGCGTTCGGTGAATTCGGCCCAGGCCGCCTCGCGCGCCGCGCCATCCTCGATCAGCCGCAGCGCCGAAAGCGCCAGAACCTGCGCCGCGCGTTCCACCATCGGGTCGATGGTGGCACGGATACCGCCCAGCGCATTCATCACCCAGGCCGGATAGACAAAGCCCGGCGGCGCCTGCAAGGCGGGCCGCGCGATATAGAACCGTGCCGTCGGCGCGTGCCAGGTCATGTCGGTGTAATCATCCGAGGTGGAATTGCGCTGCGACGGTGGCAGGTCATGGCGCAGCACCGCCTCTGCCGCCTCCGGGTCGATCAGCTGCGACATTTCGGGGATGAAGGGCTCTGCCATCGGCGCCAGCCCCAGCTCCGCCTGCATCGCCCGCGCCACCGCCCGCGCCTCTTCGCCCCAGTGCGGGGCGCCCAGCCCCTGCAGCTGATCCCAGACCACCCGCGCCATCGCATGATTGGCGAGGCCGGGCCGCGATTTGCAGACCCAGTGCCGTTCCCAGCGGCAGCCGGTCATCGCCGCCGCCGCCGCCGCATTCCGATCCAGCGCCGCCGTCACGGTTTCCGCCATCCCGATCGTCGGCACCCGCATCATGTATTGCACTTCGGCAAGGCCCGCAGGCTGGTTGTCGGCAGTGGCCTGCCCCGCCGTCAGCACCGCCTCGGAGATCGACCAGCCGCCCTGATGCGGCAGCATCGAATCGCGCAGCGCCTTCGAGGTCAGGAACATCAGGTTCAGCGCCTCATTCGCGCCCGGCGCCCGCACCGCACTGTGCGATTGCGGGATCGGCGCGCCATCGCTGCGGCCCCAGGCCTCGGGCGCATCACAGATGAAACGGTAGACCATCGCATAGGCCGCGCCGCAGTGGGTTTCCCAGCGCACCGTGTTGCACATCGGCAGCATGTAGAACGGATGAAACGACAGGATCGCCGCGAGCCCGTCATAATAGCCTTTCGCCGCATGGATGGGCTTTGACCCGCGCACCTTTTCCGCCGGTTCGCCGGTAAAGCGGATGCCGCCGGCAATGCCGTGCCGCTCCATCGCCGCCTTCACCGCCAGCGCGGCGCCCAGCCCGGCAATGCCCAGCCCCGAATGGGGGTCTGTATGCCCGCCCGCCTGAAAGCCCAGACCGGCCCGCGGTTCGCGCCTTGTGCTGGCCGCCTGACAATTGCCGGGGATGCCGTCATATTCGGCATACATCCCGATCACCGGCCCCTCGCCATTGCGCCAGTCGGCGCAAAAGGCGGTGGGCATCCCGCCAGAACCTTCCTCTACCGCAAACCCCTCGGCGCGCAGCCGGGCCACATACCATTCGGCGGAACGGTATTCGCGCCAGGCGGTTTCGCCATGATCGAAGATCGTGGCGCACCAGTCCGAAAGCTCGGCCCGGCGGGCGTCGATCACGGCAAGGGCGGTGGTCTGGGCAGCAGTGAAGGCGGGCATGGCAGCTCTTTCCGGGGCGGGCGCGCTGTCGGGACGGAAACCCGACGCTCGCGGGACGCAGGCGGGACGGTCTGCCCCCATCGCTACACGGCACCCCGGCAAGGGCGAAGTGAAACCTTTTCCCGGCTTCGGCAAATGATTTTCACCTAGCACTGGCCGCCCGCCGCGAAGCCCGCTAGGCTCTGCCCCACAGAAGGAGCGCGCCCATGTCCCGCATCCCCTCCACCCAGGCGCTGCGTGCGCTGGAAAGTTTTGCCCGCCATGGCACCGTCTGGCAGGCCGCAGACGAGCTGAACCTGACGCGCAGCGCCGTCAGCCATCAGCTGCGCCTGCTGGAGCGTGATCTGGGCTTCCGGCTGATGAACCGCATCGGCACAAGGGTGGAACTGACGCCGCAGGGCGTGGCCTATGCCGCCGATATCCGCCGGGCGCTGTCGATGATTTCCGGCTCGGCCACCCGCAATGCGGCGCGCGGCATCACCGGCACGCTCAGCGTCAGCTGCCCGCCGGGCTTTGCCTCCAGCTGGCTTTGCGCCAAGATCGGCGGCTTTGCCGAAAGCTTTCCCGATGTCGCGCTGTCGGTCGTGACTCCGCGGCGGCTGGATGATGTCAGCAACCCGGATGTCGATCTGTTCATCATTTTCGGCCATGGAACCCAGCCGGGCATGGAGGTGGAGCTGCTGAAAGAGGTTGAATTCACGCCGCTGTGCAGCCCTGTCCTGCTGAACCGCTTTGATGGCTTCGACCGGCCAGAGGCGATCCTGCACGCCACCTTGCTGCATCTGACGGATTTCGAGGATTGGGAACACTGGTTCCGTCTGGCGGGTCTGCCGGTGACGGCGGCACAGACTGGCATCCGATTCTCTGACATGAATCTGGTCTATGCGGCGGGTCTGGGGGCGCAGGGGCTGGCGATGGGGGATGAATTCATCTGCCACGAGGCGATGGCCGATGGTCTTCTGGTGCGCCCCTTCGATCTGGCGATCCGGTCGCCCCGGTCCTATTACATGATCGTGCCGCCGGAAAAGGCCGGAAATCCGGCGGTTGCCGCCTTTCGCGGCTGGCTGCGCGCCGAACTGCCCCAATCCTGAGCGGTTTCGGCACGTTTCGGCCTTTGGCAAATTTCGTTTCACAAGCGGGCGAAAAACTTTCGATTGCCAGAGGGCGGCGCCCGTCCCTAGGCTTTGGTTAACTTTTTCATGAAACCCTCCGCAAAGGATCATCCGTGACACAGGCGGCAGAGATCGGCGCATCCGGAATCGGCAAGATGTTCGGCCGCTTCACCGCACTTGCGGATATATCGCTCACCATCGGGCGGGGCGAATTTCTGACGCTGCTCGGGCCGTCCGGCTCTGGCAAGACCACCTTCCTGATGATCCTGTCCGGGTTCGAGGCGCCGACATCGGGCCGCCTGACACTCGATGGCCGCGAACTGACCGAAACCCCGCCCGAAGCGCGCGGATTTGGCATGGTGTTTCAGGGCTATGCGCTGTTTCCCCATATGTCGGTCGAAGACAATATCGCCTTCCCGCTGAAGGTGCAGGGCCGCCCCGCCCCCGAAGTGAAGCGCCGCGTGGCCGAGATGATCGAGATGGTGGGGCTGGGCGGCCATGGCCACAAACGCCCGGCGGGCCTGTCGGGCGGGCAGCAGCAGCGTGTCGCCCTGGCCCGCGCCCTGGCCTATGCCCCGCCCGTCCTGCTGCTGGACGAGCCGTTTTCGGCGCTGGACAAGAACCTGCGCGGGCAGATGCAGGATGAAATGCGCCGCATCCACCGCGATACCGGCACCACATTCGTCTTTGTCACCCACGATCAGGAAGAGGCGCTGGCGCTGTCTTCCCGTATCGCCATCTTCGAAAAGGGCCGGTTGCAGCAGATCGCCCCGCCGCGTGATGTGTATGAACGCCCCGCCAACCGCTTTGTCGCGGAATTTCTGGGCGATATCAACATCCTGCCGATGCAAGGCGGCCAGATCGAAGGCCAGGATGCCGGGATGGGCGGCAGCGGTGATCTGGCGATCCGGCCCGAATACATGGAGCTTTCCCTTGCTGCCCCCGCCAGCGGCCCGGCCCTTGCCGCGCGGCTGACCGATCTGACCTATCTGGGCGCCGAAACCCGGCTGGCGCTGCAAACCCCGGGCGGGCTGCCGCTGGTGCTGCACCGGCCCACCGCCACCCTGCCGCCGGGCCTTGCCCCCGGGGCTGCCGTCTGGGCCACCTGGGATGCGGGGCGCGGCTTTCTGATCTGACCAACCTGCCGCACCACCGGCAGCACCTGCAAGAACCATAAAAACAGGGAGCTACACATGAACGGACCTTTCCAGCGCGACCAGATGGACATCCTTGCCACGCAGCTTGCGCGGGGCCGGATCTCGCGGCGCGATTTCACCACCGGCCTTGCCCTGCTGCTGGGCACTTCGGCGCTTGGCCTGCGCGGCACGGCAGCGCAGGCACAGGCCAAGGATCTGGTCTTCGTCAACTGGGGCGGCGATGCAGGCCCCGCCTATGACGAAGCCTATGGCAAGGCCTTCCTGGAGGCCACGGGCATCACCGTGAAGCAGGATGGATCGGGCCCGACCGAAGGCGCCATTGCCGCACAGGTGGAAAGCGGCAAGCCGACCTGGGATATCGTGGATGCCGATCCGTTTTCGGCCGAGGCTTTGGGCAAGAAGGGCATGATCGAACCGATTGATTATGCCGTGGTCGACAAGACCAAGATGCGCGAAGGGTTTGGCTGGGATCATGCGGCATCGAGCTATTTCTACAGCTACATCATCGCCTATGATGCCACCAAGTTTGGCGATAACCCGCCGAAATCCATGGCGGATTTCTTTGATGTGGAGAAATTCCCCGGCAAGCGCGCGCTCTACAAATGGGGTGTCGGCATGTGGGAGGCGGCGCTTCTGGCCGATGGTGTGGCCGCCGATGCGCTCTATCCGCTGGATATGAAGCGCGCGCATGACAAGATTGCCGCCTTCAAGGATAATGTCATCGGTTATTGGGGCGGCGGGGCGGAAAGCCAGTCGCTGCTGCTGAATGGCGAGGCGTCGATGGCGCTGATCTGGTCCACCCGCGCCAAGCTGATCGAACAGGATTCGGGCGGCGATATCGCCTTCATCTGGGATCAGGGGCTGATCGCGCCCGGGTCGATGGCGGTGGTGAAGGGCAACCCCGGCGGCAAGGATGCCGCGATGCAGTTCATCGCCTCGGCCCAGGATCCGGAAAAGCAGCTGGTGATGTTCCGGATGCTGGGGCAAGGCCCGGCCAACCCCGCCGCCGATGCGCTGCTGCCGCCGGAAGAGGCGAAGTACAACCCGGTGGCGCCCGAGAATTTCGCCAAACAGATCGCGCTGGATATGCCCTGGTATGAAGAGAACTATGGCCCCGCACTGGATGAATATCTGAAGATCATCTCGGCCTGATCCCCCGCCCCCGGCCCTGTGCCGGGGGCATCCTTACGAGGTGAACATGCTCCGCTCCCGCCTGTTGCTGCTTGGCCCGCTGCTGCTGTTTCTGGCCGCGACCTATCTGGTGCCGTTCCTGGGCGTGATGCAATGGAGCGTGACCCTGCCCGAACCCGGGCTGGGCCAGTATCGCGCGGCGCTGACCGATCCGCTGGTGCGGGCGGTGATCTGGCGCACGCTGCGGATTTGCGCGCTGGTCACGGTGATTTCGGTTGCGGCGGCCTATGTCATCACGCTGCTTTGGGTGCGGGGCGGCCCGGTGATGCGGGTGGTGGTGGAGCTGTGCATCCTGATCCCGTTCTGGATTTCCGTGCTGACGCGGGCCTTTGGCTGGCTGGCACTGCTGTCGAACAAGGGCATCCTGAACAGCTGGGCGCAATCTGCCGGGGTGCTGACCGAACCGCTGACCATGGTGCGTAACGAATTCGGCGTGGTGGTGGGGATGGTGCATTTCCTGATCCCCTTCGCGGTTTTCCCGCTGGCCTCGGCCCTGCGCACGGTGGATGAACGGGTGCTGATGGCGGCGCGCGGCATGGGGGCCAGCCGGGCGCGGATCTTCTGGCAGGTCTTCGTGCCGATGACATTGCCGGGTATTCTGGGGGCGGCGCTTCTGGTCTTTGTCTTTGCACTGGGGTTCTTTGTCACCCCGGCCCTGCTGGGCGGCGGGCGCAGCGTGATGGTGGCGGAACTGATCTATCTGCGCATCTTCCAAAGCCCGGACTGGGGATTGGGGGCGGCGATCAGCGTGATCCTGATGATCGGTGTTGGCGGGCTGCTGGCCGCGATGATGAAGCTGAAAGGCGGGATGAAATGATCCAGCTGCGCCCCGGCCTGCTGGCCACCACCCTTGCCGCGCTGGTGGCGGTGTTTCTGCTGATGCCGCTGATTGCGGTGATCCCGGTCAGCTTTACCCCGACCCGGTATCTGAGCGTGCCGAATGCCGAATGGTCTTTGCGGCATTATGAAACCCTGCTGGCCAAGCCGGAATGGGCGGCGGGTGTTTGGCTGTCGATCCGCATCGGCCTGCTGGCAAGCGTTGTGGCCACCACTTTGGGCACCGCCTTTGCGCTGGGGATCTGGATGTTGCAGCCGCGCTTTGCCGGGCTGCTGCTGGGGCTGGCGCTGCTGCCGATGGTGGCGCCGCCGGTGGTTTCGGCGCTGGTGCTGTATTTCTTCCTTATCACCCTGTCGCAGTTCAACAATTTTGTCGCCTATGATACCTGGGCAGGGGTGGCGCTGGCCCATGCGGTGATGATCGCGCCTTTTGCGGTTGTGCTGGCCTCTGTCTCGCTGGCGCAGCTGGACCGGCGGGTGGATCTGGCGGCGCGATCCATGGGCGCGGGGCTGGCGACGCGGATCTTCCGGGTGATCCTGCCCAATATCCGCTTTGGCCTGCTGACGGCGTTCTTCCTGACCTTCGTGCTGTCCTGGGAGGAAATCGGCGTGACGCTTTTCATCACTTCGGTCGATGCGGTGACGCTGCCAAGACTGATGTGGATGGGGCTGCGCGATAATATCGACCCGGCCATCGCGGCGATTTCGGTGGTGCTGATCGCCATCGTGGCCACCGTGATCCTGGGCAAGACCGCATGGCAGTTGCGGCAAGGGAGGAAAGAATGAGCGATACGGGCATTTCAACGGGCGTCTACCTGACCCATCTGCTGCGCGCCTATGGGGTGGATGTCGTGTTCGGTATCCCCGGCGTGCATACGGTGGAGCTGTATCGCGGGCTGGCGGGCAGCGGCGTGCGGCATGTGACGCCGCGCCACGAACAGGGCGCGGGGTTCATGGCCGATGGCTATGCCCGCGCCAGTGGCAAGCCGGGGGTCTGTTTCATCATCTCCGGCCCCGGCATGACGAATATCGTGACCGCGATGGGGCAGGCCCATGCGGATTCGGTGCCGATGCTGGTGATTTCCACCGTCAATGCCCATGGCCGCATGGGATCGGGCGAGGGCTGGCTGCATGAGCTGCCGAACCAGCAGGCGCTGGTTTCCGGCGTGGCGGCCTTCAGCCGCACGGTGCACCGGCCCGAAGAGCTGGCGAGCGCGGTGGCGCAGGCCTTTGCCGTGTTCAACGGGGCGCGGCCACGGCCCGTGCATATCGAACTGCCGATTGATGTGATGCTGGCCGATGCCGGGCATCTGGCCTTGCCCGCGCCTGTGGCGATGACGCGGCCCGGGCCAGATGCGGGCGCGGTGGCGCAGGCGGCGGGCTGGCTGGCGGCGGCGGTGCGGCCGGTGATCCTGGCCGGTGGCGGCGCACAGCGCGCCGATGTCGCCACGCTGGCCGAACGGCTGGATGCGCCGGTGGTGATGACCACCAATGCCCGTGGCCTGCTGCCGCCCGGCCATCCGCTGGGGGTAAGCCTTTCCGCCTCGATGCCCGCCACACGCGCGCTGATTGCCGGGGCGGATGTGGTGCTGGCGGTCGGCACCGAATTCGGCCCCACCGATTACGACATGTATGAGGATGGCGGCTTTGCCCTGCCCGGCCGTCTGATCCGGGTGGATATCGACCCAGGCCAGATCGCGCGGGGCACGGGGGCCGCGCTGGGGATCGTGGCGGATGCGGGGCTGGCAGTGGCGGCGCTGACCGCCGCCCTGCCCGATCGGCCCGCCACTGATGGGGCCGCGCGTGCCGCAGCGGCAGAGGCCGGGCGCCCGGTGCTGGGGGCGGCGATGCTGGGCGATCTGGCGATTCTGGCCATGGTGCGTGACACGCTGCCCGATGCGCGGATCGTGGGCGATTCAACCCAGCTGGTTTACGCGGGCAACCTTGGCTTTGCCGCAGCGACCCCGGGCAGCTGGTTCAATTCGGCCACCGGCTTTGGCACGCTGGGCTATGGTCTGCCTGCTGCCGTGGGGGCGAAACTGGCCGATGACCGGCCGGTGGTCGCGCTGTCCGGCGATGGCGGGCTGCAGTTCTGTCTGGGCGAGCTGGCCAGCGCTGCCGAGGCGCAGGTGCCGGTGGTTCTGCTGCTGCATGACAACAACGGCTATGGCGAGATCAAAAGCTATATGCAGGCGAAGAACATCCCGCCGCTGGGCGTGGATATCTTCACCCCCGATCTGGCCGCCATTGCCGCCGCCTGCGGCTGGCAGGTGCGGCGCCTGACGGAGCTGGGCGATCTGCCAGGCCTGCTGCGTGAAGGCGTGGCCGCACAGGGGCCAACCATGCTGATCTTTGGCGATGATCTGCGAGAGCAGGCCCGGATCTGAACGGCGCACCGGCCTGTGAAGAAAATCTTTGGGGGGCGGAACCGGCAAGGCGGTCTGGCGTTGACCCATCGAAGCGCGGCGCGCCTGACCCCAGGTTTCTGGGTTCGCCGCGCAGCGATTGACGTTTTCCCTCCCTGTCAACTGGCCCCGCCTTGTGCGGGGCCTTTTTCCATGTGGCTTTCCTTGTTGCTGGCCGGGCAGATTTCCTTGCGGAAGCCTGCAAGATTCTCCTTCCCGGCGAGCGGCGGAACGGGCATTGTCGCAGTCCTGCAAAGGAAGCGGCACCAGCCACAAGGATCATCCGCGCCATCATGCTCGACCGTCTGAGCGCCTGGAGCCTCAAAGAACGCTCCCCCGCCTTTGTCACCGCCTTTACCGCCGGGTCTTTTGTCATGGCCCTTGCGCTGCGCTTTGTGGCCGATGATCTGCTGCCGCCCGGCTTTCCCTATCTGACCTTCTTTCCGGCGGTGATCCTGACCGGGTTCATCTGCGGCACGCGGGCGGGCACGGTCGAGGCGCTGCTGTGCGGGCTGGCGGCCTGGTATTTCTTCATCGCGCCGGAAAACTCTTTTGCGCTTGGCAGCGGGTCGCTGGTGGCGCTGCTGTTCTATGGCTTTGTGGTGGCGACCGAACTGTTCCTGATCGCGCTGATGCGCCGGGCGGTGCGGCGGATGCGGCACGAGGCAGACCGGGCGGCCAAGCTGGCGGAAACCAACACGCTGATGTTTCATGAATTGCAGCATCGGGTGTCGAACAATTTGCAGGTTGTGGCGGCCCTGCTGAAACTGCAGCGTCGCAATGTCTCTGATCCGGCGGCACAGGCGGCGCTGGATGCGGCCTCAGCCCGGCTGGATATCGTGGCGCGGGTGCAGCGCCAGCTGCATGATCCGGCGCGGCAGGATATGGATCTGGCGGATTTTCTGGCCGAAATGGTGCCCGATGTGCTGGCCACCGCCGCGCCTGCGGGCAAGGTGGATCTGAAGATGGAAACCCGGCCCCTGCGCATCCGCCCGGATCAATCCATCCCGCTGGCGCTGGTCTGCACCGAGCTGATCGCCAATGCGGTGGAACATGGCCCGGATGACAGCGGGCACCTGCATCTGACCGTGCGCTGCGCGCCCACCCAAACCGGCGAGGCGCTGCTGGAAGTCAGCGATGGCGGGCCGGGGCTGCCTGCGGATTTCGATCTGGAGCAAAGCCGCAGCCTGGGCCTGCGCATCGCGCGGCAATTCGCGGTGCAGCTGGGCGGGCAACTGACCATGACCAACCGCAGCGGGCAGCGCGGCACCCGCGCGCTGCTGCAGTTTCCGCTGGTGGCGGGCTGATCGCCAGCCGCCCTGCGGAGGGTCAGACCACCGCGCGGCCCGTCATCCAGCGATGCACGAAGGCGAGTTTGCCGCGCACCCCCGGCCCCAGAACGAAGGGATAGGGCGAGGGCAGGCCCATGCTGAGATTCAGGTGATTGAGCGCGATGGCCACATCGCCTGCCCGCATCAGCAGCTTGTCCGCATCGGCCTCGCCATAGGCTAACGCGGGCGCCGGATAGCCCCCGAGGCTGAGCCCGGCGGCATCGAAACTGTCGGCCAGATCCATCAGATGCATCAGATGGGCAAAGGTTTCGGCCCAGTCTTCATGCGGATGCGAGGTGGCATAGCTGGAGATGTAATCGGTGCCCGCCTGCTGCGGCGATTCGTGGTGGGCGGCCAGTGCCTCGGCGTAATCGGCGCGTTCATCCCCGAACAGCGCCCGGAAGGCCGAAACGAAATCGGGGTTCTGCGACAGGCGCCAGAACACGAAATGCCCCATTTCATGCCGCACATGGCCCACCATCGAGCGGAAATCTTCGTCCATGTCCTTTTGACGGATGGCGCGGATGGCGGGATCGGCCTCGGCCACATTCAGCGTCACCTCGCCATCCGCATGGGCCATCAGCACCTTCACCCGGCCTTCGGCAACCGTGCGTTCAGCCAGAAGGTGGAACACCGGGCGGGGGCCGGTATCTTCGGGGGTGAACCAGCCCAGACGGACAAAGCCCTGAATCGCCAGACGCTTGGCGCGTTCGGTTTCCGACCACAGGGCGGTGCTTTCCTCGATCGCCAGATCCGGCACAGTCTGGGTCATGGCGCAGGACCGGCAGAGGCCCGCCTCGGTTTCGGCCTGCCAGTTGCAACCGATCTGCGCGCGATTGGCACATTGCGGCGCATCAGAGGAAAAGCGGCCCTCATCCGGCAGGAACACCAGTTCCGTGCCGCAGGGGCAGGACAGCGTATGCGGATGAACGGGCTGGCCGCAGACAGGACAGGGGGGCAATTGCATGAGGAGGTCCAATGGTGAGGAAGTACAAAGGATAACCTGCCGGGGGTGTCGCGGGTTCCCCCGATGACCCCTGCGGCAGGCAGTTCTTTGCCTGCTGTTGCAGAATGGCCGGAACCGGATGGCGCAGCGCGGGTTCGCTGTGTGATGCCGCCATGGAGCAAGGAATATCCCATGCCCTTCCCCCACCGCCCCTTCCCCCTGCGCACCTTTCCTCTGGGCCACGGCGCCACGGCCCTGAGCCTGCCGCCGCAGCGCCGCCCGGGCCTTGCGCTGCTGCATGGGCCGCAGCCCGAAATCCTGCCCGACTGGCTGCCGGACCTGCTGGCGGGCGAGGGGCGCGACGTGATGGTGGCCGGGGCCGGAGCGCCGGGTGATCTGGCGGATCTGGCGCGCGAGTGTCAGGCGCGGGGCGGGCTGGATCTGGCGGCGCATTTCATCCCGGCCGCGCCGGGGGATGCCCGGGCTGCTTGGGATGCAGGCTTCCTGTCGGCCTTCCGTTTTGCCCGCATCCTGCTGCCCGCCATGGCGCCGCGCGGGCGGATCATCTTTGTGCAGGCCGACGGGGCAGAGCCGCTGCCTGCGGCCTCGCTGCGGATCTTTGCCCGCCATGCCGCCGCCGCCCGCAATCTTGGGGGTATCCGTCTGCGGGCCTGTGCGCTGAGCCGGGCGGACGAGGTTCTGCTGCGCGCGATGGAAGAGGCGGTGTCGCCCCGGCCCCGCCCCTCGGCCCTTGTGGCCCCGCTTCTGGCGCTGGGGCGGCCCCTGCCGGACGGGCGGTTTTCGGCCGGCTGATGGGCCGGTTGGGCGGGGCCGGATAAAATCTTTGGAACCCGATCATTTCAGGCACGTTGTCCCCGGCAAGCGCATGATGCGCACAACTGTTTGAGAAGACGGAGAAATCCTATGAAGATGCTTATGCTTTCCACCGCAATCGCCCTGACCTCGGGTGCTGCAGCTTTCGCACAGGATGCCGCTTCCCCCTTCCGCAGCGAAGCTGACCCCATGCTGATTGCAGCGTCAGATTTTCTGGGCAAGCGCATCTATGCGTTGGAAATCGAACCCACCGTGACCGAGGCCGAAGGCGTTCAGTCTGACTGGGAAGATATCGGTGAAGTGAACGATGTCATCATCGGCCGCGATGGCGCCGTGGATTCGGTGCTGGTTGATATCGGCGGGTTTCTGGGCCTTGGCGAACGCCGGATCGCTGTCGACATGCAGGCCATCCGCTTTGTCAGCGACTCGTCGACCGCCGACCTGCCGCATGACTATTTCCTGGTGATGAACGCCAACCGCGCGCTGCTGGAAACCGCGCCCGAATACAGCTGGTCCAAGGCCATGGACGATGCGGCCGGTGCCGTGACCGATACGACTAACCGCATCCTGCCGGATGATACGGCAGGCGATACGGCGACCACCGAAACGCCGGATGCCATGGCCCCAGCCACCACTGATATGACCACCACCGATATGGCACAGGCCGATGCGACCCCGATGGCGCGTGAAGGTTATGCCTCGATCGCCATGGATGCGCTGACGGCGGATGATGTGCAGGGCGCCTCGGTCTATGATGCCGAAGACAAGCGCATCGGCGAAGTGTCGGAGCTGGTGCTGTCGGCGGATGGCAAGCTGACCGAAGCGGTGATCGACGTGGGTGGTTTCCTCGGGATTGGCGCCAAACCTGTGGCACTGCCCATCGGCTCGGTCGATGTGGTGCGGGCCGATGGTGGCGATGAAACCCGGATCTATGTTTCGATGACCAAGGAAGAGCTGGAAGCTCTGCCCAAATACGAGGGCTGACAGCTTCGAAGGCTGAGCCCCCACCAGCCTGAGGGAAAGGCCCGCAGCATAAGCTGCGGGCCTTTTCCGTTGCGCGCGGGTTGCGGGGGCCGAAGCTGCGGGCCTGGCGGCGTCATCATCCGACCGATGGCACAGGGCATGGAAAAAGGCCGCAGGGTGAACCTGCGGCCTTTTTCATCTTTTGCCTCCGGTTCAGAAGGGCGGGTTCAGACCGGCGGGCGACCGCGCAGCGCGCGGGCGATCATCGCCACCACAAACAGCACGATGAAGATGAAGAACAGGATCTGCGCGATGCCGGCCGAGGCACCGGCGATGCCACCAAAGCCCAGAGCCGCAGCGATCAGCGCAACAACGAGGAAGGTCAAAGCCCAACCAAGCATGAGAAACTCCTTTCGGGGTGAGATATGCGCCCTGCGGCGCGTCATGCAGGGACAACGCGGCGATATGCCGCCCGGTTCCGCGCAAGGGGCTGAAAAGTTTCGGGAACCGGCAGCGCGCCCCGGACGTTTTCCATGCAGACAACGGCCAATGGAGTGACGAAAGATGTAAATGAACATGCTCAATCTCTCCGGTTTCGGCGGGCTTATCATTCTGGCGCTGGATATCTGGGCGATCGTGTCGGTGGTGAACTCTGGCAATTCGACCGGGTCGAAGGTGCTGTGGGTGTTGCTGATCGTGTTCCTGCCCATCCTTGGCTTCCTCATCTGGCTGATCGCCGGGCCGCGTGCCCGCAACCGCGCCATCTGATCCCTGCCGCAGCCCCGTGATCGCAAACGATCAGACGGGGCCTGACCGGGGGACCAGAGCCCGAAACCAATCATCTGCAGGACCGACCGGCGCACGCCGGGCGACCGATCCCCTGCACCCTCCTGGAGGACAAGATGCCCCGCATGACAGAAGACATGAAAACCACCGCCCGCGACGCCGCAGAACAGCTGAAAGCGGGTGCGCGCCAGGCAATTGATACTGGCCGCGCCGAAGCAGGCGAGCGGATGGAAGAAGCGAAGGATGACATCGCCCGCCAAGCCAGCGATACAGCCGATGCGCTGCGCAAGGCGGCGGATGACAGCGGGCGCGAAATCCCCTCGCGCGTGCTGGAGGCGCTGGCTCAGACGGTGGAACGCACGGCGGGCCGCCTGCGCGATGGCAGCCTGATGCAGGATGCCGGGGCCTTTGCGCGCCGGAACCCGGCCACGGTGATTGCCGGGGCGTTTCTGGCCGGATTTGCCGCGACGCGCTTTGCCCGCGCCTCGGCCACGCCCGCGCCGAGTGTAACGACCGAGGCGCCGCCGATGCTGGCCACCGGCCCGGCTTCGGGGCTGGTGTCGCGCCCGCCGCATAGCATCCGTCGGCCCCGCGCATGACGCAGCGCCCACAAGACACCGATCCGCGCAACATGGGCACCCTTGCCCTGCTTGCGCAGGTGATGCCCCTGTTGGCCGGCCTGATCCGCGGCGAAGCGGCGCTGGCCCGGGCAGAGCTTTCAGCCAAGGCGCGGCAGGCCGTTCTGGCGCTGGCCGGGCTGGTTCTGGCGGTGGTTCTGGTGCTTGTGGGTTTGCAACTTCTGGCGGCCGCGCTGGTTGCCCTGCTGATGCAGGCGGGGTTGGCCGCTGGCCCGGCCTCGCTTCTGGTGGGGCTGACCCTGCTGCTGATCGCGGGGCTGCTGATCTGGCGCGGACTGGCCGCGCTTTCCCTTTCTGCGCTGCTGCCCCGGCGGACGGCGCATCGCATCCGCGAGGATGCCCAACATATATCAGAGGTGTTCCGACATGACTGACATGACCGATATCGAACGCGGGCTGGACAACAGCCGCAAGGCGCTGGCCGATACGCTGAACCAGCTGCGCGGGCGGATGGCGCCCGATACCCTGGCGCGTGACAGCATCGACCTGTTGCAGACGCGCGGCGCCGCGCTGGCGGGGGCTGCGGGCAAGGCCGTGCGCGCCAATCCGGTGGGTTTTGCCGTGGCAGGCGC
Source organism: Gemmobacter sp. (assembly GCA_034519525.1). Taxonomy (GTDB): domain Bacteria; phylum Pseudomonadota; class Alphaproteobacteria; order Rhodobacterales; family Rhodobacteraceae; genus Gemmobacter. The sequence continues at coordinate 23,632 of JAXHOJ010000039.1, read as the reverse complement.
GGGCCTGGCCCTGATCGCCTATGGGATCTACCGGCAGAACGGCACCAGGACGGAGCAGGCCGCAGAGCGTGTCACCGTGGCCAAGGCCGAACCCGTGGCGCGGTGGGAAGACGAGGGCGGCGCGACCGCCATTGCACCGCAGCAGCCCACGCTCCCAACCGCCACGGCAGCGCCCAGGGCTGCTGCCGAGGATGACGACGCAGACAGCTGGATCCTGCGGCTGCGCGATGTGCAGCAGGGCGCCCGCGACCGCCTGCATGAGATCGAAGCCGCTGCCAGCCGCGAAGCGGCCGCCCTGCGCGACGGGATAACCGACCGGGGCGCCGCCATGCGGGATTTCACGGCGGAAAAGACCGCGCTGGCCAGCGATTACCTCAAGGACAGCCGCGAGGCGCTGGCCGAGGGTCTGCATGACCTGTCGCAATCGGCACGGGCACGCGTTCTGGCCGCCCGGGAAAAAGCCTGGGATGCGGCGGAACGGGCAGAGGCGGCGGCGCGGGACGGGCTGCGCCGGGGCGGACAGGCAGCCAGCGATCATCCGCTGCTGGCGGCGGCGCTGGGGCTTGGGATCGGCGCGGCCGTGGCCGCCCTGCTGCCGCGCACCCAGACGGAAGATGATGCCTTTGGCCGCGAAAGTGACAGGCTGATGGCCGATGCCGCCCGCCTGCTGCGGGAAGAGCGCGACCGGCTTTCGCAGGTGGCCGAAGCCGCCGGGGCAGAGCTGGGCGTGGCCGCGCGGTCGGCGCTGAACCGGGTGGCGGAACGTACGCAGGAAGAGATGCGCCAGCGCCACAGCAGCCATCGTCCGAATGGTGCAACCCACTGACCGGCCCACTGACTGGCACCGTCATCGCACATACCGGCAGCGTCATGGCGAACCGGGTCAAGGCAAGGCCCTGGCCCGGTTTGTCTTTTGCACACCATCTGTTGGCCTGGCCGCCTTTTCATCCTGCCCCGGCCATGCGACAGTCCGACGCGGAAACCGGCGTTGCCGCCAGACGTTCATTCACGCGAAACCCGCAGCATCCGGCTGCACATCGAAAGTTGATGACAGGAACGGAGCGCCCCATGCCTTTGAAACGCGCCATAGCCACGCTTCTCATGACGCTTGAGGACAGCCTCGACATGATGGAACTGGCGCAGGTGCAGGCCCCCTCGCCCGAGCTGAACCGAATTCTGATCCGCCGCCGCCGTGCGGCCGTTGTGCTGCGCAACCGGCTGAGCCGGAAAGAGCGCCCGTTGTACCGCAGCCGCACCTCGGGGATGGCCCCCACCGTGCCCGCGCTGATCGAGATGGAGCTGGCGGTGCTGTTCCGCTTTGACGAGGCCTTGCGGCTGCCGGGGCTGGACCCCGATCTGGCCAGCGTGCTGCGCGGCCTGCGATCCGAGGCCGAACAGGCCCGGCACAGCCTGTTTGCATTATCAGCGCGGAACGTCTGAACACCGGCGCGCCTTGAACAAATCAGGGGGGCGCCGGTGACGGCCGATCCTGTCGCGCAAGCCCCATCCCTGCCCACGCCACCATTCTCTGCGCCACATGGCAGAAGGCCCGCCTCCTTGCGGAGACGGGCCTTTGCGGTCTGGCTGACGGAAGGATGGCCGGGGAACCCCCGGCCAATCTGGTTCAGTCGGCCTGTCTCAGAGCGTGCGGGTCCAATCGTCGACTTCACGCTCGGCTTCATCTTTGGCGCGGCCATAACGGGTCTGCACGAGGCCCACGAGCTGTTCGCGCTTGCCTTCGATCTTGTCCAGCTCATCGCCGGTCAGATCGCCCCATTTTTCCTGCACCTTGCCCTTGACCTGCTTCCAGCCGCCTTCGATCTGATCCCAGTTCATGAAAGGTCTCCTTCATTGCATTTGCTTCGCCATATCAACGCGGCAGGGCGGAAAGGGTTCCTGTTCTGCTGGATAATCTTGCGAAATCATCAGGCTGAAGGCAGTTTTTCGGGCTCTTCCTCTGGCTGGTTCTGCGCCAGGCGCTCTTCGGCTTCGGACAGGGCTATGGGCAGGAAATCAAAGCGCAGGCGGAATTCGCGCGCATCTTCCTCGCGCGTGACAGACGAGCCAAGCTGACCGGCAAAGGCCCGCAGCAAAGCCTCACCCAGCCCCGAACCGGCCTCTTCCCCGGCCAGCAGGGTGGGCCGCGACCCGCTGACGCCCAGGCTGTTGGCGATCTCGATCTCGGCCCGGCAATCCTCACGGCGGCGCAGGACCACCCGCAGGCGGGGGCGTTCACCGGGGAGGGCAGAGGAGTATTTGAGCGCATTGGTCAGCGCCTCTGTCACCAAGAGCGACAGCGGCACAGCCTGATCGGGGGTCAGGCGGATATCTTCCAGATCGGTTTCCACGATGAAGGGCCGCGCGGGGTTGCCCGCCATGCGCAGGATCTGGCGCAGGATGCTTTGCAGCAGTTCATCCACCCGGATATCGGTCAGGCCGGTGGTCTGATACAATTCGCGGTGGATGGTGGCGAGGCTCATGACCCGGTCTTGCAGGCCTTTCAGCAGGCCCTTGCTTTCGGGGCTGCGGGCCTTGCGGATCTGCATGTTGATGATCGAGGCGATGAGTTGCAGGTTGTTTTTCACCCGGTGATGCACTTCGCGCAGCAACACCTCTTTCTGGTGAACCATATCCTCCAGTTCCGCTTCGTCATGCAGAACGCTTTCCATCATGCGTTCGAAGGCGAACCCGACCGAGCGCAGCTCGTGCGGGGCGCCTTCCAGATCCAGCTGGGGCAGGCGGCGGTTGCCCGCGGCAAAGCTGGTGATCGAGGCACGCAGGGTGCGGATATGGCGCAGCACCTGATGTTCGGCGGCCAGCTGCGCCACCAGAAGGCTGGCCAGCCACATCAGGGCCGGAAAGGCGATGATCGGAAAGCTGGCCTGCAGGATGGTGGCATCGGTGCCGGTCATCGGCCAGCTGCCCAGCAGGAACAGCTTGCCCGAGGCCAGCGGCACCACGGCATAGATGCGTTCTGCGCCATTGGTTGATACGGCGGTAAAGCTGCTGGCCCGGCTGCCCGAAAGGGCCTTCAGGCTGCGGTCGACGGGCAGATGGGCCTGCGCCTGTTCCAGCGGAACACTGGCGGCCAGCAGATTGCCTTCGGCATCGAAGGTCATCAGCGCATCCGACCGGCTTTGCGCCTGTTCCTCTTCGCCCTTGGTGCGGATGATCGCATGGGGCAACGACAGCGACACCAGACCGACAATCCGCCCGGTGGCATCGGATACCGGATGCGAGAAAATCAGCACGCTTTGGTGTGACACCGGCCCGTTGGGATTGACCCGCACGGTCGGCTCGCCCTGATCCATCACCTCGACCAGTTCGGGGAAGCCGGCCAGATCCCGCGGGCCCTGGGGCGAGCATTGCATCCGCAGGTCACGCGGGATGTAGCCCACGAAGGAATAATCGCCATTGGCGGGATTCTTCAGGAAATTCGACAGCAGCGCCTGGCAAACGGCCTGATCTTCTCCCATCGTTCCCAATGCGGCGGCCAGCCCGCTGACAGCCCCCTGCGCCCGCAGGATGCTGCCGATCATCGGATTGGCGGCCTGCATGGTAGAGCCAAGCACCGCCGCTTCGGCACGGCCGGCCGCTTCGGCCTGATATTGCCGCGTCTGAACATAGCTGAGAACGGCGAGCGGCATCAGCACGATGCCGAACACGACCATCATGCGGAACCCGAGGCCGGACAGCGCGGGGAACCTCGGGCGGGCGGGGCGGATGGTCATGCAGCCTGCATTCCTGACCGGCCCATGACGGCCAGCGTCGCGCCAGTTTCGCCTGCCAGAATATCTTCGCCTTCGGCCAGGCCCAGGATCTGTGCCAGTTTCGACCGCGCGCGGCTGGTGCGGCTTTTCACCGTGCCCACGGCCACCCCCATCATCACCGCCGCCTCTTCGCAGGAATAGCCATTGGCGCCGACCAGAATCAGCACCTCGCGGTGTTCGGGCGACAGCTGATCAAAGGCGCGGGTGAAATCGTTGAAGGCCAGACGGCCATCATGTTCGGGCTTTTCGAACAGGTTCTGGGCGTGGATGCCATCAGGATCGGCCACCTCGCGCTTGCGTTTGCGGCGATCGGAAAAGAAGGTGTTGCGCAGAATGGTGAAGAGCCAGGCCCGAAGATCGGTGCCGACCTGAAACTTGTCGATATTCGACCAGGCCTTGACGATGGTATCCTGAACAAGATCGTCCGCCTCTGCCAGGTTGCGGGTCAGCGAGATGGCGAAAGCCCGCAGGGCGGGCAGGTGTTCGGAAATACCGTCACGGGGATCTGACGTGGCGCCCGCATCCACCTGCGCGCGGGTCACTTGCCCTGCTCCGGCTGTGCGGCGGTTTCGTGTTCTTTCTGCTTCAGCTGCGCCAGCAGCTGCTTGAATCTGTCTGGAATATCTTCCTGAAGCGCCTCGTCATAGACACGCTTCAGATTTTCGTCGATCTGTTGACGGACACTGGACTTGGATGGATTAGAGGGCATTTCGCTCATCATGGCTTTTGACTTCCCGCAACTTTACAGGGAACCAAACGCCAAGCCGAGCGTTTGGTTCCCGAAAAATACGTTCTGCTTCAAACTGACGGGGAGTAATACATGCCTGCCGATCTCACTTCTGCCATTGGGGCAAACCTGCCCTACCTGCGTCGCTACGCGCGCGCGCTGACCGGCAGTCAGACCAGCGGCGACAGGTTTGCAGCAGCCACGCTGGAAACCTTGCTGGTTGACATGGGCGTGATGCAGACGCATCCGGATGCCAAGGTGGTGCTGTTCCATGTGTTCCACAGCGTCTGGGCCAGCGCCGGCGCCCCGGTGGGCGAGGCGGATTCGTCGCTGGGCGAACGGGCGCAGCGTCATATGGCAGGCCTGACCCCCCATTCGCGCGAGGCGCTGCTGCTGTCGGTCATCGAAGGGTTCAACCATGATGAAATCGCCGTCATCCTGCAGGTGGATGCGTCAGAGGCTGCCGCATTGATTGCCATCGCGCTGCGCGAGATGGAAGAATCGGTGACGGGCCGGGTGATGATCATCGAGGATGAGGCGATCATCGCGATGGATATTCAGGATATCGTGACCGAGATCGGCCATCATGTGACCGGCATCGCCCGCACCCGTGATGAAGCCGTGGCCTTGGCATCCCGCGAAAAGCCCGATCTGATTCTGGCCGATATCCAGCTGGCCGACAATTCTTCGGGCATCGACGCAGTGAATGACATTCTGGCGAAGTTCGAGGATCTGCCGGTGATCTTCATCACGGCCTTCCCCGAACGCTTGCTGACCGGAACCCGGCCGGAACCGGCGTTTCTGATCACCAAGCCGTTTTCCGAAGATCAGCTGCGCTCGGCGGTCAGCCAGGCCATGTTCTTTTCTTCGACCGAGACGCTTGCTGCCTGAGGCAGGCGCCGGTCTTGCGGTAATCCCGCACAATCGAGGGGGGCTTCGGCCCCCCTTCGTCATTTCCGGGCTCATCATCTATGGGCGGTGCCTTGCCTCAGATTCAGGCTTTGCCCGGTTTTTGCCCGAGCCTGCGGATTTCTGCACGCATTTCACAACAAGGTGGAACCGGACCGCTGGCCGCCGCGTTGTTCGAATATAGGGGAAACAAGTTGTTCCCCGGCGAAATCAAGAGGTTATCATGAAGATTTTCCAAGTTCTGACCCTGTCTGCCGCTTTGGCCGTGCCGATGGCCCCGATGGCCTTTGCCGCCGAAACCCCGGTGGAAAGCGTGAAGGTCGAGGCGGATGTCACCTCGATTGCCAATGAAAAAGCGGCGAAATTCTGGGGCAATCTGTCCACCGATCTGCAGGCCGCCATTCTGGCCCGCGTGCAGGACCGGATTGCGGACAAAGGCTCGCGCATCGCGGTGGATATCGACGAAGTGTCGCTGGCCAACAGCTTTGAAACCTCGATGGGGCTGGAAGATTCCATCCTCATGGGCCGGGTCAATGTCTCCAGCGACGACAATTCGAAGTTCGATGTCTATGAGATGACCGTTTCGGTGGAAACCGCGCGGCAGTATCTGCCCGAAGGCTATGTGATGTCGGATGACCGCTTTACCGATTCGCCCGAACATTATGCGGCGATGATCGCGGCCTTTGCCGACAATGTGGTTGCGAAGCTGAAGTAACCTTGGCGTCCACGGATGATACAGGCAAAGCCCCCGCAGTTGCGGGGGCTTTTGTCATTGGAACAGCCGCCAGGTGAATACCGCCGTCATGCCAAAGCCGATCAGCGCGACCAGCGCCCGGATGGCGGATTTGGGCAGGCGGCGGGCCAGCGGTGCCCCCAGATAGCCCCCGGCGGTGGAACCGGCCATCATCACCAGCGCCTGTGGCCAGCTGACCAGCCCCGCCACGACAAAAACCGCCACGGAAATTGCCGTCAGCAGGAAGGACATGAGGTTTTTCAGCCCGTTCATCCGGTGCAGATCGGTCATCCCCCACAGCGAGAACAGCGCCAGCAGCAGGATGCCCAGACCGCCGTTGAAATAGCCGCCATACACACTGACGGCAAACAGCCCCAGCGCGCCTTCCGGCGTTACCCCGCCCGCGCGCGTGGCCGCCCAGCTGCGGATCCGGTCGCCAAACAGGAAGGCCAGCGTCGCCAGCAGCAAAAGCGCGGGCACCACGGCAGAAAAGGCGGCATTGGAGGATACCATCAGCAGCAGCCCGCCGCCCAGGCCCCCCGCCAGCGTGATGGCCCCCAACCGCAGCAGGCTGCGGCGCGGCAGGGCGGAAATTTCGTGCCGGAAGCCCAGCGCCCCCGCCAGATAGCCCGGAAACACCGCAACCGATGAGGTGGCATTGGCCATCACCGGCGGCACGCCCACGAAGACCAGCGCCGGAAAGGTCAGAAACGTGCCGCCCCCTGCAATGGTGTTCAGCACGCCTGCGGCAAAGGCCGCGGCGATCAGCAGCGCCATGTCGAACATGATCCGGTCTCCTCCCGTCATCCCGCGCCTTGGTGGCACGGGGGGCGGGGCAAGGCAACCGGGGCCGGGGGCAACCGGGGCCGGGTTCAGGCGCGCAGGCGGCGCAACGTCACGATCTGGCCCAGCGCCTGCAGCGGGCGGATGGTGTGGAACATGTCCGCGAGCATCGCGATATCGGCGGCAATGCCCGCCCGCCAGCCGCGCTTGCGGGCCTTGGCCGGGCTGGCCACCCCCGGCCATGCAACCACGGCCACCTGCAGGCTGCGGGCGATCCAGATCCGGTTCAGGAAAACCTCGAAGCCGAATTTCGGCAGCAGGGCAAGCTCGGCCTCGCGCCCGGCCAGCAGGGCGCGGGGAAACACTCGCTCGCCCGAGATGTAATCCAGCCCGATCAGCCGCCACAGGCCCGGCGCATTGCCCCGCAGGCTCAGCGCCGCCTGCGCCCGGCCCTGCCGCAAGGGCATCAGCAGCGCAGTGATATCAGCGGCCTGCAGGCCCTGCAGATCGCTGTCGATCAGCATCACCAGATCATGTTGCGCCGCGCGCAGCCCCTCGGCCACGGCGGCGGTCTTGCCCCGGTTGGGCGACAGCCGGATCAGCCGCACCGGAAAGCCCTGTGCCACCTGCGCCGTATCATCGGTGGACCCGTCATCCACCACGATCACCTCGGCAATCAGCGGATGGCGGGCCAGAACCCGCAGCACGGCGCCGATGCGCGGCGCCTCGTTATGGGCGGGGACGATGCAGGACACCGGGCCGATCATGCCGAAACCCTGCGCCGCCAGACATGCCACAGACCGCCCGCCGCCAGCAGAACCGCCAGCCCGGCGCCCGAGATCACCGCAAGCCAATCCCCGATCAGCACATAGGCATCGCCCAGCACCCAGCCCAGCACGGCAAAGCCCGCCGTCTTGGGCAGGGTGGCCAGCAGGTTCCACCACAGAAACCGGCCGATGTGCATCCGCGCCATGCCGGCCGCCACCAGAACCACCGCCCCTGCCGAATGGGTCAGCTTGCCCAGAACCAGCGTGCGGGGCCCGTTGTCGCGGAAATGCCCCGCCAGCGCTGCCAGCCGCGCCTCATGCAGGCCAAAGCGGTGGCGCAGGGCGCGCGGCAGGCGGGGCAGCAGCCCGCGCCCCAGGGCATAGAACAGCAGATCACCCAGCAGATCGGCCAGCACCAGCATCAGCAACACGACCCGCAGATCCAGCATCCCCAGCCGCGCCAGCCAGACCGAGATCACGGTGACGATCGGCCCTTCCAGCACGGCAGCCGGGGCCAGCACCCAAAGCCCGTACTGGCCCACCAGCGTGGCGGCATCTTCCGGTGTCAGCATCGTGTCAGGCCTGCTTGGGCTGCGGCGCCAGCCGCGGCGCCGCGGCCACATCATTGCCGCGCCACATGATGGCCCCGCGCCCCAGCAGCGTCGCCACCCAGATCACCGGGATCAGCACATCGCGCAGCAGCATGGCGCCCAGATCCCGCAGCCCCATCGGCCAGCCATGGGCGCGGGCCAGCACGACCTCGATCCCGTACCACAGCGCCAGATAGGCCATCAGCGCCGAGGCAGGCGCCCCGCCCAGAACCACCACGCCCGCCATGGCCAGCGCGGGCAGAACCGCACCGTTCAACGGCTCCATCAGAAACACCAGCGGAAAGCCCGCCCGGCGCAGGCGCGACCAGCGCAGCTGCCGCCCCCACATTTCGGCCCAGCTGCGTTCCCCGATGGGCTGGGCGAAGGGCTGCGCCGTCAGCCGCACATGGCGGCCCTCGTCGCGCACCACCTTGGTCGAGGCCACATCTTCGGCCAGATCGCGGCCCAGCCTGCGCAGGCCACCGGCGCCATTCAGCAGATCACGCTGCCAGCACAGGGTCTTGCCCTGCGCAAAGCCAAAGCCCAGCCGGTCGGCCGCCAGCTGCAGCCGCGCCTGATTGGTGTTCAGAAAGGCACATTCCACCGCGCCCCACACCCCATCCGGCCGGACGCCCACGGCAGGCGAGGTGACAAGCCCGCAGCCCGGATCCCAGGTGCCCGCCAGTTCGCGCAGGTAATCGGGCGGCAGCAGCAGGTTGCTGTCGGCCATGGCAACAAAGGGCGTATCGGCCTCGGCCCAGCCCTTGCACAGGTTGTTCAGCTTGGGATTGCCGCTGATCCGGGTTTCCCCGATCATCAGCCGCGCCTGCACCTGCGGATGTGCGGCGATCAGCCCGCGCACCAGCGGCACCACCGGATCATCCGCCCGTGCGGCGCAGAAGATCAGCCGGTAATCCGGGTGATCCTGCACAAAGCTGGAGGCCAGGGTTTCGGGGTCGAACCTGTCCACCCCGCAGACCGGGCGCAGCAGGGTCATCGGCGGCAGCGGGCCTTCGGCCACACGGCGGCGCAGCGGCACGGCCAGCAGCGCGGTCAGAAAATGCAGCGCCAGCATGACACCGGCAATGATGGCGCAGATCAGCATCAGGGTCATGCCACTTCCCCCGCCAGCAGATCGGGCGCCGCGCGGCCTGCACGCAGCACCTCGCGCCCGCCCAACATGTGCAGGCGGCCATCGGCATCTTCGGCAATGGCGGTGAAACTGTCGACCCAGTCGCCACAATTGGCATAGATCAGCCCATGGTCGCTGTGCAGCGCCGAAACATGGAAATGCCCGCAGACCACGCCATCATGGCCAGTGCGCCGGGCCAGTTCGATCAGCCGCCGCTCATGCGCCTGGCCCGCGTAAAGCACCTCGTTCAGCTTGGCGATGGCCCATTCGATCGGCGTGCGATCCTCGGGGCGCAGGCTGCGGCGCAGGCGGCGCAGGCCCCGGTCGGCGCTGCGCAGCAGGCTGTCGATCCGGCTGCCGATCCGCGTCCAGATATGCCAGCGGAACATCCGCGAATCGCAGATATCGCCATGCAGGATCAGAAACAGCCGCCCGTCGGCGGCGCGATGGCTGTATTCGCGGCACAGCCGCGCCGGGATCTGCGGGCAGCTGTCCATCTTTGTCAGTTCGTAATCATGATTGCCGATCAGATAGACCAGCTCGGCCCCTTCGGCGGCACGCTGGCGCAGGATCTCCAGGATCTGCTCCTGAACCGGGCCCCAGTTGATGGCCAGCGGGTGCCAGATATCCAGGATATCGCCCACCAGAAAGATCTGATCCGCCGTATTCTTTTCAAGAAAATCGCGCACAAGATCGGCCCGGCACCCCAGCGCGCCCAGATGCAGGTCAGACAGGAAAAGACTGCGGTGATGATTCGGACGCATCGGATGTCTCGGCTCTGGTTCCGGGGATGTTGCAGTTGAACGCCGGTGTCCCGGCATTCTTTCGCACTGGCAGAGCACGAATTCGTGACGCTTTTGCTGCAACGCCGCAACAAGCGGACGTTGTGCGTTTCCGCTGCAAGAAATGTCGCAAATCATGCACGGAGCCTGTCGCTTTCAAGCTAGGAAAAAGGGGCAAGCCGCGCCGGTTCCGGGGTGGAGAGATCGGGGAAAGACGCGCCCCGGCGTTGCGGCAAAGGGGGCCAAACCTTGCCGCAGCGGGGGAAAACCCGCTCTTCCCCGTGCCGGTCGGCAAAGTTTCAAACCGCGAAGACCAAACCGCGAAGACAAGGGCTTTGCCGGGCTGCACTGCAGGCCGGTGCCGCCTGCGGGTTCGTTTCACAAGCCCGGACCTGCGCGGGGAGGCGCGGGCCAAGCGAGGATCAGATGCTGAGCCAGACCGAGACCCTTTCCCTCCTTGCCGCGCGCCGCAAAGATTATGCGCTGCAACGCGATCTTTACTGCGATTCCGGCGTGTTCCAGCAGGATCTGGACCATGTCTTCTACAAGGAATGGCTGTTCGCCATCCCGTCTTGCGAAATCCCCAAGACCGGCAATTTCGTCACGCTGCAGGTGGGCGCCTATCCGGTGGTGATTACCCGCGGCACCGATGGCATGATCCGCGCCTTCCACAATGTCTGCCGCCACCGTGGCCAGCGTCTGTGCACCAAGGAAACCGGCAGCACGCCCAAGCTCGTCTGCCCCTATCACCAGTGGACCTATGATCTGGATGGCAAGCTGCTGTATGCGCGCGACATGCAGGACAGCTTTGATCCGGCACAGCACGGGCTGAAAAAGGTGCATTGCGTCGATCTCGGCGGGATGGTCTTCATCTGCCTGGCCGAAGTACCGCCGCCGATTTCCGACCTGGCGCCGAAACTGATGGGCTACCTTGCCCCCTCGGGGCTGAAGGATGCCAAGGTCGCCTTCTCTTCCACCATCGTGGAAAAGGGCAACTGGAAGCTGGTGATCGAGAACAACCGCGAATGTTATCACTGCGGCGGCTCGCACCCTTCGCTGTGCCGCACCTATTCCGACAATCCGCGCATGACGGCGATGGAAGGCCCGGATTCAGCCAGCCCCGATATTCTGGATCACTGGAAACGTTGCGAGGCCGCGGGCCTGCCCTCGCGCTTTACCAACCATCCCAAGATGCAATGGCGTCTGGCGCGCATCCCGCTGCTGAACAACGCCGAAAGCTATACGATGAACACCAAGGCCGCCGTGGCGAAACGCATGGGCGCCATGCCGTTCAACGATGCGGGCAGCCTGCTGTTCTTCCACTATCCCAACACCTGGAACCACTTCCTGGGCGATCATGCCATCGTCTTCCGCATCCTGCCGATCTCGCCCACCGAAACCGAGGTGACGACGAAATGGCTGGTGCACAAGGATGCGGTGGAAGGCGTGGATTACGATATCCCGAACCTCACCGAGGTCTGGCTGAACACCAATGACGAAGACCGCCAGGTGGTGGAAGAAAACCAGAAGGGTATTCTGTCGCCCGCCTATGAACCCGGCCCCTATTCCACCATCCAGGAAGAAGGCGTGATCCAGTTCGTCGACTGGTATGTCGGCCTGATGACCGAACGGCTGGCCCCCAAGCCCGCCCTGGCGGCGGAGTAAACCATGGCCCCGAAACAGCGCCTGAACTGGTCGGCAGAACCCTGGAGCGATGCCGAACATCTGGAATGTGCGATGATCGTGCCGGAAACGGATGATACCGCCACCTTCACCTTCCGCGCGCCTTCGGGCGCATGGTTCGACTATCAGCCGGGCCAGTTCATCACGCTGGACCTGCCGGTTGATCCGGCCAAGGGTCCGGCGGGCAATGTGCAGCGCACCTATACCATCTCGTCTTCGCCCTCGCGGCCGCTGTCGATCTCGATCACGGTCAAGGCACAAAGCACCTCGATCGGCACGCGCTGGATGCTGGATCACCTGAAGCCGGGGATGCGGCTCAAGGCCTTCGGCCCGGCGGGCATCTTCAGCTTTCACCGGGCGCCTGCGAAGAAATACCTGTTCATCTCGGCCGGTTCGGGCATCACCCCCATGATGTCGATGACGACCTGGGCCTGGGATTCGGGCGAGATGCCCGACATCGTCTTTGTCCATGCCGCCAAGCGCCCCTCGGAAATCATCTTCCGCGAACGGCTGGAACAATTCGCCAACCGTGTGCCCGGCCTGCAGCTGCGCTTCACGGTGGAAGAATCCGATCCGTTCCGCGCCTGGCCCGGCTACAAGGGCCGTCTTTCCCAGATCATGCTGGGCCTGATGGCGCCAGACTATCTGGACCGCGAGGTGTTCTGCTGCGGCCCCGAACCCTTCATGCAGGCCGTGCGCGAGATGCTGATCTCGATCGGCTTCGACATGGATCACTACCATCAGGAAAGCTTCGGCCTGGCCGTGGCGACCGAGGCCGAGGCCCCGGTGCTGACGGATGTGACCCCGGAAGAGGGCGCCAAGGCCGAAATCACCTTTGCCACCTCGGGCGTCACCGCGCCCTGTGGCGAAACCGATACGGTTCTGGCTGTGGCGAAACGCGCGGGCCTCAACATCCCGTCGGGCTGCACCTTCGGGCTGTGCGGCACCTGCAAGGTCAAGAAACTGTCGGGCGAGGTGCATATGGTCCATAACGGCGGCATCTCGGATGAAGACATCGCCGATGGCTATATCCTGGCCTGCTGTTCCAACCCGATGGGCAAGGTGGCGGTCGCGGTCTGACCGCCGCTGCCCCTTCCTCTTGGTAAAAATACCCCGGGGGTCGCCGGGCGGGCGCCATCGGTTCAAGCCCGACCGGCGACGGCGGCGCCCCGGGCGTCTCCGCCCCACAGCCCGCTCTGGACAGAACGCCCGAACCGTGCCCCAATGGGGCGCGGTTTTTCCATGGCGGATCATGGCCTTCACCCTGCGTCAGCTTCAGTTCTTCACCGCCGCCGCAGAGGCGGGCAGCGTCACCGGCGCGGCGCGGGCGCTGTCGATCTCGCAATCCTCTGTCACCGAAGCCATCCGCGCGCTGGAAGATGATCTGGGCGTGCCGCTGTTCGACCGGCAGGCGCGCGGCCTGCTTCATCGCACCGCAAAAGGCAGCGCCTTCCTGCGCCATGCCCGCCAGATCCTGGCCGATGTCGCCGCCGCCCGCAGCGCCTTTCGCGACGAGGCCGAACAGGCCACCGGCCGCCTGTCGCTGGGCGTGACCTCGCTGGTGGCGGGCTATGTGCTGTCGGACATCCTGCAACGCTTCCGCCGCGCCCATCCTCTGGTCGAACTCAATGTGATCGAGGACAGCGGCGATTACCTGCAGCATCTGCTGATCGGCGGCGAGCTGGATGTGGCCGTGCTGCTGACCTCTTCGGTCAAGGATCGCATGGCACTGCATGTCGAAACCCTGCTGGTCTCGCCCTACCGGCTCTGGCTGCCGCTCGGCCATCCGCTGGCGCAGCAAGAGGCCATCGCGCTGGAAGAACTCGCCGGGCGCCCGATGATCCAGCTGATGGTAGATGAAATCGAAGAAAGCACCCGCCGCCTGACCGCCGCCCTGCCAGTGAAACCCGAAATCGCCTTTCGCACCCGCAGTGTCGAGGCGGTGCGCAGCCTGGTCGCCACCGGCGCGGGTCTGGCGATCCTGCCCAGCCTGGTCTATCGCCCCTGGTCGCTGGAAGGCGACCGGATCGAGATCCGCGATGTGTCGGGCGATCTGCCCACCGTGCAGGTGGGCCTGGCCTGGCGACGGGGGGCGCCGCTGTCGGGGCCTGCCGTCAATTTCATCCGTTCGGCGCAAAGCTCGATCCAGGAACGCTGAGCCATCGGTTTTTCCGAAAGCACCCATCCCCCTTTTGCGTTTGCGAAAGCGGCATCCCCGCCGCAGCATGGTGCCAATGCCGGACCACCGGCTTTCCCGCGCCAATGCCGCGCGACCATCAGGGAGCTTTCCGCATGACCTTCCGCATGATCCAACTTGCAGGCACCACCGCGCTTGCACTCTGCACCGGCCTTTCCCCTGCACTGGCGCAGATGACCGCAATCGGCGCGGGCGAGGGAGAATTGTCCATCGTCGCCTGGGCCGGCTATATCGAACGCGGCGAGACCGATCCGAAATTCGACTGGGTGACGAAGTTCGAGGCCGCCTCGGGCTGCAAGGTCAGCGTGAAGACGGCGAACACCAGCGACGAGATGGTGGCGCTGATGAACGAAGGTGGCTTCGATCTGGTCACCGCTTCGGGCGATGCCTCGCTGCGGCTGATCGCCGGGGGCAAGGTGCAGGAAATCAACACCGCGCTGGTGCCCTCGTGGTCCACCATCGACCCGCGCCTGCAGGATGCCCCCTGGCATACGGTGGACGGCAAACATTACGGCGTGCCCTATATGTGGGGGCCCAACGTGCTGATGTACAACACCGAAGTCTTCAAGGAGCCGCCGACCAGCTGGAATGTGGTGTTCGAGAAGATGGATCTGCCGGATGGCAAATCCAACGAGGGCCGGGTGCAGGCCTATGACGGCCCGATCCATGTGGCCGATGCCGCGCAATATCTGATGTTCCACAAGCCGGAACTGGGCATCACCTCGCCCTATGAACTGAACGAGGATCAGTACAAGGCGGCGCTCGATCTGCTGCGCGGACAGCGCACGCTGGTCAGCCGCTACTGGCACGATGCCTTCATCCAGATCGACGATTTCAAGAACGAAGGCGTGGTGGCCTCTGGCTCCTGGCCCTTCCAGGTGAACCTGCTCAAGGCCGATGGCCAGCCCGTCGCCAGCACCATTCCGCAGGAAGGGGCCACCGGCTGGGCCGATACCACCATGCTGCACACCGATGCCGCCCATCCGAACTGCGCCTATATGTGGTTCGACCATCAGCTGTCCTCGAACCTGCAGGCCGATCTTTCGGTCTGGTTCGGGGCTGTGCCTTCGGTGCCCGCCGCCTGCACCGACGGACGCGGGATGCAGACCGGCGAAGGCTGCGATGCCAACGGGTTGAAGGATTTCGACCGCATCCGCTTCTGGACGACGCCGGTTTCCAACTGCAGCGCGGGCGAAGGCGCCTGCGTGCCCTATTACCGCTGGGTCAGCGATTATATCGGGGTCATCGGCGGGCGCTGAACTTGCGCTGACCACCCCCACCCCGGCCCTCCCCCCTGAAGGGGGAGGGGGCGCGAAACCCCGCCGTCACCGCCCTGATTCCTGCGACAGGCATCAGAACCACCCGTTACCGCTCGCTCCTCCCTCCCCCTTCAGGGGGGAGGGATGGGGTGGGGGTTACCCTCCCCACGGATACCCACATGACCGCCGCCGTTGAATTCCGCGCCGTCACCCGCCATTTCGGATCTGTCCGCGCCGTCGATGGCGTGGATCTGACCATTGCCGAAGGCGCCTTCTTCGCCATGCTCGGCCCCTCGGGTTCCGGCAAGACCACCTGCCTGCGGCTGATCTCGGGCTTCGAAAAACCCAGCTCCGGCACGATCCGCATCTTCGGGCAGGATGTGTCCGCCGTGCCGCCCAACCGGCGCAATGTGAACACCGTGTTCCAGGATTACGCGCTGTTTCCGCATATGAACGTGCGCGACAACGTGGCCTATGGCCTGATGGTCAAGGGGGTGGACCGGCGGCTGCGGCAGGACAAGGCCGAAGAGATGCTGGCGCTTGTGAAATTGCCCGGCTACGGCGACCGCAAGCCGGGCCAGCTGTCGGGCGGGCAGCGGCAGCGCGTGGCGCTGGCCCGCGCCTTGGTCAACGAACCCCGCGTGCTGCTGCTGGACGAACCGCTGGGCGCGCTGGATCTGAAACTGCGCGAGGCGATGCAGGATGAGCTGAAGGCGCTGCAGCAGCGGCTGGGCATCACCTTCGTCTTCGTCACCCATGACCAGCACGAGGCGCTGAGCATGGCCGACAGCCTGGCCGTCTTCAACGAAGGCCGCATCGCCCAGATCGGCACCCCCGAAGACATCTATGCCCGGCCCCGCACCCGCTTTGTGGCCGATTTCGTAGGCTCCTCCAACGTGCTGCCGCCCGATGTCACCCGCGCACTGGGCGGGCCTGCGCACTGGGCCTCGCTGCGGCCGGAATCCTTGCGCCTTACCTTCGGCGGGCCGGTCACCGGCACGGTGACGGCGCTGCGCTATCTGGGGGCCGGATCGCGCGTCTCGGTGCAGATCGCAGGCGCCGAACTGGCGGCCTTCGTCCCCGCAGGCCAGCCGCTGCCCGAACCCGGCGCCAGCGTCGGCCTTGGCTTCGACATGGCCGCCCTGCATGTGATGGAGGGCGCATGACCACCGCCGCCATCCTGCCCGAACGCGGGCCGGGCGACCGGCTGACCGCGATCTTCTGGCGCCACCCCCGGCTTCTGCTGGTGCTGCTGCTGTCGCCGCCGCTGATCTGGCTGGGGCTGGTCTATCTCGGGTCGCTGGCCGCGCTGCTGCTGCAAAGCTTCTATTCGATCGACGAGTTTTCTGGCGTGGTGAAGGAAGAATTCACCCTGAAAACCTATGCCGAACTGTTCCGCGCCCAGAACCTGGATATCATCCTGCGCACGGTGCTGATGGCGGGCGCCGTCACCCTGGGCTGTGCGGTGATCGCCTTTCCCATCGCCTATTTCGCCGCCCGCTTTGCCCGGGGCCGCTGGAAGGCGCTGTTCTATCTGGGGGTCATGCTGCCCCTGTGGTCCAGCTATCTGGTGAAGGTCTATGCCTGGAAGCTGATCCTGGCCAAGGAAGGCATCCTGACCTGGGCCGCCGAACATACCGGCACCTCGATGATTCTCGACGGCGTGCTGGCGCTGCCGGGGATCGGGGGCAATTCGCTGTCCACCTCGCCCATCGGCACCTTTCTGGTCTTCGTCTATGTCTGGCTGCCCTACATGATCCTGCCGATGCAGGCCGCGCTGGAACGTGTGCCGGTCTCGCTGCTGGAAGCCAGCGCCGATCTGGGCGCGGGCCGCGCGCAGACCTTCCGCAGCGTGATCCTGCCGTTGGCGCTGCCCGGCGTGGTGGCGGGGTCGATCTTCACCTTTTCGCTGACTTTGGGCGACTACATCATCCCGCAGATCATCGGCACCTCGGCGCGGTTCATCGGGCTGGCGGTCTATCAGTTTCAGGGCACCGCCGGAAACCTGCCACTGGCCGCCGCCTTTGCCGTGGTGCCCATCGTCATCATGCTGGTCTATCTGGCCATCGCCAAGCGCATGGGGGCTTTCGATGCACTCTGACCGCGCGCCCCTTGGCCTGAAACTCGCCGCCGCTGCCGGGCTTCTGTTCCTGCATCTGCCGATCCTGCTGATCTTCCTCTATGCCTTCACGACCGAGGAGAAAAGCTATCAGTTCCCGCCCCCCGGCCTGACGCTGAAATGGTTCGCCGTCGCCTGGCACCGCGCCGATATCTGGCCGCCGCTCTGGCTTTCGCTGCAGGTGGCCACCATCGCCACCGTTCTGGCGCTGATCCTTGGCACGCTGGTCTCTGCCGCCATGGCGCAAAGCCGGTTCTTCGGGCGCGAGCAGATCAGCCTGCTGATCCTGCTGCCCATCGCCTTGCCCGGGGTGATTACCGGCATGGCGCTGCGATCGGCCTTTTCGGTGATGGAGATCCCCTATTCCGTCTGGACGATCATCCTGGGCCACGCCACCTTCTGCATCGTCATCGTCTACAACAACGCCGTCGCCCGCTTTCGCCGTCTGTCGGGCGGCATATTGGAGGCTTCGGCAGACCTTGGCGCCAACAGCTTTCAGACCTTCCGCCATGTGCTGCTGCCCAATCTCGGCTCGGCGCTGCTGGCGGGCGGGATGCTGGCCTTCGCCCTGTCGTTCGACGAGGTGATCGTGACCACCTTCACCGCGGGCCAGCAAAGCACCCTGCCCATCTGGATGCTGCAGGAACTGGTCCGCCCCCGGCAGCGGCCCGTCACCAATGTGGTGGCCATCGTGGTGTTTGCCGCCACGGTCCTGCCGATCCTGATCGCCTATTACCTGACCCGCGGCGGCGCCGATACCGCCGGTGCGGGCAAATGAGGGAGAGAGACATGACCCAGATCGACACCGCGCTGCTGATCGGTGCCCGCTTCGAAGCCGGGCAGGAAACGCCCGAACCGATCCTGAACCCGCGCAGCGGCGCGCTGATCCTTGATGTGGCCGAAGCCTCCACCGCGCAGGTCGATGCCGCCGTGGCCGCCGCCCGCAAGGCGTTTGAAGGCTGGAGCCGCAGCACCCCCGGCGAAAGGTCCGCCGCCCTGCTGCGTATCGCAGACCGCGTGCAGGCCGAGGCCGAAGGCTTTGCCGCGCTGGAGGCGCTGAACTGCGGCAAGCCGATCAATGCCGCGCTGAACGACGAAATCCCGGCCATCGTCGATTGCTTCCGCTTCTTCGCGGGCGCGGTCCGCACTCAGCACGGGCCGGTGGCGGGCGAATATCTGGCGGGCCATACCTCGATGATCCGCCGCGATGCCGTGGGGGTGGTGGCCAGCATCGCGCCCTGGAATTATCCGCTGATGATGATGGCGTGGAAACTGGCGCCTGCCGTGGGCGCGGGCAATACCGTGGTGTTCAAGCCCAGCGAACAAACCCCGCTGACCGCGCTGAAACTGGCACGCATCCTGGCGGAAGAACTGCCCGAAGGCGTGGTCAGCGTCCTCACCGGGCGCGGCCAGACCGTGGGCAGCTACCTCATCAACCATCCCGGCGTGGATATGATCAGCCTGACCGGCGATGTCGCCACCGGCCGCAAGATGCTGGATGCCGCCGCGAAAACCGTGAAACGCACCCATCTGGAACTGGGCGGCAAGGCTCCGGTTCTGGTGTTCGACGATGCCGACATATCCGAGGTGGTCGAAGGCCTGCGCGCCTTTGGCTATTACAACGCCGGGCAGGATTGCACCGCCGCCTGCCGCATCTATGCCGGGAAAAAGGTCTATGACCGGCTGGTGGCCGATCTCACCTCGGCCGTTTCCTCCATCGCGCTGGGGAACGAGGATGACAGCACCAACGAAATCGGCCCGCTCATCAGCCTGCGCCAGCGCGATCGGGTGGCCAGCTTCGTCAACCGCGCGCGCGAGCTGACCCATGTGGAGGTCACGACCGGCGGCGCGGTGATGGATCAGGGCTTTTACTACAAACCCACCGTGATTGCAGGCGCCCGGCAGGACGATGAAATCGTCCGGCGCGAGGTCTTCGGCCCCGTCGTCTCCATCACCCCGTTTTCAGACCCGGATCAGGCCGTGGCCTGGGCCAATGACAGCGATTATGGCCTGGCCAGCAGCGTCTGGACCCGCGATATCGGCCGCGCCATGGCGACAGCGGCCCGCCTGCGATATGGCTGCACCTGGATCAATACGCATTTCATGCTGGTCAACGAAATGCCGCATGGCGGGCTGAAGCAATCCGGCTATGGCAAGGACATGTCTTCCTACGCGCTGGAGGATTACAGCGTGGTCCGCCACATGATGGTGAAACACGGCTGACGCCAGCCCTCAAACCCTTTCGCGGGGCATCACGCCCCCGCCGCACCGCCTGCACCGGGCCCACCTGCTCCGGGGTTGTCGCGCCATACCCGCCAGTTCAGCGGTGCTGCCAGCGCCAGCCAGATCAGATAGGGCACCAGCATCACGAAAGCCCAGAAATCCAGCATCCAGAAGGTCACGGCCATCCCGGTGACCGCCGCCACCAGCCCGATCATCACCAGAACCGAAACCCCCATGCGCCGCGCCCCAAAGAAGGTCGGCGTCCACAAGGTGTTCAACGCGATCTGCAGCGCCCAGAACCCCATGGCAAAGGCATTGCCGGGCAGCACCGCCACCCGCGCCGCCGCCAGCGATGACAGGATATAGATCGTGGTCCAGGCCACCGGAAACATCCAGTTCGCGGGCCGCCAGTCCGGCTTCACCAGGCTTTCATACCAGGCGCCGGGCTTGAACATCCAGCCGGTCAGCCCCGCCGCGAAACTCGCCAGCAGGAAAAGCCCGGCCAGCTGCCAGTCAATGCCAGAGGCCACAACCACCGTTTCCATGGATCATTCTTCCTTCATCACCGGGCGCAATCCGTCCATCACATGCACAAGCTCCGCCGAGATGCCGGGTTCCGACAGCGCATGGCCCGCCATCGTCACCATGCGCAGATCGCAACCGCGCCAGCCCTTGGCCAGCCGATAGGCCGACAGCGGCGGGCAGATCATGTCATAGCGCCCCTGCACCACCGTGGCCCCCAGATGCTCGATCTGGTCCCGGTTCTGCAGGATCCAGCCATCGCTTTCCAGAAAGCAGCCATTGTGGAAATAGTGGTTTTCCAGCCGCGAAAAGGCGCGGGCATAATCCGACGGGCTGTCATGGTGCATCCCGTCAGTGGCAATCGCCGCCAGCGCATTTTCCCACTGCGCCCAGATGCGGGCAAAGCGCATTTCCTCGACCATATTGCCGGAAAACAGCCGCCGATTATAGGCGCCGATCAGATCGCCGCGCTCGGCCTCGGGGATCGGATCGACGAACCGCGCCCAAAGCTCGGGGAAGAACGCGCCTGCCCCGCCACCATAGAACCAGTCCAGCTCTGACCGCTGGCCCAGAAACACCCCGCGCAACACCAGATGCCGCACCGCCTGCGGATGCGAAATCGCATAGATCAGCGCCAGGGTGGCCCCCCAGCTGCCGCCGAACAGGATGAACCGCTCGATCCCCAGCATACCGCGGATGGTTTCGATATCGCCCACCAGATGCCAGGTCGAATTCTGCACCACCGCCGCCGAAGGCCGCGACCGGCCGCAACCACGCTGATCGAACAGCACCACACGATACACCGCCGGGTCGAAATAGCGCCGCATCGCCGGGCTGCATCCGCCCCCCGGCCCGCCATGCAGCACCAGAACCGGCACCCCGCCGGGGTTGCCGCATTGCTCCACATAGATGCTGTGGCCATCGCCCATGTCGATCATCCGCTGGTCGAACGGCTCGACCGGCGGGTAAAGATATTCAACTGCGCGCTTTTGGCCTGATCTGTGGTCCATGATCGCCCTATATAACGCTCCGAACCCAAGATTCCACGCCAAACCGGAGCCCAGCATGACCATGACCACAATCGACCCCGCCGAAGTGGCGAAGTTCGAGGCGATGGCCGCCGAATGGTGGGACCCCAATGGCAAGTTCAAGCCGCTGCACCAGATGAACCCCTGCCGTCTGGGCTATATCACCGCCCAGATCGCCGCCGAATTTGGCCGTGACCTGCGCGAAGATCGCCCCTTCGCCGGGCTGCGCCTGCTGGATATCGGCTGCGGCGGCGGCTTGCTGTCCGAACCCATGGCCCGGCTGGGGGCCGAGGTGCTGGGCGCCGATGCCGCGCCCCGCAATATCCCCGTCGCCCAGATCCATGCCGAACAATCCGGCCTCGCCATCGACTATCGCCACACCACCGCCGAAGATCTGGCCGCCGCGGGCGAGGCCTTCGACGTGGTGCTGAACATGGAGGTGGTGGAACATGTCGCAGATCCGCTGGCTTACCTGACCGCCTGCCAGCAGCTGCTGAAACCCGGCGGGCTGATGGTCTGCTCCACCCTCAACCGCAATGCCAAAAGCTTTGCCATGGCGATTATCGGGGCCGAATGGGTGATGCGCTGGCTGCCCAAGGGCACGCATGACTGGAACAAGTTCATCACCCCGGACGAACTGTCCGATCTGATCCGCCGCGCGGGCCTGACTCCGGTGGATCGCAAAGGCATGGTCTTCAACCCCATCAGCTGGAGCTGGAGCCTGTCTGACCGCGACCTGTCGGTGAACTACGTCACTGCCAGCGTCAAACGGTGAAATCCATGCTGTTCTGGCTGCTGCTGGTTCTGGGCGGCACCTGGGCGGGCATCGCCCTGTGGGTGCAGTTTCCACAGGCCCGCTGGCTGCCCGCGCTGTTTGCCTGCGCGCTGGCGGCGGTGATCTGGGCGCGGCTGGCCACCCCTTACGGCTGGCCCGCGCTTGGCCTGCTGACCCTGGCCGTCACCGCCTGGTATCTCAGCCTCAACCCCCGCGCCGACCGCGACTGGGCACCCGATGTCGCCCATCTGGCCACCGGCCGGATCGATGGCAATATCGTCACCCTGCACAACCTGCGCGCCTTCCGCTGGCAGTCACCGAGACCATGACGACCGAAGCCTGGGAACAGCCGACAGCTTTGACCTGGAGCCAGTCTCGCCAGCGCCGATATGATAACCTCGGTCTGGTCCAACCCCGATATCGCGCATCTGCTGGTCAGCTTCGGCTTCACCGATGGCCAGCGCGTGGTCTTCTCGGTCGAAATCCGCCGCGAAAAGGGCGAGAAATTCAGCTCGATCGGCGGCTTCTTCCGCCAGTTCGAACTGGCGCTGATCGCGGCGGATGAGGAAGACATCGTGAAACTGCGCACCCATCACCGGGCCGAGGATGTGCGGCTTTACCCCCTGCGCCTGACGCCCGATCAGCTGCGCGTGGTGTTTCTGGAATATGTGAAGCTGGGCAATGATCTGGCCGCCAAACCGCGCTGGTACAACACCGTCACCGCCAATTGCACCACCGTCGTCTGGCACCTCACCCGCGCGCTCAACCCCGATCTGGGGCTGGATCCCAGCCTGCTGCTGTCCGGCCGCCTGCCCGCCTGGCTTTACCGCATGGATCTGATCGCCCTGCCCGGCACACTGCCCGAAATCCGCGCAGCCGCCCGCATCAGCCCGCGCGCCCTGGCCGCGCCCGATGGCGCCGATTTCTCTGCCGCCATCCGCGCCCGCTGACCCCGCGCGCCGTTTTGCCACCCCCGCAAAACCCCTGCCCTTGCTCCTTCCCAAATACTCCCGCCGGAGGCATCCACCCCCGCCATCCCGCACCACAATCGGCAAAGGCGCCCCCCTCTCCCCCCGGGGGAGAGGGAGGGGGTGAGGGGGCGCGCCCCTTACTCCGTCTCGGAAGACCGCGCCCAGAGGTTGATCTCCTCCTCCGCCGCGATCCGGTCGATCTCGGCCAGCTCTTCCGCCGTGAACGCCAGATTGCCCACCGCACCCGCGCAATCCACCACCTGCTCGGGCTTGCTGGCCCCGATCAGCGCCGTGGTGATGCCGCCGCCCCGCAGCACCCAGGCAATCGCCATCTGCGCCAGCGTCTGCCCGCGCGCCTGCGCCAGCGCATCCAGCGCCTTCACACTCTCAATCGCGCGCGGCGTGATGGTTTCCGGCGCCAGCGATTTGCCCTGCGCCGCGCGGCTGCCCGCCGGAATCCCGCCCAGATATTTCTTCGTCAGAATCCCCTGCGCCAGCGGCGTGAAGGCAATCGACCCCACGCCCAGCTCGGCCAGCGTGTCTTTCAGCCCGTCATGTTCGACCCAGCGGTTCAGGATGTTATAGCTCGGCTGATGGATCAGCAGCGGGGTGCCCATCTCTTTCAGGATCGCCACCGCCTCGCGGGTAGCAATACGTAACTT
>JAXHOJ010000064.1:0-28428 GCA_034519525.1 Gemmobacter sp. | reverse complement strand
CAGGAAGAGGTCTTTGCCAGCCTTGATCCCGCAACTGGCCACCCTTGGGCGCTGATGCCTGCCGCCACCCCCGGCGATGTGGATCGGGCGGTGCGTGCGGCGCATCGGGCCTTTCATGCGCCCGCATGGGCCGGGCTGACGGCATCGGCACGCGGGCGGCTTCTGATGCGGCTGGCCGATCTGGTGCAGGCGGCGGCGCCGCGGCTGGCGGCGCTGGAAACCCGCGATACCGGCAAGTAATCACCCGCGAAATGCCCGGGCGCAGATCGGCCGGCGCGTGGCGGATTATTACCGCTATTACGCCGGTCTGGCCGACAAGATCGAAGGCGCGCATCTGCCGATCTACACAAACCCGATATGGAGGCCTGGCTGCGGCGCGAACCTGTGGGCGTGGTGGCGGCCATCGTGCCGTGGAACAGCCAGCTGTTCCTGTCGGCGGTGAAGCTGGGGCCTGCACTGGCCGCAGGCTGCACCGTGGTGCTGAAGACCAGCGAGGACGGCCCGGCCCGCTGCTGACTTCGCGCAGGTCTGGTGCATGAGGCGGGCTTCCCGGCCCGGCGTGGTCAACATCCTGACCGGCGGTCCAGAGCGCGTCGGCGCGGCGCTGACCACCCACCCCCGCGTCGCGCACATCGCCTGCTTAACGGCAAGCCGGACACCGCCCGGCACATCGTGCGCGCCAGTGCCGAAAACCTGGCGAAAACCTCGCTGGAGCTGGGTGGCAAATCACCCTTCATCGTCTTTGACGATGCCGATCTCGACAGCGCCGCCAATGCCCAGGTTTCCGGCATCTTCGCCGCTACCGGGCAAAGCTGCGTTGCCGGTTCACGCCTGCTGGTGCAGCGCGGGGTGAAGGATGCCCTGCTGGACCGGCTGGCCGCCAAGGCCGCGGCCATCCACATGGGCGCCCCGGATGACATGGCAACCGAGGTTGGCCCGCTTTGCACCCCGCGCCAGCGCGACCGGATCGACCGCATCGTGGCGGAATCGGTGGCCATGGGCGCGCGGCTGGTCTGTGGGGGGCAGATGCCTGCAGGGCAGGGGTTCTTCTATCCGCCCACCATCCTTGACTGCACCGGGATACCGGAAGCGCCCTGCCTTACGCAGGAGCTGTTTGGGCCTGTGCTGTCGGTTGTGGCCTTTGACACCGAGGAAGAGGCGCTGCAGATCGCCAATGCCACCGCCTGGCGTTCAGAATGTGACCAAACCACCGCGCCCATCGGATGATCCGAAACCTTCGCGCGGGCATCGTCTGGGTCAATACCTACCGCGCCGTATCGCCCATCGCACCCTTTGGCGGATCATGGTTCTCTGCGCTACGGGCGCGAAGGCGGCATGGCTGCGGCGCTGGATTATACCACCGTGAAAACCGTCTGGCTGCGCACCTCGGATGACCCGATCCCGGATCCCTTCGTGATGCGCTGAACCAATATAACAACAGGGAAAATAACATGAAAACCACGCTGATCGCCCTGGCTTTTGCCAGTGCCCTTTCTTCTGCTGCGCAAGCGCAGGCCAGAACACTGGGCATACGCATGCGCAGATGGCGCATTGGGCGTTCCCTCAATACCGGAAAAGTGGCGGGGCCGTCGTGCCCGGATGGTCCGACCGATTATGGCGCAAGATCAGCCATGGTCGGTGCGTGGGCTGCTCGATGTCGTCGATGTGGAATATGACTGGGCGCTGCAGGCGGGCAAGGCCGGGCTGCTGGAGCCGCTGGATTTCAGCGTGATCGACAAGTCGAAGCTCGATCCGCGCTTCGTGTCGGATTTCGCGGTCGGGTCTTTCTACTATTCCTTCGTTCTGGGCTGGAACCCGGCGAATTTCCCCGAGGCGCAACCCGCCACTCTGGCCGATCTGTTTGATACGGCCAAGTTCCCGGGCAAGCGCACCTTCTACAAATGGTCGGCCCCGGGTGTGATCGAAGCGGCGCTGCTGGCCGATGGTGTGGCGCCCGATGCGCTGTATCCGCTGGATCTGGACCGGGCTTTTGCGAAGCTGGATACGATCAAGGGCGATATCATCTGGTGGGAAGGCGGGGCGCAATCGCAGCAGCTTCTGGCCTCGGGCGAGGCACCGATCGGGTTCTTCTGGAATGGCCGCCTGTCGGCGCTGGCCGCAGATGGCATGCCGGTCGGGATCAGCTGGGATCAGAACATCACCGCCGCCGATGCGCTGGTGGTGCCCAAGGGCGCCAAGAACAAGGAGGCCGCGATGAAATTCATCGCAGAGGCCAGCAGCGCCGAAGGTCAGGCGGCCTTTGCCGCCGCCACCCGGCGCGCGCCGGTCAACCTTGGATCGGCGGATCTGATGGACCCGGAAGTGCGCAAGACGCTGCCCGATGCGCAGACCGCGGTGCAGGTGAATGCCGACATGGCCTATTGGGCCGAACATCGCGACGAGATCGGCAACCGCTGGTACGCATGGCAGGCGCAGTAACGCCCGCACCGGCCCGGGCGCCCAGTGTGCCCGGGGTCTTTGCCTGATATCCTGCTAGGGGAACTGACATGCTTTCGGCCATCGTCGCGGGGCGCCGCGGATCGGGGCTTGGCTTTGCCTTGCCTGCCATCGTGTTGCTGCTTGCCTTCTTCGTCGTGCCGGTCGTGGCCTTGCTGACCCGGTCTGTGACGGAACCCGAACTGGGCCTGCAGAACTATGTCACACTGGTGGGCAGCAGCACCTACGCCAGGATCTTTTTCAACACCTTCTTCGTGTCGGGGGTGGTGACGCTGATCACAAATGCTGATCGGGGCGTTTCCGGTGGCCTGGGCGCTGGCCATCATGCCGCGCCGATGGGCTTCGGTTGTCTTTGCCGTCATCCTTCTGTCGATGTGGACGAACCTGCTGGCGCGGACCTATGCCTGGATGGTGCTGCGGCAGCAGACCGGGCTTATCAACCGCAGCCTGATGGCAACTGGGGCTGATCGACGCGCCGATCCAGTTGACCAACAATCTGGTCGGGGTGACGATCGGCATGGTCTATATCATGCTGCCTTTCATGATCCTGCCGCTGATGGGCGTGATCAAGAAGATCGACCCGGCCATCCTGCAAGCCGCAGCCCTGTGCGGGGCAAGCCGATGGCAGGCGCTGTGGCGCGTGCTGGTGCCGCTGGCCACACCCGGTATCGCCTCGGGGGCGCTGATGGTTTTCGTGATGTCACTGGGGTATTATGTGACGCCATCCCTGCTGGGCGGCACGGCCAACATGATGCTGGCAGAGCTGATCGCCCAACAGGTTCAAAGCCTGCTGAACTGGGGCATGGGCGGGGCCGCCGCTTTCCTGCTGCTGATCGTGACCGCTGGGCCTTTACGCCGTGCAGCTGCGCTTCTTTGAACCGAAGGAGGGCCGGTGATGTTGTTGGATTTCGACAAGCCGGGCGGCTGGAAATGGATGCTGGTTGCGATCTGCGCGCTGATGGTGCTGTTTCTGCTGCTGCCGATCCTGTTCATCGTGGCGCTGTCTTTCGGATCATCCCGCTGGCTGATCTTTCCGCCGCCGGACTGGACGCTGAAATGGTATGGGGAGCTGTTCGCCGATCCCCGGTGGCTGGGGGCGGCGCTGACATCGGCCAAGATCGGCGTCATCGTGATGGTTCTGTCGGTGGCTTTGGGGCTGCTGGCCTCGCTGGCGTTGGTGCGGGGCAAGTTTCGGGGGCGTGCCGTGCTGGGGGCATTTTTCCTGACGCCGATGGTGCTGCCCGTGGTGATCGTGGCCGTTGCGCTTTATGCCGCCTTTTTTGCGGCTGGGGCTGAATGGCACGCTGGTGGGTTTTATCATCGCGCCATCTGATCGTGGCACTGCCCTTTGCCATCATCACCATCTCGGGCGCGCTGGAGACATTCGACACCGGCGATCGGAGGATGCGGCCATCCTGTGCGGGGCCTCGCCCCTGGGGCGCGGCTGCGCATCACATTGCCCGGCATCCGCCATGGCCTGTTTTCGGCCGCGATCTTTTCCTTTCTGATTTCGTGGGATGAGGTGGTGCTGGCGATCTTCATGGCCTCGCCCAGCCTGCAGACCCTGCCTGTCAAGGTCTGGACGACCCTGCGCCAGGATCTGACCCCGGTGATTGCTGCCGCCTCTACCCTTCTTGTCGCGCTGACGGTGCTTCTGATGATCGCCGCCGCCCTGATCCGCAAAGGCAAAACCCAATGACAACGCCCTTCCTGCACATCAATGGCATCCGAAAGACCTATGGCACGGTGGTGGCCAGCGATCATGTGGAGCTGACAATTTCCGAAGGCGAGTTCATGACGTTCCTTGGGCCGTCAGGTTCGGGGAAATCGACGACGCTGTATATTCTGGCCGGGTTTCAGGATCCGACCGCGGGGGATATCAGGCTGCGCGGGCAGTCGATCCTGCAGACACCCTCGCACAAGCGCAATATTGGCATGGTGTTCCAGCGGTATACGCTGTTTCCGCATCTGACCGTGGGCGAAAACGTGGCCTTCCCGCTGCGTGTGCGCCGGATGGGGCAGGACGAGATTGCCCGCAAGTTGAAGCGCGCGCTGGCGCTGGTGCGGCTGGACGGGTTCGAAGACCGGATGCCTGCCAAGATGTCGGGCGGGCAGCAGCAGCGCGTCGCCCTGGCACGCGCGCTGGTCTATGATCCGCCGGTGCTTCTGATGGACGAGCCGCTGTCCGCGCTGGACAAGAAGCTGCGCGAGGAAATTCAGTTCGAGATCCGCCGAATCCATCAGGAAACCGGCGTCACCATTCTTTACGTGACCCACGATCAGGAAGAGGCGCTGCGCCTGTCAGACCGGATCGCCATTTTCAACAAGGGGAAGATCGAACAGGTCGGCACCGGACCAGAACTTTACGCCAATCCCGCCACGCATTTCGTGGCCGATTTCATCGGAGACAGCGCCTTTCTGACCGGACAGCTGGCAGACATTACTGGCCATCGTGCCGCGATGCGGTTTGCCGATGGCACGGTGGTGGCCGAAGTGCCCCTGCACGGAACGGGCAGCGCCGGACAGTCCGCAGAGCTGATGCTGCGCCCCGAACGGATCGAGCTTTCGACAGAGGCCGGGCCATCCGGGGCGTCTTTGCCGGTCACGGTCGAGGATATGACCTTTCTGGGCAACAACACCACGGTTGCGACCCGGACAAGCTGGGGTGGGGCGCTGTCGGTGCGGCTGAACTTTGGCCATCCGCTGTCAGGCCGGATTGCGCGCGGCGACAAGCTGCATGTCCGCTGGTCGCCCGAAGCGGCCCATGCGTTTGTGCGGGGGTGATCCATGCAGCTGCACGATCGTTCTTTGCTGGAAAACCGCGCCTTTCTGGGTGGTGAATGGGTATCGGGCGCGGCCAGCCTTGTGGTGCGGAATCCTGCAAGCGGCAGTGTGTTGGCAGAAGTGGCCGATTGCACCCGCGCAGATGCCGCCCGCGCGATTGATCTGGCGGCGAGGGCGCAGCCCGGCTGGGCTGCCCGTGCCGCCAAGGACCGCGCGGCGATCCTGCGGCGGTGGCATGATCTTGTGGTGGCCCATGCCGGAGATCTGGCCGCGATCCTGACGGCCGAGATGGGCAAACCCCTGGCCGAGGCGAAGGGCGAAATCCTGTATGGCGCGGCCTATATCGAATGGTTCGCGGAAGAGGCCAAACGGATTTACGGCGAAACCATTCCGGGCCACCGGCGCGATGCCCGTCTGATGGTCTTGCGGCAGCCGGTGGGCGTGGTGGCGGCGATCACGCCGTGGAATTTCCCCAATGCGATGATCGCGCGCAAACTGGCGCCCGCGCTGGCCGCGGGCTGCACGATTGTCGCCAAGCCTGCGGCCGAAACCCCGTTGTCGGCGCTGGCGCTGGCGGTTCTGGCTGAACGGGCTGGTCTGCCCAAAGGCGTGCTGTCCATCCTGCCATCCAGCGATGCCGTGGGCCTAGGGCTGGAGTTTTGCGAAAATCCCATTGTGCGCAAGATCAGCTTTACCGGCTCTACCAATGTCGGGCGCATCCTGATGCGTCAGGGGGCGGCGCAGATCAAGAAACTGTCGCTGGAACTGGGGGGCAATGCGCCGTTCATCGTCTTTGACGATGCCGATCTGGAGGCTGCGGTTCAAGGCTGCATTGCGTCGAAATTCCGCAATGCCGGGCAGACCTGTGTCTGCACCAACCGGATCTATGCGCAGGCGGGTATCCATGACGCATTTGCCGCGCAATTGGCGCAGGCGGTGGCCGATTTGCGGGTGGGGCCGGGGGATCAGGCCGGGTCAGAGATCGGGCCGCTGATCGGGCCTGCCGCTCTGGCCAAGGTGGAACACCATATTGCCGATGCCTGTGCCAAGGGCGCACAGGTTCTGACCGGGGGCGCCCGGATCGAGGGCACGTTCTTTCAGCCGACGGTGATGACCGGAATGACCGCAGACATGGCCATCGCCCGCGAGGAAACCTTTGGTCCCGTTGCGCCGGTCTTTCGCTTTGATACCGAAGCCGAAGTGATCGCCCGCGCCAATGACACCGAATTCGGCCTTGCCTCTTATGTCTATACCCGCGACGTCAGCCGTGTCTGGCGCGTGATGGAGGCGCTGGATTATGGCATGGTCGGCGTGAACACCGGGCTTATCAGCACGGAGGTGGCACCTTTTGGCGGTATCAAGCAATCCGGCCTTGGGCGTGAAGGATCGCGCCACGGGATCGAGGATTATCTGGATCTGAAATATGCCTGTCTTTCGGTCTGACCCGGCGTCCGGGTGATGCCAGGATATTGACACCCCTTATGGCGGCCTGCGCGCGCGGGCCGTTGTCTTGCAGCTGCGGCGCCGCTGGGCCGGGCCAGCAAATTGAACGGGTGTGCCTGCCTGTTCAGGTATCGGACCCTGCGCTTTTCAACCTTCTGGGTATCACACCATACCTGCCGCCCGGCTGGCACAACAGGCCTGCGCGGTGCAGTTTGCTGCGGACAAGGACAAGGCAGTGGCCGGGCCGCATCCCGCCGCGACCGAGGAGGAGGAACACATGCGTAACGTCACCATCGAAAATGTCACCGACGTCGTGATTGCGTCGCTTGGCAAGAACGCCCCGATCAGCCCGCGCCAGCGCGAGATCATGGAGGCGCTGCTGCGCCACCTTCACGGGTTCTGCAAGGACGTGAACCTGACCCATGCCGAATTTCTGGCCGCCTGCGATTATCTGGGCCGGGCCGGTGCCGTCTGTTCGGACAAGCGGCAGGAGTTCATTCTGCTGGGCGATATTCTGGGCGTTGAAGTGCTGGTGGACATGCTGTCGAACCCGATCGCCGGAAATGAAACCATTTCCACGGTGCTTGGCCCGTTCTTCCGGGAAAACGCGCCGGTGATGCCCAAGGGTGCCTCGACGGCACAGAAGGATTTCGACACGCAGGAGACGGTGCTTGTCGAAGGCTATGTCCGCGATACCGAAGGCAAGCCGATTGCGGGGGCGATCATCGACGTCTGGGAAGATGCGCCCAATGGCCTTTATGAAAACCATGATCCCGACCAGCCCGATTACAACCTGCGTGGCCGGTTCGAGACCGACGCAGACGGCCATTATGCCTATCGCGCCATCCGCCCCGTGCCCTATCCGATCCCCGGTGATGAAACCGCTGGTGAGCTGATCCGCTATATGGGCCATCACTGCATGAGACCGGGCCATATTCATGTGATGATCACATGTGACGGATATCGCCCGCTGATTTCGCAGATCTACGATTCCGAAAGCCCGCATCTGGACGATGACTCTGTCTTTGCGGTGAAGGAAGATCTGATCGGCAGTTTCCAGAAGGCGCCCGAGGGTGCGGATACCGACCTGGTGCTGCGCTTTGATTTCACCCTGCCGCGCGTCGATGCCGCGCGCATGGCTGCGGAATAGGCACCCCGTCTGCGCCGCGCCTTGGGAAACAGGTGCGGCGCAGCCGTCTGATGGATTCAAGGACCACCGATATGAACATGCCGGGCGTTGCTGCGCTGACCTTTCCGCTTGCCCCGGGCGAGCTTGCGCGCGGGCGCGATATTGTTGCGATCGAGACAGTTATCGTCGACGTGCCCACGACCCGGCGCCACCGCTTGTCGAATACCGAGGTGACCGTGCAATCCTATGTGATCGTGCGGGTTGCGCTGGCGGATGGCACGCTGGGCTATGGCGAGGCGGCAACTTTGGGCGGCCCCCGCTGGGCAGAAGAAAGCGTCGAGGCGATCAAGGCCAATATCGACAGATATCTGGCCCCCGCCATTCTGGGGCAATCTGTTCTGGCGTTCGAGGCCAATCAGCTGGCGATGCAAAAGGCGGCCAGCCGCAACAATGCCGCCCGGGGCGGCGTGGATGCGGCGCTGTTCGATGCGGCGGGCAAATCGCTGGGCCTGCCTGCCAGCCAGTTTCTGGGCGGGGCGCTGCGCGACAGGATCGAAGTGCTGTGGGCGCTGGCCTCGGGTGATGCCGATCAGGAGATTGCCGAGGCGCAGGCCAAGCTGGCCGCCCGCGAACATCGCCGCTTCAAGATCAAGCTGGGCTTTCATTCCCCTGCCGATGATATGGTGCGGCTGGCGCGGATTGTCGAGGCGCTGCCGGGATGCGAGATCATCTGTGATGTCAACCAGGGCTGGAGCGAGGCAACCGCCATCCGCTATCTGCCGCTGCTGGCCGAACTGGGCGTGGTGCTGATCGAACAGCCGCTGTTGCCGGGGCTTGTGGCGGCAACGGCACGGGTGGCGGCACGCAGCACCATTCCGATCATGACGGATGAGGCGGCTTTTACCGGGCCCGAGATCGTGGCGCAGGCCTTTGCGGGGGCGGGATCTGTCTATTCGCTGAAGCTGGTGAAGAGTAGTGGTCTGCTGGAGCTGAAACGCGCGGCAGCCATCGCCCAGGCCTGCGGGATGGAGCTTTACGGCGGGTGCCTGCTGGAAACCGCGCTGGAGGCCGCCGCGCATCTGGCGGTGTTTGCAGGCCTGCCGCGTCTGGAATGGGGCTGCGAACATTTTGGCCCCAATATCGTGAAAACCGATCTGACCAATGGCGAGGTGGTGATCCGTGATTTCCACATCCATTGCCCGCAAGGCCCCGGCCTTGGCGTGACGATCAACGAGGCTGCGCTGCGGTCTCTGGCGCGGAAGGTATGAGGATGGCGGTGCTGCACTGGTCCCCCCGTTCGCCCTATGTGCGCAAGGTGATGGTTGCCCTGCATGAAAAGGGGCTGGCCGGGCAGGTGGAAACGGTCCGCACCCATGCCGACCCGCTGATCCCGCATGAGGGGCTGATGGCCATCAATCCGCTGTCCAAGATCCCGACTCTGGAACTGCCGGAGGGTGTGGTGCTGTTCGACAGCCATGTGATCTGCCGTTGGGCCGACCGCAGCAGCCCGACCGGCCCCTGCCTGTTTCCCGATGATCTGACAGCCGAGCGGGACGAGGCGCTTGGCACCGGCCTGCTGGATGTGGCGCTGCCTTGGCTGGTGGAGGCGCGGTTGCGGCCCGAAGCGCAGAGGTCGGCCGACATGATCGCGGTCTATCGTTGCAAGATGCAGCGCGTGGTCGACTGGCTGGAAGCCCATGTTCCCGCGCTTGAGGCCCGGCGCTTCGACATCGGGCATATCAGCATCGGGGTTGCGCTGTGTTATCTGGATTTCCGGTTCGAGGCCGAGGGCTGGCGCCATGGCCGCCCGCGTCTGTCGGCCTGGCACGCAGGCTTTGCGGCCCGGCCATCGGTGCAGGCCACGGCATTTCGGGATGACGCGCGGCCGGTTTAGGCCGCCGGTTCAGGCCAGAGTCTTGCGGGCGAATTTGCGGGTGATATCCAGAAAGTTCATCACCTGCGGCGCACGATTGTCCAGCCGGGCATGAACGGTCAGTGCCGTGCCGGGGTTATGACCGGCATAGGGCCGGTAAACCACCCCGGGGCGCTGTGTGCTGGACACGGATTCCGGTACAACCGACAGGCCGACCCCAACCGAAACCAGCGAAATCGCGCTTTGAAAATCCTGCGTCAGTTCCAGCTTGGCAGGGCTGAACCCTTCGCGCGCGCAGATATCCAGCACCACATCGGCATAGCCGGGGCGGGGGCGGCGCGGATACAGCACAAAGACCTGATCGGCCAGATCGGCAAAGCGGATCTCTGGCAGGCTGGCCAGCCGCGAATTATCGGGCAGGGCAAGGATCAGCGTTTCGCGGCACAGCAGTTCGCGGCGGAATTCTTCATCCTTCAGTTCGGGGCGGGCGACGGCCAGATCAATTTCGCGCGCGATCAGCGCATGGGACAGTTCGGCATTGTTCATGGCCGACAACACCAGTTCGACATCCGGGTAATATGAGCGATAGGATTTGATAAGCGTCGGCAACAGCCCATGCGAGGCAGAGCCGACAAAGGCGATGCGTAGCCGCCCGCCGCTGCCGGTGCCGACCAGCCGGGTTTCGCGATAGGCCGCTTCGAGCCGCGACAGAACCTGCCGGGCATGGTCCTGCAGCACCTGCCCGGCCTGGGTCAGCCGGATCTGGCTGCGGCTGCGGTCAAACAGCAGCACGCCCAGATCGGCCTCCAGCGCGGCGATCTGGCGCGACAGCGGCGGCTGCGCCATGTCCAGCCGGGTGGCGGCCCGGCCGAAATGCAGCTCTTCCGCGACGGCGAGGAAGTATTTCAGGCGCCGGAACTCCATCGCATCCTCCCCGGGAACTGTTGTTGGCTGATGGTATATATCACTGGCCGATACCTTTTGGGTATTGCACCACATGCCTCCCCGCATTGCCAGCGCCGGACTGGCGGCGTTTTGTGCCCACGGCGCAACAGGGAGAAAACCATGCGGATGATCCGGTCGAACGATATCTGGCTGCATATGCAGGAAGATGGCGCCGCAGAGGCGCCGCCGCTGCTGCTCATCAACTCGCTCGGCACCGATCTTCGGATGTGGGATGGCGTGGTGGCCGGGCTGGCGCGGGATTTCCGGGTGATCCGCTTTGACAAGCCGGGGCATGGCCTGTCGGAGGCCGCGCCGCGCCCTTACCGCATCGAGATGCTGGAGGCACATGCGCTCGCTGTGCTGGCCGCCTGTGAGGTGGCGCAGGCCGATGTGGTGGGCCTGTCGATCGGTGGCCAGATTGCGCTGTCACTGGCGCTGAACCATCCTGAGCGGGTGCGGCGGCTGGTGCTGTCGAACACTGCGGCGCGGATCGGCTCTGCCGCGATGTGGCAGGACCGGATTGCAGCGCTGCAACAGGGGGGTATCGCGCCGATGGCCGATGCGGTCTTGGAACGCTGGTTTTCGGCGCCTTGGCGTGCGGCGCATCCCGCTGCGCTTGCCGGCTGGCGGGTTATGCTGTCGCGCTGCGATCTGACCGGCTATCTGGGTTGTTGCGAGGCGCTTTCGACCACGGATCTTTCGGCGCGCTGTGCCGCGTTGCAGATGCCGGTGCAGGTGATCGCAGGCGGCGCGGATGGTGCCACACCACCCGATCTGGTGCAGGGCACCGCCGATCTGATCCCGCAGGCTGCGCTGACCTGCATCCAAGGGGTGGGGCATCTGCCCTGTGTCGAAGACCCGGCAGCCTATCTGGCAATTCTGCGAAACTTCCTGATGCCGGACAGGCCGGGCCGGGCTGCGGTTTGATCTGCAACGCGTCGGCCCACAGAACGGCTTCAGGATGGCCGCGCCATCCTGCGGATGTCAGAGCTTGTCGAGATGCGCAAAAACCTTGGCGAGCGTGCGGTTCAATACGGCGCGCTCGTCAGCGGTGACCGCCGGAAAGCTCAGATCAAAGACCTGTTGCGCCTCGACCAGGGCCAGGGCGCGCAGGCGATCACCTTTCTCTGTCAGGCAGGCTTCGGTCACGCGGCCATCTGTCGGTCTGACCCGCGTTGTCACCAGCCCATCAACGATCATGCGCTGCACCACCTTGGTTGTGGTGTTCAGGCGCATGGTCGACATTTCGGCAATTTCTGAAATCGACAGATATTCGCTTTCGTAAAGCGATATCAGCACGCGCCAGTGCGGAACATCTACGCCAATCGGTTTCAGTCGTTTTTCAAGGACTTGCACATAGCGGGCATTGACACGGCTGATCCAGTAAAACGGCCAGTCTTCCTTGGCGAAGCGGGATTCATCGGTGGTCAAGACCAGAACTTTCCTGCAAATGTTCAACAGCCCGGCCAAGGGGGACCGGGCTGTGGCAGTTTAGTCAGTCGCAGCGGCGCGGTAAAGTAATCTGAACGTAACAGATCCCGTTCTTAGGTTGCAGCGCCCGAAAACCTGTCAAAGCGGTAGGGGGCCGCATCGACGATGGGGGTGTGTGCCGATACCAGATCGGCCGCCAGATGGCCGGCCGCCGGGCCAGTGCCGAACCCATGCCCCGAAAACCCCGAGGCGATGGTCAGCCCGGGAACCTGTGCCACGCCAGAGATCACCGGATCAGAATCCGGTGTGACATCAATGGTGCCGGCCCAGGATTGCACGATCTGCAGTTTTTCGAACACCGGCCATGCGGCGCGCAGATTGCGCAGCGCCTCGGCGTTCAGATCGTGATTGGGGCGGGGATCGGTGATCCGCTCTTGTTCAAAGGGGCTGACACTGTCGGGGTGCCAGTGCCGGGCCGTGGCCAGATCGCGCAGGAAGGCCCGGCCCAGCCCGATCTTCAGCGCCCCGCGCTGCGCGCGCAGCTGCGGCAGATAGCGCAGACCGATGCGCAGATGATCAGGGGTCAGCGGGGCATCCAGCCTGCCGCGCTGGGTGATGGTGAAACCGCCGTCATGCCGCTTGCGGAACGAGAAATCCGGCGCGCCGACAGCGATATCTGTCGGCCCCTCCATCGGCGCGCTGCGCAGCACCGAACAGATCAGCGGCAGGGTGGGGAAGGCGATGCCCATATTCCCCAGAAAGCGCCGGGTGCCCAGCCCGCCGGCCAGCAGCACCTGATCGCAGGCAATCTCGCCCCGTTCCGTCACCACGCCAGAGACCTTGCCACCAGCGGTGCTGATGGCGCGCACGGCGCAATTCTCGACGATCAGCGCGCCTTTGGCGATGGCGGCCCGGGCGATGGCGCTATTGGCCAGTGTCGGTTCGGCGCGGGCATCCGAGGCGGTGTAGATCCCGCCCAGCCAATCGCCACGGCCACCGGGCACCATCCGGTCAATTTCACCGGATGACAGCAGGCGCGACCCCAGATCCAGATGCGCCACCGAGGCCAGCCATTTTTCATACAGCGCCATCTGCGTTTCAGACCGGGCAACGAACATGATGCCCGCCTGCCGGTAACCGCCATCTTCGCCGGTGCGCGCGGGCATTTCGGCCCAAAGCCGGTCTGCCGCCAGCGCCAGCGGCACATCGGCAGGGGCGCGGCTGGTCTTGCGCACCCAGCCCAGATTGCGCGAGCTTTGCTCGGCCGCAACCCGGCCCTTGTCCAGCACCACGACGGGGATACCGCGTTCGGCCAGGGTCAGCGCGGCAGACAGGCCGACGATGCCGGCCCCGATCACCACCACCACCGTCTGCGCGGGAATATCGGGGGTGGTCTGGACAGCAGAGATGACGGGGGCCATGCAAGGTTCCTTCCGGGGATCAGAGCGAGATGGAAAGCCGTTCGGTTTCGGCGGCAGCCGCACCGCGGCAGGCCGTCACCTCGATCTCCACCTTGTAGACGGTAGAGCCGAGCGGCGGGCAGGTGACGGTCAGCGCCGGGTCGACACCGCGGAACATCTCGCCGAAAATCGCCATCACCCTAGGGGTATCGGCGGGATCCTGGATGAAGACGCGCGCCGCAACCACATCGGCAAGGCCAGCCTCCACTGCGGCCAGCGCGCCTGCGATATTGGCAAAGACCTGACGGGTCTGCGCCTCCACATCTTCGGGAATCTCTTTGGTGGCGGGGTTGCGGCCTGCCGTGTTGGAAACGAAGATCCAGCTATCCACCGCAACGATGCGGGAATAGCTGCTGATCTCTTCCAGCCGGTTGCCGGTCTTGACCTTGACGATGCGGGTCATGGGGTATCCTTTTGATGGGGAAGGGGCGGCCATCCTGCATGGCCCGCCCCGGAAGCGTGCAGAGGGTTCAGCGCAGAACCGGCTCGTCCCACAGGTTCAGCGGAACGCCGATGCCCTTTGCGATGGCATTGCGATAGACGACGGTGCCCCAGGCCACATCCTCCACCGGCATGCCGCCCACCGACATGATGATGATTTCATCGTCATTCCGGCGGCCGGGCGCATCGCCCGCAACGATCTTGCCGATATCTTCCAGCTGATCGTGGGTCATGGTGCCTTCGGCGATCATGTCCATGAATTTCACCCCGATGATCGGCACATGCACATGGGCGGGCTTGGGCAGTTCTTCGAACCAGGCCTCATAGAGGCCGGTGTTGTCGACCACCTTGCGCACATCGGCGGCCTGCATCCCCTCGTCGATGTTGCACAGCGCGGGCATGGCCAGGAAGGTGCCCGGGCTGACCCATTCGCGTTTCACCATCGGATAGGTGGCAGGGTCGCCCACCGCGCCCGAATTGCAATAGGTCACCAGATCGGACCCGCGCACCACCTCTTCGATGGTGTCGACGATCTGGATCGTGGTCACCTGCGGATAGGTGTCCTTCAGCCAACTGATGAAACTGTCGAGGCTTTTCTGCCCACGGCCCTTGATCTTGACCGTGTCGATCAGCGGGCAGGCGGCGATAAAGGCGGCAAGCGTGGTCTTGGCCATGACGCCCGGCCCCATGATCCCGACAATGCGCGAGTCCTTGCGCGCCAGATGCCGCGCCCCCACGCCCGGAATGGCGCCGGTGCGATAGGCGGACAGCAGGTTGGCCGACATGAAGGCCAGTGGCGCGCCGGTATCGGCATCGTTCAGCACAAAGGTCAGGATCGACCGGGGCAGGCCCTTGTCGCGGTTCGCGATGTTCGAGCCATACCATTTCATGCCCGCCGTGCGGAAGCTGCCGCCCAGATAGGCGGGCATCGCCATGAAGCGGCGGTCTGCGGTCGGTTTGGGCATATCGGGGAAGGGCGAGTTTTCCGGAAAGCTGATCGCCGCGCCATGGCTGTCACTGTTCGGGCCGGCCATGCGGTAATCGCCGTGATACAGCAGGCCGAACATCTCCTCCATGCAGTCCACGCAGGCCGGCATATCGGTGACGCCCGCGCGGATCATGTCCTGTTCGGACAGGTAGATGAAGTCGATGCGGGTCGATTCAGTCATCATGCGGGTCTTTCATGGAGCGGGAAGCGGCCGGTGCGCGGCCCTTCGGTCAAGGCGGCCGACAGGAGCAGGGGCCCGCTGCCGGAATGAATGGCGGCTTTGCAGCCTGCCCCACCTTTCTGCCCGAGATCTGGCGGATCACCATCGCACAGCACGCCAGAATTTCGATATTCTACGCCAGACCCTGCAAGTCGCGTATCTATCCCGGCGGCGCGCCTTCCGGGCGGCGGCTGGCGCTGGGTTCCTGCCCCGTCCAGCTGCGATAGGCGCGCCAGAAGACGGTGCCATCGGCATAGCCAAGGGTAAGCGCGATCTGTGACAGCGGCATATCGGTCTTTTCCAGCAGGGTTCTGGCCATTTCGACACGATGCTCTTGCACCAGGGCGCGCAGGCTGGTGCCTTCTTCCGCCAGATAGCGTTGCAGGCTGCGCGCCGACATGCGCAGTTCCGCGGCCACACTGTCCAATGTCACCGGCCGCTGGCCAAGCGTCAGGCTGACGATCCGGCGCGCGCGATCCACCAATGTGGCTTCCTGGTGGTGCTGTTGGCCCAGATCCGCGATATGCCGCGCCAGAATGCCGACCATGCCGGTATCTTCGGACCGGTGCCGTCGCAGCGCGGTTTCCCGGGACATGATCAGCCGGTTGGCCGATTGGTGGTAAAGCACCGGCGCCCGGAACAGCTTTTGCAGCAGCGCGTGTTCGGATTGTTCGCCATGTTCCAGATGCACCTCGATGGGTTGCCAGCCGGGCAGAAAGCTTTGCCGGATCAGCTGGCAGACCGCTGCGAGCGAAAATTCCGAATCCTGACGCCGCGGCCAGATCGTGCTGTCGGCCAGCCGGTAGGTCCAGACCAGATCCCCCCCCACTTCGAACAGGCTGGAATGGGTGCCGTCCTGCAGGATCGCGCCATTATCGGCCAGCCGTGACAGGCCCGACCAGATCGAGGGCGAGATCGAGAACAACACCCCGACAGGCCCCAGATCTGCGGGGCGCAGCCGCATCGCCACCTGAAGGCCGAGGCTGGGGTTTCCAAGAACATGCGCCGCACGTTCAAAATGCTCGACATATTGCGCCAGGGGAATCAGGGCATAAGGGTCTGATGCGATGGCGGGATCAATTCCGATCTGGCCCATGATTTCAGCAGTCACGCCTACAGAATCGGCAATAAAATCGACGAGAGGCCGTGCTGCCGTCGCCCGCATCAGCGGCTGGGGGCGATTTCGAACATTTCTGGTCATCCGGTGGCCCTTTTTCGCGGCATGGCGTATATTATCTATAAATTGGCATATTTCGCAATGGGTGACGCGGGCTCCCCTACCTACTCACGTAAGAAAACAAACATCAGGGAGTCATCAACATGTCACTTGACGCCACAGCAAAGGCGCCGGACGGAGAGCGCCTTGCGCGCAATTCGATCGGTCTTCTGCATATCGTTTTCTTCGTCGTCGCCGCCGCTGCACCGCTGACAGCAGTGGTCGGCGCAACCCCCGTCGCTTTTGCCTTTGGCAATGGGGCCGGTGTGCCCGGTGCCTTTGTGCTTGCCGGTCTGCTGTATATCATCTTCTCGGTGGGCTTTACCGCCATGAGCCGCCATGTCGGCGGCACCGGGGCGTTTTACACCTATATTGCGCAGGGGCTGGGCCGCCCGGCGGGCATTGGCGGCGCGTTGATTGCGCTGCTGACCTATACTTCGGTGCAATGCGCCGTCTATGCGCTGTTCGGTGTATTTTTCGCAGGCAGCATGGCGGCGTTGGGGCTGGATCTGCCCTGGTTCGTCTGGTCGCTGCTGGCGCTTGTGCTTGTGCATTTCGCCGGGCAGCGCAACATCTCGTTCTCGGGCAAGATCCTCGGCTTTGCCATGGTGGTCGAAGTGCTGATCCTGCTGCTTCTCAATATCGGCATCATCTGGCAGGGCGGTGGCCCCGAGGGGATGAGCCTGTCTTCGTTCGCGCCTTCGGTCGTCTTTACCCCCGGCCTTGCGGTGGCACTGGTCTTTGTCGTGGGCTCGTTCATCGGGTTTGAATCCACCGCCATTTTCGGGGAAGAGGCCAATGACCCGGATCGCACGATCCCGCGTGCAACCTTTGTTGCGGTTCTGCTGATTACAACATTCTATGCGTTTTCGACCTGGGCGATCGTCCAGTTCTACGGCCCTTCCAACATTCAGGCGGCGGCTGCGGCAGAGGGCGGGCTTGAATCGCTTTACTTCGTTGCGGCAGAGCAGGTGCTGGGCGGCTGGTCGGTCACGCTGATGAACGTGCTTCTGCTGCTGTCGCTGTTTGCCTGTGTGCTGTCGTTTCACAATACGCTGAACCGCTATTTCTTTGCACTTGGCCGGGAAGGTTTGCTGCCGCACAGCCTGGGGCGGGTGGATACCAGACATGGCTCGCCCGCCCGGGCAGGTGTTCTGCAATCCCTGTCAGCCGCAGCACTGCTGATTGCCTTCACGCTGGGCGGGGCAGATCCCTATGCGGTGGTCTTTTCCTGGATGTCAGGGCTGGCGGTCCTGGGTGTTCTGGCGGTGCAGATCATGGTGTCGCTTGCCATCATCCTGTATTTCCGTAGCGCCCATGCCCATGATCATTCGATGATGGTCACCCTGGTGGCGCCATTGCTTGCCCTGGCGGGTCTTGCGGGTGCCTTCCTTCTTGTGTCGATGAACACCCATCTGCTGACCGGATCGGATCACATTCTGGTGCAGGCCTTCCCGCTGCTGGTGATCCTGGTTGGTCTGTGCGGGCCGGTGCTGGGGATCTGGATCCGCAGCCGCAAGCCCGAACTTTATGACAATCTGGGCCGTGTGTTCGAATGATACGGGTCTTTGCCGGCCTTCAGACACCGCTCTGATGGCCAGACACTCCTGAACTTGCCGCCCTGCAAGGGGCGGCCTTTTTGCGTAAAGATCATGACTGACAGACATTTATCGACGGCGCTTCAACTGTTCATCGCCGCCGCGCTGGCGCTTGGTCTGGCGCAGGGTCTGGGCCTTGCCAATCCCTATTGGGCGGCGATGCCGGTCTGGGTGGTGCATCAGGTCTGGCGCGAGGATCTGGTGCTGCGCGCGCTGTTGCGGCTTTTGGGCACGCTGGCCGGGGCCGGGCTGGCACTTGGCCTGCTGGCGCTGGAACCGCCGGGATGGGGGCTGGCGCTGGTGCTGTCACTGGCAGTGGGGGCGGCGGCAGGCGCCGCCTGGTGGATCGGCACGGTGATGAGCTATGGCGCCTTCATGCTGGGCGTCACGCTGTTCGTCGTGCTGCTGCCGACCATTGGCGGGCCAGAGCTGGGCGCAGCAGATGGCGCTCAGGCCGCCTCGGCCGCGCTGGACCGCATCCTTTGCACGCTGATCGGGGTTGTGTCGGTCACGGCCGTCACCTTCCCCTTTACGCCGCCCCGACGCAAAGCCGCCCCGCCGCGCCTCAGACAGGGGCGGGCGAGGTCTGCCCTGCGACGGGCGCTGTTCTGCGCGGGGATGACCCTGGTTGCGGCGGGGCTGGTGATGCTTTGGCCGCGCTTCGATGTGCTGGCGGGGGCCATGACGCTGATCGTCTATCCGATGATCCTGTCTTCTGCCCCCGATCCGCAACCGATCTGGCGGACGCTGGTGCCCGGCGTTGCTATCGGCACGCTGGCAGCCCTGTGCTTTCTGGCCCTGGGGGCGCCGCTGCGGGCAGATGGTGCGGTGGCGGTCTTTGCCCTGACGCTGCTGTTTCTGGCGGCGGGCGCCCTGCTGCGGGCGCATCCGCGCACGGCGGCCATCGGGCTGGATGCCAATATGTGCTTCCTGCTGGCAGCCGAGGTCGGCACCTGGCGGCATGTGCTGGGGGATGCGGCGGTTGCGGGCGGCTATCTTCTGGCCGCCAGCGCCGTTGTTGTGGGGGTTGCCGCCCCTGCGCTGGGGCTGTGGCGGGCGGTCAGGCCCGCACCTCCAGCGGATGAAACGCGCGGTTGAACCAGATCAGCCCGCCGGGCTGATCGGACAGGCGCGTGGCCAGAACCTCGCAGAACAGCACCGAATGGGTGCCCTTGTGCTGGCTGTCGGCAATGCGGCAGTCAAAGGCCACCGCCGCCCCGTCCAGCAACGGCGCCCCGGTGGCCAGCCGCGACCAATGCGTGCCCGCAAACCGGTCTTCGTCAGTCCAGCGGGCAAAGCTGCGCGACAGGTCCTGATGGCTGCCGGCCAGCACATTCACGCAAAGCACCCCATTGGTCAGGAAGGCATCATGGGCAAAGGCATTGCGGTTGACGCAGACCAGCAGCGTGGGCGGCGTATCGGTGACAGAACAGACCGCCGAAACGGTGATGCCATGCCGCCCGGCCGGGCCATCGGTGGTGACAAGATTGACAGCCGCGCCAAGGCGGCTCATGCCGTCGCGGAAGGCCTGCGCTTCGGGGATGCGGTCAGGCTCGAAGGGGGGCGTTGTCATGGCGTTTTCCCGGTCAGAGGTCGAGAACAAGGGTTTTCGAACAGGCACGCGAACAGCAAGCGCAGATCATCGTGCCGTCTTCGCGTTCGTCTTCGGTCAGAAACTTGTCGCGGTGGTCCGGCGTGCCTTCCAGCACATCGGTCACGCAGGTGCCGCAGACACCTTCTTCACATTTCACCTCGATCTTCACGCCTGCACGGGCCAGCGCCTTGGCGATCGTATCCTCGGGGCCGACAGTTACGGTCAGGCCGGAGCGCCGGGCGATCACATCAAAGCTTTCGCCCGTGGTATCGACATCGGCCGAGAAATATTCGCGGTGCACTTGCGCGGGCTTGTGACCTGCGCCTTCGGCCGTGCGGATCACCCAATCCATGAAGCCCTGCGGGCCACAGACATACAGATGGGTGCCCGTCGCCGGTGGCGGCAGGTCGCGTGCCAGGTCCAGCCGCTGTTCGGCGGGTTGATCGTCGAAGTGGAACTGCACGCGGTCGGCCCAGGGGGCAGCGGCGATCATCTGGCGGAACGCCGTCACCTCGGCCGAACGGGTGCAGTAATGCAGCGTGAAATCGCGGCCCAGGTCATGCAGGCGCTGCGCCATGGCCAGCATTGGGGTGATGCCGATGCCGCCGCCCAGCAGCACGGTGCGGCCCGCGCCTTCCTCCAGCGGAAAATGGTTGCGCGGGCCTTCAACCTTGAACACCGCACCGGGGCGGGCCAGCCGGTGCACGGCTTCAGATCCGCCGCGGCTGTTCGGGTCTCGCAGCACGCCGATTTCATAGAAGCCGGTCTGCGAACAATCCGAACACAGCGAATACTGGCGCCACAGGTTCAGCGTGCCATCGGTCAGATGGATATCCAGATGCGCGCCGGGGCTGACGGGCGGCAAAGCCGCGCCGTCTGCCCGCGCAAAGCGCAGCCGGATGATATTGCCCGGCTCCTCGATCCGGTCGGTCAGCGTCAGGTGCATGGTCTCGCTCATCGCATGTAGATCCCGCCGTTCACATCCCAGCAGGCGCCGGTGACGAAAGAGGCCTTCGGCCCCGCCAGCAGGGCGACCAGCTCGGCCACAAAGACCGGATCGCCCAGTTCCCCCACCGGGATGCCTGCCAATGCCGCCTGCATCTTTTCGGGGGTGATGACAGAGCGCACCATCGGCGTGTCCATCGGGCCGGGGGCGATGGCATTGCAGGTCACGCCAAAGGGTGCGAGGTCGCGGGCAAACACCTTGGTCAGCGTCAGGATCGCGCCCTTGGATGCCGCATAATGCGCCCCGGTGGCGGTGCCGCCATTCTGCCCGGCCAGCGAGGCCAGATTGATGATCCGGCCATAGCCGCGCGTCTTGAAATGGCGGCCGAAGATCTGGCTGCCCGTGAAGGTGCCGCCGGCATTGACCGCCAGCACCGCGTTG
Organism: Gemmobacter sp.; assembly: GCA_034519525.1. GTDB lineage: Bacteria > Pseudomonadota > Alphaproteobacteria > Rhodobacterales > Rhodobacteraceae > Gemmobacter. The sequence continues at coordinate 7,462 of JAXHOJ010000064.1, read as the reverse complement.
AATTCGGCGGGATCAATCTCCAGCACCGGCTTGACCGCCGTGCGTGCGGCATTGTTCACCAGCACCTCGACCGAACCCCAGCGTTCGACGCTCTTTTCCAGCACCGTCTGGAAATCGGCGGGATTGGCAACATCCAGCGTCGCCGTCACCGCAGTTTCCCCCGCGAGGTCCAGCTCCGATGCCAGGGCCTGTGCCTCGTCCCCGGGGGTTACATCGGCAATGACAACGCGAAACCCTGCACGGTGCAATGCGCGGCAGATTTCCGCGCCCAGACCGCGGGCGCCACCCGTGACAACGGCGGTCTGGATCTGTTCGGGAAGCGGTTGCATCAGAACAGATAGCTGAACGAATTCAGCATCCCGTCAGAGTTCAGCAGCCGCACCACCTTGTTGCGGATACGGAAACCACCATCGGTGGTGATCAGCACATGGGTCATGTTGGCAGCCCAGAGACGCTGGCGGCCGAACTTGTCTTCCACCACATGTTCGGCGCTGCGCACGGTGATCACATCGCCTTCGGCCTTTTCGATCACGATCCGCGAGACGGTGCGCACGGTCTGCGCGGGCGGGGCGGAGGAAATCGAAAAGCCCTGCTGAAAGCGCACGATCCGGTCGCGCCGCATCTTGGCATCATCATGGCACAGGTTCAGCGCATTGGCGAAATCTTCGGTATCACCGATGGGCAGCGTGTAGAACCCGTTGCCCTGCCACAGATCCAGCCAGACATCGTAATCCTTGCGGTCCAGCAGGTCGGCCTCGGCCCACAGGAATTCCGTCACCTGCGCAAGCAGCGCCCTGCTGTCGATCTTGCTCATTTCGGTCATTGCGACATCATCCTTTTCCACATCTTGTAGGCGGCGCGCATCCCTGTTTCCGCGCTGACATGGCCACGCGGGCCAAGGGCGCCGGGCACTTCATCGACGATGCCGCGATTGACCAGGATCGGCAGGGTTTCGCCGCCCTTGGTGCCGCGCTGCACCCGTTCCCAGACCTCGGCATCATCCGGGCTGCCAAAGCCCATCGGCCCCTGGAAATGTTCGTGCAGGCGCAGGCGCATCTGGTTGGCCGCTGCCGGTCCGCCATCCATGCCGATGGCGATGTGGCGGATATCGGTCTTTTCCACCGAAACCGGGGTCAGCACACGAAAGAAGGCCAGGCTGAATGACACGTTCGGAAAGAGGTTCAGGTTGAACCCGGCACCGCCCACGGCACGGACGATCTTCTTGACCTGATCTTCGGGATAGCCCTCGTCGCGCAGCTCCTGCGCCAGTTCGGTGAACCGTTCCGGGATCGGGGCATCAAGGTTTTCGTCCAGGTCGATCAGTTCCGGGATCATCGCCATCACGGAATGGCCATTGCCCAGATCCTCGACAAAGCCCTTGCCGGTTTCCAGAAAGCGGAAGATCTCTTCGGTTTCGCCATCCAGCGACTGCATGAAGCTCTTGTGGACGACGGGGAAGTGATAAGCGTCGGTGGTGTTTTCCAGCTGCACTTTCCAGTTCATCGGCACGCTGAACTGATGTTCGCCCAGCACCTTGACCGGGAAGCCGCCACCCTGTTTCATGAACAGGTCGATATAGCGGCACACTTCCGGGCCCAGAAAATCGACCAGCGGCTCCGCCTCCTCGTTGAAGGTGACAAAGACCATGCCCTGATAGCTTTCGGTCCGCAGACGCTGCAGCCCGTGCTGTTCCTTGTTGAAATCATCGCCATATTGTTCGGGATAGGGCAGGGCGCGCAGGCTGCCGTCCAGCCCGTAGCCCCAGCCGTGATAGGGGCACTGGAACGAGCTGGTCTTGCCCTTCTTCACTTCGCAGACCGTCGCCGCGCGGTGGCGGCAGCGGTTGAGCATGACATGGATCACGCCCTTGCGGTCACGCACCACGATCACCGGCTCCAGCCCGACATGCGACAGCTTGAAGCTGCCCTTTTCGGGAAACTCGCTGTCATGGGCCACCCAGACCCAGGTGTTGCGGAAGATCTTGTCCATCTCGAGCTTGAACAGCTCGGGGTCTTCATACATCGAGGTGGCAACCTTGGCGTCCGGCGAATAGAGGGCGTCAAGATCGCTGAATTTCGGCATGTCGAGCGACATATCAGCGTTCCTTTACAGTGCAGGGATGGTAAGCGCGCGGCCCATCCGGGCCTCGACGCGCATGTATTTCCAAAGGCGGTGATCCTGATCATCCACCACGATGGTGCGCAGCAGGTTGCAGGCGGCGATCACGGCCTGACGGTCGGTGAAATCGGCCAGAATATACCAGGTGGCCGGTGTGCCGGTGGACATGCCCACCATGGTCTGGTCATCGTCCAGCGTGCCGACGATGCTGGTGCCCGGCACTTTGGCGATGCCCGACATCAGGGCCTGCGTCGCCTGCCAGACCGGGCCGATCTGGCCGAAGGGCAGATCGAAAAAGGCGGGCTGCATGGAAAAGCACAAAAGCGTGCGGATCGGGGTCGGTTCGGACATGGTCTGCCTCTTGTCTCGGGAAATCAGGGATAGCCGGGTGGGGTTTGCTGGCCGAACAGCGCGGCGCCCGCCGCCTGCCAGCTGCCCGCGCCGATGAAGGCGTGCTGCGCCACGCAGGCGGCGTCGATCATGTTGCGGCCGAGGATGTGGCCGGTGGCCATGGCCTCTGATCCGCCCAGAACAAAGGCCAGCCGCGCAGCCTCTGCCGCATCCTGCGCGGCTTTCGAGGCGGTATGGCGCAGCCGGACATGGGTTGCCGGGTCCACCGCGCCTGCGGTCTGCATCTGGTGCCAACCATCATTGATCGCGTCATAAAACGCGGCGCGGGCGCCCATCAGCAGGCCTTCGGCGCGAGCCAGATCAATCTGCACATAGGCGCGTGCCGCCGGGCTGGGTGCCCCGGTCACAGAGGTCCGCGCCATGGCATCCTGCCGCAGCCAATCCAGCGCGGCGCGGGCGGCGCCAAGGCCCACAACGGCCAGCACCTGTGCGGCCAGTGCCATCGCGGGATAGCGGAAGATCGCATCCTCCAGCTGTGGCTTGCCGCCCCGGATGAAGGTCCAGTCTTCGGGCACCACAACGCCCTCTGCCACGATGTCATGGCTGCCCGTCGCGCGCAGGCCCACCGTATCCCAGGTTTCGTCCACGATCACGCTGGCGCGCGGCATCACCGCCGTGCGCGGCAGCGGGGTGGCCTCGCCCTCGATGCGGATGCCTGCCCCCACGATTGATGCCCCCATCACCCCCGACCCCCAGGGCCAGCGGCCCCGCACCTCCAGCCCGCCGGGCACCCGGCGCGCGGGCTGGGGCGGGAACATCGCCCCGGCAAAGACGGTGTCGGGGTCGGTGCCATAGATGGCCGCATAGGTTTCAGGCGGCAGCGCCGCCAGATAGGTGGCCGAGACGCCAAAGCTCGCCACCCAGCCCGCCGAGGCATCGGCCGAGGCAATCTCTTCGATCAGCCGGCAGAATTCGGCCGGGGAGCGTGCATCGCCGCCAAAACGTTCCGGCACGAAAGCGCGATAGACGCCCACGGCCTGAAACTGGCGCACGATGTCCTGCGGAATATGGCGCAGGGTCTGAAATTCGGCCCGGCGGGCGCAGATTTCTGCCTTCAGCGCATCCAGCGCCCGGGGCTTCGGCTGGGGTATGTGGGAGTTCATCTCGTCAGTCCTTGGCCTGAAGATTTCTGGGGCCTGAAGATTCAGGGATCTGGAAATTCGGAACGGTCTCGCAGAACCAGCGGGCAATCGCGCAAAGCTGCGCATCGGCGCCGGGGCGGCCAATGATCTGCAGACCCGATGGCAGCCCGTCGCGGGTCAGCGTGGGCAGAACGATGGCCGGATGACCGGACAGGTTGAACGGGCGCAGATAGCGGGTCAGCGGCAGAACTTTGGCCGGGTCTGCCGCCTCGGACAGCAGTGGTGGCACGGTCGGAAGGGCCGGGGTCAGGATGGCATCATATTGGCCAAGCAGCCTATTCACCTCTGCGGTAAAGCTGTGGCGCACCCCTTCTGCCCAGGCCAGATCTGCCTCTGAAATGGTCATCGCTGCGGCCAGTCGGCTGCGGATATCCGCCCCCAGCGGTGCAGCGTCGGCCAGAAGATGGCCAAAGGCCGCAGCCGTTTCGCGACCGATCACGATCATCCCGGCGCGGAAGGCATCATCCAGCAGCGGCAGGTCGACATAGGGCATGTCATATCCCTGCGCCATGATCGGCAGGATCAGGCTGTCGCCCACATCGCGGTCAAAGCTGGTGCGCAGCCGGGCCAGTTTTGGTGCATGGGTCATGGTTTCGGGCCTGAATTCCGGGTCAAGCGCCTGCATTGCCCGCTCGATCATCGCAACGCTGCGGGCGAAGGGCCCGATGCAATCCAGCGAGCTGTCGGCCGGATGGGCGCCGCGGCGCCCGATCCGGCCAAAGGTCGGTTTGAAGCCGATGATGCCACAGCAGATCGCCGGTTGCCGGATCGACCCGCCCGTATCGGTGCCAATGGCAAAATCGGCCTCGCCTGCAGCCACTGCCACTGCCGAACCCGAAGAAGAGCCACCCGGGATGCGATCCGGCCAGCGCGGGTTGACCGGCGTTCCGCCATGGGTATTCACCCCGGTCATGCCATAGGCCAGTTCGTGCATCCGGGTCTTGCCGACGATCCTGCACCCAGCCTGCAGCAGATGTTCCACGGCCTGGGCATGGGCAATGGCGGCAGTTGCATCCGCGAAGGCGGCAGACCCACAGCGCGTGGGATATCCTGCGATATCAAGGCAATCCTTCACCGCAACGCGGAGCGCATCGGCTGGGCAATCTGGCGTGGCGATCGACAAGCCGAAGTCGATCCCCGGGATGGGGGGGGCTGAGTGGCTCATGCTGGCTTCTGTGCTGTGTCAGGCCGGGTGGCCTGCTCCCTGTTACGTGAAAGTTACTGTAAATTTGAAATCGGTCAACATGATTCGATGGGGATTGCAAAAAAGTTTCACATTATCAGATAGATAGATCGCAAACAGATACAGGGGCCCTGCGGCCCTGCTGTCTTGATCTGCATGTGGTTCAGCTCCATCCCTGCGGTGCTTTGATGAAACTTCACGTAATATAGCAGGAAAAATGCCTCTGTTTCTTGCATTTGGCGCAAAGGTGTTTTCCAGCCGCATCGTTGCGCACCAGATCAAGGGCTTGGCGTCAGATCCTGGCGCCTTGGCCCTATTACGTGAATATTACCGCTTGACCGCTGCCCCGCCACAGTTAGCCTGCAGATGCACCCGGCCTGCCTGACCCCGTTTCAGACATGGCCCCGCCGACCTTCACTGACAGGATAGAAAATGACGACAGACGCTGACATTGCGGGCCTGGTCCGCCGTATCGAGGTGCTTGAGGCCGAGGCCGATATTCGCCGCATCCAGGCGCGCTACATGTTTCTCTGCGATACGCCGATGCCCGAATATGGCGTGCGCGACGATGCCGAACGCATCGACCTCATCATGGCGCTTTATACAGAAGATGCGGTCTGGGAAGGTGTGGGCGAATATTACAACGGCCAGTTCGGCCGTGCCGAGGGCGCTGCTGCCATCCGGCGGCATTTCGAAGGCTTCTGGGGCGGCAAGACCGATCCGGCGCTGATCCTGAACTGCCACTACCTCACGTCGGAGCAGATCCATGTCCATGCAGGCGGCACCACGGCGGATGGGCAATGGGTGCATATGCAGCCATGGCTGTTTTCGGATGGCAAGGCGCTGCTGCGGTCTTCGCGCCTGAACAACACCTTTCGCAAAGAGCCGGATGGCGTCTGGAAGATCACCCGCACCCGGACAGAGAATGTTTTCGTGGCCCCGCTGCCCTCCACCTGGGCATCCGATTTCCCATCGAAATCGGTGCTGATGCAGCCCTGAACCAAAGGGGGCGGCCCGCGCCGCCCCCTGTTTCTGCCCAAATCTGCTTTACCATATGATCTGACGCACAGCCGGCCTGACGGCCCAGCTTGAGGCCGTGCAGGTTTTGCGGCGCGGCGCCTTTCACCGATAGGCGATGCAGACCGATTTGCTTTCCAGATAATTGTCCAGCGCGCCGCTGCCATGTTCGCGCCCGATGCCCGACTGTTTGACACCGCCAAACGGCATGTTCTGATCGGGGATGTTATGGCTGTTCACCCAGACCGTGCCCGCCTGGATCTTCGGCACATAGCGCATCACCTTGTTGATATCCCGCGTCCAGAGCGAGGCGCCAAGGCCATAGCGGGTATCATTGGCCAGCCGCACCGCCTCGTCCGCATCGGCAAAGGGTGTCATCGTGACCACCGGGCCAAAGACCTCGTCCTGCATCAACGCCATGTCCTGGCGCACATCGGTGAACAGCTCGGGCGCCACGTAAAAGCCGGCTTCGGGGGCCGTGCCACAGATCACCGGCTTTGCGCCATCCTCCAGCCCCCGCGCGATGCAGGCCTTTACATGCGCCTGATGCCGGGCCGACACCACCGGGTTGATCTGGTTCGCCGGATCAAGGCCCGAACCGATGGCCAGGCTGTGGGTCACACCGGCGATTACCTCCAGCGCTTTTTCATAGATGCCCTTCTGGGCATAGATGCGGGTTCCGGCACAGCAGGTCTGCCCGGTGTTGAAGAAGGCGCCGATCCCGGCAGCCACCCCCAGCAGATCCAGATCCATATCGTCAAACATCACCATCGGGGCCTTGCCGCCCAGTTCCAGCGTGACGCGCTTCATGTCCTTCATCGCCTGAATACCGATCAGCTTGCCGGTTTCGGTCGATCCGGTGAAGGTGATCTTGGCGACGCCCGGATGGGCGACCAGCGCGGCCCCGGCCTCGTGCCCCATCCCGGTCACCACATTCACCACACCGGGTGGAATCCCCGCCTCCAGCGCCAGCTGCGCCAGCCGGATCGAGGTGAGCGGGGTTTCCTCTGCCGGTTTCAGCACCACGGTGCAACCGGCGGCCAGCGCGGGCGCGATCTTCCAGACCGCCATGTTCAACGGGAAGTTCCAGGGCGTGATCGCTGCCACCACACCCACCGCTTCCTTGCGGGTGAAGGCCTGATAGCGCATCCCCGGCGGAATCGGGATCGACACATCCAGTGTCGTGCCCTGAATCTTGGTGGACCAGCCTGCCATGTAGCGGATGTATTCCGCCGAGGATTGCACCTCGATCAGCCGCGACAGCAGAATGGATTTGCCTTGGTTGAGCGTTTCCAGCTGCGCCAGCTCTTCGCCATTCTGTTCGATCAGATCGGCCAGTTTCAGCATCAGCCCCTGCCGTTGCACAGGCAGCATCTGCGACCAGGGGCCTTCAAAGGCGGCTTGTGCGGCCTTGACCGCACGATCCACATCCGCAGCCGTGCCTGCCGGAACGCGGGCCAGTTCTGCCCCGGTGGCCGGGTTGAACACCGCGAAGGTTTCGCCGGTGGCTGCGGCCAATGCCTCTGATCCGATCAACATTCCGGGGGATTTCAGGAATGTAACGACGCTGGGCAGAAGTTCGGAAACGCGG
>JAXHOJ010000062.1:0-106168 GCA_034519525.1 Gemmobacter sp. | reverse complement strand
CAGTTACGTATTGCTGGGCGGTGCGATCTATTACGCGCTGCTGCGGCGCAAGGCGGCCTGACGGCACAAGGTGGCGGCCGGGGGACCGGCCGCCATTCCGTCAATATTTGATCCAAGTGGTTTTCAGGGCCGAGTATTTGTCGAAACTGTGGATCGACAGATCCCGCCCGAAACCGGATTGCTTCATGCCACCAAAGGGCGTCATGGCGGAAAGGGCATCGACCGTGTTCACCGAGACCGTGCCCGCCACCAGCCGGTCCGACACCGAAAGCGCCCGGCCCAGATCCCGGGTCCAGACCGAAGCCGCAAGCCCATAGGGCGTGTCATTGGCCATGGCGATGGCCTGATCTTCGGTGTCGAAGGTCTGGATCGCCAGCACCGGGCCAAAGATCTCTTCGCGGGCGATGCGGGCCTCCGGGGGGACATCGGCAAAGATCGTGGGCTGCACGAAAGCATCCGATCCGTTCAGCGTGATCCGCTCGCCCCCGGCCACCAGCCGCGCCTGTGCCTTGCCGCTGTCGATGAAGCCCATCACCGCATCGGCATGGCGCCGGTCGACCAGCGCCCCCATGGCGGAGGCCGGATCCAGCGGATCACCCGGCTGCATCTGTGCCGCGCGGTCGGCCATGCGGGCGATCATCTCTGCGGCGATGGATGTGTGAACCAGCATCCGGGAATTGGCCGAACAGACCTCGCCCTGATTGAAGAAGATGCCGAAGGCGGCCATATCGGCCGCAGCATCCAGATCGGCATCGGGGAAGATCAGGTTCGGGCTTTTGCCCCCGGTTTCCAGCCAGACCTGTTTCATGTTGCTTTCGCCGGCATAGCGCTGGAACAGCTTGCCCACCGCCGTCGATCCGGTGAAGACAAGGCAATCGACATCCGGGTGGCGGCCAAGCGCCTGCCCGGCATCCTCGCCAAAGCCCGGAACCACGTTCAGCACGCCATCCGGCAGGCCTGCCTCGCTGGCCAGTTCGGCCAGACGCAGCGCGGAAAGCGGGCTTTGTTCTGCGGGTTTCAGCACCACCGAATTGCCGGTGGCAAGCGCCGGCGCCAGCTTCCAGGTTGCCATGTCCAGCGGAAAGTTCCACGGCACCACGGCGCCCACCACGCCCAGCGGCACACGGCGGATCATCGCCAGATCGCGGCCGCCGGTGGGGGCGATTTCGTCATAGATCTTGTCGATGGCCTCGGCATGCCACTGGAAGAAATGCGCCGAACCGGGGGCGTCGATGGTGGCGGCATCCTTGACCAGCTTGCCCATGTCGAGACTGTCGAGCAGCGCAAGCTCTGGCACGTTCTCGCGGATCAGGGCGGCCAGACGCAGCAGCACTTCCTTGCGTTCGGCGGGGGTCTTGCGGCTCCAGCGGCCATCGTCAAAGGCGCGGCGGGCGCTGGCCACGGCGCGGTCGATATCTTCGGCCCCGCCGCGCGCCACATCCACCAGAACCGCGCCGGTGGCCGGGTTGATGCTGTCAAACCGCGCGCCATGGGCGGCGGGCAGCGGCTTGCCGTCAATCCAGATCTGATTGCGGAATTTCAGGGCGGCGGCCCGGGCCTGCCATTCGTCACGGGTGAACATCATGCGTCTCCTGGCACACCATAGGAGGGTGCCTGTGTGGGATCTTCGGCGCGCAGCACATAGGCCGCCATCTGCGGGCGATACACCGCCCAGGCTTCGGCCAGCGCGGTGATGGGGCAGGCTTCCGTCCAGTCGCAGCGCAGATCGGCCAGCGGCCAATCCAGCCGGTCGGCAATCTTCAGACCGGCGGAATGTACCGGCCCTGCCTCGCCCCCGGCGGCAAGGCCCGCCTGCAGCGCCGCCATGAGCCGGTCGCCCAGATGGCCAAGTGCCGCCTCGAAGGCTGCGACCATGGCGGCGGGCACCCGGTCATTGGCCAGCAGATTGCCGCCTGCCGCACAATCGCGCCCGCGGGCTTCGCCCCAGATGCCCAGAACCTGACGGCCGGAATGGATGGCCGTTGCCCCGGCACGATCCACCACCAGCAGCTGCCGGTAATCAATATGCGGCCGCGCTTCGGTCACGGCGGCCAGGGCTGCGGGCGCGTCCAGCCCGCGCGCCAGCGCCTCCAGCACCAGAGGGCCAAGGCCCGGATCGGTGACATTCTGGCTGGCCACGACACCAACACCTGCCCGCAGATGGGCGCAGCGGGCCGCAACAGCCGGGGAAGAGGAAGATATCACCATGCCGAACTGGCCGGTCTTCGCGCAGCGCGCAACAAGGGAAAAGGTCATGCCGGGTTCCGGGTTGGCGGCCCCGGGGGCTGTCCGCCCCGGACCCCGAGGATATTTGGACAACGGAAAGGGCTGCGATATGGGCTCTTTGCCGTTCCCGTTATCCTCAAAGATCTCCGCAGGAGGTCCGGGGGCGTGAGCGCCCCCGGCCCGCGGATCAATCGGGGATGACGGCGGTGGCGTCGATCTCGACCAGCCATTCGGGGCGGGCGAGTGCCACCACGGTCAGGCCAGTGCAGACCGGGTGCACGCCTTTGATATATTCGCCCATGGTGCGATAGACGGCCTCGCGGTGGCGCACGTCGGTCAGATAGACCACCAGTTTGACCACATGTTCCATCTTGCCGCCCGCTTCCTCGACCAGCTGGCGGATGTTCTGCATCACCTTGTGGGTCTGTTCGACCGGATCGTTGCCCTTGATGTTCACCGCCGTATCAAGATCTTGCGGGCATTGGCCGCGCATCCACAAGGTTGTGCCGCCGCGGGTGGCAACGGCCTGGCACAGATCATTGTCCAGCCGCTGTTCGGGATAGGTGTCCTTGGTGTTGAAGGTGCGGTAGCGTGTATGTTCCATGTCGGTCTTCCTTATTCGGCGGCAGTGGAGGCAGCGGCTGTGGCGGCGGTGTCGCCGGGGCCGCGATAGGCCAGATAGCTGCGTTGTTTGGCGATGTGATCGGCCACGAATTTGGCATCATGCCAGACGCCCCAGATGAACGACGAGCCGCGCCGCGACTGGTAGGGCAGGCCCAGGAAATAGATGCCCGGTTCACTGGACACGCCGCGCTGATGGCGGGGTTTGCCTGCGGTATCCAGCGCATCGACCTTCAGCCAGCCGTAATCATTGCTGAAGCCGGTGGCCCAGAGGATGGTGGTTACCCCGGCCTCGGCCAGATCGAGGCTTGACAGCGGGTTTGTCATGCAGTCGGGGGCGGGGCCGATCCGGCGCGCCTCCGGGTCTTCGGGCAGGTCGATGCCGTTGCGGGCGACCCAGGCATCGGCTTCATCCAGCAGGGCCAGAAGGTTGGCGTCGCCGCGTTCGATATTGCGGGCCAGATCGGGGGCGAAGGTCATCCTGCCATCGGCATAGCTTTCGGTCCGGCCGACCAGCACCATGCCGCGGGCGGCGAGATTGCGGAAATCGACGGTCTGGCCGCCATGGGCGCCGCTGACCGCGATGGTGGTGTGATCGGCGCCCTTGGGCGCATCGGCGTCCCACATGTTCAGCACGCCCAGCCACCAGACGAAATCGCGGCCCCGGTAGCGGCGCGGCGGGCGGTCATGCGGGCCGACCGAGAGATAGACCTTGCGCCCGGCCTCCATCAGCTCTTGCGCGATCTGCGCGCCGGAGGAGCCGGCCCCCACCACGAGCACCGCGCCGGGGGGCAGCTGGCCGGGGTTGCGATAGCTGTTGGAGTGGATCTGGGTGATTCCGGCGGTTTCGGGCACCAGCGGCGGGATCAGCGGCACCTGGAAGGCGCCGGTGGCGGCGATGACATATTGCGCCTCGATGGGGCCTTGCGAGGTTTCCACGCGGAAGCCGCCGCCGGGTTTGCGCGCCACTTCGGTGACAGTCACCCCGCAGCGGATCGGGGCCTGGATCTGTTTCGGCATAGGCGACAAAGTAATCTGCCACCTGATCCTTGCCGACAAAGGCCTCGGGATCGCCCGGAAAGTCCAGCCCGGGAAAGCGATCATGCCAGGCCGGGCCATTGGCCACCAGGCTGTCCCAGCGGCAGGAGCGCCAGCGTTCGGCGATGCGGCCCTTTTCCAGCACCAGATGCGGCACGCCGTGGCGGGTGAGGTGTTCGCTCATGGCGACGCCCGCCTGGCCTGCACCGACCACCAGCGCTTCTATCTTTTCGACTGACATCATCATGTCCTTTGGCATTCAGCAGGTTGGCGGCGCGATCACGCAGGGATGCGCGCGGCGAGATATTGGGCAAATTCGTAATTCGGGCGCTCCAGATGGCTGAGCGGGCCGGGGGTGGCCATGCCGGAGCAGAGGCCGCGATAGACCTTTTCGGTGCAGCCCTTGTCTTCGACATTCACATCATCGAGCAGGGCGCGCACGGCGGCCAGATGCGCCTCGGCCTGCGGATCGGCCAGCCATTCGGGCGACATGCCGCCGCCGAACAGCACGTTCACATGGCCCGGCCCGTCGGGGGTGAGCGAGAGATACCAGAAATACCCCGGCGTCAGCGTGATGAGCAGAGAGGGGTAGATGGCCAGCAGCCAGGTCTTGCGCCGGTCATCGCCGGTGAGCGTGGTATTGGACGGATGCGCCAGCGCCAGCGGCACGCTGTCGTTCTTCAGGATGAAGTGATAGTTGAAGGCGGGGCCGCCGGTCGGGCAGACCATTTCCTCCAGCCGGGAGGCGCCGCCGATGGTGCCCGCATGGCACATCGGCAGGTGATAGCTTTCCATGAAATTCTCGGCCAGAACCTTCCAGTTGGTGGCCCAGTGAAAGGTTTCGCGGAAGGTTTCCTGATAGGCGGTCATGTCGAAAGGGGCGATGAGATCGGTCACATCGCGCAGGGCATCCTGCGGGGCGGGGGCATCGGGGTTCAGCGTGACCATGATCCAGCCCTGCCAGATTTCGCAGCGCACCGCAGGCAGACCCAGCGCCTCTTTGCAGAAGCTGTCGTTCAGCGTCATCGCGGGGGCGCCGCGCAGCGACCCGTCCAGGTTATAGGTCCAGGCGTGATAGGGGCAGGTGATGGCGCGCACGCTGCCCCGGCCCTGCAGCAGGGTGGACATGCGATGGCGGCAGACATTCGACATGGCGCGGATCTCGCCCGCGCGGTCACGCAGCACGACCACGGGTTCGCCCGCGATATCCATCGTCAGATAATCGCCCGGATTGGGCAGGGTTTCGGCGCGGCCCGCGCAGAGCCAGTCGGCGGCGAAGACATGTTTCTGTTCCAGCGCCAGGAATTCCGGCGAGGTATAGACAGATTTCGGCATGGCAAAGGCGCGTTCAAACGGAACGGCGGTATTGGCATGAAGTTCCTGCGCCGGGGTCAGGGGGCTGTGCTTGTTCATCGCTGTCCGTCCTTCACTTTGCGGCCTTGCCTTGCGGCATTTCGGTTGAAAACCATCTGGATACGGCGCTGTCAGCCGGGGCCAGGGTCTTGCCGCCCATCACCCGGTCCGACAGGCCTGCGGCCTGTTTCACGAAGGCCAGCGGGCCATCCCAATCAAAATTGCGATAGACGGCGGCGAGATGGGCAAAGGGGGGCGATTGCGCGAACAGCTGAAAGCTGAGCCGGTGGCCCGCGTAATCGGAATTCAGCAGGTCGCGGGCGAAGGCCATCAGCTTGCGGCGGTCTTCGGCCTGCCATTCATCGTTGATCGTATAGTATTTCTCCAGCCAGGGCGCGGTACCCGGATGGCGAAAGCTGGCGGCATCGGGGGTCAGGGCGATCTGGCCGCCGCAAAGTTCGCGGGCGATCTGCATCATCTGGGGCAGCTGGCTGCAGGCCAGAACCCGGCCGCTGTAGAGCAGGGACTGGTTGGGCATCATCAGCCCGGCGGGCGAGCGTTCGGCCAGCGCAATGGCGCCGGTCAGATGGGCGTTGATGCCTTCGCGCCAGACGGCCAGCTGCGCCAGTTTTTCCTGCACCGGCTGCTGCCTGTCCAGCCCGGTCTGGCGGACGTTGAACAGGGCGGCGCCAATCATCAGATCGGCCTGTTTCTGCAGCCGCTGCACAAAGCCGAAGGCGGAATAGCGGTGCAGCGTGGCGCGGATCAGCATCGCGGCCCGGGTGTGGCGGTAGAACAGCACGTTTTCCCAGGGGATCAGCACATCATCAAAGATCACCAGCGCCTCTACCTCGTCGAAGCGGTTCGACAGCGGGTAATCTTCAGCCGGGGCGCGGGTGGCAAAGCCGGTGCGGCAGATGAATTTCAGCCCCGGCGCGGCCAGGTCACAGATGAAGCCCACCGCATATTCCGAAAGCTCGGAATCGCCCCAGTTGGCAATGGTGGGTTTGGTGAAGGCCTGATTGGCATAGGCGGCGGCGGTTTCATATTTTGCCCCGCGCACCACCAGCCCGGCATCCGTTTCGCGCACCACATGCAGCAGCATGTCGGGATCCTGATCCTGCGCCGGTCTGGAGCGATCGCCCTTGGGATCGGTATTGGCCGAAACGTGGAAGAGGTCTTCGTGCAGAACCCGGGCAATATGGTTGCGGATATTGCCCGAAAACTGTGGGTCGATCGCGGCCAGCGCATCGGCTGCATCGTGCAGCGACCACATTTCGCCTACGGTTTCATCACCGATGCGTGTCACGATGCCGCCCAGATCTTCCATCACCGCATCGGCGGCGCGGCGCTTGGCCCACCAGTCGCCCTGGGTGAAGGGCAGCGCATTGCCGATGGCCTGGGGTGCCCCGTCCTGCGTGACGGTCATCACCGCCCGCGTGGCCGGATCATGCGCCATATCGAAGATGTGGGCGCGGATATCGACCAGCGGTTTGAACATCGGATGCGTCGGCACATCCCGCACGCGTTCGCCGTTCACATGGACCTCGCGGCCATCACGGATCGACTCGCGGTATGTATCGCCGGTGCGGATCACCTGTCGCTCCTGTCGCAGCTGTCAGGGCCAGAGTGCCGCAGCGTGGATTAAGGCGAAAGCAATAGGTTTTTCAGCTTGGATTAGGTTTATCCTAAGCCAAGCGGGCGCCTGCAAAATGGGCAAAGGTCGGGGAGGGTGCTGCGATAAAAGACAAAGGGGGCGCCGGGCGCCCCCTTTGATACAGATCGGGCTTGCGGGGTCAGGCGGAAACCTGTTCGCGCAGCACCGCCACGGTCATGGAAATCATCAGATAGATGCCACCGAAGATCAGCAGGGCCACCACGGTATTTTCAAAGGCGCGGGGATAGGCGGCCTCGTCCGGTGGGGTCGGGTTGACCGAGACGGAAAGGTAGCGGGTCTGGCGGTTGGCCTCGATCCGGGCAGCCTCCATCGCCTGCAGGCTTTGCGCCAGCAGCAGCTGCCGGGTCTGCACATCGGCCTGGGCCACCAACATTTCGCTTTGCACGACCGCAAGGCTTTGTGCCCCGCCGCCCTGATCTGTCAGCTTGCCGCGCAGCGATGCAATTTCGCTTTCCAGCGCGGCAATGCGGCGGATCACCGGATCCATCCGGGCGCGGTTCGGGGTCGGGTTGCTTTCCATCTGCTGCAGGGAAATGCGATCGGTGGTCAGCTGGGTTTCCAGCTGGGTGATCTGGGCGGTAATCAGCTGCACCTCGACCTCGGAGGACAGAACCTTGTATTTTTCCTGCAGATCGACCACGCGGCGCTGTGCCGCCAGCATGGCCGTCTCTGCCGCCTCATAGCTTTCGCGGGCCCCGCTCATCTGATCGGCGCGCAGGCGCAGGGTCAGCTGATCCACCTGTTCTTCGGCATAGCTGATGAGCGCCTTCGAGAAATCGACCGCCTTTGCCGGATCGCTGGCCAGAACCTCCATCCGGATCAGGCCCTCGCTCGGGTCGTAGGAGATATGTACATTGCGGCTGTAGGATTTATAGGCGGCTTCCGATGTCGCCTCGGGGTCAAGCCGCTGGATCGGATCAACGGAAGGATCGCTGAAATGCGCGCGATAGCCCAGATCGCGGTCCAGCCGCAGCATGGCATCGCGCGACTGCAGATAACCCTGCACGGTGACCGAATCCTGCGATGTGGCAAAGCCCGTGCCCGACAACAGCCCGCCCAGGCCCCCGGTGGCCCCACCTGCGGCCAGGCTGGAGGATTGCTGGATCACGAATTCGGAGCGTGCCGCATAAAGCGGGGTGGCGACGACGTAGTAATAATACCCGGCCAGCAGCGTGGGCAGCCCCACGAAGAAGAACAGCCGCAGCGCCAGCAGCAGGGCGCGGCGCTTGCGGCGACGCGCCAGATCTTTCTGGATGCGCATGATATCGGCGGCATGGCTGCGTTCGGCCTTCACCTCGGGCGAGGGCAGGCCGGGCGGGGGCAGGGTCTGCGGCAGATTGGCCGAACCCGGCACGGTGGCCAGTTCGCGGCCCTGTGGCGCCGCGCCGGGGGCGGCCAGCGCAGTATCGCCTTCGCCCATCACCAGTTCCAGCAGGTTCGCCCGCTGAAAGGGATCTATCCCTGCCTTGCGCAGCAGGCGCACGGCGTCGAAATCCGATGTGGCGGGCAGGTTGTGGCGCTGTGCCAGCCGGCGGGCCAGCCGCAGCTGGCGCCCGGTCAGCCCTTCGCGGCGGATGGCCTCCAGATCGGTGCCCGGCACGCTTTCATTGGCGGGTTCCGGCAGGAAGGAATTCTGGCCGAACCCGTCATCCGGAGTATCGAATATCAGTTCGGCCGCCGTCCCCTTGCGGGGGGGCAGCGGCGCCACCGGATCGGGGCGGCGGGTGCGGAAGCGCTTAACTGTGAGCCTGGTAGTCATAAAGCCGTTTCGCTTCTTCCAGAGTATCAAACATATAGAGCTGCCCATCACGCAGCACTGCCGCCGAGCGGCAGAATTTTTCCAGGGTCGAGGCCTGGTGCGACACGATCACCACCGTGGCATTGCGCAGCCGGTCGCGCAGGATGCCGCCGGCCTTGCGGTTGAATTCGACATCGGTGGTGGCGGGCATCCCTTCGTCGATCAGATAGATGTCGAAATCCAGCGCCAGCATCAGGGCAAAGGAAAACCGGGCGCGCATCCCCTGGCTGTAGGTGCCCACCGGCATGTCGAAATATTCATCCAGCCCGCAGAGCCAGCGGCAGAAGCTTTCGACATAATCGGGGTCGAGACCGTAGAGCCGGGCGATATAGCGCGCGTTTTCGGTGGCGGTATGTTTGGTGACGACGCCGCCCATGAAGCCCAGCGGAAAGGAAATGCGCGAGGTGCGGATCACCCGCCCCTCATCGGGTTTTTCAAGCCCGGCCATCATGTTGATGATCGTGGTCTTGCCTGCGCCATTGGGCGCGAGAATCCCCATGGAATTGCCCGGCAGCACCCGGAACGAGGCACGATCCAGGATCACCTTGCGGCGTTTGCCCGTCCAGAAGGATTTACTGACATTCTCGAACTCGATCATACCCGCCCCACCGCGCCCGCCAGTCTTTTACCGGATAGGCCAACTGTCTTAACGTCCTGTCACTGCCTGCTGTCTTTCAGGCGGTAATGCGTCTTTCAGGCGTTATTATGTCCGTTTCAGGGGGGGATTGGCAATCTCTGCCGCCTTACCGGCCTGGCCGTGTTTGCCGCTTTACCTGCGGGCCAGCAGCAAGGTGGCCGGGGCGATCAGCAGCGACAGGGCGATGCCCAGCCGGGCAGCCTCGGCCATGGCGCCGCCGGGCAGGGCGCTGTCGATGGCGATCAGCGGCACGGTGAAGCCAAGCCCGGCAATCAGGGCGATGCGGGCCAGATCGGCGGGGCGGATGCCTTCGGGCAAGGTGACGCCCGGCAGCCGCTGCGCCAGCGCCGCCCCAGCCAGAAGGCCCAGCGGTTTGCCGATCCAGAAGGCCGCCAGTGCCGCAAAGGTGGTGGGGGCCAGCGCCGCCGGATCAATGCCGCCGCGCGTCAGCCCGAACAGGAACAGCACCAGCGTCATCGCGGGCACCATCAGATGCGCGATGCGGTTCAGCGGATCATGCAGCAGCTCTTCCGCCTCGGCAAAGAGGCCGAAGGTCCGTTCGGAATGGGGAATGGCGGGGATCACCGGCAAAAGCCCCAGCGCACCGGGCAGGCCTGCCGCCGAAACCCCGATCCAGCTGACGGCACCCGCCAGCAGATAGGGCCAGAGGTGCAGCGCCCGCTGCCGCCGCGTTTCGCGCACCGAACGGGCATGGCGCCCGCAGGCCAGCCAGACGGCAAGGCTTGCCAGCAGCGGCAGCAGCAGCCACCAGAGCCGCAGCGGCTCTGCCGGAAGCAGCAGGCCAAGCACCAGAAGCCCCGCCAGATCGCAGCCGATGGTGATGAGCAGCAGCATATGCAGCGCCGGATGGCCGGGGCCAAAGACAAGGCGGCCGGTCACATAGCACAGCACCACATCGCAGCCGATGGGCAGGGGCCAGCCGGTGGCAAAGCGCGCCTCCTCCGCCGTGACGAACAGGGCCGACACCAGAACCCAGACGGCCACCCCACCGGCCATCGCCCCCAGCGAGGCAAAGAGCGGCAGCGCCGCGCGCTGCCCGCGCAGGGCGCCGCGTTCCAGCATATGCGCCTCCCACAGCTCTTTGCCGATGACGAAGACGAACAGCGCCATGAACAGATCGGACACCAGCGTGATCGCGGTGGCGCGGGCGTTGGGGTCGATCAGCCAGCCGGGTAGCGGCAGGGGAAACAGCCGCCATTCCAGCGCATCGTAATAGCTGGCAGGGGCAAGGTTCACCCAAAGCGTGGCAATCACCGCCCCGGCCAGCAGGGCGCGGGCGAAATGACGGATGTAGGAGGAGACACGATACATCAGGGCTCTGCTGCTGGTTGGGGCCGGGCTGTCCTAGTCCCCGGTGCGGCAGAGGGCAACGGCACGGGTCAGTCTGTTCTGCGGGTGTTGCGGGGGGGCATCGCTGTTGCCGCAAGGGCGGCCTGCACGGCGCGGCGCAGGTCTGGCAGCAGATCGGTCTCGAACCAGGGGTTGCGTTTCAGCCAGCCGCTGTTGCGCCACGAAGGATGCGGCAGCAGGAAGGTATCGGGCGCCCGGGTGCGCCAGTCGCGCACCAGCGCATCGACCGGGCCGCGCAGGCCCAGGTGGCGGCGAAAGGCCGAAGCCCCGGCCAGGATGCGCAGGCGGATGGCAGGCAGGGCGGCGTCGACCTCGGCCCCCCAGGTGGCGGCGCAGAGCGGCGGTGGCGGCAGGTCGGCGCCCTTGGCATCATAGCCCGGAAAGCAGAAGGCGGCAGGCACGATGGCAATGCGGCTGCGGTCGTAGAAGGTGGCCGCGTCGATCCCCAGCCAGTGGCGCAGCCGGTCGCCCGAGGGATCGGTGAAGGGGCGCCCCGAGGCATGGACCCGCGCGCCGGGCGCTTGCCCTGCAATCAGGATGCGGGCGCCCGGTTCGAACCAGACGACGGGGCGGGGGGATGCGCCGTGGCGGTTGTGGCAAAGCGCCCGGCGCACAGGCGGCAGGCGCGGATGCGGTCAGCCAGAGGGGCGGGGTCGGGGGTCATGCCGGGGATATGCGGTGCGGGCGGCGGCGGGGCAAGGCCCGCGCTGCCCTGCGTGTCACAGCATCACATCGGTTGCGGCAAGGGTGGTCATGCCTGCGAAGGCGATCTCGAAATCCGCCACGGCATCGCCATCCACATCGCCGGAGAGATAGAGCAAATCCCCCTCCAGCCGCAGCCAGACGGCATTGGCCTGCGCGCCGGTTTCGCTGAAGGCGAAGCGCTGGTTGCCGGTGGCGAGTGTATCGGCATCAAGGCCGACCAGATTCAACCGGTCGGTGCCCGAGACGAAATCCAGGATCAGATCGGCCTCGGCACCTAGGCCGCTGTCGGTGACATCGTTGAAGCGGAAGATATCGGCCGCCGTATCGGCCCCGCCCGACATCCTGTCGCGGCCCGTGCCGCCGACCAGCGTATCGGCCCCGCCACCCCCGGCCAGAAGATCGCTCCCCTTGGCGCCATAGAGGAGGTCATTGCCTGCGCCGCCGAAGAGCTGGTCATTGTCGAAGGGGCTGTCGAAGGGGCGGGTGCGCTCGCTGCCGCCATAGAGCCTGTCATTGCCGCCTTCGCCCCAGAGCCGGTCGAAACCGTTGCCGCCCATGATCCTGTCATGATCGGCCCCGCCATAGAGCCGATCATGATCATTCTTGCCGTCGATAGAATCCTGACCGCCACCACCATAGACTGTATCCTTGCCGCTTTGTGTGGTGATACGATCGCGCCCATCCCCGCCAAGGATCAGATCTGCGCCACCGCCCGCACGGATCGTGTCGCTTCCAGCATCGCCATGGATGATGTCGTCGCTGCTTGTACCATCGCTGTCAATTTCGTCATTGCCGCCGCCGCCGTGCAGCGTGGCATTCTCTGATGTCTTGGCGCGCAGGTAGTCGTCGCCCGCGCCACCATAGAGCACGACCGAGGCGGCGTTATCCTCGGCGAAGAGCCGGTCGTTGCCGTCATCGCCGCTGATTTCGGCGCCATCATGGCCCGCGTGCAGGACATCATCGCCGCCGCCGCCAAAGATGGTGTCATAGCCAGCGCCGCCCAAAACGTAGTTGCGCAGGTCATCACCCTGTATCAGATCGTTACCGCCACCCCCGTCATAGCCGAGCGTCGAAGAAATGGCGGCGATGACATCATCCCCCGCCGTGCCGGGCGCAACCCGGATACCCAAGACGACCGGGGTTGCGCTGACGTTTTCAAGGTTGCCCGCGCCATCGCGGTAGGAGATCGTGACGTTGATCTTCGCGGGGTCAATCTGGTAGTTGTAAAAGACATAGTTACCGAAGAAATCGTCAAATTCGATAGCATAGCTCGTGCCGATATAAACAGGCGCAGGTACAGTGACATTCCATATCGTTTCAATGGTGTTGGTCTGGATACCGTCCGCATCGCGTATCTGCGAATAATCGACCGTCAGTGTCGAGCCGACGAAGGGATCGCCGACAATCAGCGGCTTGCCGGTGGGGCGGGCGTTGGTGGGCATCGGAAACTCCATCCCTGAAATGCCCGCGAAGGTTGCAGGGGTTTCGGCGCGGTTGCAAGCGGGCTTTGTCCGCAATGCCTCTGATCGGCCGGGGCTTGCCCATGCAGGCCGCTTGGCCTAGCTGGAGGCGGAACCATGGAGGATCGCATGACGCCGCTGGATGCTGCCTATGAGGCGATGGTCGCCGCCCCTGACGGAGATGATGCGCCGCGGCTGCGGTTCTATGAACGGCTGGCCGATGGCGAGATGGTGCTGTTGCTGGAAGAAGAGGCGCAGGGCGAGAAGCTGACCCCGCGCGTCTTTGATCTGGAAGACGGGCCGGTGGTGCTGATCTTCGATACCGAGGCACGGCTGGGGGCTTTTACCGGCGTGCCTGCGGCCTATGCCGCGCTGCCGGGGCGGGTTGTGGCACAGTTGCTGGCCGGGCAGGGCATCGGGCTGGGCATCAATCTGGGGGTGGCGCCGTCGTCGATGCTGTTGCCGCCCTTTGCGGTGGATTGGCTGGCGGAAACGCTGGACCATGGGCCGGAAGAGGCCGAGGCGGTGCCAGAGCGGTTTGATGCGCCTGCCGGTCTGCCCGAGGCCTTGCTGGCGGGGCTTGATGCCAAGCTGGCCCGGGCGGGCGGTCTGGCGGATCATGCGCTGCTGGCGGCGGTCACCTATCGTGGCGGGCGGCGCGGGCATATGCTGGCCTTCGTGGATGCGGTGGCGGGCGCGCAGGCGGCGCTGGCCCGGGCGGCGGCGGAATCGCTGACCTTTTCGGGGATAGAGGCCGGCGAGATGGATGTGGTCTTTCTGGACGCGGGCACGCCTGCAGTGGCGGCCATGGCACAGGTTGCCCTGCGCTTTGATCTGCCCGAACCCGTGGCCAGAGAAGCTGCGGCCCCGCAGGCGCCGGGCATGAACCCCGACCGGCCGCCGGTTCTGCGCTGAGCCGGGGGGCCCCATTTCCTGCCCGTGACCCCGGTGATCCGAAGGCGCCGCCTGCGGCGGCAAGTGACAGGTCGCCTGCGCGGCCTGCGGCCGCTGGTCTCCGCCGCCTCCGGCGGGGGTATTTGGGCCAAGAGGAAAGGGGTAAAAATTGGGGTATTATGGTACCGTTTTTGCAAGTTATTGAATTTGAATGATTAAATTGATTGCGCTGCACTTGACCTGACGGGCGGAATCGGGGAGAAGCCAGCATCCGAGATTTACGGGGGCCTATGGCCTTCCTCATCGCATGGGTCTGACATGAAAACCTACACCGCTATTCCGGCGGAGATCGAAAAGAAGTGGATCCTGATCGACGCCGAGGGCGTTGTTCTGGGCCGTCTCGCCACGATCGTCGCCAACATCCTGCGCGGCAAGAACAAGCCGACCTTCACCCCCCACATGGACATGGGTGACAACGTCATCATCATCAACGCCGACAAGGTGCAGATGACCGGCAACAAGCGCGACGACAAGCGTTACTACTGGCACACCGGCCACCCGGGCGGCATCAAGCAGCGCACCGCGCGTCAGGTGCTGGAAGGCAAGCATCCCGAGCGTGTGGTGGTAAAAGCTGTCGAGCGCATGATCACCCGCAACCGCCTGGGCCGCCAGCAGATGACCAACCTGCGCGTTTACGCCGGCGCCGAGCATCCGCATGAAGCGCAGCAGCCCCGACCGTCCTGGACGTCAAGGCGCTGAACCCGAAGAACACCCGGAGCGCCTGATCATGGCCGACATCAAATCCCTCGACGATCTGAAATCGGCCGTCTCGGGCACCTCGGCGCCGCCGCTGCGGCTGCCGAAGCCGTGGCCCCGCGCACGCCCCTGCGCGACAAGCTTGGCCGTTCCTATGCCACCGGCAAGCGCAAGGACGCGGTCGCCCGCGTCTGGATCAAGCCGGGTTCCGGCAAGGTCGTGGTGAACGGCAAGGAAATGGCGGTCTATTTCGCCCGTCCCGTGCTGCAGATGATCCTGCGCCAGCCCTTCACCGTTGCCAACGTCGAAGGCCAGTTCGACGTTTTCGCAACCGTGGCTGGCGGCGGTCTGTCGGGCCAGGCCGGTGCTGTGAAGCACGGCATTTCGAAGGCGCTGCAGCTGTATGAACCCAGCCTGCGCCCCGCGCTGAAGGC
The DNA here is from genome assembly GCA_034519525.1 of Gemmobacter sp. Taxonomy (GTDB): domain Bacteria; phylum Pseudomonadota; class Alphaproteobacteria; order Rhodobacterales; family Rhodobacteraceae; genus Gemmobacter. The sequence goes on along the minus strand of JAXHOJ010000062.1, from coordinate 91,197 downwards.
CGCAGGCTTCCTGACCCGCGACAGCCGCGTGGTGGAACGGAAGAAATACGGCAAGGCGAAAGCCCGCCGCTCGTTCCAGTTCTCGAAGCGCTGAGTTTCGAGCATTGTTCACTTCGAAAGGCCCGCCATATGGCGGGCCTTTTGCTTTGTGCGGTTCTGTTTCTTGCGCGGCGGATGCGGCAGGAAAAAGGCGGCCGCAGGGGCGGCGCCCAACGTCCGGGGGTAATCCGTGGGGATCAGTCGCGCCAGAAGGGCTTTTCAGCCTCGTTCCCGGCATCCTGAGTGCTGAGGCCGATGTCGCGCAGCAGATGCGCGTCAAGCGTTTTCAAGGCGCGGCGGCCATTCCGGCGCATGTCCCAGGTGAGTACGGTCTGCGCGATCGCAACCGCAATGCGCGATACGGGCGGCAGATACTGCACGTTGGACAGGATCAGCGTCGGGGCGGTCAGTTGCGACCGGGCCATGTTAGCACCTTTTGTGTTGATACAAAGCCGAAATTGGCGTATGAGTTTGATACAATATCAATGTATCAATCGCCAGAGGAACATTGTGACTGATACAAATTGGCAGCCCGAGCTGAACTTGTATCCCGGCCCGAAATATCTGGCGCTGACGCGGGCGCTGCGCGAGGCCATCCGCGCGGGGGAGCTGCCGCCGGGCACGCAGCTGCCGACGGTGCGCGATCTGGCCTGGGGGCTGCATGTCACGCCGGGCACGGTGAGCCGGGCCTATCAGCTTGCGACACAAGAAGGGCTGCTGGCGGCCACTGTGGGGCGGGGCACCTTTGTTGCGGCGCGGGCGCCGCGGCTGGGGCCGACACAATCGCTGTTTCAGGAGCGGGATCTGCAGTCAGAGCCCTGGCTGGTGGATCTGCGGTCGCCGCAGCTGCCGGATGTCGGGCAGGCCGACGCCTTTCGCGCGGCGCTGGCAGCGGATCTGGCAGCCGGGCTGGATGCGGGCTGGCTGGATTACCCAGTCGCAGCGCGGAGAAGCTGCCGCTGCGCGGCCGCGGTGCGTGATTTGGATGGCGCGACCGGATTCTGGGCCCGGTTTCGGACCGGATGATGTGGCGCTGACCCATGGCGGGCAGAATGCGCTGCTTCTGATGTTCCTGTGCTGCCTGCGCGGCGACCGGCCGGTGATCCTGACAGAGGATCTGGCCTATCCGGGCATCCGCCATGCCGCCAAACTGGCCCGGGCCGAGATGGTGGGGGTGGAGATCGACGATCAGGGCATGATGCCCGATGCGCTGGAGGCGGCCTGCCGTCGGCACAGCGCGCAGATCCTGGTCCTGACGCCGGAGGCGCAGAACCCGACCACCGGCCGCATGTCGGCGGTGCGCCGGGCCGAAATCGTGGAAATCGCGCGCCGCTATGATCTGCAGGTGGTGGAGGATGATTGCTATTCGATTGCGGAAAGCGATCTTCCATCGCTGCGGGCGCTGGCGCCGGAGCGGACCTGGTACATCGGATCAGTCTCCAAGATCCGTCTCGGCGGCCTTGCGCTTTGGCTATGCCGTCTGCCCGGTTGGCATGGGCGAGGCGGGGCGGCTGACCGCACAGCACGGGTTCTTTGCGCTGGCGCGGCCCGTGTCTGATCTGGTGCTGGATCTGCTGGAAAGCGGGGCGGCAGAAGATCTGCGCCGCAAGGTGCAGGCGGCGTTTTCGGAACGTCTGCAGGCCATGGTCAATGCGCTTGGCGCTGTTTGATATCCGCTGGCAGCCCGGGCTGCCGTTTGTCTGGTTGCCGCTGCCGTCGGGCTGGCGGGCCTCGACCTTTGCGCGCACGGCCGAGGCCGAGGGGGTGCTGGTCCGGCAGGCCGATGAATATGCGCTGATCCATGGCCGGGCGCCCCATGCGCTGCGCATTGCCGTGGCGGGCGGCGTTCCGCTGGATCGGTATGAGCCGGCACTGGCCACGCTGGCGCGGCTGTTGCGGCGCCCGCCTTCGGATATGGCGGTGTGATGCGGGCGGCTATTGCCGCGACCGGTGGCAGATCGCGCTGCGCATCACGCGGATTGTGCCCGGGCCCGCCGCTTGACGCAGGTCCGGCGCGCGGGCGGCATAGTTGCGCCACGAGCAGACAAAAAGAGAGCCCGAAAAATGGGACTGCAGCATACTTTCCACGCGCCGCACGGCGGCGCGGATTTTCTTGGTTGGCGCAAGAACCGTCACGGCAACACGGAAATCGTCTATGACGATGGTGTGGCGCGCCGCATGATCTGGCGCGTGGCATCGAGGATCCAGGTCGCGACGCCCGCATCTGCGAGAGGCGCTGCGGCTTGCGGTGCGGCAGCGATCCGCGTGGTGCCGACGCTTTATGACGAGCTGAAGAAACGGGCGATTGCCATCGAGCGCATCGCGTGGCTGACCCGGCATCGGCTCCGCAAATGATCCGATCTTTGCGCCCGGAGTCCATTGCCCTGCGGGGTTGATTGTCAGTTCTGCGAAATGAGGGTGCCGCTCTTCGCCTTTTAAGCGAATCAACCGGTCTAGACATTTGATCAAATCACAAGGCGCCAACGCCTGCAGCGGTCCGACAGGGGAGCATGAGGGAAAGATGGCTGCAACGCGCGGCCGTTTCAGGGATTCAGAGGCAGCGCAGGGCTATCTGCTGATCTCGCCCACCGCGGTTTACGCCATACTTATGCTGGCGGCGCCGTTGGCTGACGGTTCTGGTCTATTCCGTTCATGACTGGACGGGCGCGGCACGGTGTCTCTGCCGGGTTCACATTCAGCAATTATGCCGAGGTCTGGACGGGCCGCATCTATCAGGCGATCATGCTGCGGTCGCTGTGGGTTTCGATGCTGGTGACGCTGATCACCGTGCTGCTGGCCTATCCGGTGGCCTATTTTGTCAGCTTTCATGTCAAGCCGGAACGCAAGGCTTTGTGGCTGTTCCTGATCACCATCCCGTTCTGGACCACCTATCTGATCCGGGTCTTCCTGTGGAAGGTGATCCTGGGCTATAACGGCGTCATCAACTCGGGCCTGATGAGCATCGGCATCATCGACGAGCCGCTGACCGTCATCAACTATTCCATCGGATCTATGGTGGCGACGCTGGCCCATGCCTATGCGCCCTTCGCCATCCTGCCGATCTTTGTCAGCCTGGAAAAGATCGACCGTTCGCTGCTGGAAGCGGGGCAGGATCTGGGCGAAAGCCAGCTGCTGACCTTCCTGCGCGTCACGCTGCCCCTGTCGATGCCGGGGGTGATTGCGGCGGTGCTGATCGTGTTCATCCCGACCATCGGGGATTATGTGACGCCCGAGCTGATCGGCGGTGGCAAGATCCCGATGATTGCGAACATGATCGAAGTGCAGATGCTGAAACAGAATGACAAGGCTGTGGGGGCTCGGCCATCGCGGTGATCGGCGATGCTGATCGTCACGGTGGTGTCAGCGTGGTGTTCCTCGTTGCTGAACCGCCGTTTCCTGAGGGGGCAGAAATGAAGAAGAGCCCCGATCCTCGAAATCTATACGCATCGCTCTATCTGCTGTTCCTGTACGCGCCCGATCGCTGCTGCTGCCGATCTTTGCCTTCAACGACAGCCGGGTGATCGCCTTTCCGCTGGCCGGTTTCACCACGAACTGGTTTGTCGAGATGTGGAACGATCAGCAGCTGTGGAACGCCGTCGAAGAACATCCATGATCATTGCGCGTGTCGTCGGCTTGCTGTCGACCATGCTGTTGGCATCTTTGCCGCCCGCGCCTCGACCCGCTATAATTTTCCCGGCAAGGGCCCGATCATGGGGCTGATCATGCTGCCGCTGGTGCTGCCCGAAATGATCGTGGCGATGGCGCTTCTGGTGATCCTGATCGGGATCGGGGTTCCGCTGTCGATCTTTACCATCATCCTGGGCCATGTGCTGATCTGCACCCCCTTTGCGGTGGCGATCCTGACCTCGGCGTTTTCGTCGCTGGACCGGTCGCTGGAAGAGGCGGCCTATGATCTGGGCGAAACCGCGGCTTTCCACCTTCCGGCTGATCATCCTGCCGCTGGTGATGCCGGGCATCATTTCGTCGCTGCTGATCTGCTTCACCATCAGCCTGGATGAATTCATCATCGCCTATTTCCTGGGGGGCAATCAGACCGTGCTCTCTGTCTATATCTTCGGGCAGTTCCGCTTCCCGCAGAAGGTGCCCGCAATCATGGCGCTTGGCTTTGTGCTGGTGTGCATCTCGATCCTTCTTCTGACCATCGCTGAATATTTCCGCCGCCGCGGCATTGCGAAAACCGGCGGCAAGGATACCGGAGGCTTCCTGTGACGTCGACCCAACCCCCACGATGATCGAGTTCCAGGATGTCCATAAATATTATGGCGATTACCACGCCTTGCGCGGCATCAACGGCACCATCAAGGCGGGGGAGTTCTTCTCGCTGCTGGGGCCCTCGGGCTGTGGCAAGACCACGCTTCTGCGCACCATCGCCGGGTTCGAGGATATCTCCTCGGGCGCGGTGCTGATCGACGGCAAGGATATGGCGGGGGTGCCTGCCAACAAGCGCCCGACCAATATGGTGTTCCAGAGCTATGCGATTTTCCCGCATCTGACGGTGGAAGAGAATGTGGGCTTCGGCCTGCGCCGCGATCCGCGTTCGGCCACCGAGAAGGCCATGGCGGTTGGTGAAGCGCTGGAGATGGTGGGGCTGAAAGGCTATGGCAAGCGGGCGGCCCATGCGCTTTCAGGCGGTCAGCGGCAGCGCGTGGCGCTGGCCCGCGCGCTGATCCTGAAGCCCAAGGTGCTGCTGCTGGACGAGCCGCTGAGCGCGCTGGACAAGAAGATGCGCGAACAGATGCAGGTGGAGCTGATCAAGCTGCAGCGCCAGGTCGGCATCACTTTCATTCTGGTGACGCATGACCAGGAAGAGGCGCTGGTCATGTCTGACCGGATCGCCGTGATGTTCGAAGGCCAGATTGCCCAGCTGGCCGACCCGGAAACGCTGTATCGTCGGCCCAACAGCCGCAAGGTGGCGGATTTCATCGGGACGATGAACTTCCTGCCCGCGCAGGTTCTGTCTGAAAACGGGACGGTCGAGGTAGAGGCCGCCGGGCTTGGCCGCTTTGCCCTGTCTGCCGATCAGGTGATGGGCGGATCGACGGGCGAGGGGGCGACCGTGGGCTTCCGCCCCGAGACCGCCACCATCCTGTTCGAAGGCCAGACCGCGACCGACCGCGAAAGCATGGCGACCATCGAAGAGGTCGTCTATTACGGTGACATGACCTATTACGATGTGCGCTTTGATGGCGTGGCCGCGCCGATGCGTCTGTCGATGCGCAACGTGTTTGGCCGGCCGGTGCTGGATATCGGCACCCGTGCCCGTGTGGGCTGGAGCCCGGGGGCGCTTGTCCTGTTCCGCTGATGTTGGAGATCCGGCCTGAAGATTGGCTGACCCGGCGCAGGCTGGAAGATTCCGGCCCGATGCTGGTGTTTCATGCGCGGGACAAGCTGGCCACAGGCCTGGCGCGGGGCAGCTTTCGGCTGCTGGGGGCGCTGGCCGACCATGCCGTTGCGGCGGGTTGGGCGACAGAGATCGTGCCCTATGCCCGGGAAACCGTGGATCTTGCGGTGGCGCAGGGCGGGCATCTGCATGTGGTTCTGGAAGACCGCCCGGTTTATGCCCCCAATGTGTTTCACGCGGTGCCCGGATATCTGCGGGGCTGGTGGTATTTTGACGAGCTGGCAACGCGGAACAATTCCAGCAATCGGTTGAGACAATTTGATCCGCGTCTGGTGGCGGGCAAATTTGCCGAAGGATTTCATGCCCGGCTGGCAGAGCAGTTCATCCCGGAGAACTTTTCAAAATTCGAACAATTACCTCGGGGGGAACTGCCTGTTCCCCAAGGCTGCCTTGCGCTTTTCGCACAGGATTTCAAGACACCGCGCTGGCACAGCCATTACCTTTCCGTCCCGGAACTGATTCAGGCCGCGATCCTGGCGCGGGGGAACCGGCCGCTTTGTATCAAGCCGCATCCAAACAATGCGCCGGAAGCGAAGACGCGCGGCAAACGCCGGACGGGGCGGCATGCCGGATGCCCGATCCATACTCTGCCGCCTTGACTTGCGCTGACCTCACCTCTCGGCGGGCGAGGCTTTTCTGCACCGCAAGCCGGTGGTTCTGGCAGGCCAGACCGATTTTGCGCAGAACGCCATCACCCTGACAGACCGCCGCCGCCTGCCCGAGGCCATGGCCGCAGCCATGGCGCGCGACTGGCCGCATGAGAAATTCGTGACCTGGTTCCTGCGGCAGAACTGCGTTGAAGATCATCCGCGCGCCCTGCCTGCCGTGCTGGCCCGTATCCGGGCGAAGGGCATCCGCATCGGCGCGGATGACGGGTTCTATTGATCAGGGGGCAGCAGCCCCAGCCCGCGCAGATAGATGCCGACGCCGGTTTCCAGCAGATCTTCGGGCGGAAAGGGGCTTTTGGCGGTGCCGCGCATATACAGCTCCACCACACCATGGCTCATGGCCCAGATATGCGCTGAAACCATGCTGGCGGGGGGGCGGCGGCCTTCGGGCAGGTGCTGCGACAGGCCATCGGCCGCGCGTTCCAGCACATTCCGCGCCTTTTGGGCCACCGGCGCCAGATCGGGATAGCTGGCCGGGCTGAGCCCGCTTTCGAACATCGCCATGTAATGGCCGGGATATTTGCGGGCGAAGGCCAGATAGGCGCGGCCTGTCGATTCAAAGGCGGCCAGCGCCGTGGGTTTGCCGTCGTTGAAGGCATATTCCATCAGCGCCGCGAAGATTTCGTAGCCTTGCCGCGCCACCTCGGCCAGCAGATCGTCGCGGCCGGCGAAATGGCGATAGACGGCGGCGGGCGTGACATCCGCCGCCTTGGCCGCTTCGGACAGGGTAAAGCCCTGGGGGCTTTTTTCGGCAATCAGATCCAGCGCGGCTTCGACCAGTGCCTGCCGCAGATTGCCGTGGTGGTATCCGCGTTTAGTCATTCTCGCCGTCAGACCACAGTTCTGGCCCGCCGCAGATCGCGGGATCGGGTGTGCCGATCAGCGCGGCATCCTTGCCTTTGAATTCGACCGATTGCAGAACCTTCTGGATCACGGCAATCCGCGCGCGGCGCTTGTCATCCGACCGCACGACAGTCCAGAGCGCCTTGGGGAAATGGCTGCGGGCAAAGGTGTCTTCAATGGCGGCGCAATAGGGTTCCCATTTCGCCAGCCCGTCAACGTCAATCGGTGACAGCTTCCATTGCTTCAGCGGATCGCTTTCGCGGGCCAGCATCCGGCGCAACTGTTCCGGGCGGCTGACATCCAGCCAGAATTTCAGGAAGATGATGCCTTCATCGACGATCATATCCTCGAATTCCGGCAGCTGGCGGAAGAAAGCCGCGCGCTGTGCTTCGGTGCAGAAGCCGAAGACGGGTTCGACGATGGCGCGGTTATACCAGCTGCGGTCAAACAGCACCATTTCCCCGGCAGCGGGCAACCAATCCACATAGCGCTGGAAATACCATTGCGTCGCCTCGCGGTCCGAGGGCTTCGAAAGCGCCACGACCTGACAGCCCCGCGGGTTCAGGTTTTCAGTCAGCGCGCCGATGGTGCCACCCTTGCCTGCGGCATCGCGGCCTTCGAACACGATCACAATCCGCTGGCCGCTGGCCTTCACGCCGGCCTGCATCCGCACCAGCTGCACCTGCAGCGCCTCCATCTGCGCTTCATAGGCCTTTTTACCGATCATTTCGCGATAGGCATAACCCTGCGAGAGGATGTCATCCTTGCCACCCTGTTCAATCGCCTTGCGGACGGGCTTTGGGGCCGCATCGGTAAAATAGCGGCTGATCGCGCCGTCGAATGGCTTTTGCATGCGTTTCTCCCGGTTTGGGCCAGTATGGCGATTGCGGGGGCTAGCGCAATCCGGCGCGGACAGCCGCGCGGTGGATGGCGGCAATCACCTGATCGGGTTGTGCATGATGCGGCATGTGGCCGCCACCGGGGATGACGGTCAGCCGGGCATCGGGCAGCAGCTCTGCCAGCGGCCGGGAATGGATATGCAGCGGCACCACCGTATCGGCATCGCCGTGCACCAGCTCTACCGGCAATGAAAGGCGCGGGTAGTTCTTGGCCATTTCAACCACATGCGGGCGCAGGCGGGTGATCTGGGCGGCATTCACCCGCAGGCTTTCGCGCCGCAGGGTCAGGGGGGCGCCGACAAATTCGGTATAGCCGGGGGGCACAGGATCCGGGGCAAAGATGCCGGTGACGGCAGCTTGCACCACGGAGGGCGGGGCGAAGGCGGTGACCAGCGGCAAGACTGTCGCGGCCCCCAGCCTACTGCCGCTGACCGCGTACCAGGCGCCAAGCCCACCCGGCCAGGGCATCGTCGCGGCAGAAAGCAGCACCAGCCCGGCGGGCGGTTCTGGCGCTGTCAGCGCCCAGCCCAGGGCCACGGCGCCGCCATAGCTGTGCCCCAGAACCAGCGGCTTTTCGGCGCCCAGCTGCAGCGCCGCCCGGCGCAGCAGATCACCCTGTATCAGCGGGCTGATCTCGCGCCCGTCCAACGCACCGGAATAGCCCATGCCGGGCCTGTCAAAGGCGATGACCCGGTAATGTGGCGCCAGCCTGTCCATCAAGGCAAAGCTGAAGTCACGCGTATTGCCGCTGGCACCATGTATCAGCACCAGATCCGGGCCGCTGCCGCGCACCTCGGCATGAAGGCGGATGCCGTCGACGGTAACAAACTGCCCCGGCGGCGGGTAAGCGGCCTCGGCCGAAACTTCGCGTGCGGTTGCACGACGGTCAACCGCCGTCGCGCAGCCTGCAAGCACAAGCGTTCCGATGATGAGGCTAGCGGCCAATTTCCTGCAGATCATAGGGCGTGGACTGATACATTTCGTTGATCCAGTTGCCATATAGAAGGTGCGCGTGGCTTCTCCAGCGATTGAGTGGCGGCATCGCGGGATTGTCATCGGGATAGTAGTTCATCGGCACGTTGATCGGCGTGCCATTGGCCACATCGCGATCATATTCCTGTTTCAGCGTGTCGCTGTCATATTCGAAGTGGTTGAAGATATAGAGCGCACGATGCCCCGCATCTTCGACCAAACAGGGGCCGACCTCGTCCGATCCCAGCAGGGTGCAGAGGCCGGGCTTGCCGTCGATCTCGGCCTGTTTCATCTCGGTCCAGCGGCTGACGGGGATCACGAAATCATCGGAAAAGCCGCGCAGATAGGGCGAGGTGGGGCAGAGGTTGCGGTGGCGGAAACAGCCGAAGGCCTTGTGATCGAGGATGTGTTTCTGCACGCCATGGAAGTGGTTGATCATCGCCATGCCGCCCCAGCAGACGCCGAAGGTGGATTGCACATGGCCTTGCGTCCAGTCCATCACCTGGCACAGCTCGTCCCAATAGGTCACCTCCTCGAAGGGCAGGTGTTCGATGGGGGCGCCGGTGATGATCAGCCCGTCGAATTTTTCGCCGCTGTCGGCCACTTCGGCGAAGGGGCGATAGAAGGTTTCCATATGTTCGGCGGCGGTGTTCCGGGTCTGATGTTCGCGACATGCGGATCAGCTGCAGGTCGATCTGCAGCGGCGTGGCGCCGATCAGCCGGGCGAACTGGTTTTCGGTCTGGATCTTCTTGGGCATCAGGTTCAGCAGCCCGATGCGCAGCGGGCGGATATCCTGACGGCTGGCGCGTTCGGGCGACATCACGGATACGCCTTCGCGGTTCAGCACGTCGAAGGCGGGCAGGGTTTCGGGCAGGGTAATCGGCATCTCGGTCTCCGTTCAGCGGAGGGAATTAAGCCTGCGCTTGCTTTTCTTCAATGGCGCGGGCGATCAGATCATTGAAGCCCGCCACGTCGCGCACCTGCGCCACCTCTTCGGCGGTGATCGTCACACCCCATTCGGCCATCGCGGCATAGCGCGGCTGGCGATGGGCAAGGGCCTGGGCATAGGTCCAGCGGACAAAGGTATCCGGGTTGACCTGATCTGCCGAAAGCCCCGTATCGGTGCGGTATGTGCCCCACATTCGTTCCAGGAAATGTGGCTGGTAATACATCGGCTTCGGCGCCCGGTCGAAGCGGCGGATCAGCTCGGCCGTATGGGCATCCGATCCCTTGATCCAGACCATCAGCAGATTTTGCGACAATTCGCGCAGCACCGGATCTTCGGGGTTGGCGGGATCCACCACTTCGCAGATCGAGCCGCCGGAATCGCAGATGAAATTGTCATAGCCATAGATATCGGCTGCACGGCCGATGAAGCGGGTCGTATCCAGCAGTGCCGCAATTTCCGATTCGCGGTGCTGATCCTGACGGCGCAGATATTCCGCAAAGCTCAGCCCGCCCTGCGCAGGATTGCCGGGCTTGCCCATGTAGGTGGACAGGGGCGCGAGGTTGTCGAAGGTGATGTTGGACGCGATATAGACCGAATCGGTCAGCAGCAGTTCCCGCAGGAACGGCACCTTCATCGCCTCGCGCTTGAAATTATCGGCGATATGCTCGCCCATGTAGCGGGTGCCGATGCGGTAATCGACCGAGTAGTGAAACCAGCCCCCGGTGCCGCGCAGCATCGAGGCGAGGAAGGTCTTGCCCAGACCGGACATGCCAAACAGCAGCACCCGCTTGCGCGATGCGGCGGTCCAGTCTGCGGCGGTCTGGTAGATCATCACTGCGCCCCGTTTCGGTTGCGCCCTCTGTTAGCGTGAGATGGGGGAGGGGTCACGCGGAAAATGGGGGGAGGGGGAGTGTGTGCTGCGTTCATGGCGGGTGGCAGCGAAGGGCGGGGAGCGGGCATTGCAAAGTCATGGCCAATTCACGTCAGAAACATTCGTGCCGTAAGTAGCAAGCGCCGCGCGGCAAGTGTTCTGACTAAACACCTAAGCATCAACCTGGCCAGAGTAGGTCGCGTTCTCTGGCGTGATCTGTGAAGTCACATATGAGCGTTCGGCGCCCTGTAGCGATGACCATGTTTGAAAATCCCTCAAAACTTTGGCAGCCAAGTCATTTCTCATCGGGCGCTTTTCGTCACCCCCACACAGCTCAAGAAATTTTGCTTCACTATTTTTTAATGTGCTAGCGAGATCATATCCTGAAGTGATTTTTTCACCTGCAGCTACAATCGTCGGCTTCAAAAATGCTCGAAGTTCCGCATGGCGCTCGTACATAGCCCCAGAAAACGAACGAATAAGCCATTTCATGTCAATTTTTTCGTAGCCTAGTTTTTCTAGTTCCTTTCGAAGCGGCGCTTTGCACTGGCTAGAGCTCTTAAACTTCGAGACGTCGAGCCATGGAGAAACATTGAAGCCAGTATCAAGTTTTCTTAGCTGCCCTGAATTATCACGGCCGATATTGGTTTTGCCACCAATAGAAAAGCCGCCTAGTGGGAGTGCCCGGTGTTGGGCATAATCTCTGAGCTTGGCGCAAATTCGATAACTCAAGTGTGATTCGAACGTTTTACTGCGTATACGGTGGTTGAATTCCTTCGCTTCTGATGGGTTTATCAAAGGCTTGAGAATTCTGTCGCAATGGTCGTCATAGCTTTTATAAGAGGTCAGAATTGTTATGATGTTGGTATTGATGCGGTGCCGAATAGTGCTGAAAAATAATTCATTGCCATTAGACAGCATGTTTGCAAAGGCGCACTCGGAAGCCGTGTCCAGCAGATCTTTCTCAAACCTAAGAAATGACTGTGCAAAGACTTGGAATAACTCTTCGATTTCCATGGCCGAAACGACAGTTGTGAGTGCCTCGCTGAGTGTCGCATACTGATCTGCATCTATTCCAAATACTTGTCCGTCTATGAAGCGCTCGGAAAGGGAATAGACCGCAGATGTCTCGCTACTATTGATTGTCACTTCCTATCCTTCCAGCCATTTCCTTTGATGACACAGTGGAGAAAAGTCTTCACCCTGCCAAGGGCTGATGGTCCGTTTTGGGCCGGGCACGATGCCCTCACCCTCCCACCATAGAAAAAGCCCCGCTCTCAGCGGGGCCTTTTCTTGCTTTCTCGCCACTTCACTCAGAACGTGAACCCGACCTTCACGCCCACAGCCAATGCCGTATTATCGCGGAATTCGGCGCGGGCCACGTCGGGGGTGCCGGTTTCAGGATCGGCATCGCCGAGCCAGAGATAGCGCACCCCGGTGGTGATCTTCATGTTGTCGCGGGTATAGACTGCGGCGATCCCCAGGCCCTTGTAGCCATTGGTCGGTGCCAGCGGCGAGACCAGCTTGCCGGTGCCCGGCTCCCATGTGGCGAAAACCGAACCGGACCAGTTATCGTTGAACTTGCGGCCCAGACCCAGGGTATAAGTGATGGTATCATCCAGATTGGTCAGGCTACCGACATTGGGGCCAAAGAACTGATCCGGGGCAATCTTGAAATTGCTCCAGTCCACCCAGCGGACCGATCCAAACAGCAGCGTATCCTTCATGATGCCGCTTTGAACATCAAGATTGATGGCCTGCGGCGTGTCGACCGGCGTATTGGCATCCAGCGTGGCGCCGCTGGGCAGGGTTTCGACCGTATCGAAATCATGGCTGATCTTCGAGAAATAGGTCAAGGCCACGCGCAGCGCGATTTCGGGCTTTTCATAAGCCGCGCCAATCACATAGCCGGTGCCCCAGCTGCTTGCCAGATCGGCGCTGTAGCCATTGACGGTGGCATAGGTGGCCGGGTCTGCCGGGTTGAATGTCGGCCCGTAGGCCTGCCCGCCCAGCCGCACCTGACCCGAAGCCTTGCCGATACGCAAGCCGCCGTGCATCGAGAAGTTGTCGTTGAACTTGTAGCGCAGCAGGCCGGTCAGGCCTTCGCTATCCACCTTGGCCAGCGTATCGCCCAGCATGTATGACCCGGTGCTGCCGAAGCCTGTGAAGCTGGTGTAATCAATATCCGCCCCATAGGCGTGATCGTAGATCACCGCGCCGGAAAGCTGTTCGGTGAACTGATATTTCAGCGCAAAGCCGGGCAGGGTGTGATTGCCCGCAACCTCGCCGCTGGCCGTGCCGCCATAGATCGCCAGATCCTTGCCCGACACAGAGGGGCTGATCATGCCATAGCTGAGCTCGACATAATTGCCCTGTTCAAACAGGATGCCGATGGGCTGACCAGAGCGGTCGATACCACCGCCGTGTGCCGCTGCGGCCACGGTCGTCAAGGCGCCACACAGCGCCACCAGATTTTTCATGATCTCCATCCCCGAAAGTCAGTTGGTGCATCCCGGCCATTGGCTGCCGGTTGAAAGGCAGAGTTACCGTGGCCCGTGAACCGGTCAATCATTGACGCGACGTCACGATTTCGTGACGTTACGCGCGATTGCATGGCGTCGGTTTTCACTGCGGATGTTCAGCCCGTTGCCCAGGAAGATCACGGCGCCGCCGATCAGAACCCAGATATCGAAGCCTTCGCCATAGAACAACATGCCCACAACGGCGATCAAGGGCAGGCGGACGAAATCAATCGGCACCACCACACTGGCCGAGGCCAGCGACAATGCCTTGGTCAGGCACAGATGCGCCACCAGCCCACCGGCGCCGATCACGCAAAGCCAGGGCAGGCTTGTCAGTGTCGGCAGGGCGATGCGTCCATCATGCCCGGCAGCCAGCAGACCAAGCCCGGTCTGCATCAGCGTCAGCCAGAACAGGATCGACACCAGGCTTTCGCCCCGCGTCAGCTTTTTCGTCATCATCACCGAACCGGCAAAGCAGATGGCCGAAGCAGCAGCCGCCAGAATCGCCGGATTGGGATCAGAGAAATCCGGCCGGGCCACGATCATCGCCCCGGTAAAGCCCAGGGCGGCGGCAAAGACCCGCATCAGGGTCAGCCGTTCGCCCAGCACCAGCGGCGACAGCAGCAAGACCCAGATCGGTGATGTGAATTCCAGCGCGAACAACTGGGCGAGCGGGATCTGGGTCAGTGACCAGAACCACAGGTTCTGTCCGCTGAAATGCACGATATTACGCAGGCCATGTTGCCCCAGCCGGCCGGTCTGTATCTCGCCCAGCCGTCCGGCTGTCCCGGCAACGGCCAGAACAAGCAGGAAACCCACGACCGAACGCCAGAGCATGATTTCGAACGTATCATGCTGTCCGGCAATGGCACGGCCTGCCACCGCCATGGCCGTGAAGGACATGATGGAGCCCACCATCCAGAGGGCGGCAGCGATGGGGCGATGGATCGGGGGGGCAAGGGCTGCGGATGTCATGCGCCACTTGTGGCGCGGCGCAATTGGCCTGTCCAGCCAGATCAGTCGCCGATTTCCTCGATGCGGAAATCGCGCAGGATATGGCGTGTTGCGGCAAACCACGCGCTGTCGCGGGTGCGCAGCTGATGGGCATCAAAAGCCGCGCGGTCGCGGAAGGATTCCATCACTTCGAAAGTAAAGGGATCATCGGTTGCCGAAATGTCGAAAGACAGGCAGCCGGGTTCGGCCCGGGTCAGCGCGACATGGTCGGCCAGATGTGCAGCAACCGCCGAACAATCTTCGGCGGTTGCGCAGATCAGCTGGCCACGCAGTCGGATCATTGGGGGCGGATCATCGGGGGCGGATCATTCGAGTTCGATCGTGCCCGGCGGTTTCGAGGTCAGATCGTAGAACACACGGTTCACGCCCTTCACCTCGTTGATGATGCGGGTCATCGTCTCGCCCAGGAAATCATTGGTGAAGGGATAGGTATCGGCTGTCATCCCATCCACCGAGGTTACAGCGCGGATCGCCACGGCGTAATCATAGGTGCGCCCGTCGCCCATAACGCCCACCGTTTTCATCGGCAGGATGGCGGCAAAGGCCTGCCAGATATCATCATAGAGCCCGTGCTTGCGGATCTGGTCGATATAGACGGCATCGGCCTCGCGCAGGATCGCCAGCTTTTCGCGGGTGATCTCACCGGGGCAGCGGATGGCAAGGCCCGGGCCGGGGAAGGGGTGGCGGCCAATGAAGCTGGCGGGCAGACCCAGTTCGCGCCCCAGGGCGCGGACCTCGTCCTTGAACAGCTCGCGCAGCGGCTCGATCAGCTTCAGCCCCATCTTTTCGGGCAGGCCGCCGACATTATGGTGCGATTTGATGGTGACCGAGGGGCCGCCGCTGAACGACACGCTTTCGATCACGTCAGGATAAAGTGTGCCCTGCGCCAGGAATTCCGCGCCCTCGATTTCGTTGGCGTATTTCTGGAACACGTCGATGAACAGCCGCCCGATGGTCTTGCGCTTGGTTTCGGGATCGGAAACCCCTTCCAGCGCGCCCAGGAACAGATCTGATTCATCGGCATGGATCAGGTTCAGGTTGTAATTATCGCGGAACATGGCAACCACCTGTTCCGCCTCGTTCTTGCGCAGCAACCCATGATCGACGAACACGCAGGTCAGCTGCGACCCGATGGCCTCGTGGATCAGGATCGCGGTCACCGAACTGTCCACGCCGCCGGACAGGGCGCAGATCACCTGCTTGTCACCCACCTGTTCGCGGATGCGGGCAATCGCATCCTCGCGGTAGGACAGCATTGTCCAGTCGCCGGTGAAGCCCGCGAGTTTCACGAAATTCTCGTAGAGTTTCGCGCCCTTGGGGGTGTGGTGCACCTCGGGGTGGAACTGCACGGCATAGAAGTTGCGCGACACATCGGCGGTGATGGCAAAGGGCGCATTGGGCGAGGTGCCATAGACCTGGAACCCCGGGGCGATCTTCGACACATGATCGCCGTGGCTCATCCAGACCTGTTCGTTGCCGGCATCGAACCAGCCATCCAGAATGGGCAGGCGGTCCGTGGTCGGCGTCACGAAGGCGCGGCCGAATTCTGCCGTGCCATGGCCGCCTTCGACATGCCCGCCAAGGCAGTGCATCATCACCTGCTGGCCATAGCAGATGCCCAGGATCGGCACACCCAGATCGAACACCCCCGCAGGCGGCATCGGCGCGCCTTCGGTGTAAACCGAGGCAGGCCCGCCCGAAAAGATGACAGCCCGGGGCGCGAAATCCCGCAGAAAGGCTTCGTCAACCCAGTTGAAGGGGTGAATTTCACAATAGACATTCAGCTCGCGCAGGCGCCGCGCAATCAGCTGCGTGACCTGGCTGCCGAAGTCGATGATGAGGAGGCGTTGATGGGCATGTGTCATGCCCCGCGCCATAGCTTTGCGAGGGCGGAATCGCAAGGGAAAAGCGGGGCCCCGAGCCGGAGCAGGCGGGGGTTTCACACCCCCGCACCCCCGTGGGATATTTGTGCCAAGATGAAAGGCGCAATGTCGTTTTTGGGTGCGATGTGACGCAAACAGGGGGCGTGCCTGCCGGGTCTGGGGGCATATAGGGGCAAAGCGGTGCGCGATGGGGCGCCATACGGAGGATCTGGCATGAGCGATGTGGCAACGGCAGGGCGCCGGGCGCGCGGTGGCGGGGCGGCCCGTCGGGCCGAGCGCACGGGCGTCAGCTTTGAAACGGCACGTTTCATCGAGCGCAACATCCCGAATTTCGAAATTCTGAACGACGAAGCGCTTCAGATCATCGAATGGAATGCCGAAACCGTTCTGGAAGAGATCGGTGTGAACTTCCTGGAAAATCCCGCCGCGCTGGAACGCTGGCGGCAGGCGGGGGCCGATGTGCGCGGCGAGCGGGTGCATATCCCCCGCGGTCTGGCCCGCAAGCTTTGCGCCACGGCGCCGCGCAGCTTTACCCAGCATGCGCGCAACCCTGCCCGGAATGTGGAGATCGGCGGCAAGGGGCTGGTGCTGGCACCCGTTTACGGCCCGCCCTTCGTGCGCGACCGTGAAGGCGGCCGCCGCTATGCCACGATGGCGGATTTCAGCAATTTCGTGAAGCTGGGCTATATGTCGAAATGGCTGCACCATTCGGGTGGCACCGTTTGCGAACCGACCGATATCGCGGTGAACAAGCGCCATCTGGACATGCTGCACGCGCATATGACGCTGTCTGACAAGCCCTTCATGGGGTCTGTCACCGAGCCGGTGCGCGCCGCAGATTCGGTGGAAATGGCCAAGATCCTGTTCGGCAATGATTTTGTCGATCAGAACACGGTGATGACCAGCCTTATCAACATCAACAGCCCGCTGACCTTCGATTCGACGATGATGGGCGCGCTGGAGGTTTACGCGCAGGCCAATCAGGCGGCGATCATCAGCCCCTTCATCGTGGGCGGGGCCATGGCTCCGGTGACGGTGGCGGGCACGCTGACGCAGGTGCTGGCCGAGGTTCTGGCAGGTGTTGCCTATAGCCAGCTGGTGCGCCCCGGCGCGCCGGTGATCTTTGGCGCCTTTGTCACCTCGATCGACATGAACTCGGGCGCGCCGACCTTTGGCACGCCGGAGGCCGCGCATATCACCTATGGCGCGGGCCAGCTGGCGCGGCGGCTGGGGCTGCCCTATCGTTCGGGCGGGGCGTTCTGCGGGTCGAAGCTGCCGGATGCGCAGGCCGCCTATGAAACCGCAAACAGCCTGAACATGGCGCTGTTGGCCGGTGTGAACTTCATGCTGCATGCCTGTGGCTGGCTGGAAGGCGGGCTGGTGTCCAGCTATGAGAAATTCGTGATGGATGCCGATCAGCTGGGCACTCTGCACCATCTGGCGCAGGGCATCATGATGGATGAAAACGGGCAGGGGATGGATGCCATCCGCGAGGTCGGGCCCGGCGGCCATTATCTGGGCTGCGAACATACCCAGGCCAATTTCAAATCCGCCTTCTGGCGGTCGGATCTGCTGGATTACAAGCCCTTCGAGACCTGGGATGAAGAGGGCGCCCGCGACACCGAAACGCTGGCGGCAGAGCGGGTGAAGAAGATGCTGGGGGATTATCAGGCGCCTGCGCTGGACGAAGGCATCCGCGAGGCGCTGGATGCCTATGTGGCGCAGAAAAAGGCCGCCGAACCCGACGCCTTCATCTGACATCCGCGCCTGTGGACAGGACAAGGGCCGCCCCCGGATCGGGGCGGCCTTTTGCTTTGCCGTGTCATGCGCCCTGTGCAGGGCGTGGCATCAGATGCAGTTCCGCAATCAGGGCGATCAGAATGTCGATATGCCGGATCAGCGAATAGCTGGCATCGCCGCTGCGGCGGGTTTCTTCCATCCGGCCTTCGGCATCTATCAGCCGGGGCAGGGTGTGTTCCGGGGCAGGAAGGGCCTCCCCGTGCAGCAGGCGTTTCAGGTCCCGGTCGCGCCGGTAATCGGCGGCGCCGAAGCGGGCGGCGCGCAGCAGAAGGCGCGGGCGGCGCAGGTCGGAAATCAGGGTGCGGATATCGGTCATGGCAGCTCTCCGGTCATCAATCCGGAGACAATGGCATGCCGCAACTTGGCGTTGCGTCAGCCTGTGTTTCTGCGCGCGATGGTACAAAGGAAGTTTAGGTTTTGGAAACAATTATCCACAGGAGGCCCGGATGGCTCGATTTGTTAACATTCGGGTAACCAAAGCTGCCCACCGTTAACCTGTTCCGCACAGGAGCACACGGCTGAGGCAGGCCGCAGGAAAAAGAAGATGGAACCGAACCCGAGCGTTACTGTCACCCGTCCCGCCTTGCTGCCGCCTGCATGGGTGCCAGATGCGGTCCGGCGGTATCTGACCCATACGGAAGAGGGGCTGTCGCTGCGCGAACTGGCGCGGCGCGAAGGGCTTGCCGCCTCGACCGTGCTGCGTCAGGTGCGCCGCTACGAGGCACGGCGCGATGATCCGCTGGTGGACGAGGCGCTGGCGGCGCTGGCGGGTTCGGTCTGTTCCCATGCCCCAGACCGAGAGGATCGCCCAGATATGACGGCCCCCATCCGCCCCACCCCCGTGACCCCCGGCAGTCTTGACGAGGCGGGCATCGCCCGCGAAGGGCGCCGCATCCTGCGCCGCATGGCCGAACCCGGCGCGGTGATGGCCGTTGCCCCGGATATGGACAAGGCGGCGGTGCTGCGGCAGGCCGAAGATGGCCGGATGGTGCAGACCGCCGTGCTGGACCGGGCGGTGGCGCAGGCCTTTGCCTTGAAGGACTGGATCCTGTGCCGCAGGCCGGGCCGCCCCGCCACCTATGAAATCACCCCCATGGGCCGGGCTGCGCTGAAACGGCTGATCGAAGAGGAAGACCGCCGCAGGCTGGCCCATCATGCGGCTTTGGGTCTGGCCGAAGCGCCGGTTGGCTTTGTGCTTCCGGCAGGCTGGGAGGATGGCGAGGGCCGCCGCAATCGCGCAGCCCTGCAGGAAAGCCCGGTTTCCGTTCTGGCACGACGGCGCGACAAGGATGGCCAGGTTTTTCTGGGCGCAGAACTGGTGCGCGCCGCAGAGCGGCTGCATGAGGATTACGAACTGGCGCAGATCAACCTGCGGGGCAGCTCTGACTGGGAGGGGTTTGTGCGGGGGGCCGGGCGGCCGGTGGGCGCCCCCGTGACGGCGCGCGACAGGGTGGCGGTTGGCCATGGCGGATCTGGGGCCGGGGCTGGGTGATGTGGCCCTGCGCGTCTGCTGCTATCAGGAACGGCTGGAGGTGGCCGAACGTCGCATGGGCTGGGCCGCACGATCGGGCAAGATCGTGCTGCGCATCGCCTTGCAGCGGCTGCGGCGGCATTATGACGAAACGTATGGCCGTGCAGGGCCGCTGATCGGCTGATCCGGCCCGCGGGTCAGACCCGGGGCAGCAGGGACAGCAGCAGCCCCAGCGACAGGGCCCCCAGCCAGAGGGCAGCCAACCGCCGGGCCAGTGGCGCGGCGGTGCGGGCGGGGCAATCGCGCCGCCCGGCAAGGCAGGCCCCCATGGCCGACCAGATGGCCGCCACCGCACAGATCAGCCCGGCAAAGATTGCGGTCTTTGCCGCCAGCGCCGGGCCCGGCAGCAGAACAAGACCGAAGACCAGCGCCTTGGGGTTCAGCAGCGTGGTCACGAAGATGCGCCGCCCCGTCACCTGCGCGGCAGCCCCCGGTGCGGGCAGCCGCCACATCTTTACCGCCAGCCAGAATACCCACATCCCTGCGGCCAGGGTGATCGCCGGTTTCAGCGCAGGCACCGCCGCAATGGCGACCTGCCCGGCCAGTGCCAGCGGCAGGGTGACCAGCAGATAGGCAGCCAGCTCGAATATCATCAGCGGTTGTGCCGCGCGCCAGCCGCGCTCGGTGCCGCCAATGGCCATCAGCGTATTGGTCGGGCCGGGGGTCAACAGCAGGGCCGCAGCTGCCAGCGCAAATTCGGTTGGTGTCATCATGCCTCGCGTGGGTGCAGGCTTTCTGCCGATGCAGTGTGGTCATCACATTGACCTGTATCAATGCGGCAGGCCGTCTCAGCCCCGTCGAAGCGAAGAACTGCCGCGTCCGCATCGGGGGATGCCCTGATTCTGCGCATCCTGCCTGCCGGTTTGGCGCAGGGCACAGCGCAGGCCACACCCGACCGGCGGCTGCATGTCTGCCCTGCGAGCAGGTGGCGTTGCCTCGGCGGCACAAAAGCACTATTCCTTACGTCACAGCCGGCGGAGGAACCGATGCGCGATCTCAAGATTCCCGAACAACGCCATCCGGAAAAGGCGCACCGCCCCGATCAGGAGCAGCCCAAGAAACCGTCATGGATCCGGGTCAAGGCGCCCACCTCGCAAGGGTACAAGGATACGCGCGACCTGCTGAAGGCCAACAAGCTGGTCACCGTCTGCGAAGAGGCCGGCTGCCCCAATGTGGGTGAATGCTGGAGCCAGGGCCACGCCACCATGATGATCATGGGCGAGATCTGCACCCGCGGCTGCACCTTCTGCAATGTGGCGACCGGCAAACCTTCGGCACTGGATGCTTTCGAGCCGGGCCGGGTGGCCCATGCGGTGCAGAAGCTGGGCCTGAAACATGTGGTCATCACATCGGTGGACCGTGACGATCTGGACGATGGCGGGGCGGAACATTTCGCCCAGACCATCCGTGCGATCCGCCACCGTGCGCCCGATACCACGATCGAGATCCTGACCCCGGATTTCCTGAAATGTGCGCCCTCGGCACTGGAACTGGTCGTCGAGGCGAAGCCCGATGTGTTCAACCACAATCTGGAAACCGTGCCGGGCCTGTATCTGACCGTGCGCCCCGGGGCGCGGTACTTCCACAGCCTGCGCCTGTTGCAGCGGGTCAAGGAACTGGACCCGACGATCTTCACAAAATCCGGCATCATGGTGGGGCTGGGCGAGGATGCGCAGGGGGTGCGGCAGGTCATGGATGACATGCGGTCTGCGGATGTGGATTTTCTGACCATCGGACAATATCTGCAGCCGACGCCGAAACACCACCGTGTCGACCGCTTCGTGACCCCCGATGAATTTGCGGCCTATGAAAAGGCCGCTTATGGCAAGGGCTTCCTGATGGTTTCGGCCACGCCGCTGACCCGATCCAGCTATCACGCAGGCGATGATTTCGCCCGGCTGCGCACCGCCCGGCTGGAGAAGTTGGGCCGGGCCTGAGCCGGGTCTGCAGGCTGGCAGCAAAATTATTGGAATAATTTTGGGGGGCTTTGCCCCCCGATGCCGTTCCGGCATCTCCCCCCAGGGTATTTGGGCCAAGAGGAAGAGGCAGCGTCAGTTGCCGGTGGGCACCTTTTTCAGATAGGCGGCGACGGCTGCGGCCTCTGACTCTGGCAGGCGGGCGAAGTTTTCCACCACATGCGCCATATGGCCGCCGACGCTGTCGAATTCGGGGGTGAAGCCGGTGGTCAGGTAACTGGCGATATCGGCCTCTGCCCAGTCCAGCCCGGCGGGGGTGATATTGGGGATGGTGCCCTGACCGCCCGGATTGGGCGCACCTGCAAGCCAGCGCGATCTGTCCAGCCCGCCCAGGGCATTGCGCGGGGTGTGACATTCGCCGCAATGGGCCAGAGCCTCGGCCAGATAGCGGCCCCGGGTTTCCTCGGCTGTCAGATCACCTTGCACCACCCAGTCCTGGTTCAGGAACAACAGCTTCCATCCCCCCAGTGACCGGCGGATGTTGAAGGGAAAGCCCAGTTGGTGCGGCTGGCTGGCGGTGGTATCGGCGGGCAGGCCATCCATGAAGGCTTTCAGATCCGCCAGATCCTGCAGCTCCATCTTGCCATAGGCGGCATAGGGAAAGGCGGGGTAGTAATGCTGGCCTTCGGGCGAGACGCCGCGCATCACCGCATTGGCGAATTGTTCCAGCGACCAGCCACCGATCCCGGCATTGGGATCGGACGAGATATTGGGGGCGAGGAAGGTGCCGAAGGCGGTGGCGAATGTCTGGCCGCCCGTCAGAACCAGTTGCGCCGCACCTGTGGCGCCCGGTGCCATGTGGCAGGAGGCACAGCCAGCCGCGTGAAACACGGCCTCGCCCTTGACAGGATCGCCGGTCAGCCCGGCTGTGGCATTGGCGGCCAGGGGTTGTGGTGCCGTCAGCCACCAGGCTGCGGCCGCGCCGAGGGCGGCGAACAGGGCGATGCTGGGCAGAAGGCGGGGCATGGCTGGCTCCTTGCTGGCAGTGGGCACAGGCTAACGCCAAAGCGGGCAGGGCTGTTGGTCACGTCTGCGTGTGCGGGCCGGGCTGATCGGGCGATCAGGGCTGGCGGGGCAGTTTTTCCACGGTCAGCCAGCTGGGCCAGCCCCAGATATATTCCACATAGCCCAGCGCCAGAGCGGCAATCACCACGCCGATGACCAGTTTTGCCTGCCGCCAGGAGGGCGGATTGCGCGCCCAGCGCGACATGCGGATCAGCCAGATCGGATTCATGCAGGTCTCCATGCGGCAAGTTGATACCAAGGGTCGCTGCGAAAATGGCTTTTGGCAAGGGCAGAAGGCGAAGGCAGCGCCCAGAGCGTGCAGCCGGGCAGGCGGGGATCATTTTGCAGGCAGCCGGCCTGTGCTTCGGGGCGGCCAAGGGCCAGACGCGCGGCGGTCAGGCTGGTGAAGGCCAGCGCCAGCGGGCGCAGCGGGGCGAGCCTGGCGAACAGCCCGGCGGGATCATAGGCCGTGGACGGGATGGCAGCATCGGCGCCACTGGCGGTCTTTGCCAGATCGGTGAGGCCAAGGCCAAGGCCGGGCAGCAGGTGGTCATCCTCGGGCCGCAGGATATGCGGTGTCAGGCCGGTTTCGGCCAGCAGCGGCCAGAAGCGGTTGCCGGGCCCGGCATAGTAATGCCCGCGCCGCGCCGAAGCCGTGCCAGCCGCCGTGCCGCAGAATACGATATCCAGCCCGTGTGCCAGATGATCGGGCAGGATCATCCGGTGAACCGCACCTTGCCGATATAGGGCAGATTGCGGTTGCGTTGCGCGAAGTCGATCCCGTAACCCACGACAAATTCATCGGGAATTTCAAATCCGGTCCAGGTGGCACGGATCGGCACTTCGCGGCGCGAGGGTTTGTCGAGCAGGGCGCAGACCTCCAGCCGGGCCGGTTCGCGGGCGCGCAGCAGGTGCAGCACATGGGTCAGCGTGAAGCCGGTATCGACGATGTCTTCCACCACCAGCACATCGCGGCCCGCAATCTCGCCGCGCAGGTCTTTCAGGATCTTGACCTCGCGGCTGGAATGGGTGGCGTTGCCATAGCTGGAGGCTTCCATGAAATCCACCTCCACCGGCAGATCCAGTTCGCGGACAAGATCGGCGATGAACACGAAAGACCCGCGCAGCAGGCCCACCACAACCAGTTTGTCGGTGCCGCGATAATGGGCGGTGATTTCGCGCGCCAGTTCCTCGACCCGGGCGGCGATGGCCTTGGCGGAAATCATCTGGTCGATCACATAGGGTTTCTGCGTCATGATGGCGTCCTGCTGCTCCGGCCCTTGATTTCCGGGGCGGGTTTACCCAATACCAGAAGTGAAGTCACGTGCCGGAAAGATCTTATGCCCACACATCACGAGAAACGCATCCTGCCCTATACCGCGCAGCAGATGTATGGCCTCGTGGCCGATGTCGGTTCCTATCCCAAGTTCCTGCCCTGGACGGCAGCGGCGCGCATCCGCTCGCGCCGGGCCATCGAGGGCGGCGAGGTGATGGAGGCCGATCTGGTCATCAGCTTCAAGGTCTTCCGCGAACGCTTTGGCAGCCGGGTCACGCTTTGGCCAAAAGACTTGAAGATCGACACGGAATACCTTGACGGCCCATTCAAACACATGAAATCCACCTGGGCCTTCCGGGATGTTGAAGGTGGTTGCGAGGTCGAATTTTTCGTGGATTTCGAATTCCGCAACGCCATCCTGCAGGGGATTATCGGCGTTGTCTTCAACGAGGCCATGTTGCGGGTGGTGCGGGCATTCGAGCGGCGCGCGGCAGAGCTTTACGGGCCCGGCGCGCGCTGAAGCGCCTGCCACAGCAGGGCAAGCGCATGGTCGCGGCTGGCACTGGCCGTCATCCTCGGCGCGGCCAGGCCGAGCGCCGAGCTCCACCGTTTCCGGTCCTGCGTCGACTTCCGCGCCTGTCGTCGTGCCGATGCCGCAAGCTGGGCAGACGCCGCGCCTTCGGGCTTGTGCTCTGACCCGCCGGGGCCTGCGATGCCTGTGATGGAAACGGCGAGGCTGGCGCCGGAATGGGCCAAGGCGCCTTCGGCCATTTCCTGCGCGACGGGTTCTGACACGGCGCCATGGCTTGCCAGCGTTTCGGCCTTCACCCCCAGCATCTGCTGTTTCGCGGCGTTGGAATAGGTGACGAAGCCGCGATCCACCACAGAAGACGAGCCGGGAATATCGGTCAGCGCCGCCACCACCATGCCGCCGGTGCAGCTTTCCGCCGTTGCGATGATGGGCTGCCGCGATTGCAGGGTGCAAGCTCAAGCATCTCCCTCAGTTTTCATTGCATCATCCTATCATTGGTTTCAGCCAGATGTGATAGACGGCAGCCAGAATCACCGATCCGATCCCGGCGAACAGCCCGGCCCAGAGATCATCCAGCATCACGCCTTTGGCATCATGCCGCCGGTCGGCCCGGCCCACCAGCCAGGGTTTCCAGATATCGAACAGGCGGAACAGCACAAAGGGCACCACCCAGCCCGGCCAGGCACCGAAGGTCAGCGCCTCGACGCGGTGCTGCCACAGCGGGATGAGGGTGAAGCACAGCGCCAGCCACTGGCCCGCCACCTCGTCGATCACCACCTCTGACGGGTCTTTGTCGGCGCGCCCGGCCAGATAGCGCGGCACCGCCCAGAACCCGGCACTTGTGGCCAGCAGCGCCGCCACCGGCACAGCCAGCGCCAGCCCTGCCTCATAGGCCGCGACAGCCAGCGCCACGGCGGCCAGAGAGCCCCAGGTGCCCGGCGCCGGGCGCAGCAGGCCCACGCCGCCGAAGGTGCAGACCAGCCGGATCATGCCTGCACCAGCGTGGCTGTGGCGATTGCGGCAATGCCTTCCTCGCGTCCGGTGAAGCCCAGCCGTTCCGATGTGGTGGCCTTGACGCTGATGCGGCTGATTTCCACCCCCATGATATCTGCCAGTGCTGCGCGCATCGCCTCTGCATGGGGGCCGATCTTCGGGCGTTCGCAGATCAGGGTCACATCGCAATTGGCCATGCGGAACCCCATGCTGCCTGCCAGTTCCACCGCATGACGCAAGAAGATATGGCTGGCCGCCCCCTTCCACTGCGGATCGGTGGGGGGGAAATGCCGCCCGATATCGCCCTGTGCCAGCGCGCCATAGATCGCATCGGTCAGGGCGTGCATCCCCACATCTGCATCCGAATGGCCCAGAAGCGCCCGGCCATGCGGCACTTTCACACCGCAAAGCCAGACGTGATCGCCTTCGGTAAAGGCATGAACGTCAAAACCATTGCCAAGCCGGATATCCATGCGGGCCCTTTCAAGAATAGCTTCCGCACGGGCGAAATCGCCGGGGAAAGTGAGTTTGATGTTGTCTTCCGCGCCTTCCACGATGGCCACGGGCAGGCCTGCGTGCCGGGCAACCTCGACATCGTCCGCCGCATCGCCAACATGCGTTCGGTGGGCCGTCAGGATTTCGGCATAGCGAAAACCCTGGGGCGTCTGTGCCCGCCACAACCCCTCGCGGGACTGGGTTCCTGCCACCAGACCATCCGCGCCGCGCCACAGGGCATCCGTCACCGGCAGTGCCGGGGCCGCTGCAGGCCCGTGGCAAAGCGCATCACACACGCGGCCAATCAGCGCAGGGCTGACCAGCGGGCGGGCGCCATCATGGATCAGCACGGTCTCTATGCCGCAATCCTTCAGATGCTCCAGCGCGTTGCGCACGGATTGGGCACGGGTTGCACCACCCTCGACAATGTCGAACCCGGTCCCCAGGGCTTCGGCCCTTGCGCGATCTTCGGGATGGATCACCAGAACCCGCCGCAACCCGGCAAAAGCCGCCAGCGTGTGCGCAACAACGGCCTTGCCTGCAAGGCCTTGCCATTGCTTGGGGATTTCGCCTCCGGCGCGGGTGCCGCGGCCGGCGGCGACAATGATGGCGGCTGTCGTCATGAGCGGCTCCTTGCCGGTCTGAATAGGCCATGACATGGCACATGACAATGCGGTGGCAACTCGCCCCTTAATTGCTTATTTAATGGGCATCATATGTGCTGCGCACAGAAATGCAGCGTCTTGCCGTTGTCACGTCAAGCTGGCAGGGATAGCTGCTGAATAATCAGACAAGGAATGATCTGTTGCCTCTGAAACTGGCTGAAATCCCGCTTTCCCCTCCGGTGCTTCTGGCGCCGCTGGCCGGGATCACCGATCTGCCGTTTCGTCGGCTGGTGGGATCTTTTGGCGCGGGGCTGGTGGTCAGCGAGATGGTGGCCAGCCAGGAAGTGGTTCAGGCCCGCCCTCTGGCCCGTGCGCGGGCCGAACTGGGCTTTGGCGAGGCGGCAACCAGCGTGCAGCTGGCGGGGCGCGAGCCCTACTGGATGGCAGAAGCTGCAAAATATGTCGAAGCGCAGGGGGCCCAGGTGATCGACATCAACATGGGCTGCCCGGCCAAGAAGGTGACCAATGGCTATTCTGGCTCGGCGCTGATGAAAGATCTGGATCACGCATTGACCCTGATCGAGGCGGTCGTGGGGGCCGTTCAGGTGCCTGTGACGCTGAAAACCCGGCTGGGCTGGGATGACGGGCTGCTGAATGCACCAGAGCTTGCGCGCCGCGCCGAAGGGGCCGGGGTGAAGATGGTGACGATTCACGGGCGCACCCGCTGCCAGTTCTACAAGGGGCAGGCGGATTGGGCGGCGATTCGCGCGGTAAAGGATGCCGTTTCCGTGCCGCTGATCGCCAATGGCGATATCACCGGGGCAGAGGCCGCCGCGACGGCTTTGCAGCTGTCCGGCGCTGATGGCGTGATGATCGGCCGTGGCGCGCAGGGGCGGCCCTGGCTTCTGGCGCAGGTAGCATCGGCGCTTTACGGGCTGCCCGCGCCGGTGGTGCCGCAGGGCGATGCGCTGGCGGATTTGGTGGTGGCACATTACGAGGCGATGCTGGCCTTCTATGGCCCGGTGCTGGGCATCAAGATCGCCCGCAAGCATCTGGGCTGGTATTTGGAGATGGCAGGGCTGGAGGCCTATCGCGCGCCGATCATCACGGGCGAGGTGCCTGCACAGGTGATCCGCGCGTTGCGCACCGCTTTCGCAGCACAGGAAAAGGTGGCGGCATGAGGGGATATCGTCAGCCCTATCCGGTGCCGGGGGTCATATGGGCCTCGCTGCCCGTGCCGGCCCTGCTGATCGAGGAAGATGGCAAGATCATCGAAACCAATCCGGCGGCAGAGCTGTTCCTGAATGCCTCGGCCCGCAATCTGCGCGGCCAGCCGGTGTTTGACCGTATCCACATCGACGCCCAGATGGACGAGGCCTTTGCCCGTGCCCGCGCCAATCAATCGGCGCTGTTCATCAATGATGTCGATGTGACCACGGGTGAAAAACCTCCGGTGCAATGCACGGTGCAGATCGCGCCGATGGCCGATAATCCCGAAGTGCTGATGCTGCTGATCTCCCCGCGCGAGATTGCGGACAGGCTGAACCGGGCCGGTGCCGCCAAGACGGCGGCGAAATCCGCGATCGGCATGGCGGAAATGCTGGCGCATGAGATCAAGAACCCGCTGGCGGGCATTTCGGGCGCGGCACAGCTGCTGTCCATGGGCCTGTCGACCGAGGATCGCGAGCTCACCGATCTGATCGTGGAAGAAACCCGCCGCATCGTGAAGCTGCTGGAACAGGTCGAACAGTTCGGCAACCTGCGCCCGCCGGATCGCCGGGTGGTCAACATCCACGATGCGCTGGACCGGGCCCGCAAATCGGCGCTGGTGGGCTTTGCGGCCCGCATGAAGATTGTCGAGGAATATGATCCCTCGCTTCCCCCCACCTTTGCCGACCCTGATCAGTTGATGCAGGTGTTCCTGAACCTTATCAAGAACGCGGCCGAGGCGGCGGGCGAAGGCACGGGCACCATCAAGCTGCGCACCCGCTATGACCTGTCGCTGCGGCTGCGCCGCAAGGACGGGCCGGGCAAGGCGCTGCCGCTGCAGGTGGAAATCATAGATGACGGCCCGGGCCTGCCGCCCGGGATTGCCAGCGACATTTTCGAGCCCTTCGTTTCGGGCAAGGAAAACGGCACGGGGCTGGGCCTCGCGCTGGTGTCGAAGATCATCACGGAACACGACGGCTGGATATCGGTCGATTCGGTCCCCGGACGCACGGTGTTCCGGGTTTCGCTGCCCGTGGCGCCACGGGAGTTGCAGAAGAAGGAAGCTGAGTGATGGATGGCACGGTTCTGGTTGCGGATGATGACCGCACGATCCGCACGGTGCTGACGCAGGCGCTGACGCGGGCGGGCTGCAAGGTCCATGCGACTTCGTCGCTGGTCACGCTCATGCGATGGGTCGAGGAAGGCAAGGGGGATCTGGTGATCTCTGATGTCATCATGCCCGATGGCAACGGGCTGGAGGCGCTGCCCCGGATTTCGACCCTGCGACCGGGTCTGCCGGTGATCGTGATTTCGGCGCAGAACACGATCATGACCGCCATTCAGGCCGCCGAGGCGGAGGCGTTCGATTACCTGCCCAAGCCCTTCGATCTGCCGGATCTGATGAAACGGTCGGCCCGCGCGCTGGATATGAAGCGCCGCGCCCCGAAACCGGCGGCCGCCCCGCGCGAGGCTGGGGATGATCTGCCGCTGGTGGGGCGCACGCCTGCGATGCAGGCTTTGTATCGCCTGGTTGCCCGCGTGATGAACACCGATCTGGCGGTGCTGATTACCGGCGAAAGCGGCACCGGGAAATCGCTGATTGCCCGGGCGATCCATGATTTCTCTGACCGGCGCACCATGCCCTTTGTCGTGGCCCAAGCCGCCGATCTGCAGGGCGTGGATGGCCCCGCCACATTGCTGGCCAAGGCGCGCGGCGGTTCGCTGGTGTTCGACGAGGTCGCCGATCTCGATGACGAGGCACAGGCGCGCATCGTGCGGATGCTGGATATGCTGGGCGATAATGCGCCCCGCATCATGGCCACCAGCCAGAGCGATCTGGCCGCCCGCATGGAAGCCGGGGTGTTCCGTCAGGATCTGTTCTACCGTCTGGGCGGCGTGACGCTGCATGTCCCCTCGCTGCGCGAGCGGGTGGATGACATCCCGCTGCTGGCAGAACATTTCCTGGCCCGGGGCGAACGCGATTTCGGCACCATCCGGCGCCTGTCGCCCGAGGCGCGCGAACTGGTCCGCGCCTACAGCTGGCCGGGCAATGTGCGGCAGCTGGAAAACACCCTGAAGCGGCTGATGGTCACCTCATCCGAACCCGAGATCAGCCGGGCCGAGGTGGAAGCCGCACTTGGCAGCCAGCCGCTGCCCGAACCGATGAAGGGCGTGGGCGAGGGCGACAAGCTCTCTGCCTCGGTCGCGCGGCATCTGAAGCGGTATTTTGATCTGCATGGCGGGCAACTGCCGCCAGCCGGTGTCTACAACCGCATCCTGCGCGAGGTCGAGGCCCCGCTGATCGAGATTGCGCTGGATGCCACCGGCGGCAATCAGGCGAAATGTGCCGATCTTCTGGGGATCAACCGCAATACCTTGCGCAAGAAGATCACCGAGCTGGATATTCGCGTGACACGGCGGCGCAAGCTGATGTAAAACCGCAACAGGCGGCGTGTCTTTGGGGCCAGTTCCCGAGTCATGCCTTGGATATGTCTGTCGGGCCACAGGTCCGGGCTGCGGGGGTTGTTGCTGGTGCGTGCGGCGGCGCGTCATTCTATCTGGCTTGACCGTCTGTCAAGCCTTCAGCGCCAGCGCCGGGTTCAGACCGCGCTGACGTTCAGCCTTGTCGTGCTTGGGCCGGTTCTTGTGGTTTCCACGCTGCTGGCGCTGGGGCCACTGGATGGCGGCACGGGATCGGCGCGGCTGCGCATGGTTCTGCTGGCGGATTTCGTCTATGTGCTGCTGGTGGCGGCGCTGGTTCTGGCGCGGGTGGCCCGGATGGTGGCCGACCGGCGGCGCCAGTCTGCCGGATCCAAGCTGCATATGCGCCTGACCGGCGTGTTCACCCTGGTCGCGCTGACCCCCACGATCCTGGTTGCCGTCTTTGCCGTGCTGACGGTGAACATCGGGCTGGAGGGCTGGTTTTCCGATCGGGTGCAGCGGGTTGTCGGCGCCTCACTCGAGGCGGCAGAGGCCTATGAAGGCGAACATCGCGAAGACCTGACCTCTGACATTCAGGCGATCGCGGCCTATCTGAATGTTGCCAAGAGATCGACCTTCTTTCTGGATGATGGCCAGATCCGCCCGCTGCTGACCCAGGCGCAGGAACAGGTGCAGCGCGGCCTGCGCGAGGCGTTTCTGACCGACGGATCAGGGGCGCTGCGCACAAGGGGGGACAAATCCTATCTTTTCGATTTCGAACAACCCACAGCCGAGCAGATGGCACAGGCGCTTTCGGGCGAGGTGGTCATCATTCAGGATTGGGCGAACAACGAATTTCGCGCCCTGGTCAAGCTGGATGCCTATGCGGATCGCTATCTCTATGTCTCGCGCGAGGTGGATGGATCGCTGCTGGGGCTGCTGGATGAAACCAAGGAAACCGTGCGCCTGTATCAGCAGGTGGAACAGGCACGCGGGCGGCTGCTGTTCGAATTCGGCCTGCTGTATCTTGGTTTTGCAATGATCCTGATCCTTGCTGCCGTCTGGCTTGGCCTGTGGTTTGCCGAAAGGCTCAGCCGTCCGGTCGGGCGGCTGGCGAGTGCGGCGCAGCGGGTGGGCGATGGCGATCTGGATGTGCAGGTGCTGGATGAACCCGGCGATGATGAAATCGCGCTGCTGGGGCGGATGTTCAACACCATGACCCGGCAGCTGAAAGGCCAGCGGGAAGAGCTGATCGAAACCAACCGCCAGACTGAACGCCAGCGCCGGCTGTTTGACAGCGTGCTGTCATCGGTCACTGCGGGCGTGATCGGTCTGGATGCCGAAGGGCATGTGGATTTCGTCAACCGCGCCGCCGAACGGCTGCTGGATTTCAGCGATGGCCAGGCCGATGTGCCGCTGGCCGCCGCTGTGCCCGAATTTGCGGCCCTGTTCGAGCGGTTGCGCGAAGGCGGTGGTGCGGCCGTGCAGGAAGAGATCCGCCTGACGCGCAAGGGCCGGATGGAAAGCCTGCTGGTGCGGATGAGCGGGCGGCGCAGCACGTCGGGCCGGCTGGAAGGCTATGTGGTGGCCTTTGATGATGTGACGGATCTGGTTTCGGCGCAGCGCATGGCGGCCTGGGGCGATGTGGCCCGCCGCATCGCGCATGAGATCAAGAACCCGCTGACCCCGATCCAGCTTTCGGCCGAACGGATCAAGCGCAAGTTCCGCCCGCTGGTGGGGGATCAGGCCGCCGACCTGGATCAATACGCCGATGTGATCGTGCGACAGACCAATGATCTGCGCCGCATCGTGGATGAATTTTCAAAATTCGCGCGTATGCCGGAACCGGATCGCCGTGAGGTGGATCTGGCAAAGATCGTGCGCGACACGGTGACCCTGCAGGCCGCAGGCCAGCCGGGGGTGCGGATCATCGCCGATCTGCCCGATTGCCCGGTGACGATGGAACTGGATGCCACTATGATCGGGCAGGCGCTGACAAATCTGGTCAAAAACGCGGGTGAGGCGATCGAGGGTCTGCGCGAAAAGGCCATGCCTGAAAACTACAGCCCCGAAATCCGCATCACCCTGCGTCAGTCCGAGACAGAGGCAGAAATCCTGATCGCGGATAACGGCACCGGGTTGCCGCCAGATCGGGCGAGACTGTTTGAACCCTATGTGACAACACGGGAAAAAGGCACGGGCCTTGGCTTGCCGATTGTGAAGAAGATCATTGAGGAACATGGCGGATCGCTCATTCTGACTGATGCGCCGGTGTTTGACGGTAACGCCCATGCGGGCGCCCTGGCCGAGATCCGCTTGCCGCGGACCATGCGCCAGACCCGCAGCAGGGCAAGAATTTCGGCCAGTGGTGGCCAGGGGGAAGCATGAGCAGCATTCTCATTGTCGATGACGAACGCGACATCCGTGAACTGATCGGGGATATTCTGCAGGACGAAGGCTTTCAGGTGCGGCTTGCGGCCAATGCGGACGAGTGCATGGCCGAAATCAATGCAGAACAGCCTGCGCTGATGATTCTGGATATCTGGCTGAAAGACAGCCGGATGGACGGGATCGACATTCTGAAAACCGTGAAACGCGATAATCCCGATGTGCCGGTGGTTATCATCTCCGGGCATGGCAATATTGAAATCGCCGTCGCGGCCATCAAGCAGGGGGCCTATGATTTCATTGAAAAGCCGTTCAACATCGACCAGCTGATGGTGGTGGTGTCGCGGGCCATGGAAACCTCGCGTCTGCGGCGCGAAAATTCCGAACTGCGCCGCAAGGATGTGACCTCGTCCGAGATGCTCGGGTCTTCGCCTGCGTTCCGCGGGCTGAAGCTGCAGCTGGAAAAGGTGACAAAATCCAATGGCCGGGTCATGCTGACCGGGCCTGCCGGATCGGGCAAGGAACTGGCGGCGCGGCATATTCATGCCCATTCGGGCCGCGCTTCGGCGCCCTTCATCTCGGTCTCTTCCGCTGCCATCGAACCGGAGCGGATGGAAGAAGTGCTGTTTGGCCGCGAAACCCCGGAACGGGGGGTGGAGCCTGGTCTGCTGGAGCAGGCGCATGGTGGCGTGGTCTACTTCGATGAAGTGGCCGACATGCCGCTGGGCACGCAATCGAAAATCCTGCGCGTTCTGGTGGAACAGCAGTTCATCCGTCTGGGCGGGCAAGACAAGGTGCGCGTTGATCTGCGGGTCATCAGCTCCACCACCCGCGATCTGCGAACCGAGATCGCGGCCGGCCGTTTCCGGCAGGAGCTGTACGACCGGCTGAATGTGGTGCCGATTGCCGTGCCCTCGCTGGAAGAGCGGCGCGAGGATATTCCCGAACTGACCCGGCATTTCATCCAGTTCTTCCACCGCGGGCAGGGGTTGCCGCTGCGCAAGCTGACCCCGGATGCCGAGGCGATGCTGCAGACGATGCAATGGCCGGGCAATGTGCGCCAGCTGCGCAATGTCATCGAGCGGGTGTTGATCCTGGGCGACGGGTCCGGCCCGATCGAGGCGAAGGAACTGCCCAATCAGGACATGCCAGCCGGCGAAGACGGGCGGCTGGTGATCGGCGGTGCCCTGGCCACACTGCCGCTGCGCGAAGCGCGCGAGCTGTTCGAAAAGGAATATCTGCTGACCCAGATCAACCGCTTTGGCGGCAACATCAGCCGCACCGCGAATTTCGTGGGGATGGAGCGGTCGGCGCTGCACCGCAAGCTGAAATCCCTCGGTGTGGTTACGGGGGCCAAGGGGCGCGGCGCCGGTGAGGCCGATGAGGATGAAGGTGAAGAATAGCCGCCACCTGCCGTTCCGGGCCTGAGTGCCCGGTATCCGGCTTTGGGGCTTCGGGAGCAGAGTTGCTTTGTCCGGCGGCCAGGACTACCAGCAAGGTCAGGCCCGCCTGTGTGTCATGCGATGTGACATGACATGCAGGGCGGATATTTGCAGGAGTGGCCGGAATGGCGGATGATGAAGACTATGTTTACGATGAAGCCAGCGGCGAGTGGCGCCCGGCATCGGAACTGGTTGCAGAAGGGGATGTGCGCAAGGTCGTCGATGCTGCCGGAAACCCGCTTGCCGATGGCGATTCCGTCACCTTGATCAAGGATCTGAAGGTCAAGGGCACCAATCAGACGCTGAAACAGGGCACGGTCATCAAATCCATCCGCCTGACGGAGAATGATGAAGAGATTGATTGCCGCCATGAAGCAGTCAAGGGTCTGGTCCTGCGCACGGAATTCGTCCGCAAACGCGGCTGATCGGCTGCAACCTGCCGTGCAGATCTTTGCCGCAACGTTGCGGCAAAGATCTGGCAGGCAAGGCCGCATCACAGCTATTGCGTGTGATCTGCCGGAAGTGTGTCATCTCTCACCCAGCCGACCCCTCCCGCCCCGCTCCTGCAACATGCTGCCCTGTTCAGGCGCGCCGTCTCACGCCGTCGGCACCGTTCCGCCGTCGATCACATAT
Source organism: Gemmobacter sp. (assembly GCA_034519525.1). Classification (GTDB taxonomy): domain Bacteria; phylum Pseudomonadota; class Alphaproteobacteria; order Rhodobacterales; family Rhodobacteraceae; genus Gemmobacter. The sequence goes on along the minus strand of JAXHOJ010000062.1, from coordinate 56,808 downwards.
TCCGTACCAGTGATCGTCGCCGCCCGGTCCGAGGCCAGAAAAGCGATCAGGTTTGCGATCTCTGCCGGTGTCGTCGGCCGGCCAATCGGAATGCCGCCCAGGGCATCCATGATCATACGCTTGCCGCCCTCGACATCGGTGCCCGCCTCTTGTGCCAGCCGTTCGGCCAGCCGGATCGAGGCTTCGGTTTCGATCCATCCGGGGGAAACCCGCACCACCCGCACGCCCTTGGGCGAAACCTCCTTGGACAGGCTCTTGCTATAGGTCGATAGCGCGGCCTTGGCTGCGGCATAGCCCGTGGTCGCCTCGGGCAGCGGCAGCAGATGCTGGATCGAGGTGACATGGATCACCACACCCGTACCCTGCGCCACCATCCCCGGGACTAGCGCCCGGTCCAGCCTTACGGCGGGCAGCAGATTGAGGTTCAGCTCTGCCTGCCACTCCGCCTCGCCCAGAGCGGCAAAGCCGCCGCCCGGCGCGGAAGAGCCGCCCAGCATATGCACGATGATATCCACGCCGCCCAGCTGGCTGCCCACGGCCTCTGCCACCGTTTCGCAACCCTCAAGCGTGGTCAGATCGGCGTCGACGAACAGCACCTCCGGCATGTCTGCGGGCCGGTTGCGCGCCGTGGTCAACACCTGCGCACCAAGCGCCTGGAATAGTGCCACAGTGGCCGCGCCAGCCCCTTGGGTGCCCCCCGTAATCAGGGCGCGTTTGCCCTCCAGCGTCAGAAACCCGGTCATCAGCCGATCCTCAGAGTGCTGATCCGATCGCCCGTCAGGCCAAAGGTGAAGGTCAGAACTGCCGGGCTGCCGGGAAAATCGCCGCTGACCTGTGCGCGCACCACCGCCCCACCGGCGACCTCGCTCAGGTCCAGCGGAAGGGCGGTGTGGCGGTATTTGGCCTTTGCGGCCAGCCACCAGGCGCGGATCTGTTCTGGGCCGCGATGCACCTGGCCCTCATCCTGCACCACGGCATCCGGGACGAAAGCTGCCGCAAATGCCGCGCCATCCTGTGGCGCAAGGGCGGTGAAATAGGTCTGGATCGGCGGGGGAAGGGTCATGGATCAGTTCCTTTTTTTGCTGTCCTGAACATAGGCCTCGACCGACGTGCCGATAATCGGGATAAAATGGCATCTGGTGATGATGGAATCGGGATAATCATGGATACCGGGCTGAAGGGGCTGGAGGCGGTGCTGACCATCGCACGGCGCGGGTCGTTCCGCGCGGCGGCGCTGGATCTGGGCATGTCGACCACCGCATTGTCGCATACCATCGGGCGGCTGGAGGCTGACCTTGGGGTGCGGCTTTTCAACCGGACGACCCGCAGCGTGTCACTCAGCGATGCGGGGCGGGAGTTTGTTGAACGGATTACCCCGGCGCTGGCCGAAATCCGCGTCGCCATGGAAAGCGCGCGGTCGCAGCGCGAAACACCGTCCGGCCTGCTGCGCATCAACGCCTCTGTTCAGGCGGGGCGCGAGATTGTGCCCGTGGTGCTGGATTTCCTGCGCCGCTATCCCGAGATGCAGGTTGATCTGGTGACCGAGGGGCGGCTGGTTGATATCGTGGCCGAAGGGTTTGATCTGGGCATCCGCCCGGCGGGCCTTGTGCCGCGCGACATGATCGCGCTGTCTCTGGGCAGGCCGCAACGATATGCCGTTGTGGCGGCACCTGCTTGGATTGCGGCCCATCCAAGGCCAATGACTCCGGCCGACCTGCCGCTGCTTGCCTGCCTTCGCGGTCGCTTGCCAAACGGCGCGCTGCTGCGCTGGCAGTTCGAACGGGAGGGTGAGCAGGTGCAGATCGACCCCAAGGGGCGCCTGACTTTGGACGAGGCCGCCATCGCCCGAGCCGCCGTGCTGGACGGATCCGGCATCGGTTTCTTCATCGAACAGGATGTCGCAGAAGATATCGCCGCCGGTCGCCTGATCCGCCTGCTGGAAGACTGGACGCCCCCCCGGCCGGGCTTCAGCCTGTATTATCCCGGTCGGCGCAACCCCTCAGCCGGGTTCACGGCTTTCCTCGCCATGGTGCGGGAAAGGGCGGCCGGGGTGTCAAAGCCCGGGTGATGCGGCTAGAACATGCACCGATCCACAAGGTTTTCAGCAGGCCGGGGCGGCGCTGTTGTGGCGGTCATACGTCGAAAGGCCACGTCAAAGGCGCTGCCTGAGGCACCGCCAAGATCACCTCCACCGGCGGCGCCAGCGGATCGGCCCTGACCGTCTGCATGCGCACTGCCTTGCTCGGCCGCGTTGCAAAAGTTCTCGGCGCGGTTGCAGTTAGGATCAGCGCCAAGGTCGCGCTGCAGCGTCGCGAGACTGGCTGCCTTGCTTCTGCGGGATGGGTTTCCCTATGGCACACATATCGGCTATATGAAGGTCAATCAGGTCACCGAACCTGTGCAGGCGGGCCATGGGTGAACGGCCGGGCGGCAGCCCCTGATCGATCAGGCTCTCGGCATGACGCACAAAGTTCTGGGCATAATCCGGCGTAGGGGCTGTTTGGGTCAATGGATTGAAGATACAAGAAAATGACTAAAAACCAATCACATAGACTATCCGTCGCCCCGATGATGGACTGGGCGTATTTCTAATATAAAACAATGCATTACAAGGCGTCGTGTGCAGCAAGTGTTCATGGTTTGATCGCATGATTTCGGGCTTAGGCGAGCCGTAGCGAATGTCCTTTCGATGACTGGACCGACTGGAATTCCGTACCGGTGCACGGGGCCGGTTCACGACGCTCTTGACGTGCTCTGCATGCTGGGGGCCACCCGTTTTGGTGACTTCGGTGTTGCTGGCCAATCGGGGCCATAGGGCGTGGTGCTCAAAATTGTCACCTTGCAATCAAGGAAGTTGTTTTGTCGCGAGCTGCCGTTGTTGCGCAAATGCGCTTGGCTCCCCTGATCAGGACGGGGCCGGAAAGAAGGGCAGGATGGACGTTTCTCCGAACGTGGTTACCGAAGACGCGCTGCGCTGCCTCTTGGCCGAGGGGTATGAGATTGAGGTTGTCTGCAAGAATGGGGCCGAGAAACGGCACAACAGCTGGTACGGGACCTGGGTTATTCGCGCCGTCCTGCCGGGCGGAGCATCGGGGAAGACGCTGATCACCAGCCTCAGCCTGCTCAAGCCGCGCGAGTTCAAGACGATCATCGGCCTCGTGAGTTTCCTTGCGGACATGGGCTGCAAGACCGCCAACATCCCGCTCGAACAGGGCGCGTGCGAGCGTCATGCGGCTAAGGAACGGCTACCTGTGCAGGTATGAGTGTTCGGGCTAGCCTGCCGGACACGGCGGGCATCGTGTGACCTTCGCCAAGGCGCGGGCTGCGCCGTACTTGGTGAAATTTACTGAATACAGTAAGAGACCCGATGTCAGCGCTCTCTAGTCAAAATATTACCGAAAACGGTAATTTCCTTGCGTTGCCTCCAGATCGCCCCTATGTCTTACTGTAAAAGGTAAGATGGCTGCTGAGGCGCATATCATGACAACTGACCCCGAGACGCACCTTCTGACCCAGGTCGGGCAGCGTATTCGTGCGCGGCGCGCGGGGCAGGGGCTCAACCTCGACCAACTCGCCCGCTTGACCGGGATCAGTGGCCCGGCGCTGTCGCTCATCGAAACGGGCAAGCGTGACGCCCGCCTGACAACCCTTGCCCGGATCGCATCTGCCTTGCGAATCCCGCTCGAGGCGCTGGTGGTGGATGGGGCAGGGCAGCGGGACGCCGAGCGCCCGGCATCCGCAGAAGGCTATGATCTGAAGGACTACCAGTGACACGGCAGGTCCCGATCTGGTTCGATGCGCTGCATCTGGGGGATATCGATGTCGCAGCCGATGGCGCGCTCTCGCTGCGCTATGCCGACCGCTGGCGTCTCGCCGAAGGGGCTTTCCCGCTGTCGGTCACGATGCCCCTACGCCCCGAGCCCTATCCGTCCGAGGTCATCGCGCCCTGGCTTGCGAACCTTCTGCCGGAAGAGGAACAGCTGCGCATCCTGACCCGCTCCCTCGGCCTTGACCAGACGGATGTTCTGGCGCTGCTGGAACAGATCGGTGGTGACACGGCGGGCGCGCTGTCCTTCGGGGAACCCACGGATCGCGCCCGTTGGGCCTGCCATTGACCGAGTTCTAAGGCGTGGACGACCCGGCCAAGGCGCTGGAGCGTCACTTCGACGATCTTGGCAGGCGCCCGTTTCTGGTGGGGGAAGAAGGCGTTCGGCAATCGCTGGCGGGCGGCCAGAAGAAATCCGCCCTTGCGGTTCTGGATCCGCAAGGCAGTCCCGTTCTGCGTCTGCCCGAGCCGGGCGATGTGCTGGCGGTTCCTCTGCATGGTGCACCCTCGACCCTGATCGTGAAACCGGATAATCCGAACCTGCCGGGCATCACCGAGAACGAGGTGTGGTGCCTGAGATTGGCGCAGGCCATCGGCATAAAGGCTGCGGAGGCCACGATCCTTCGGGCTACCGGCCGCAGCGCCATCGCGGTCCTGCGCTACGACCGCAGATTGGGGCGCCAAGGACTGTTGCAGCGCCTTCATAAGGAGGATTTCGCGCAGGCCAATGGCCTGCCGCCGGGCCGGAAATACGAGCGCGGCACGCGGCCCGGGCTCGACCTTGCGACGCTTCTGCGAACCGGGAAGTATGTCAGTGCGACCGACGCCTTGGCGCTTCTCGATCAGGTGATCTTCAACATCCTCGTCGCCAATACCGACGCACATGCCAAGAACTATTCCCTGATCCTGCCGGTTTCCGAACCGCCCCGTCTGGCACCGCTTTACGATGTCTCCTCGGTGCTGGCCTGGCCCCATGTCGTGCAGGCCTTTGCCCAGAACATCGCGGGCAAGAAACGCACATCGGATGGAGTGGCAGGTCGGCATTGGGAGGCCATCGCCCAAGAGATCGACTATCGCCCAAGGGATGTGCTCAACCGTGTCCGGGAGCTGATCGATGGTATCGTCGCACATCGCGTGCGGGTGACCGAGGATGTCGCGCGCTTGCCCGGCGCCACAGAGGGCTACACGGTGCAAACCGCCGAACTGGTGGAAAGCAATGCCCTCAGGCTCGCGGGGCGTCTCTAGCTGGTCGGTTGTGCACGTCATTACGAGACCAGACCTTTGCACGAACTCTGACTTTTTTGTGGGCCCTAACGACGCGTTGTTCCGTCCGCACGAGGCGGCATGCCCATCCTACTGCCGGATGCGCCAGACCGTCCGGAAGATCCACCAGACCGCCGCGAGGCAGACGGCGGTGAACAGCAGGATCGCCAGCAGGCTGACCATTACCGGCATGTCTGCGGTGGCGAAGAACGACCAGCGGAAGACCGACATCAGGTACACCACCGGGTTAAACAGCGCGAGGGTGCGCCAGATCCCCGGCAGCATATTCACGCTGTAGAAGCTGCCACCCAGAAAGATCAACGGCGTCAGGACCAGCAGCGGGATCAGCTGCAGCTGTTGGAAAGGCCAAGCAGCAGCAGGAGGTTGCCGCTGGACCGCGATTTCTGAATGGCTACACTAACCGACTGAAAAGAACACCGCCCCGCGCCGTTGCCGCTGGACCGCGATTTCTGAATGGCTACACTACGGACGCGGCCCGGCGCCGGGTCGAAGCTGTTGCCGCTGGACCGCGATTTCTGAATGGCTACACTCAATTCAGCCATCGCCTGCTCCGAACCGTCGTTGCCGCTGGACCGCGATTTCTGAATGGCTACACTGGCCGCGATTGGCAGCCGGCTCCCGCACCTCGGTTGCCGCTGGACCGCGATTTCTGAATGGCTACACTGCATGGGCCAGTTGTCGGTGCAGTCGATCAGTTGCCGCTGGACCGCGATTTCTGAATGGCTACACTCCCACCGCACCACCACCCACGCCAGATCGCGTTGCCGCTGGACCGCGATTTCTGAATGGCTACACTCGACCACGGGAATATCCGTGCCCTCGCTGAGTTGCCGCTGGACCGCGATTTCTGAATGGCTACACTCCCACGGAACACCTTTCCACGCAGATCATAGGTTGCCGCTGGACCGCGATTTCTGAATGGCTACACTCAGCGAGCCCTGGGAATGTGAGCTGCTGTTGTTGCCGCTGGACCGCGATTTCTGAATGGCTACACTCAAGAGGGGAACATGGGCATGGATCGGAAAGTTGCCGCTGGACCGCGATTTCTGAATGGCTACACTGTCATGATTGGTCTCCACTGTCAGGGATGAGTTGCCGCTGGACCGCGATTTCTGAATGGCTACACTGGGGATGTTTTTATATGGTGCATTATTTTGGTTGCCGCTGGACCGCGATTTCTGAATGGCTACACTTCTTGTGATCGGCTACACATACCCCGTCTGGTTGCCGCTGGACCGCGATTTCTGAATGGCTACACTGTCATGGCCGGTGGCACTCCTTACGGGATGTTGCCGCTGGACCGCGATTTCTGAATGGCTACACTATATGCCCACCTGATCCGCTCCTCGGGCTGGTTGCCGCTGGACCGCGATTTCTGAATGGCTACACTTATCTGGCCAGACCTCTGCGCTGCCCCAACTGTTGCCGCTGGACCGCGATTTCTGAATGGCTACACTTTGATCCCGCCGCAAGCCGTTGCAACGGAACGGAAAAGCGGCGGGATAGCTGTTGTTGAAATCCTCGAATCGCATCAGAACAGCACCAGTTGCGAAGGATTTTGTCGCGCCGATCTGCGGCCTTGATCCGAGAAATGGACGATGTCGCGGTATTGGCGATCAGTCATGGACAAAATTTGCACATCGCCTTGTGCGGGCAGGGCGCGTTCAATGCGGCGGATGCGGGTCTCGAAGGCCTCTTTCCCGTTGATGAAGCGGGCATAGATCGAGAACTGGCTGCGCTCGAATCCCTCATCCAGCAGGAAATTTCGGAAGTCGCCTGCGGCTTTGCGTTGCCGTTTGCTGTCGGTCGGCAGGTCGAACATGACAAGGATCCACATCAGACGATATCCGCTGAGAAAGGTCGCTGGGCCGCTCATGACCCGAGGCCTGCGAGGATGAGGGGGGAGGGCGGTTCGGGCAAGACGAGCGACAGGCGTCGGGTCTCGAAGCTTTGCGCCAGCGAGATCGTAAGGCGCGAAAGGGCGACCGAAACTGGGCTCGTCTCGCCAGTCAGCGGCAGATCAAGCGCAATCAGGTCGGCCATGCTGCGTTTAGCTTCTGGCGTGACTTCGGAGCCTGCTCTGGCTGCTATGGCGCGGGCGGTCAGATCGACCAGTGGGCGGAACGGTTCCATCAGATCATCGGCCAAGGCGAAGGCATTAGAGCGGTTGGAATGGAACAGGCCGATAGTCGGGTGCAGCCCGGCGGCGGTCACCGCGCGAGCGGTGGCAGCACGCAGCACCGTATAGCCGTAATTCAGCAAGGCGTTGATGTCAGGCAGGTCGGCGTCGCGGCGGAAGGCCTTGCCCATCATCATCGGCCAGTAGAGCCGCGCCGCCTGCGCCTCGGCATTTCCGCTGTCTCCCGATTGCACGCTACGCGCAATATGGTCAAGCGGGGCGGGGGGCTGTCCGATGGCGGCAAGGGCGGCAGCCTGCATGCAGATCTTGGAGGTGACCACTTGCTTCCACGCCTGCTTGATCAGCGGCCTTGGCGCATCCCATTGTGCGCGCATCCGGGCGTTCTGCTGGTGATGGCCTTGCAGCGAACACAAGATCGCCCGCGGCTGGTGGTTGGCTGCGCAAAGCACCACCGGCGCACCACGATCCGCCAGTTCAACCAGCAGAGAGTTGCTCCAGGTCACGCCATGGGAATGGACGACAACCGCGGCAATCTGATCAAGCGGGATTCGGCCCAGAACCGCGCCCTCGGCTTCCACCTTGAGAAAGCCACGGTCGCGCGAGAGATGGCGGCCGTCCTGGCTGATATCGACAATCTGATCCAATGGGATGATCCGGCACAATAATCATCAATTGTTAATGCGCCCGATGATTCGATCCAAAGGGATTCAGTGTTTGCCGGGGCCAGGGTCGCGGATCCGCCCCATTTCATCCACGATGACTCGCCGGGCGCCAGCAGCGATGAAGGTGGAGGCGCGCAGTCGGATAAAGACGCTATCGGACTTGTCCTCACGGTAACGCTGATCAGCATTGCTTTCATTGTGAGGGACCAATTCCAGCTGCCCGTTCCGATCAAACTTTTCCACTGTTGCAATTACAGAGCCAAACTTGCTTTCATCCAGTCTTACCATGTCATCCTTATAGAGCCGTGCGAGCCGTTTGGCCGCCGGGTGGGGCTTGCCGATCTGACCCTGATGCGCCGCGAAGGTTGATACGACTTGATGGATAAGCGTGCCATCCGGCAGGCGCCAGACCTCGTAGCACTGGTTGCTGTCCCCCTTGTAGCCCTTGTAGGGGCGTCCATTGCGATCCTTGATGCGGATCACCTCCACCGGCTCGATCAGTCGGACTCGGCGGATTCCGCGATAGGGACCTGGTTGGGCGCGGAAGGCCTCAATGGCGGCCTTGAACTCCCTTCCATCTTTGCCCTTAGTCACGGCGGCCAGCCAGCGCGCAAGTTGCTGGTCGCGGATCTTTCCGATCATCGCAGGGGTCAACATGTCAATGGGCTTACGGTTGACGACCAGCGGCACCTTGTTCTGCGTCTCGTCAGTCAGCCCATAGGCAGTATCGTTGTGCAACTGCCCCGAAGTGGTGTCGCGGCCCTGCATGCGCGCGGAAGGGTCCACTCTGCCATGATTGCCTCGATGGCTGACCGTGACGCGATCAAGTCGCGCCTTGAGGTCATCACGCAGGCCGGGCCAAGGTGGTGGGATGGTGCCCGCCAGATCCTCCAAGCCGTTCTCGACATTCGCCTTGGCCATGTCGGCAATGCGCTTGATCGTGGCATGATCGGTGGCGCCGACAACTGCCGCGTCGATCATGTGATGACGGTGATCGAGGCGGTTCTTAGCTTTGGCGGTGCCCTTATGCGCGTCCGGCAACAGGCTGTTGAGGCCCCAATGTCGCCGCAGAAGCTCGGTCAGCTTGCCTGCCACCACCCAGATCGGGCGACGCGGCTTTTTTCCTGAATGCGGGCCGGGCTCAATATCTTCGGCATATAGACATTCTAGGTATTCCCGTGCCAGCCGTGACAGATATTGCGTATCGACCAGCGCGCGAGCCGTGAAATCGCGCTCTCCCTCAAAACGCAGCATGGCATCGGGTGCGAAGCGCCAGGCCTTGGCGACGGGCAGATTTTTCAAGTTGGCCTCGATGACGGACCACTTCGGCGTATCGCCCCAAGCCTCCCAGGGTGTCAGATTGCGTTTCTCGCGGTTGGCTGACCTCAGGCAAATCACGCGGTTGTTGAAACCGTCATCTAGTGTTCGCGAATAGGGCAGGATGTGGTCAATATCGCAACTGCCGTCGAACAGCATCGACGCACTGATCTGAGCCCCGGTATAGGGACAAAAACGGTGGAGCACGTCCGCTGCACTTTCCTCCCACACCCGCAGGATGGCACGGTTGCGGCCATTATCCTCGATTTTCAGATCCTGGATCAGCTTCGCGCTGCGCATCTCCGCCGCCCGCTGGTTCTGCGCGTTCACCTTCGCCAGATCGCGCTTCTGATCTTCGCTCATCTTCAGATCACGGGCCAATTCCACTACCATTTCATGTGGGCGGCCCCAGACGTCGATCACCTTGTTCACCAGCCGCTTCACCTGACCCAGACCAATATGCACGGTAGGGTTGGTAATGCGGCCAAAGCGGGTGATCTCGTGATCCTCGGGGCGGCCGGTGCCCGGCAAAACATGGCGATCCAGCACTTGGCCGTAATAGGGCAGGCGATCCATCACTTCGCCGGTGCCAAGGCGCGAATGATCCCAACCGCAGGCAGCAACGGCCTCGTTATAGGTCGGCACCTCCTGCTCTGCCGTACCGCCGATCAGCACAGCCAGCACAGCCCGCGTCGCGGTTTCGCCAAGGCGGCCAAAGCCTTCGGGCAAGGGCGCATCGGCAATGGCGCGGGCGCGATTCCGGTCAAGTCCATATCGATCCATGATCCAGTCGACCAACGCCGCGCCATCTTGGTCTTCGCGCAGGCGTTGGATCAGCTCCCATTGCTGCTCCACGCTCAAGGCCGACCACTGCGGTCCAAAGCGTGCGTCATAGGCAAGGCTCATTCGCACCGGGTCGCAGGTGATGGCATCGCGGTTTGCGGTCTCCAGCGAGAACGCCTCGCCCGGGCGTAGTTTCATCAGCTTCCCGATGGCGACCAGTGTCAGAACGTTCTTGCCCGGCGCCGCCAGAACTTTGCGGCTGTTCAATGCATGGACAATCTGATCGCGTTGATCCCGGCTAAGGCGGCGTTTGGGCTGGCCGGGGGCGGCGATGCGCAGCATGTTGACGGTTTCATAAAGCGTGCGCTGTTGCGTCAGCGGATGGGCCTTGGGCAGGCGCGGCTCGTCCAGAAACAGGCAGCGCCCGACGGCCGGGGCTTTCAGCGGGCGTTGATGGAAGATCGTCTGGAACAGCAGATCTCCCATGGCGGGCGTCAGGTCGGGATTGTGACGCCCCTGCACCTCCCACAGCCTGTGAAACTCGTCCTCCAGATGCTTGCGGTCTGGGTAGAAATCATAACCCGGCTGCTCCTTGCCATCTTCACCGGTCAGATGCGGGTTGACCCGGTTGCGCACGGCTGGGGTGGCGCGCGGGTCGGTCGCCGCTACCCGGCGCTTGTGCAAAAATTCGCCATAGGTCCGCGCGCCCGCCGCTATCATCGCCTGTTCGAGCCGGGCCGAGGCATCGGCGATCATCCCACCTTCATTGTTGCCCTTGTCTGTGCGGCGGTTTGACTTGAAGCCGCGCCGCTGGTTCAGATGAAATAGCGCCCGACCCAGATGCTCGGGTGGCAAAGGATGATCTAGGCCGCGCGCGCGCAGCTCATAGGGATCCAGCGCCGCCAAGCGCGCTGCCGCCTCGGGACTTACGGGCATCAGACCAGTTGCGGCCAGCCGCTTCATCAGCGCTGCCCGCCGCCTCAGATATCTGTCCCGCCGTCGCCGCATCCCCCGCGCTGTGCGCCGCCCGACCGCCAGAGACTGCCCAGTTTTTGCCTCGCGCCCGTCACTGAATATCCGAGTGCCGCCGTCCAGGATGCTGGCGGGCTGGCCGTTCACCAACTCATACAGAATCCAGCCGATCGAGGTCGTGCCAATGTCTAGGGCCAGGCGCGTATGCATGATAGTAACTACAATCTGTTATAAATCTGTGACTATAATCGGCGCGAGACACTTTGCTGTCAACGTGGGCTGTCGCGCCACTAATGCAGTCGAAATGCGGCGTGAGTCTGAAACGAAGCGACTTGACTCAGCCCTTGCCGTGCGCTCTGCTATGGTCATTCAGAAATCGCGGTCGAGCGGCTAACAAGCTCGACAGAGCACCATATAGAAGCACGGGCTACGGCCCGTGTTTCCATTTTTGACTAATGCATAGGTTTGTGTAATGGTCGCGGCCATTCTCTTTTGCGCGCACCGTGCTGAATCAGGCCCACCGGGTCTGCCCGGGAGCGGTCTCGGATTTGAGTTTTCGAGGCAGAGGTAGGGCATTAGGACGGACTCCGTCGAGAAAGCTAAACCCCAGAGATTAAACCGCGCACAATAGCTCTGGTAGGCGACGATGGGCGTACCTTCCCGCAACAAAATAACACAAATATATCAAAGGCCTACAGCCCCGCCAAACGGTGGGCCTTTCGCTTGTCCAATTCCAGTCAACGCTGGGTCAACGTTCGACGAGGCCCCCTGAGTGTCGGCGCTTTGCCCGCGGCTCAATGAAAATCCCGGCTTGGGAACAGCATCTTCGCCTGCTCCCTCGGGTGCCGGGCGCTGGAGTGTATGCTGCCGCCCACGGGGCGCTTCGTCTCATCCGCGCACCCGTCATTGCTGGCGATGATGACCGGGCGGCCAAGGGTGCTGCTGACCACGGCGGGCAACTTGTCGCGGGCGCTGGCACTGAGTGCCTCGGGCAAGATCACGGATGATCAGCGGATACCATATTTATTATTTACCCCTATCATACGACCCCATCCTCCCCATCCCCCCCCCCACATCGGACACCCCGCGCCACATCCCACCCCTCCCGCCCATCAATCACCCCCCCCCCATCACCCCTCTCCCCCTCCCTCATAGAATCCTTTCACTTATTCCCCCAATTCCCCCCCCCTCCTCCATCCCAAGACCCCTCCCTCACAGCCATCCCCCAGCCCCCCCCCAGCCCCCCCCCCCCCCCCCCCCCCATCCATCCCCCATCATCGACCCCCCCTTCAGCTCCCCGCAATCCCCCGTGCATCCCATTCACCCCCCCATCAGAACCCCCACCCCCCCATCCCCCCTAGCCCCTCTGCAGCCACCCATATCCAGCGCCCATATGCCCATCCCCCCTCCCCCCCCCCACCCACCCCCCCCCCCCCACCATATCCCCCCCCCCCGATCACAATCCCCCACCCCACCCCCCCCCCCCCCCCATCAGCCAATCACCCCCACCACCCTCCTCACCACCCCAGCCCCTACCCGGAAGAGCTGCATAGCCACTAGAGCCCATCCCTCCCGATCATATTACCCCTCCCCCCCCATCCCCCCCCATCCCCCCCCCTAATCTCCCCATCTCACCCCCCCCATCCATCCCCCCAAAACCTCCCCCCCCCCGCCTACATATCCCTCATCATCTCCTGCGCCTAGATAGCCCCCCACCCCCCCCCACCCCCCCCACCACCCCCCCCCCCCACCCCCTCAGCCCATCCCCCATGCCCCTATCCCCTCCCCCCCCCTGGCCCCTAGCCAACCATCCCCACCCCCCCGAAGCATCATCCCCCCCCCCCACACCCCCAACCCCCCATCATCATCCCCCCCCGAATATAAATCCCCCCCCCCCCCATACCACCCTCCCATCCCCATCACCCCCCCCCCCCCCCCTCCCATCCCCCATCCCCCCCCCCCCCCATCCCCCCCAACCCCCCCCCCCCCCCACACAACCTGCTGACCGTCGCCACCGGGCAGTTTGCGCGCAGCCTGGCGCTGACCACCACCGGGGCGCTGACGCCCGATCAGCGCGCAATCGTCACGGCCGAGGTCGGGCTGGTGGGGCGGATGCTGAGCCTGGTGGTCAAGGGGGCGATGACTGAGGATCAGCGCGCCATCGTGGCGGCGCGGGATGCGACGGTCTACCGGGCGCTGTGGGCCAATGCCTATCTGGACCCCAAGGCCAATGCCGACGCGCTGTCCGTCATGAAATCGGCGGGCTGGGCCTATAAGTCGCTCTGGGCGACGGCGATGCTGGATGGCAAAGCCAGCAAGGATGCGCTTTCGATCCTGCATGCCAATGGCTGGAGCTACAAGACCCTCTGGACCAGCGCCATGCTGGATCCGAAGGCGAGCCGTGATGCGCTGCAGATCATGGGCGCCTATGGCTGGTCGTACAAAAACCTCTGGGCCGGGGCGTCCCTGGACGGCAAGGCCAATGCCGATGCGCTGGCAATCATGAAGGCTGCAGGGTGGTCTTACAAAACCCTGTGGTCCAAGGCGGAACTTGACTGGCGGTCGAACAAGGATGCGATCGGTATCCTGAACGCTGCCGGGTGGTCTTACAAATCGCTCTGGGCCAATGCCTATGCCGATGGGGCTGCAAACAAGGATGCGCTGGCAATCCTCCATGCCAGCGGCTGGGCCTACAAGAACCTCTGGGCTGGTGCGGCGCTGGATGGCCGGGCCAACGGGGATGCGCTGCGCATCCTGAACGCCGCGGGCACATCCTACAAGAACCTGTGGGCAGGGGCCTATCTCGCCACCGGGGCAGACAAGACGGCCCTCGGCATCCTCAATGCCAGCGGCACGTCCTACAAGAGCCTCTGGGCCACGGCCTATACCGACTGGGCCAGATCCAACCCGGATGCGATCAGGATCCTGAACGCGGAAGGCTGGGCTTACAAGAACCTCTGGGCCGGGGCATCGCTGGATGGGCGGGCGAACAGCACCGCCCTTGGCATCCTGAATGCCAATGGCTGGGCCTACAAGACCCTCTGGGCGGATGCCATGCTGGATGGCCGGTCCAACCGCGATGCGGTCGGGGTGCTGAATGCCTCGGGCTGGAGTTACAAGAGCCTGAGTGCGCAGGCCTATCTGGCCAGCGGGGCAAATGCCGACGCCCTGCGGATCCTGACGGCGGGCGGCTGGTCCTACAAGAACCTCTGGACCGAGGCATATCTGTCCAATGCGGCCAATGCCGATGCCCTGAAGATCCTGCGGGCCAATAGCGCGACGATCACCAAAAAGCTGATCGGTGAGGTTGATCTTGGTGGGCTGACCGATCGGCAGAAGGCCCTGCTGGATGCGATCACCGGCAAGCAGGATGGCAAGATCACGCTGGGGGGCAGCTTTGTCTTCGATCCCTCTGCCGGGTTCCAGACCTGGTACGCCCAGACCACGGCAGGCGCGATCACGGCCCCGATGACCGTGCTGCAGCTGGCCATGGTGCAGCTTGGGGGATCGCTGGCCGACCTGCGTGCGGCGCTGCTGGCAGAAACGACCCGGGCCACGCGGGCGGATCAGCTGGCGCGGCTGAACAGCTATGCGGCGACCCTCACCACCAATGGTGCGGGCAATGCCTTTGTCACGGATAGTGATCTGTCGGCACTGGCAAAGATCGTCGGGCTGAATACCACGGGGCTGGGCATCGACCAGCTGCGCTCTGCGCTGACCAAATGGGATGTGGGCGATGCGCTGAAGGGCACGATCTATGATCCGACCGGCGCGAAAGAGGCGGCCTATCTGGACCGGATCAAACCGCCGGTGGTGCCAAAGCCCGTAGGGTATTCGCTGGATGATTACCGCTTTGACGAGCGGCAATCCGGCAGCGATGCGGTGACCGGCTATCGGTAGAGGGACGCGACGATCTTCTTGCTGCGCCGGAACAGGGCAGCCGGGCGCTTCGCCTGTTGCTGACGGAACAGGGGCACCGGCGCCAGCGACTGTTTACGCTCGCCAGTTTCGTGACAAAGGCTGCGCAGATCGGCGCGATACTCTTCAATCTCGGACGGGCGATGGCGCAGCATAGGTTCCTCCGGGTCAGGCCCGGCGGATTTATGCAGTTTCGATGCGCTGTTCTCTGATCCAGATCAACTTGGGAGGGAGTGAGGCGGGCGCCGTTTCGGATCGGATGGCCGTGATTGCCCTGTCAACATCGGCCTGGGTGATCTGGCCGCTGTTGATTCTGGCGCGGATCTCGGCGCGCAACTCGCGCCCGTTTGCGGAAAGATAGATCACATTCGACATGGTGCATGTTTTGCACCTCTCGGTTTCGCTCCGCAACTGGCGCGCGACAACGTGGGCGGATTGCTGCCCGCGCCATCGGCCCGCTCTTCGGCGGGCTTTTTCATATCTGGGAGACACATATGCAGGTGACTGCAGCAACGCTGGCCGCCATCGCGGGGGCCAGTGCCAACAGCAATATGCGCAGCGTGATCGCCGGGCTGGCGGCGCGGCCCTCGGGCCTGGATCGGCCGCACCGGCTGGCCCATTACCTCGGCCAGCTGGCCCACGAAAGCGGCGCCTTCCGTTATGACCGGGAAATCTGGGGGCCGACGGCAGCGCAGAAGCGCTATGACCGCCGCACCGATCTTGGCAATACCGCCGCCCTCGATGGCGACGGCTACCGCTATCGCGGGCGCGGCCCGATCCAGATCACCGGCAAGGCGAACTATCGGCAATACCGCGACTGGTGCCGGGGCAGCGGCCTGCCCGCGCCGGATTTCGTGGCCGCGCCTGACCTGGTCCTGACCGATCCGTGGGAGGGGCTGGGGCCGGTCTGGTACTGGACCACGCGCGACCTGAACGCCCTGGCCGACCGCAACGACCTGGACGCGATCACCCGCCGCATCAATGGCGGCACCAACGGGCTGGCCGACCGGCGTGACTGATACACCCGGGCGGCGCTGGTGCTGCTGGGCTACGGCCCGACCGAGATCCGCGCCTTCCAGCGGGCAGAGCATACCGCCGCTGACGGCATCGTGGGGCCGACCACCCGTGCCACCCTGCACGCCGCACTGACGGCGCGGCCCGTTCTGACTTTCAAGGAGCTTTGAACATGACCGGACAAATCGCATTGTTTATCCGTCTGCTGCTGCCCGTGGCGGGCTGGCTCGCGGGCACCGGGCTGGTGGCCTATGACGAGGCCGCCGGGACGCTGGCCGTCTCGCTGGACGATCTGGCGCAGGGGCTGGCGGGGCTGGTGCTGTGGGCCGCGACCGTGGCCTGGTCGCGTGTGGCCAAGGCGCGGGGCGGGGTGACGTGAGGGGGCAGGATTCGCGTTGCCCAAGGGTGGGCGGCCCGAAGGGCGGAGAGCCGACGGATGGCGGTGCAGCACTGCAGTCGCTGCACCCATGTCGAAGCAGCCGTTGGCGCAGAACGCTGCGAAATCGCTCCAGGAGCCACGCCGCATACTTGCGCATCGAGACCAATTACCTGCTAGTCAATTGGTCGTAGGTTCGCCTAACACCGGCAGAATCAAATAAGATCAATCGGTTAACTGAAAATTTGACCCCTTCTTCATTTGCGGTGTAAACACTGTGTAAGCAAGATTCGGTAGGCTTACTGGGCGCTGCCCAGTAGACGACAGCTGCCCGAGTCTGGGCAGTGTCCCACGACGTGGTGTAGGAGCGCCGACCCTCGGAGAGGTCAGGGCATGATCATGCAGCCACGGCGGGCAGCCTGACGGTGGGATTGTCGGTGACGCGGGCGAGGGTTTCAAGCGACATGTAGCGTCGCGCGACGGCCCATTCGTCGTTGGTCTCCAGCATCAGCGCGCCGACGAGGCGGATGATGGCCTCGTCGTTGGGGAAGGTGCCGATGACGTCGGCGCGCCGCTTCACCTCGCGGTTCACCCGCTCCAGCGGGTTCGTGCTTGCGATCTGGGTCCAGTGCTCGCGTGGGAAGGACATGTAGGCCAGCACGTCGTCGCAGGAGGCATCCATCAGGGCCCCGAGCTTGGGCTGCTTTTCACGGAGCGCATCAGCCACGATCTCCCACTGGGCTTCGGCGTCGACCTTGGTTTCTTGCGCGAAGATCGTCTTCAGCATCGCCGCGACCGCGGTGCGCTGCTTGGCCGGGGCGTGCGCCAGGGCGTTGCGCATCCAGTGAACCCGGCAACGCTGGTGGGTGGCGTTGAACACCCGCCGTGCGGCGGCCCGCAGGCCCTTGTGATCATCGGCGATGACCAGCTTCACGCCGCGCAGGCCGCGGTCGGCGAGGCTGCGCAGGAAGTCGGTCCAGAAGGTCTCGGCCTCCGAGGGACCTGTGGCGACGCCCAGAACCTCGCGCTTGCCGTCCTCGTTCACCGCCACGGCGATTATCACGGCACGGCTGATGATCCGCCCGCCCTCGCGGACCTTCAGGTAGGTGGCGTCGAGCCAGAGATAGGGCCATGCCCCTTCCAGCGGCCGGGTCAGGAAGGCGTTCACCCGTTCGTCGATCTCGCCGCAGAGCCGGCTGACCTGGCTCTTGGACATGCCGCCCGCGCCCATGGCCTTCACCAGATCGTCGACCGAGCGCGTCGAAACGCCGTGGACGTAGGCTTCCTGGATGACGGCCACCAAGGCCTTCTCCGCCGTGCGGCGCGGCTCCAGGAAGCTCGGGAAGTAGCTGCCCTTGCGCAGCTTCGGGATCTCCAGCGCGATCCGCCCGGCCCGGGTATCCCAGTCCCGGTCCCGGTATCCGTTGCGCTGAACCTCCCGCATCGGCGTGCGTGCCCCCTTGGCTGCACCCGTCCGGGCCTCGATCTCGGCTTCCATGATTCGCTCGGCCGCAAAGGCCAGCATCTCGCGTACAAGATCGCCGTCGGCCTGCTTCTCAACCAGCTCGATCAGCGCCATTCTCTCGTCGGTCATCGTCATCTCCGTTGTTGGTTTCAGGTCTCGCAACCCAAACCTTCTCCGAAGATCGGCGGTGACCGCCAGCGTCACCCGCGGCCGCGCGCTGCGCTACGCCGGAGGCTCCGCGCGCGGCCTCCTACACCACCAATCGGGACACTGCCTTCCAGCCAGAAGGCTTGGAGGAAGGTAAGCACTTGGATACTCTGAAAGCTGGACAAATATTGCTGAGCTATGTCCATCATGATCCAGGCAAGGCTAAGCGTGACTCGGACGTAATTTTCACTGATCTATATGCCAAGGTTTTCGGAGAGGTGGACGTCGCTCAGTTGGTTGAGGCGCTATCGTGGTATGAGATAATCGAAGAGCGACGGCGTATCGTTCAGGATGACCTCAGGATAAGAGGTCAGCACCGAACTGAGAATACATTCCTCACCTATGGTGCGTTTCATGTTCTGATGCTTTGCAACTTGCTAGGGCCCAGCGTTGCACAACAAGAGCGCGGCCAGATAGTCGATCAGGCTAACAAGATTATTTCAGATCACATCGCAGAAGCAGGAAATCCCGCGCATTATGCTTTCTTCAGGGATGCGAAGCAGTCCGAGGCGATGAGGACTGCCGCCGTCGAACTGAAACTTCTGTAGATAGTTCGAAAATGGGGAGCCACGTCGATCGTGAATTTGACGGATAATTTACGTGCGCTATATATCACTTTTTTAAGGGCGTGAGGGCGTCTGAGCCCTCCCTGCACCGTTCGACCTTTGCATTCATGACGATGCTGCGTGGCTGTACCAAAGACCGCTGTCCGGAACGATGGCTTGCAGCAGCGGCGGGTGCTGACCGGCGGCTTTGGGCCGAGGCTGTGTGGAAACGCAGGGGCAAAGTCGGGGGGTGGCGATCGGAGCATTTCCGGAGACCGGGTTCGTATTGATGGCAAATCGCGTTCACCGCGCCTCTGGGAGGGGTATCTGACGGCTACTGGTCAGCCCAATGTAGGTCATGACGACTGCGATCAGCCGTTCATGGCCCGCATCAGCCCCCTGACGCCGAGCAAGGCGACCATTCGCTTGATGTTGTAGGCCAGAACGTTCAGCGCCATCTCGCTGCGGACGTTCTTCAGCCTGCGCGTCAGGAAATGGGTGCCGCCCATCCACGCCTTGATCGTGCCGAACGGGTGTTCGACGGTACAGCGGCGGAGGGTCATGTAGTCCGGGTCGCGCCCCAGGCGGCTCTCCATTTCGTCGACCAGATCCTCGCGTTCCCAGCGTGAAAGCCGGCGCTCGTTGCCGGTCGTGCAATTACTCCGGAGTGGGCAGGTCTTGCACCCATTGATCCAGTATCGCCGGATCGGGATGCCGCGTTCCTCGGTCGTGTAGCGGTAGGTCAGGTCTTCGCCCGCCGGGCAGACATAGACGTCCCGTTCGGCGTCGTAGACGAAGTCTGCCTTCACATACATGCCCTTGGCCGCGTTGCCCGAGGTCGCGGGACGCGGCACGGTCGTGGTGATGCCTGCCTAATGGCAGGCCAGGATCTCTGGCCCGCTGAAATAGCCCTTGTCGGCGATGGCATGCAGGTCGTCCCGCCCAAGGGCAGCCTTGGCCGCGTTGGCCATCGGGCTGAGCTGTTCGCGGTCGAAACCCTGATTGGTGACCTCGTGCGCGACGATGAGATGGGTCTCGGTATCGACGGCGCTCTGGACGTTGTAGCCGACCAAGCCGCAGTGCCGCGCGCTGGTCGCCATCGCGCGGGCGTCGGGGTCAGTCAGGGAAATCTGGCCATCGGGAGCATTGGCCAAAGCTTGGTCCATCTCCTTGAGCCGCGCGATCTCCTGCCGGATGCGGCCATAGCGGCGGGACAGATGTTCCACTTTCTCCGCCCGCGCCGCACCTTCCTCCTGCCGGTCGATGCGGACCATCTCGGTGATGTAGCGTTCGACATCGGCTTCGAGATGCGCGATGCGGCTGGCAATCTTGCCCTTGGTGAAGTTCCTGTCGCGGTTGTTCACGGCCTTGAACTTGCTGCCGTCGATGGCGACGCAATCGCCCTTCAGCGTGCCGATCCGGCGGCAGAGCTCGACGAACTGCGCGCAGACCTTGCGGATGCCCGCGCCGTTGTCGCGCCGGAAATCCGCGATGGTCTTGTGATCCGGCACCAGCTTGCCGGTCAGCCACATGACCTCGACATTGCGCCCCGCCTCGCGCTCCAGCCTCCGGCTCGAAGGGATGCGGTTCAGGTAGCCATAGATGAACAGCTTGAGCAGCACCGCCGGATGATACCCGGGCCGTCCAGTCCGCGCGGCGGCACAGCGAGCGAAACCGAGACGCTGCAGATCCAGCTCTTCGACGAAGAAATCAACGACGCGAACGAGGCTGTCCTCACCGATCCAGTCGTCCAGCCGTTCCGGGAAAAGCACCGACTGGCCGCGACGGACGCCCTCGATGAAACCCGCCATACCCGCCTCCGCCTGACCTGCGGAAGTCTGCCACATCGGACAGTTTCCACACAGCCTCCGCCGAGATCGGCCGTCTGTCGGTCAGAGGCCTGCCGCAGCGCGCAGGGCGTCATTCATGCGGGACTGCCAGCCCTGGCCGCTCTGCTTGAACCGCTCCACCACCTCGGCATCGAGGCGCAGCGATACGGCCACCTTCGGGCTGTGCAGCTTGGGCCGCCCGGCCTTGCGGGCCTGTTCTGCCAATGCGGGGAAGGCTTCGGCAAAGGGCCGTGCCCGGGCAAGTTCATCATCCTGCCATTCCGGGTTTTCGGGATCGCTGGCGATCATGCGCTGGATCTCGGCTTCGGTCGGGTGTTTTGCGGTCACAGCAGGCTCCTTTCCTTCAGGCTGGCGGGACGCATCGAGATTACGGAAACCCCTTCGCTGCCGAGTGTGGCGAAGACGACGGCAATGCTGCCATCGGCAAAGCGGCCAAGGGCCTTGAAGCGGCGGTTTTCGGCTTCGACAACAAGGGCAGAGAGGAAGAAATCAACCGTCAGATCGGCAAAATCCAGACCGTGCTTGGCGAGGTTGCTTTGCCGTTTCGGCTCGTCCCAGACAATCATCATGATGATTTCTGTATATACAGAAAGTAGCTGCCGGTCAAGCAGGCCTTGACGGCCCAACGCCTCGCCACCGCGCGGGGCTTTTCCATTTCAAGGAGAAACATATGCAGGTGACTGCAGCAGCGCTGGCCGCCATCGCGGGCGCTAGTGCCAACAGCAACATGCGCAGCGTGATCGCCGGGCTGGTGGCGCGGCCCTCGGGGCTGGATCGGCCGCGCCGGCTGGCGCATTACCTCGGCCAGCTGGCGCATGAGAGCTGCGCCTTCCGCTATGACCGGGAAATCTGGGGGCCGACGGCGGCGCAGAAGCGCTATGACCGCCGCACCGATCTTGGTAATACCGCCGCCCTCGATGGCGACGGCTACCGCTTTCGCAGGCGCGGGGCAATCCAACTATCGCCAGTATCGCGATTGGTACCGGGGCAGCGGCCTGCCCGCGCCGGATTTAGTGGCGGTGCCTGATTAGGTGCTGACCGATCCTTGGGAAGGGCTGGGGCCGGTCTGGTACTGGACCACGCGCAACCTGAACGCCCCGACCACCCTGCACGCCGCCCTGCCGGTGCGGCTCGTTCTGACCTTCAAGGAGCTTTGAACATGACCGGACAAATCGCACTGTTTATCCGCCTGCGTCTGCTGCCCGTGGCGGCTTGGCTCGCGGGCACCGGGATGGTAGCCGTGTCGCTGAATGATCTGGCGCAGGCGCTGGCGGGGCTGGTGCTGTGGGCCGCGACCGTGGCCTGGTAGCGGGTGGCGAAGGCGAGGGGCGGGGCGAGGTGAGGGGGCTTGATTCGCGCTGCCCGGCAGGGGCAGCGCTGAGGCCTGGCCAGCTGGAAGATGATGGCAGGCGGGCATTGCGACCGCCTGAGGGAAGCATGGTAGAGTGGACACCGGGGTAGAGTGAACACGCGAAAGCGCCTGCTTCACTAAGAACTATACCAGAGCTAGCATAGAATCGTACATAATGCTGCCAGATTTTTTCTATAGTGGAAACAACGAAGATAATTTTCTTCTTTGTGGGTGACGTGAGATATTCCTGTGCGTGTGCTAAACACTTTCTTAACCAGTTTGTCGAAACTTAGGCAGTGGAGAGCAGCCCACTAAACTTATCAAGCCACCGAATCCAGAAAAACCAGAACCATAAGGGCATGACATGAAATACTATGTTCCCGTCGTGCAAGTGCCAATCGACATGACGACCTTAGGCGAAATGCTGGTCAGGGAGAAATCAGAAACCGAGAAAATATACAGCACTAGAGTGGAGAAGTCTGTCGTTTTAGAACCAAGTATCCCTGCTCGGTTTAGGTGGCCGAATATCTATGACACAATATACTTTCTCATCTATGAAAGCCTGGAGGGAGGAATGCCCAGTTCGTGGGCAAATGAATTGGCCGAGTATGTAGCTAATGAAATTGCATATATTCAAGAAGCAATGACTCAGTCACATGTAAGCCATGAGGCATTCATGCACGATCCATCCGGTTTAATGTCGATGCTGCAATTTATAATTGAAGATCTTATAAGGCATTGCTTTATGGAATATATGGGCGATGATCGGGACCTGAAAGAGGATCTGCTTCTTGAGAGAATGAAGTGGTGTCTGGCAAGATACAATCAGTATCTCCTTGAAATTATATATGAACAGTGGGACGTTTCAGTTCCAGAAAGGGGGGGGGTAATTTGTGACGATATGTTTCGGTTCAACAAATATGTGCATTGAGCGTGCGGCTTGTCAGATTTGGGATGATGAGTGATATGGTCGGGCTTCAGCTTAATAAAAATTGGATAAAATTATCAAAATTAATCAAAAAGTGGCCACACTTTTAGGAATTGGCGCCTAAAAGATATACCGACTTCTGAGTGAAGGTGTCGAGAAATCGACATCTTTGCCGGAGGTCACATGTCTAGCCAAATTTCCTACAAGGCTTTCGCAGAGCTGGCAGAGTTCTGGCATGATGAAAGCTTATCTGGAGCGACTGACGGAAACGCTATGACAGAAACAAGTGTCATGGATGTCAAGTCTGAGATGTTTGGGTTCATCTCTATGGGTTTGGGCGAGGGGTATGGCAGGGTTCAGGAGGTAGCCCTAGCGCATCTTAGCGCGTGTCACATTCGCTGGCCGGGGGGCACTTTATCAGAAACTGGTATTATTGATGAGCGCGGATTTGTGCGCCAAAGTGGCTCAGGTGAGCGCTTCTATGATCTTTCATATGACGACCTGATTGCGGACTCGCAGATAGTGGAAGGATCGTGGGGGCTGTCGAAAATGCTAGAGCTCGCGCGGATGACCACAGGCAGCTTTCAGTTGATCTTGCCAACCATCCGATATGTTGGGGAAGAGGCGTCATGCAGAGAGGATGTTCGAAAATTTCTGAACAAACTACTTGTACAAGGCGCCTTTGGCGAGCTGCCAGACAACCTGGTAATTGACATTGGAAACGAAGGGCTTGCATGGAAGTCTCAGAGGGACTACGCGATTGTATCTGCGTGGATTCTTGATGAGGTAAAGTCATTCCGTGATCGAAATCCTGAGCTGGCTGAGACTTTCAAGATCAGTCTTCAGGCAGGCTGGTCTGAAAAAGCAACTTTGAAGCTGATCGACAGTTATGGCTCAGAAATTGCACAGATGGGGCTTTCTTCAAAAGAGGTAAGAGAAGCTCTGGCAGAGAGTAGATGTTTTGCGTGTGCATCTTTTGAGCAAGAGCTACCTTGATGCAGAGCGAGCGGAGGACTACTCCCGCGGTGCCGGTGACGTCGCTCCTCTCATCGAAATGCTTCGGGAAGTTCGCCATGGAACCGGCGATCATTCAGATATCCTGTTGAATATATCGGCGTGGTCAGTATCTGGTGGCGGAAGCAGCCGGGATGCTCCCAGCCTTTCGGCCGCAGCATCAAGCATAGCTCTATTCGCCAGTATGAATGAGCTTGGGGCGTCGATGTCGTCGGCGTGGGGTGTGCGTGATACTGGTCCTGAGAATGTCAATTTGAGCTATGTAAATTCGAAAGGAGATCTTGTCTTTACGCACGCGGCTGAAGCTTACAAGTTGATGGCAGAAAGTTTGGTTGGTACCAAGCTTCTGGACACAGGAAACTATTCAAAGGCAGAAGTTGATAAGCAGCCATACTTTTTAAAGGCATATGCAGACGACATCAAGGTGGTGTTCTTTGTGACTGCCGGGAAGGGTGGTGCACAGAACGTTAAAATTCGATTGGATGACTTCGGAGCTATTGGAAAAGTCTTTGGAACTCGGCTCGGAACCGTAGACGAAAATGGCCGCATTGGTGGTCTACACGATATGCCGAGTGTTGGGGATGCTGCGGTCTCGGTTCGGGGAAGCACTCTATTTTTCCAGACAAACCAGCTGCATGAGGTTGTGAGAATAGTTGTTTACAAGGAATCAGACATCGTAGGGGCTGAAGTTACTGGATCGCAAACGGCTGATAACTTGGTCTTGCCAAGGGCAAGCGTTGTTACTCATGCTCTAGCGGGAAATGACACCATCATCTCAGGTGGTGGTCGTGCTGATGTGTTATGTGGTGCAGGTAACGATATTTTCTACGGCGGTAAATTTGCGGACACTGCGTATGGTGGTACTGGATCAGATCGAATTATGGGAAACAATGGAGCTGATCACTTGGTCGGTCTGTCCGGAAATGACACCATCCATGGTGGTCTTGGGGCGGACTATCTGAGTGGTGGGGCGGGGCAAGATAGAATTTTTGCTGACTCCAATAGAGCAAGCGACCTGTCCTTTGCGTATGTATTTTCGGCTGGAGACACTTTGTTTGGTGGGGCAGGTGATGATATCATACACGGCGCCAGTGGTCACGACTATGCATACGGCGGAAATGGAAATGACAGAATTTCTGCCGGTGCAGGCCAAGACAAAGTTTATGGTGGGAGTGGAGATGATACAATTTTTGGGGGTACAGGAAAAGATTACCTCTATGGCGGTGAGGGTCGCGACCTATTCGTCTTTAAAGATGAAAGCGAATCTCTTAGAAAACATATGAATCGTGATACTATTGTAGACTTCGAGCATGGCCGTGATCTGATCGATATGAGGTCTATTTCCGTTGGGGCATCCGATTGGGAATTTCGAAATGCACGATTTTTCACGGGCACCGGTAATGAGATTATTTTTTATAGGACAGCGGATGGAAATTCGCTTATTTGCGCTGACATAGATGGTGATCGTGTTTCCGATTTTTCTATAAAGGTTTTAAATTCGATAATCGAGCACGACGACCTGATCTTCTAGACTCAGGTTGATGCCCTCCATAGTTCAGTGCGAGCTTGCGCTGCAACCCTGCAAGGTGTGCGACAGATGTAGTTACTGCTTTGTTCCCGCCTTGCGGCTTTCCTCGGGCAGCAGCGCTTGCTGTGTCGGGGCAGTGCGCGATCCACCCCGCCTTAAGTTTCGGGCGTTAGCCGCGGCATAGGTCGCTCAAGACAACATGACCGCGCTGTGTCATGCAGCGGTCGATAATACTGCGCGGACCACCGACTGCCCACTTCTGATGGTCGCGCATCAGATGAAGCTCGCGAGCTGTCACTTTTGCCAGCGCCTACCAGCTTCCGTTCGGGGTGAATGATCTGCTGTCGCCGATCAAAACCCGTGTCACCGGCTATCAGCCTGAACCCGAGGCCGTTTGCTGGGCCGCTATGTTCAAGGGGCCGAAGCGCTGACCCGGCGCATGAAGGCGATATCGCAAGCGGTAGCTCGAAGCGCGAAACCCGGCGCTGGCCAGATCGGCGCAAGAGATCGCCGCCGATGCCAGCGCACTGGTTTAAGAGTCGCGCCGGTCTGAAGCGCCATCTTCCAGAATACACTTGTTCACTTTATGTTCCCGGCATGGCTGTTCGGGTGCGCGATCTGCTGGATGAAGGAATCACGGTGAAGGTTCACTGTTCCGGCTGCGGCCGCACTCTGATGTACCGGGGGCGGGGGCTGCTCTATCCGCGATGCCGTGGCCCTTGATCGCTCGCAGCACCTGCGCCTTTGTCTTGCCCATCTCCTTCTCGCTGTGCGCGATGTATTGATCTATGGCATCGCCAAGGGTCACGCCGCTCATGCGGGCCTGGGAGATCTTCTCAAAGCCGCCTGGCTTGGCCACATCAACCTCTTTGCGGCGCAACCAGGCTTCGGCGGCAGCCCTACGCTCGAAGGTCGCGGATGCCGAAGCCTTCTTGCCATCTCGCATCACCCGCACTTGTGCGGTATAGACCTGCTATCCGTCTTTCAGCGTGCGTTCGGTGATGGTTCCCATTTGCTTATGACTGGCCCTGATTCTTGCTAATCTTAAGCAAAGCAGAAACCAGAACGAACGAAAACCGTTGAAAACACGAGAAAATCTGTCGAAAAAAATACGCGGAACTATTGCGGAACATGGAAAATAAAGTAAATAATAACAATATCTTCCGCCTATCCGTCGCCCCGATGATGGATTGGACCGACCGCCATTGCCGGTTCTTCCACCGTCTGATGACGCGGCGGGCCATGCTTTATACCGAAATGGTCACGGCTCCCGCCATCATCCATGGCCCGAAACCCCGGCTGCTGGATTACAGCACCGAAGAACACCCGATTGCCCTGCAGCTGGGCGGTTCGGACCCGCGCGACCTCGCGCAGGCTACGGCGCTTGCGCGGCGACTGGGGCTATGACGAGATCAACCTGAACTGCGGCTGCCCGTCGGACCGGGTGCAGTCGGGCTGTTTCGGCGCCGTGCTGATGGAACGCCCGGCGCTGGTGGCCGAATGTGTGGCGGCGATGCAGGGGGAAACCGATGTGCCGGTGACGGTGAAATGCCGCATCGGGGTTGATCATCAGGAACCGTCAGAGGTGCTGCCGCGCTTCATCGAAACCGTGGCCGCGGCGGGGGTCACGCATTTCGTGATCCATGCCCGCAAGGCCTGGCTGCAAGGGCTTTCCCCCAAGGAAAACCGCGAGATCCCGCCGCTGGATTACCCGCTTGTCCTGCAGATGAAACAGCGCTTCCCCGAACTGACGATCTGCATCAATGGCGGCATCGCCACGCTGGATCAGGCGCAGGCGCTGCTGGATCAGGGGCTGGATGGGGTGATGATCGGCCGCGCGGCCTATCACGACCCGGGCAATGCCCTGATCGGCGCGGATCGCTTGTGGGGAGAGGATCACGCGCCCGACAGGTTTGCCGTGGTCGAGGCGATGAAACCCTATATCCTGGCGCATCTTGCTGCGGGCGGGCGGCTGCATCAGATCACCCGCCACATGCTGGGCCTGTTCACCGGAATGGCAGGGGCGCGCGGCTGGCGGCGGGTGTTGTCCGAGGGCGCATCGCGCCCCGGGGCCGGGCTGGATCTGATCGACGCAGCACTGGCCGAGGTGCAGGTGCTGGCCTGAGCTGCCGCGCCAGGGCACGGCAGTCTGTTGTCAGGCGCGTGCCTGACCCCGCGCTGCGGGCAGCCGTGCCACAACCAGCGCCAGTGTCATGGCCAGCGCACCACAAAGCGCGATGGCGCCCAGCATCGGCACCACGCTGCCATCTAAGAACGGGCCAGCGGCAGCAATCATGACGCCGCCTGCCAGCATCTGCATCGTGCCCCCCAGCGAAGAGGCGAGGCCCGCAATCGGCCCATGCTCCTCCAGCGCCACAACCATGGCTGTGGGGATCACAAGGCCAAGACAGGCATTGGCCAGAAACAACCCGGCCATCGTGACCCACAAGGTCGCCAGCCCGGCCAGCCCGATCAGGAACAGCCCGATGGTGAACAGGCCAAATCCCAGCGTCGCCACCACCATCACCCGATGCGCGCCAAAGCGCTGCCCGAATTTTGCAGCCAGCTGCGATGCGCCGAAAAAGCCCATCGCATTTACCGCGAAAGCCAAGGAGAACTGCGTGGGCGTCAGCCCATAGGATTGCGCATAGACGAACGAGGCCGAGGCGATGAAGACGAAAAAGCTCGCCATGGCAAAGCCGCCCAGAAACGTCAGCGCCATGAATGCCGCGGTCGGTGCAGCAGACAGCGGTGCTCCCTGACCAGCATACGCGCGCACGATCAACGGCAGGCGCTCTGTCGATGGGCAAGGGTTTCGGCCAGGGTAAAGCGGGTCAGGGCCATCGAGACCAGCGCCGCCAGCCCCAGAAAGCCGAAGATCATCCGCCAGTCAGCCACGGCAATCAGCCCTGCGCCGGCCAGCGGTGCCAGAAAGGGCGACACCGAAATCACCACCATGATCGAGGCCATCATCCTGCGTGGCCTCATGCCCCGGTCGCCAGATCACGGATCATCGCACGCGGGCACCACCATGACGGCAGCCCCGCCCAGCCCCTGCACGAACCGCCCGGCCACAAGCCATTCGGCCGTCGGGGCAAAGGTGCAGATCACCGAGCCGATCACGAAGATCGCAAGCCCGGCATAAAGCGGCAGCTTGCGCCCTGCCTGATCGGCCCAAGGCCCGTAGATCAGCTGTGCCAGACCAAAGGCGATGAAATAGGCGGTGATCGTGGTCTGCATCACCTGCACCGAGGCGCCCAGATCGGCGCCGATTGCGGGCAGAGCGGGCAGATACATGTCGATGGCAAACGGCCCGACGGCCGACAGCAGCCCAAGCACAAGCACGGGACGGAACATGGAGGAGGACATGGGGGAGGAACCAGTTCAGAGACAAGTGGCTAGTTCGAATCGCTAACCGTTTCTAGCGCACGGGCAGAAATCGCGCATCTGGCGGCGCGGCGCCTTGGTGCGATGCTAGCCCAAAGCGTCAACGCTGCCAAGACAGAGCGCCTGATGCCTGACCTTATGTCCTCTCCTGCCGATGCTGGCGCTGCTGATCGTGATCGGCGGTATTGCCGGGGTGATTGCCGGATTGCTGGGCGTGGGGGGCGGCATTGTTCTGGTGCCTGCGTTCTTCTTACGCTGTTTTCGCATCTGGGCTATGGCGGGCCACAGCTGATGCAGGTCTGCCTTGGCACATCGCTGGCCACCATCATGGTGACTCGCGTTCGAATCGGTGCAGGGCCCATCATGCCAAGGGTGCGGTGGAATGGGCGGTGCTGAAAGGCTGGGGGCCTGCCATTGCGATTGGTGCGGTGGCGGGCTTCTTCATGGCCACCCAGCTGAAATCTGTACGCTGCAGGCGCTGTTCGGAATTCTGGCGCTTCTGGCCGGGGCCTATATGGCTTTTGGCCGCGCCGACTGGCGGTTGGGGCAGGCGCTGCCGCAGGGGCCGGGGAAATGGGCGATGGGCGGCGGCCTTGGTTTTCTGTCGGTGCTGATGGGCATTGGCGGCGGCACGTTCGGGGTGCCGATGATGACGCTTTATGGCGTGCCGATCCACCGTGCGGTGGCCACCGCCTCGGGCTTTGGCCTGTTTATCGCCCTCCCTTCGGCCCTCGGTTTTGCGGTCATGCCGGTTGACGGCGCGCCGCCCTATACGCTGGGGGCGATCAACCTGCCTGCCTTTGCGGTGATCGTGGCGATGACATTGCTGACCACCAAGCTCGGCGTGCGGCTGGCCCATGCGATGAATCCCAAGCCGCTGAAACGGGCTTTCGCGCTGTTCCTGATCGTGGTGGCGCTGAACATGCTGCGCAAGGCGGCCGGATGGTAAGCGGGCGGGGCTGGCAGCGCATCGGCCCTGATCCGGCGATTGCCCGTTGGGCGGAAGCCGCCCTGCCGGTGGCCCGCGCAGCCATTGCCGCCACGACCGAGACCTGGCGCTGTGGCGGCACCTGGCTGGTCGGGCTGGATGCGCTGCCCAATGCGCCGGATGGCAGTATCGCAGGCGTGCCGCTGCCGTGGGAGGTGCTGGGGCTGCGCCCTGAACCGCTGCATCCGGCGCAGCTGTCCACCATCCGCCCCGGCTATCCCCAGCCGTCAGAGGGCGAAACACCTGCGGCTTTTGCCTTTCGCCGCAACCGCGGCGCCGCGCATCTGGACGGGCTGATTGCCGATGCCACCGGCCGCCGCCGCATCGCCGAGCCGCATGGCTGGATACTGGGCCTGCCGCTGACCGATTGCAGCCCGGATGCCGCGCCTCTGACGATCTGGGAGGGCAGCCATGTGATCCTGCGCGCGGCCCTGCTGGCGGCGCTGGCACCCTATCCGCCTGAAAGCTGGGGCACGGTGGATATTACCGATGCCTATACGGCTGCCCGACGCCAGTGCTTTGAGACCTGCCGAAGGGTGGATGTTGCGGCGCGGCCGGGTGCTGCGATCCTGATGCACCACCTGTGTCTGCATGGCGTCAGCCCCTGGGGAGAAACTGCGGGAGAAACCGCCACAGCCCCACCCGAAGGCCGGATCATCGCCTATTTCCGCCCGCAGCTGGCCTCGGTTCGGGATTGGCTGGCATGACCCTGCTGCGCCCGGCCACTGCGGCGGATCTGCCCGCCCTGACGGCAATCGTCGATGCGGCCTATGGCCCCTATATCCCGCGTATCGGGCGCAAACCCGGACCGATGACCGAGGATTACACCGCGCTGGTCGCGCAGGGCGTGGTGCAGGTGCTGGAAGATCAGGGCCGGGTCTGTGGCCTGCTGGTGCTGATCGCGCAGCCCGATGCCCTGCTGCTGGACAATATCGCCATCGCGCCTGATGCACAGGGGCGGGGCTTTGGCCGCCTGCTGCTGGCGGCGGCAGAACATGCGGCGCGGGCCGCAGGCCTGCCGGTGATCCGCCTGTATACCAATGTCGCGATGACGGAAAACATCGCGATCTACAGCCGCCACGGCTATGCCGAAACCGGGCGCCGCGTCGAAAACGGGTTGCACCGCGTTTACATGGAAAAGCGGCTTTAGCGCTCCTACCAGAGCAGCGGGTGGACAGGGCGAAATGCTGGCGAAGGCACGTGCTGGGCGAGTTGCAGCGCTGGCCGCGAAAGCAGCGCGCCGCGCGGCAGCATTTCAACCTTGTTCAGTCCCGGCATCTGGTGGATCGGGTCGAGGATGAATCGATCTGGCTCTGATGTCCAGATTTTGCAGATGTATTCGTAGGGCGTGAGGCCGCTCAGCGTCTTGAGCCTTCGGGCGAAGTTGTAGGCTGCCAAGAAGTCCGCGAGGTGCGTTTGCAGCTGATCGTGGGTTTCGTAGTGGAAGCGTTTTACAGTCGCGTCCTTGATTGTTCTGTTCATTCGCTCGACCTGACCATTGGTCCAAGGGTGGTTGGGCTTGGTCAGGCGGTGCTCGATCCCGTTGGCTTCGCAGATCATGTCGAAACGCATTGGCCGAGAATAGATGGTGTTGCGGTTCCGGGGCTGCTCTGCGAACTGAATGCCGTTATCGGTGAGAATGGTGTGGACCTGATAGGGCACGGCCTCAAGCATGTGCTGCAGGAACTCCCAGGCCGTCTTTCTGTCAGCAGTTGCAACGAGTTGAGCGACGGCGAACTTGGCCGTTCGGTCAATGCCCACAAAGAGATAGAGCTTGCCTTCGGCAGTCTGCACCTCGGCGATGTCGATATGGAAGAACCCTATGGGGTAGCGCTTGAACTTCTGGCGCTTCGGCTTGTCGCCTTGGATGTCCGGCAGACGGGAGATGCCGTGACGCTGCAGGCACCGATGCAGCGCTGACCGCGTCAGGTGTGGGATCGAGGGCTGAAGGGCGTAGAGACAGTCGTCCAGTGGCAGCAGCGTGTGGCGCCGGAACGCGACGATCATCGCCTCCTCTGCCTCCGTCAGCACAGTGGACCGAGGCTCCGCCGACCCGGTCTTCAAATCCTCGACCGTCGTGCGCTTGCGCCACTTCGCCACCGTCTTGGGGTTGATGCCCAGTTCCTTGCTCAGCTGCGTGAGCGAAGCTTGCGATCGCTGTATTGCTGCTCGGACAGCGTGCGTGGTCGTGGCGCTGCCGTGACGAATTTGTCCCATAGTGCTTCCTTCCATTCCTGAGAAAGGATCGCACCATCAAACCATGGGATCAAACAACTAGCCAGCTCTAAGCCCTCTCATCCCGCCAAAGCCACTTCTCGATCTTCTTTACCTGTCTGCGTACTACCAGAGACAGGAGCTCTGACGATCCTGGTAAGTCATTTTGGAGACTAAAATGCCACTAACCAAAAAACCAATGTCCTAGCTGTTAAGCTAAGCCCTTGGTATTTTTGGCTCCGGCGGTAGGGATCGAACCTACGACCAATTGATTAACAGTCAACTGCTCTACCGCTGAGCTACGCCGGAACACGAGGGGGTGTATAGCCGTGGGTTTTGGGGGTCGCAAGGGGGCGTGGTGGAAAAAATGTGGGTTCTGTGAAGATTTTTCTGTGATCCCTCAGATGCGGGAAAACAGCGCTGTCGTGGAAAGTGCAGGATCAGCCGAAATCTTGTTTCTGTGTTCCAGATCAACAAGATGTGCCAGAAGGTTGCGGCGGGCTGCGGGCCATAGCGCGGGCGGTGTATCGGCGTATATCGCTTCTGTCAGGGCCTCCAGACTGGCGGGGCCCTGGTCCAGGGCGGCGAGGATTTCTTGCTCGCGGTTCCGGCGATGGGCGAGCAATTCGGCGCATCGGCCAGGCAAATCTGTGATCGGGGCGCCATGGGCGGCATACCCGCGGCGCCAGCGGCCAGAGGCCAGTTGCGCCAGTGATTGCAGGTAATCTGTCATGTCGCCATCCGGAGGAGAGACGAGCGAGGGCGCCCATCCCATCACATGATCGCCGGTGAACAGGCAGTCCTGCCAGCCGAAGCACAAATGGCCACCAAGATGGCCGGGGGTGTGGACAGCCTGCAGCTGCCAGCTTTGGCTCGTCACGCAGTCACCCTCTGCCAGATTCTGATCCGGGGCAAAGAGGTGGTCCAGCCCTTCGCCGCCTCCGATTCCCTCCAGCTGCGCCATGCGGGGCGAGCGGCCAGAGCTGGCCGACCCGAAGGCCAGCACCGGCGCGCCGGTCCGTTCTGCCAGGGGGCGGGCCAGGGGGGAATGATCCAGATGGGCATGGGTCACGAAGATATGGCTGATCCGCTCGCCCGGCTGCAATGCCGCGAGAATCGCTGCCAGATGCGGGGCAGAGGCGGGGCCAGGGTCGATCACGGCCACATCGCCTTCGCCCAGCACGAAGGTATTGGTGCCCCAATGCGTCATGGGCGAGGGGTTGGGCGCCAGAATCACGCGCAGACCGGGTTCAGGTCGGGCCATCTGTCCGATTTGCCAAGGCTGCATCCTTTGCCCCTTTCATACGTTGGGCCTGCAGGCTAGGTTTGCCAGATGTCGCTGCGCCCACGTTCCATATTGCCGCGCGGCCTTTATGGCCGTGCGTTGCTGATCCTCGTCGTGCCTATCGTCACGATCCAGCTTGTCGTGTCCATAGCCTTCATCCAGCGCCATTTCGAGCGGGTGACGCAGCAGATGACCGGCGCGGTTGCCGTCGAGCTGAGCCTTGTTCTGCAAGAACTGGATGCAGGCCACTGCTGCGCCAGCAGGAGCCGATCTGATCGCTGCAGCGCTGGGGTTCACGGTCACCAAGGCCGATAGACCGCTGCAGGAGGTCCGGCGCGAGGCATGGGATCTTTCAGGTCGCGTTGTGGCAGACACGCTGAAGGAACAGGTGCCGGGCTTTCTGGGGGCCGATCTGGTGGCGCGGGAGGGCAGGGTTCTGGCCGATTTCACCCGTGATGGCGGCGTGTTGCGGGCTGATTTTGACCGGCGGCGCATGTCAGCCACCAATCCGCATCAGCTTTTGGTGCTGATGATTGTCACTTCGGTGCTGATGACGGCGATTTCCTATCTGTTTCTGCGCAATCAGATGGCACCGATCACCCGGCTGGCCCAGGCAGCGGCGGCGTTTGGAAAGGGGCAGCACATTCCCTACAAGGCGCGGGGCGCAACCGAAGTTCGGGCGGCGGGCGCTGCCTTTCTGGATATGCGGGCCAAGATCGAACGCGCCATCGAAAGCCGCACCCTAATGCTGTCGGGCGTCAGCCATGATCTGCGCACGCCCATCACGCGGCTGAAACTCGGGCTTTCGATGCTGCCCGAGGATGACGAGACCGAGGCGCTGCTGCGCGATGTGGCCGATATGGAGCGGCTGGTGGACGAATTTCTGGCCTTTGCGCGGGGCGATGCTGTTGAAGAGGCAGAAGAGGTCGATCTTGCCCTGCTCTTGCAGCGGGTGGTGGAAAACGCCGAGCGTGGCGGGCAAGCGGTCGAACTCTGTGGCGAGGAGCGGCTGATGATGCGGCTGCGCCCTGCAGGAGTGACGCGGGCGGTGGAAAATCTGGTCAGCAATGCGCGCCGCTTTGGCACGCGCACGCGCATCACCCTGACGGCGGGTGAAAGGTTGGCACGTATCACGGTCGAGGATGACGGGCCGGGTATTCCGCAGGACCGCCGTGACGAAGCCGTTCTGCCCTTTGCCCGGCTGGATGGCGCGCGCGACCCGAACAAGGGGGGCGGCGTCGGTCTGGGTCTGTCGATCGCCACAGATATTGCGCGCAGCCATGGCGGCGCGCTGCGACTGGGCGAAAGCGAGGATCTGGGCGGGCTGAAGGCCGAACTGTCGCTGGCGCGCTGAACACTCAGCGCGGGCGGGCCATCACCAGAACCCATGCCGGGCCTTTGCTGCCTTGTGCCAGACCAAGACCAGCCTCCGTCACTTTCGGGTTCAGCAGATTCGCCCGGTGTTTCGGAGAGTTTTCCCAGAAGGTCGTCATGCGGTCGGGCGCATCGGCAAAGCCGAGGCCAGTGTTTTCCACGCCGGTTGCATAGGCATAGCCCCCGCGTTTCAGGCGATGCGCAAGTGTCGATCCGTCAGACCCATCATGGGAATAGATGCCGCGTGCTGCATTGTCGCAGGCATGGGCCTGTGCTGCGGCGCTCAGCTTGCTGTTCTGGCGCACGGGCGGAAGACCATTCGACGCGCGGAAACTGTTGATCCGCTGGGTGATCTGCTGCTCTGCCGCGTTGGCGGTCGAGACGCGCGGGCAGGCGGATGTGGCCGGGGCAGGGCCCGGATCGCCGATTGGGTCACGCGATATGGGGATCGGGATGATGATACAGCCAGAAAGGACAAGGGCGGAAAGGCAGGCAGTGAAACGGCAGGCAAACATGCAAAATCCAGTTTTCTGTTCGGGCGCAGCTTACAGAAACCCAAACCCTCTGTCATAGCAACCCCGGGCACCCTTGACCCCTTACCCCTGCGAGGAACCTTGCCATGCTGGATGGATGGATGCGGCAGATCATCGACCCGCCACTCAATCGGGCAGGGCGGGCTCTGGCGGCCTCGGGAATCGGGGCCGATGCGGTGACGCTGGCAGGGCTGGCGCTTGGCCTGCTTGCGGCGGCGGTTCTGGCATCCGGCCTGCCGGGCTGGATGGCGCTGCTGCCACTGGCGCTGTCACGGCTGGCGGATGGTCTGGATGGTGCCGTGGCGCGGGTGCGGGGCAAGACAGATTTTGGTGGCTATCTCGATATCACCTGCGATTTTCTGTTTTATGGCGCCATTCCACTGGCCTTCGTGCTGCGTGATTCCGGCAATGGCGCCGCAGGGGCCTTTCTGCTGTGCAGCTTCTATGTGAATGGCGCCAGTTTTCTGGGCTATGCGGTGATGGCAGAGAAGCGCGGGATGCAGACTGCTGGCCGCGGTGAAAAATCGCTCTACTTTACATCGGGGCTGCTGGAAGGCACGGAAACCATCCTGTTCTTTCTGGCGATCTGTCTATGGACCGGGCATTTTGCGCCACTCGCCTGGGGATTTGGGGCGCTGTGCTTCGTGACGGCGCTGGCACGGGTTTTTCTGGCACGGCGCGTCTTTGGCGGATGACGATCCCGCAGCCCCGATGACGCCATGTGCCCTTGCAGGGGCCTGCGCGCGACACTAAGACTTGGGTAACACACCGGCGATAAAGCTCAACGCAAGGCAACAGGCAGGCTGAGATGAAAGACCCGATCGACCTTTACATGAACACCCTCGTGCCGATGGTCGTCGAACAGACGAGCCGGGGCGAGCGTGCCTATGATATCTATTCGCGTCTGTTGAAAGAACGGATCATTTTCCTGGCAGGCCCGGTGCATGACGGCATGTCGAGCCTGATCTGTGCCCAGCTGCTGTTCCTTGAGGCGGAAAATCCGCACAAGGAAATCAGCATGTATATCAACAGCCCCGGCGGCGTTGTGACCTCGGGCCTGTCGATCTATGACACGATGCAGTATATCCGCCCCAAGGTTTCCACTCTGGTCATCGGTCAGGC
Organism: Gemmobacter sp.; assembly: GCA_034519525.1. GTDB lineage: Bacteria > Pseudomonadota > Alphaproteobacteria > Rhodobacterales > Rhodobacteraceae > Gemmobacter. The sequence continues at coordinate 20,725 of JAXHOJ010000062.1, read as the reverse complement.
CGCCTCGATGGGGTCGCTGCTGCTGCAGGCTGGCCAGAAGGGGATGCGCTTCTCGCTGCCCAACAGCCGTGTCATGGTGCACCAGCCTTCCGGCGGCTATCAGGGGCAGGCGACGGATATCATGATCCACGCCCGCGAGACCGAAAAGCTGAAGCGTCGGCTGAATGAAATCTATGTGAAGCACACCGGCAACCCCTATGAAGTGGTGGAAGCCGCGCTGGAGCGGGACAATTTCATGTCGGCCGAGCAGGCAAAGGAATGGGGCCTGATCGACGAAATCCTCGAAAACCGTGGGAAATCCGACGGCGAGGCGAAGTGATGGCGCGCCCCCGGCGCTTCGGCGTCCGGGGGCGATTTGCGATTGTGAAGGCCGGGGGCTTGCCCTAGACTTTCAGAACGGCGCCCCGGTGGCGCGCACGGCAGAGGATGACGATGGCGAACAATTCTGGCAGCGACAGCAAGAACACCCTCTACTGCTCTTTCTGCGGCAAGAGCCAGCATGAGGTGCGTAAGCTGATCGCGGGGCCGACCGTGTTCATCTGCGACGAATGTGTCGAGCTGTGCATGGATATCATCCGCGAGGAAACGAAAACCAGCGGGCTGAAAAGCTCGGATGGTGTGCCGACCCCGCGGGAAATCTGCAAGGTGCTGGATGATTATGTGATCGGCCAGATCCACGCGAAGCGCGTGCTGTCTGTGGCGGTTCACAATCATTACAAGCGGCTGAACCATTCGGCAAAGAATGACATCGAACTGGCGAAATCGAACATCCTGCTGATCGGCCCCACCGGCTGTGGCAAGACCCTGCTGGCACAGACGCTGGCACGGATTCTGGATGTGCCCTTCACCATGGCTGATGCCACGACGCTGACCGAAGCGGGCTATGTGGGGGAGGATGTGGAAAACATCATCCTCAAGCTGCTGCAGGCCAGCGAATACAATGTGGAACGGGCGCAGCGCGGCATCGTCTATATCGACGAGGTCGACAAGATCACCCGAAAATCGGACAATCCTTCGATCACGCGGGATGTATCGGGCGAGGGTGTGCAGCAGGCGCTGCTGAAGATCATGGAGGGCACTGTCGCATCGGTGCCGCCGCAGGGCGGGCGCAAGCATCCGCAGCAGGAATTCCTGCAGGTGGATACGACCAATATCCTGTTCATCTGTGGCGGTGCTTTTGCCGGTCTTGAACGGATCATCGCGCATCGCAACAAGGGCTCTGCCATGGGCTTTGGGGCGACGGTCAAGGGGCCGGATGACCGCTCGGCGGGGGAGCTGTTCAAAGAGCTGGAGCCGGAAGATCTGCTGAAATTCGGGCTGATCCCGGAATTCGTTGGCCGTCTGCCGGTGATTGCCACGCTGACCGATCTGGACGAGGCCGCTCTGGTCACCATCCTGACCGAACCGAAGAACGCGCTGGTGAAGCAGTATCAGCGGCTCTTCGATATCGAGGGTGTGGCGCTGACCTTCACCCCGGATGCGCTGGTGGCGATTGCCAAACGCGCCATCAAGCGCAAGACTGGCGCACGGGGCCTGCGTTCGATCATGGAAGATATCCTGCTGGATACAATGTTCGAACTGCCGGGGATGGGTGATGTTTCCGAAGTGGTGGTGAATGAAGAGGCGGTGAACATCGGCTCCAAACCGCTGCTGGTGCATACCGAAAGCAAGAAGAAAGAACCTGCTGCAGCGGGCTAACGCCGCAAACAGGATCATGACAAAAGGCTGCCGCCCCCCGAGCGGCAGCCTTTTTCGTTGCCCCGATCGGATATATCCGCTGCAAGGCCCGGCTGTTGTCTGGGGATGTGCCAGGCCCCCAGTTCTGCGAAGCCATTCACCAGTTCCGGCGCCGCCCGGGGCCATTGCCGGCAAGAGTTTGCAGCTGCAGCGTATCTTCGGCGCAATCCTCTGGACCTTGGCGCCGCCATGGTTCATATGAAGGCAAACACCCTTCGGAGGCCTGCGATGAATTTCCTGATGCGTCTCGTCACCTGGTGGAACAGCCAGACGCTTGGCACCCAGATCTTTACCGCCCGCAAGGGTGTGAAAGTGGGGGAAGATGATCAGGGCAACATCTATTACGAAACCCGTGATGCCAAACGCCGCTGGGTGATCTTCAACGGCGAATGTGAAGCCACCCGCGTTTCGCCCGATTGGCATGGCTGGCTGCACCACACCTGGGATCAGCCGCCGACCAAGGCGCCGTTGAAGCACAAGGCATGGGAAAAGCCGCATCAGGAGAACCTGACGGGCACGCTGGCAGCTTATGCCCCTACCGGGTCGATCCGCAAAGGCGCCCCGGCAGAGCGGCGTGACTATGAGGCCTGGCAGCCTGAATAAGGCGCAGGAGCATCTTATGGCGGAAAACACCACAGAAGTGATCGCAGGCGGCGCGGTTCTGGCCGTCGCACTCGGTTTCCTGATCTATGCCGGGCAGGGAATGGGCTTCGGCTCGACCTCTGGCAATTACGAACTCACCGCTTCGTTCCAATCGGTCGAGGGGATATCGGTTGGCACCGATGTGCGGCTGGCAGGGGTCAAGATCGGCACCGTATCGAAGCTGGAACTGAACCCGCAGACATTTTACGCGGATGCGACCTTTGCCCTGCAAGGCCGTGTTAAGCTGCCGGATGATTCTGCGGCGCTGATTTCCTCGGAAGGGCTGCTGGGCGGCAATTTCGTGGAAATCCGCCCGGGCGGATCTGTCGACAATCTGGTGGCCGGGGCCGAGATTGAGGATACGCAGGGATCGGTGTCGCTGATCGGCCTGCTGATGAAATTCGTGGGCTCTTCGGCGGAAGACGCCGTGGGGGGCGAGGGGTGATCCGGCTTGCGCTGGCCCTTGCGCTGCTGGCAGGCCCAGTTGCTGCGCAGGATGTGACATCCTCGGTCGGTGGCACATTGCGCTGGCTGGACAAGATGACAGGCGAAACCGCCGATATCGAGCTGGCCGAGGGGCCAGGCTGCAGTATCCGGTCGATTGACCATCCAGCTGGATGAATGTCGCTATCCCACGGCCAACCCGTCTTCGGATGCTTTTGCGCATCTGACGATCAGCGAGGAAAAGCGGGAAACGCCGGTGTTTTCTGGCTGGATGATGGCCTCCAGCCCCGCGATTTCTGCGCTGGAACATCCGCGTTATGATGTCTGGGTCTTGCGCTGCGTTACCCCGGATCAGCCACAACTTGATGTGGTGCCGGAACCGGCCCCTGGCGAAGAAGACGTGATCGCCCCGCAAGAGGGGTGATAGCCTTCGGGATTGAAACTGGCGTGGCCCTGAAGTGCCATGGCCAGCCGGTGATGATAGTCTGCACGCGTGATCTCGATCCCTCCCAGGCTGGTCAGATGGGGGGTAAGAAACTGGGTGTCACACAGTGTGAACCCGCCCGCCCGCAGCCGGTGCATCAGCCAGGCCAGCACGATTTTTGACGCAGAGTGGCGGCGCGAGAACATGCTTTCTGCAAAGAAAGCTTGCCCTAGAGCGACGCCATAGGTGCCGCCGACAAGTTTTCCATCCTGCCACATCTCAAGGCTGTGGGCGTGGCCGCTGCGATGAAGCGAAAGATACAGGGAAAATATCTCGTCGTTGATCCAGGTGGTTTCGCGGTCCGCACAACCCGCCAGGACGCCTGAGAAATCGGTGTCAGCCCGGATTTCATAACCACCCCGCAAGATCTCTTTCCTCAGGCTGCGCGAGATGTGGAAGCCATCCAAGGGCAGGATTCCCCTGCGGCGCGGGTCAATCCAGTGCAGATCAGGGCTTCCTGCGCTGTCGGCCATGGGAAAGACCCCGATTGCATAGGCACGCAACAGCAGCTCCGGGGTGATGGCGCCGGTCATCGCAGGCAAAGGCGCGGGAGAGCGGCAAATTTCTTCGAAGAAATTTGAAAAATCCTTTGAAGGATTTTGCCGCCCTCTGCTGTCATTTCGCTGGGCTCAGCTGCCGAACTGCGCTGCCAGCCATTTTTCCAGCCAGTGAATGTTGTATTCACCTGCCTGAATATCCGGCTCTGCCAGCAAGGCGTGGAACAATGGCACGGTGGTTTCCACACCGTCCACGATCAGCTCTCCCAAGGCGCGGTTCAGGCGTGCCAGAGCTTCGGGCCGGTCACGGCCGTGTACGATCAGCTTGCCAATCAGGCTGTCGTAATAGGGCGGGATCGAATAGCCGCCATACAGCGCCGAATCCATCCGGACACCCAGACCGCCGGGCGCATGGAATACCTTCACCTTGCCTGGGCAGGGTGCGAAATTCGGCAGCTTTTCCGCATTGATCCGCACTTCGATGGCATGGCCATTGATTTCCAGATCGTCCTGCGTGAAGGACATCGGCAGACCCGAGGCGACGCGGATCTGTTCGCGCACCAGATCGACGCCAAAGATGGCTTCGGTCACCGGATGTTCCACCTGCAGGCGGGTGTTCATCTCGATGAAGTAGAACTCCCCGTCTTCATACAGAAATTCGATGGTGCCTGCGCCGATATAGTTGATCTTGCGCATCGCATCGGCGCAAACCTCACCGATTTCCGACCGCATCTTGGGGGTGATGCAGGGGCCGGGGGCCTCTTCGAACACCTTCTGGTGGCGGCGCTGCAGGCTGCAATCGCGTTCGCCCAGATGCACGGCATTGCCCTTGCCGTCACCGAACACCTGAATTTCGATGTGGCGGGGCTTTTGCAGGTATTTCTCGATATAGACTTCGTCATTGCCGAAGGCGGCCTTGGCCTCGGCCCGCGCGGTGCGGAAGGCGATTTCCAGTTCCTGCGGCGTTCTTGGCCACCTTCATGCCGCGCCCGCCGCCGCCGGCGGTGGCCTTGATGATGACCGGAAAGCCGATGCCCGCGGCCACGCCGATGGCCGTTTCGAAATCTGCCACGCCGCCTTCGGAACCGGGCACCACCGGAATACCCAGTTCCTTGGCGGTTTCCTTGGCGGTGATCTTGTCGCCCATGATGCGGATATGGGCCGCCGATGGGCCGATGAAGGTCAGCCCGTGATCTTCCAGCGCCTGTGCGAAGGCCGCATTTTCCGACAGGAAGCCATAGCCCGGATGCACCGCCTGTGCGCCGGTGATCTCGCAGGCGGAAATGATCGCCGCCTTGTTCAGATAGCTTTGCGCCGAAGGGGCAGGGCCGATGCAGACCGATTCATCCGCCATGCGCACATGCATGGCATCGGCATCGGCCGTGGAATGCACGGCGACCGACTTTATCCCCATTTCGCGACAGGCACGGATCACGCGCAGCGCAATCTCGCCCCGGTTGGCGATCAGGATCTTTTCGAACATCTGGGTCACGGATGCGCCCTCACTCGATGATCATCAGAGGGGCGCCGAATTCGACCGGGGTGCCGTCGGTGACCAGAATACGCTTCACCGTGCCGGATTTGGGGGCGGGAATGTGGTTCATCGTCTTCATCGCCTCGATGATGAGAACGGTCTGACCTTCGGATACCGTGGCACCCACCGTGGCGAAGGGGGCGGCGCCGGGTTCTGCGGCCAGATAGGCCGTGCCCACCATGGGCGAGGTCACGGCGCCGGGATGCTGCGCCGGATCTTCGGCAGCGACCGGGGCCGCTGCGGCAGCCGCAGCCACGGGGGCCGGTGCGGCCATCGCCATCGGGGCGGCCATGGTCGTGGTGACGATATTGGATTGCTTCACGACCCGGACTTCGAGGCTGTCATCCTCGCCATATTCACGCTTCACCGAAAGCTCGGTCAGATCATTCTTGTTCAGAAGTTCCGCCAGAGCCTGAATGAAGGCAACGTCGGCGTCGGGGGAATGTTTGCTCATGCCATCCTCTTGGTGTGTGTCCGGCGGATATGGTCGTCGTGCGGCGATAGCGCAAGCATGAACCCGCCTTGGCTGCGAAGGGTTATACGCCAGCACAGCAAGGGTGAAAAGCACCGAGTTTTCCGGTCTGCCCGCAAGCCCGGGACAAGATGCAGGCAGATGCGCAATAATTGGGCGCGGGGGCAGAAATTTCGGGGCGCAGAAAATTTACCGATTGATAAAAAATCGACTCGTGGCAGAGTGATCTTCAATGAATAAAAGCCACCGGGAGGTTACGACCTTGTCCAACAGCCAGTTCACGCCGGGTATCGTGCCTGCGCGTCTGCCCGCCAGCAGCTATGCAGACAATTTTGCCGATCATGCGCCGCCTTTTGATGTGCATGAGGCGCGGGTCGCGGCGGATCGCTGCTATTTCTGTTTCGATGCGCCCTGCATGACCGCCTGCCCGACCTCGATCGACATTCCGCTGTTCATCCGCCAGATTGCCACCGGCACCCCCGATGCAGCGGCGAAGACGATCTTCAGCCAGAACATTCTGGGCGGCATGTGCGCCCGCGTCTGCCCCACCGAACAGCTTTGCGAAGAGGCTTGCGTGCGCGAAGTGGCCGAGGGCAAGCCGGTCGAGATCGGCCGCCTGCAACGCCACGCCACCGATGTGCTGATGGGCAAGGGTATTCACCCCTTCACCCGTGCGGCCCGCACGGGCAAGCGTGTGGCCGTGGTCGGGGCAGGGCCTGCGGGTCTGGCCTGTGCGCACCGGCTGGCCATGAAGGGCCATGATGTGGTGGTGCTTGAGCGCAGGCCCAAGGCTGGTGGGTTGAACGAATATGGGATTGCCACCTACAAGACTGTCGAAAACTTCGCACAGCGCGAGGTGGACTGGCTGTTGCAGATCGGCGGGATCGAGATCCGCAATGGCGTGACCTTGGGCCGTGATGTGGCGCTGGCCGATCTTCTGGCGGAATATGATGCCGTATTCCTGGGGATCGGTCTGGCCGGGGTGAATGCCCTGCGCGCTGCGGGCGAAGATCTGCCGGGGGTGATGAATGCAGTCGATTTCATTGCAGATCTGCGCCAGGCCACGGATCGCTCTGCCGTGCCGGTAGGCCGCGACGTGGTGGTGATCGGCGGCGGCATGACGGCGGTAGATGCGGCTGTGCAGTCCAAATTGCTGGGGGCAGAAAATGTCACCATCGTGTACCGACGCGGCAAGGCCAAGATGTCGGCCTCGGTCTATGAACAGGATCATGCCACCCAATCAGGCGTGCGCATCATCTATGGCGCAGCACCGACCGGCGTGACCGGCATGGGCAAGGCGGAAGCCGTATCATTTGCCTATACCGAAGAGACACCCGAAGGGCTGAAGCTGACCGCCGAAACCTTCACGCTGAAAGCCGATCAGGTCTTCAAGGCCATCGGACAGACGCTGCTGGGCGCGCCCGAGGGAATCGCGGTGGAGGGTGGCAAGCTGCCGCCGCATCCGGTGCCAAAGCTCTGGTGTGGCGGCGATTGCGCCGCAGGCGGGGCCGATCTGACGGTGACCGCCGTGGCCGAGGGGCGGGATGCCGCCGAAGCGATCCACGCCTTCATTGCAGGTCACTGATGTTTCATCCCTGGCCCCCTTTACCGCAGCTTTCGGATGCGCCATCTCGGGCCTTCGGCACATGGGGGCATCATGGACGGTTTTGTTCAGTCGGCGGTAGAGTTTCTGGAACGCAATCAGGCCTGGGCGCCCTATATCGCCTTTCTGTTCGCCATGGCCGAAACCACAGCCTTTCTGTCGATCCTGATCCCCTCCACCGCGATTCTGGTGGCGGTGGGGGCGCTGGTGTCGACCGGGGCCATCCCGTTCTTTCCGCTCTGGCTTGGCGCGGCGCTCGGTTCGCTGGCCGGATCTTTCCTGTCCTACTGGCTGGGGCGGCGCTATGGCGATCTGGTGCTGCGCAGCTGGCCGCTGAAAGACCAGCCGGACCTGACCGCGAAGGCAACAGCGGCTTTCGCCAAATGGGGGCCGGCCACGGTCTTCATCGGGCATTTCGTGGGCCCGTTGCGCGCCGTGGTCTTCGTTTTCGCAGGCATCAGCCACATGCCCTTCCTGCGCTTTGCGGTGTTCAATGTCACCGGGGCGCTGATCTGGGCCTGGGCCATCCCGAAATCGGGCGAGCTGGGCGGCGATCTGCTGGGCTGGCTCTGGCAGTTCCTGCCGTTCTGACCTGTTCCACAATCAAGAATACAGCAACGCGGCGGGCCGCGGCCGATGGGCCATGCCTGCGCGCAAGCCAATACGGAGGATAACATGGCCAATCTTGCCTCGGAATTCATTGGTATCAAATCGCCCAACCCGTTCTGGCTGGCCTCGGCGCCGCCCACCGACAAAGAGGTGAACGTGCGCCGCGCCTATGAGGCAGGCTGGGGCGGTGTGGTGTGGAAGACGCTGGGCAGCGAAGGCCCGCCAGTGGTGAACGTGAACGGCCCACGCTATGGCGCAATCTGGGGTGCCGACCGCCGCCTGCTGGGGCTGAACAACATCGAACTCATCACCGACCGCCCGCTGGAGGTGAACCTGCGCGAGATCAAATCGGTGAAACGCGATTACAAGGACCGCGCGCTTATCATCTCGCTGATGGTGCCCTGCGACGAGGATTCGTGGAAAGACATCCTCGCCCGGATCGAGGATACCGAGGCCGACGGCGTAGAGCTGAACTTTGGCTGCCCGCATGGCATGGCGGAACGTGGCATGGGTTCGGCCGTGGGGCAGGTGCCGGAATATATCGAGATGGTCACCCGCTGGGTGAAGAAACACTCGCGGATGCCCTGCATCGTGAAGCTGACGCCGAACATCAGCGATATCCGCAAACCGGCCGAGGCCGCCAAGCGGGGCGGGGCGGATGCGGTCAGCCTCATCAACACCATCAATTCGATCACCTCGGTCGACCTGGATGATTTCGCACCTGAACCCACGATTGATGGCAAGGGCACCCATGGGGGCTATTGCGGCCCGGCGGTAAAGCCCATCGCGCTGAACATGGTGGCCGAGATTGCGCGCAGCCCCGAAACCCGCGGCATCCCGATTTCCGGCATCGGTGGCGTGACCACCTGGCGCGATGCGGCCGAGTTCATGACGCTGGGCGCGGGCAATGTGCAGGTCTGCACCGCCGCCATGACCTATGGTTTCAAGGTGGTGCAGGAGATGATCTCGGGCCTGTCCGACTATATGGACCGCAAGGGGTTCACCTCCACCGCCGATCTGGTGGGCCGCGCGGTCCCCAATGTCACCGACTGGCAGTTCCTCAATCTGAACTATGTCACCAAGGCCAGTATCTCCGAGGCTGACTGCATCAAATGTGGCCGCTGCTATATCGCCTGCGAGGATACCAGCCATCAGGCCATCGAAATGCTGCCTGACCGCACCTTCAAGGTGAAGGATGACGAATGCGTGGCCTGCAACCTGTGCGTCAACGTCTGCCCGGTGGAAAACTGCATCACCATGGTGCAATTGCCCAAGGGCCAGGTAGACCCGCGCACCGGCGTGCCGGTGGGGGATTATGCCAACTGGACGCAGCATCCCAACAACCCATCGGTTCACGCGGCAGAGTGAGGCCCGATGCCGCAAGGGGGGCTTTCCGCCCCCCACGCGCCTGCGGCGCTCCCCCCGAGGATATTTTAACAACGGGAAGATGAAAAGCGCGGCACGACTGCCATTCCCGTTGTCAAAATATCCTCGGGGGGTGAATGAGCCGCAGGCTCAGAGGGGGGCAGACAGCCCCCCTTTCTGTTTTCAGGGTCTGCAGGACTCAGATCGTCAGCTGCTGCCCCAGTTCCAGCACGCGGTTGGTGGGCAGGCGGTAGAATTCGGTTGCATTGGTGGCGCCGCGTGCCATGCCGATGAACAGCCTTTCCTGCCAGCGCGGCAGCCCTTCATTCGGGGCAGACCGGAAACTGCGGTGATTGAGAAAGAACGACGTCGTCATGATGTCGAATTTTTCGCCTTGCTTGCGCGCCAGGCCAAGGGCGCGCGGTACGTTCTGATCGTCCATATAGCCGAAGGTCAGGTTGATCTTGGTGAAGCGGCTGTTCACTTTTTCCACCAGAACTCGCCCGGCCTCCGTCACTTCGGGAACCGGGGCGACATTGACGGTCACGATGAAATTCTGTTTGTGCAGCACCTGGTTATGCTTGAGGTTGTGCAGCAGCGCAGGCGGCGCCATATCCGGATCGGCGGTCAGGAAAATGGCCGTGCCGGGCACATCAACCGGATGCGATTTTTCCAGCATGGTCAGCAGGCTGTCGAATTCGATCGAATTCGCGCGGGATTTCCGCTTTACATGTGCCGTGCCCCGCACCCATGTCCACATCACGAGGCAGAGGAAAGCCGCGAACAGGATCGGGATGTAGCCGCCATCCATGACCTTGGTAAGGTTTGCGGCCAGGAACAGGCTTTCCAGCAGGATCAGGGGCAGCATCACAGCCAGCACCAGCAGGACAGGCCAATGCCAGGCGCGGTTCAGCAGGAAGATTGCGAGGATCGAGGTGATGACCATGTCACCCGTGACGGCAATGCCATAGGCGCTGGCAAGGTTTGACGAGGATCCGAAGGCCAGCACCAGCGCCACCACGCCCACGGCAAGGATGGTATTGATCCGGGGCATGTAGATCTGCCCATATTGCGTATCCGAGGTGTGGCGGATCTCCATGCGTGGCAGCAGGCCCATTTGCACCGCCTGTTTCGCCACGGAAAAGGCGCCGGAAATCACAGCCTGGCTGGCAATCACCGTGGCCGCCGTGGCCAGCAGCACAAGTGGCGCCAGCGCCCAGTCGGGCGCCAGCAAAAAGAACGGGTTGCGCGCGGTTTCGGGATGGGCCAGCACCATCGCGCCCTGACCCAGATACGACAGGGTGAGGGCGGGAAACACCATCGCTCCCCAGGCCAACCGGATGGGCCTGCGCCCGAAATGGCCCATATCCGTGTAAAGTGCCTCTCCCCCTGTGACCGCGAGAAACACCGAGCCCAAGACGATGAACGAGGCCAGCCCGTTATCCGCCAGATAGCCCAGGGCATAAACGGGATTGAGCGCCAGAAAGATCGACGGATCGTCGCTGATATGCCGCAGGCCCAGCAGCGCCATGACCGTGAACCAGACGATCATGATCGGGCCGAACAGGACGGAGACCGCCTCTGTCCCGCGGGATTGCATGGCAAACAGCGCCACGATGATGACCAGGGTGATCGGCACCACATAATCCTGCAGCCCCGGCGCAACCAGTGCTCCGCCTTCGACCGCCGAAAGCACAGACATGGCCGGCGTGATGATCGAATCCCCGAAGAACAGGGATATCCCCACGGCGCCGAACCCGATCAGCCAGAGCGGGCGCCGCCCCAGCGCATTCTGCACCAGCGCCACCAGCGAAAGGGTGCCGCCTTCACCGTGGTTATCCGCCCGCATGATGAGCGTGACATATTTCAGCGTAACGATCAGGATCAGCGTCCAGATCAGCAGCGAAATCACCCCCAGCACATCGGCCCGGGTCAGCCCGTCATGTCCGGCGGCATGAAGCGATTCGCGCATCGCATAAAGCGGGCTGGTGCCAATATCGCCGTAAACGACACCCAGAGCGCCCAGGGTGAGCTTGGCAAGCGAGCCCTGGGCATGTGCGGGGCCTTGGCCCTGAGGTTCTTGCGACAAGATATACCCTGTGCAGCGGTGTTGCTGCGTCGCAGCTTAGTCTTCTGATCTGCCGCTCACAAGCTTGTCATCAGTTGGGGGACATGGCCCCGGATTCGGAGGGCGTTGCGAGGTCAGCAGCGCCAGATCTCCCGGCTCTGGCAGAAGCGCCACGCGCCGTGCCATGCTGACGGCAGTCCCGATCACGGTGAATGCAGCGCCGTATGCCCTTATTGCTTCGGGCGCGGGGGTGACAGGGATCGTCGGCGCGAACGGCATTGCCACGGGCAGCGAGCTGGCCTGCAAGGCCATCATGTTCAGATCCACTGGCCCGGTCATATCTTTGCCACGCGGCGGCGGATCGGCACGTTCCGCCACAGTCTGGTTTCCGCCCGCCATGGGGGGCAAATTGCCGGTATTGCTGGCATGAAAGCCAGTGCACCGAACATCCATCATCACACGATCCTTCCGCAAAGATCGCCCCCGGGGATAAGCCTAGCGCAGCTTGCCAGGATCTGCTGAAGAAACTGTGGAAAATACGACGGTTTCAGGGTGTCAGCGTGCGGCGATACAGGGTCACCAACGCGTCTTCTGCCTGGCTGAAATGCCGGTCATCCTCATGCCCCAGCACGGCGCGCACCTGCACGTCGAAATCGGCATAATGCTGGGTCAGCGCCCAGATCGAGAAGATCAGATGCACCGGATCCAGCCGGGCAATGCGCCCCTCGGCCATCCAGCGGGCGATGACGGCGGATTTTTCATCGACCAGCAGTTTCAGCTCGCCGGTGATGGCGTCCCGCATCCGGGGCGCGCCTTGCAGGATCTCATTGGCAAACAGGCGGCTTTCGCGCGGGAAAGTCGCGGCTCAGTTCCAGCTTGCGGCGGACATAGGCCAGGATTTCCTCCACCGGTTCGCCCCCGGCATCCAGTTCGCGCAGCGGATCGAGCCAGACTTTCAGAAGGCCTGCAATCAGCGCGGCATGGATCGCCTCTTTCGAGGGGAAGTAATACAGCAGATTGGGCTTTGACAGGCCCGCCACTTCGGCAATCTGATCCAGCGTGGCCCCGCGAAAGCCCGGATTGCGAAAACACCTCCAGCGCCGCCTCCAGAATCGCTTCAGAGTTCTTTTGCTGGATGCGGGTCTTCGGGCGGTGTCTGGTCATCGGTCTCGCTATCCGCAGGATTTGATCAAAATGTCGCAAACACGGCGTTTGCCTGCTAGTCCGCGATTGAGCGATGCAGGCAAGTGCGTCAATATGCAAGCGCGCGATCGCGTTTCGTAAACCGCCATGGCCGCTTGACGCATGCAGCGCGCCGTGATAGCATTGATCTTGACCATATGGTCAAAAGTCCAGCCGCCTGCCGGCAGAGGGCCCGGCCCAACAGGAACCCGAACCCCATGGCGCTGGACCGCAAGCAGACCCCCAACGACCTGAACGCCTTCTGGATGCCCTTCACCGCCAACCGCCAGTTCAAGAAAAACCCGCGCATGTTCGTGGCGGCCAAGGACATGCATTATACCACCTCCGATGGCCGTCAGGTGCTGGATGGCACGGCGGGCCTGTGGTGCTGCAACGCGGGCCATTGCCGCCCCAAGATCACCGAAGCGATCCAGAAACAGGCGGCAGAGCTGGACTATGCGCCCGCCTTTCAGATGGGGCATCCCATCGCCTTTGAACTGGCCAACCGGCTCATCGACATCGCCCCCAAGGGGATCGAGCATGTTTTTTACACGAACTCCGGCTCGGAAAGTGTTGAAACCGCGCTGAAACTGGCGATCGGCTATCACCGGGCGCGTGGGGATGGTGCACGGACCCGGCTGATCGGGCGCGAGCGTGGCTATCACGGCGTCAACTTCGGTGGCATTTCGGTCGGTGGCATCGTGACCAACCGCAAGATGTTCGGCACCTTGCTGACCGGCGTGGATCACATGCCCCATACGCATCTGCCGCAGCTGAATGCCTTCACCAAGGGCCAACCCGAGCACGGCGCCAATCTGGCGGACGAGCTGGAACGCATCGTGGCGCTGCATGGCGCCGAAACCATTGCCGCCGTGATCGTGGAGCCGATGGCGGGATCGACCGGCGTGCTGATGCCGCCGAAGGGCTATCTGGAAAAGCTGCGCGCCATCACCAAAAAGCACGGCATCCTGCTGATCTTTGATGAGGTCATCACCGGCTTCGGCCGTCTGGGTGCGCCCTTTGCCGCGCAGTATTTCGATGTACTGCCCGACATGATGACTACGGCCAAGGGCCTGACCAATGGGGTGATTCCCATGGGGGCGGTGCTGACCACGGCCGAAGTGCATGACGCCTTCATGAATGGCCCGGAACATATGATCGAGCTGTTCCACGGCTATACCTATTCCGGCAACCCGATTGCCACGGCGGCCGCCATCGCCACGCTGGAAACCTACAAGGAAGAAGGCCTGTTCGAACGCGCGAACGAGCTTGCGCCCTATTGGGAGGAGGCGCTTCATTCACTGCGCGGCCTGCCGCATGTGATCGACGTCCGCAACATGGGCCTGATCGGCGCGGTGGAACTGGAGCCGATTGCGGGCGAGCCGACAAAGCGCGCCTTCAGCGCCTTCCTTGCGGCCTATGACAAGGGCATCCTGATCCGCACCACCGGCGATATCATCGCCATGTCGCCGCCGCTGATCATCTCCAGATCCGAGATTGACGAGTTGATCGGCAAGCTGGGCGATGTGCTGAAATCGCTGGCATGAACCACAGGGGCGGGCCTTCGGGCCTGCCCTTTGCCATTGGGGGGAATGATGGAAAGCGAAGAGATGCGTATTCAGGCAACGGCGACGCTGCTGATGGAAAATGACCGGGTCAAGGTCTGGCGCTATGATTTCGAACCGGGGGCAGAAACCGGCTGGCATGTGCATGGCCATGAATATGTCATCACCACGCTGACGGATTGCCCGCTGCTGCTGGAACTGCCGGGGGGCGAGACGCGCGAAAGCTTCATCGCTGCGGGCAGCGCCTATTCCCGCCCGCGCGGCACGGAACACAATGTAATCAACGCAGGCACGCAAGCGATGAGCTTTGTTGAAGTGGAGTTGAAGTAGCCCTGCTTTGCTTCCGCCCGGCCATGGCATATCTCTGCCCCTGCAATGCCGCCAGCCGGAGCCCTGACATGCCGCGAACTCTTGCTGCCCTTGCCATTCTGGCAGGGCTTTCTGTGTCCGGGGCGATGGCGGGTGATCTGGTGGGCTGCGAAACCTCTATCGCGGGTGAAACGCAGACCTTGCTGTATGACCCGGATATTCCGGGCCTGAAAGACAGCCTGTCGCTGCGGGAAAAGCTTTACGGTGCGCGTGGCGCCATTTCCTGCCCGGGCCTTGTGACCCTGCGTGCGATGACGCCAGAGCTTTCCGATACGGATCGCACGCCCTTTTGCCTGCAATGGGATGCGCGGCAGAAAACCTATATCGGCTATGATCTTGGCGCCCGTGATGCCTTTCTGACCTGCCGAAAGCCACGCGCCAGCTTTTGCCAGCGGGTGAACCGTTCCAAACACGCGGCGGCGCAATGGGCCGGGGTGGCGGGCGATCTGGCGCTGCAGGCGGGCACCGAAACGCTGCTGCAGGCATCGGGGGCTGTGGCGGTCAAGGGCACATCGGCTGTGATCGGGGAAAAGCTGCTGGCCCTTGGCGCTTCGGCGACGGCAGGCAGTGGCGCAGCCGTGGCGCTTGGTGCGGTTGCCGTGACGGCCATCGCCGTGGGTGGCGCGATCTATGTCTGCCCGGATGACCCCGGCACACCGGCCCCGGCCACCCCGCCGGCAGAGGAATAGGGCCGCCGCTGCACATCACTTCAGAAAGGTTTCCCAGATGATCCGTATCCCATGCCTTGCGCTGATTGCCGTTGCGGTTTTTACCGTCTCGCCGGCATTGGCCGATGAGTTCGTCACCACCACCACCAGCGATCAGGGGTTTGACGATGTGACCTTCGCCGTGGAAAGCGCCATTGTCGGCCGTGGGCTGGTGATCGACATGACCAGCCACACCGGCGAGATGCTGGAACGCACCCGCGCCGATCTGGGTTCGGATGTGGTGCTGTTCGATGCGGCAGATATCTTCCTGTTCTGTTCCGCCGATGTGTCGCGCCGCGTGATGGAGGCCGATCCGACCAATATCCGCTACTGCCCCTATGCGATCACGGTCTATCAGCAGCCGGGGCAGGCGGTGACCATTGGCTACACACGCCGCGACAGCGACAGCATGGCACCTGTGAACGACCTTCTGGCGGATCTGGTGGCCGAAGCCCTGGCCGAGTGACCGGGCCGCGCGTTCAGATCGCCCCGATCCCGCGCAGGATCATCTGCTTCACGCTGTCGGTGGCTGCCCGCCATTGCGCATCATCCAGCGGCACACCGCCGTTCAGCGTTTCGATCTGGTGGTTGAAATCGGCATAATGCTGGGTCGTGGCCCAGAGCATGTAAAGCAGATGCTCCGGGTCCACCGGGGCCATGCGGCCTTCGTCGATCCAGCGCTGGATCAGCGCGGCCCGCCCCCGTGTCCAGTCGCGCAGGGTGGTTTCCAGATAATCCTGTATGACAGGGGCGCCGTGCATCACCTCGGATGCCCAGACCTTTGACCCATTGGGATGGCGGCGGGAAATATCCATCTTTGCTTCGATATAGGCACCGATGCCTTCTGCAGGGGTTTCTGCACCATCCATCGCTTCGGCGGCCGCCAGCCAGATTTCGAAAATGGTTTGCACCACCTGGCGGTAGAGCTGTTCCTTGCTTGCAAAATAATAATGCAGGTTGGCTTTGGGCAGCCCGGCCACATCCGCGATCAGCTGCATGGTTGCCCCGCCAAACCCCGCCTCTGCAAAGACTTTTTCCGCTGCCTGCAAAATAAGCGCTTCATTCTGCGCACGGATTTCATTGCGGCGGAGCGGGCGCGGAGACTCGGTCATCTGGCGGTGGTCTTCCTTTGGGGCAAGAGATTTTCATTGACCGTTTGGTCAGGCGGTATAGCCTTTGATCTGACCATACGGTCAGGAAAAGATTCGCCGCAAGCCTGCAAAAGACCGGGCGCGGCACACAGGGAGAGCAAGCTGATGCCAGCACCCGGCGAAAACCTTCGCATCAATCCGGCGCGGCTGTGGGACAGCCTTGATCAGATGGCGCAGATCGGCCCCGGTGTTGCAGGCGGCTGCAACCGGCAGACCCTGACCGACGCCGATAATGAAGGCCGCCACCTGTTCAAGGATTGGTGCACGGCGGCGGGTATGGCCATGGGGGTGGATACCATGGGCAATATGTTCTTCACCCGGGAGGGGACAGACCCGGATGCGCTGCCGGTCTATATGGGCAGCCATCTGGATACCCAGCCCACCGGGGGGCGCTATGACGGCGTGCTTGGAGTGCTGGGCGCGCTGGAGGTGGTGCGCACGATGAACGATATGGGGGTGAAGACCCGCCACCCGATCGTGGTGACGAACTGGACGAATGAAGAGGGCGCGCGTTTCGCGCCGGCCATGCTGGCCTCGGGCGTGTTTGCGGGCATCCATACCGAAGATTACGCCAAATCCCGCAGCGACCCCGAGGGCAAGCTGTTCGGTGCTGAACTGGAGCGGATCGGCTGGGTGGGCGACGAGGTGACGGGCGCCCGCAAGATGAAGGCAATGTTCGAACTGCATATCGAACAGGGCCCGATTCTGGAGGCCGAGGGCAAGGATATCGGCGTCGTCACCCATGGGCAGGGGTTGTGGTGGCTGGAAATCACGCTGACCGGCAAGGATGCCCATACGGGCAGCACCCCCATGAACATGCGGGTCAATGCGGGGCTTGGCATGGCACGGATCACCGAGCGCGTGCACCAGATCGCCATGAGCCACCAGCCCGATGCCGTGGGCGCCGTGGGACAGGTGAAGGTCTTCCCCAATTCACGCAACGTGATCCCGGGGAAGGTGGTGTTCACCGTCGACATCCGCTCGCCGCATCAGGCCAAGCTGGATGCGATGAAGGCCGAGGTGATCCGCGCCGCCCATGCGGTGGCCGCGGAACTGGGGCTGTGCTGCGCCATCGAGGATGTGGGCCATTTCGACCCGGTGACCTTTGCCCCCGATCTGGTCGCAGTGGTGCGGGCTTCGGCGGAAAAGCTGGGCTACAGCCACATGGATATCATCTCGGGCGCGGGCCATGATGCCTGCTGGATCAACCGCGTGGCGCCGACGACGATGATCATGTGCCCCTGCGTCGGCGGGCTGAGCCATAACGAGGCCGAAGAGATCACGCCGGAATGGGCGGCGGCGGGCACCGATGTGCTGCTGCATGCGGTGCTTGAAGTGGCGGAATTGGTCGCCTGACGGCGGCCCCCGGGGCTTTGCCCCGGACCCCAGGATATTTGGGCCAAGATAAAGGCCGTTCGGATCAGGGAGTTGGGTATGGCAAGCACGGTCATCAAGGGCGGCACGGTGGTTACCGCCGATCTGTCTTACGCGGCGGATGTGAAGATCGAGGGCGGGGTGATCGTGGCGATCGGGCCGGATCTTTCGGGCGATACTGTGCTGGATGCGGGGGGCTGCTATATCATGCCGGGTGGCATTGACCCGCATACGCACCTGGAGATGCCCTTCATGGGCACCTATTCGGCGGATGATTTCGAAAGCGGCACGCGGGCGGCGCTGGCGGGCGGTACCACGATGGTGGTGGATTTCGTGCTGCCGGGGCAGGGCCAGGGCCTGATGGATGCCGCGCAGATGTGGCACAACAAATCGGGCCGCGCGAATTGCGACTATTCCTATCACATGGCGATCACCTGGTGGGGCGAGAAGGTCTGGGAGGATATGGCCGAGAGCGTGAAGGCCGGGATCACCAGCTTCAAGCATTTCATGGCCTATAAGGGGGCCCTGATGGTGAATGATGACGAGCTGTTCTCGTCTTTCCGCCGGGTGGGCGATCTGGGCGGGCTGGCCATGGTTCATGCCGAAAATGGCGATGTGGTGGCGGAGCTGACGGCCAAGCTGCTGGCAGAGGGCAATACCGGGCCGGAAGCCCATGCCTATTCCCGCCCACCGCAGGTGGAGGGCGAGGCGACCAACCGAGCCATCATGATTGCCGATATGGCGGGCGTGCCGCTTTATGTGGTACATACCAGCTGCGAAGAGGCGCATGAGGCGATCCGCCGGGCGCGGCAAGCCGGAAAGCGGGTCTGGGGCGAGCCGCTGATCCAGCATCTGACCCTGGACGAGAGCGAATATTTTCACCCCGACTGGGATCATGCCGCGCGGCGCGTCATGTCGCCGCCCTTCCGCGACAAGGCACATCAGGCGAGCCTCTGGGCCGGGTTGCAATCGGGCAGCCTGTCTTGCGTGGCGACCGATCATTGCGCCTTTACCACCGAACAGAAGCGGTTCGGGCTGAAGAGTTTTGCACAGATCCCCAATGGCACCGGCGGGCTGGAAGACCGGCTGCCGATGCTATGGACGCATGGGGTGAATACCGGGCGGCTGACGCCCAATGAATTCGTGGCGGTGACCAGCACGAATATTGCCAAGATCCTCAACCTTTATCCCAAGAAGGGCGCGGTTCTGGTGGGGGCCGATGCCGATCTGGTGGTCTGGGATCCGGCGGCGGAAAAGGTGATCTCGGCCACCAGCCAGCAATCCAGTATTGACTACAACGTCTTCGAAGGCCAGGCGGTGAAGGGCCTGCCGCGCTTTACCCTGACGCGGGGCCGGGTGGCGGTGACCGAAGGCAAGGTGGCCGCGCAGGAAGGCTGGGGCCAGTTCGTGGGCCGGGCGCCGAAACCGGCCGTGAACCGGGCGCTGAGCGCCTGGAAGGAACTGACGGCACCGCGCCCCGTTCAGCGCAGCGGTATTCCGGCGACGGGGGTATGATGGCAACCTTTGGCCGCAGTCTGCGCGATGGTGCCAGATCAGGGCACCCGCAGCTCCAGCTCGGGCAGCAGGATGACGCTTTCCTGTTCGTGCGGGTCGGTGCGGGCGATGACGGCGCGCGCCTCGCCCGGGCCGGGGTTGAACGGCAGATGCGGCATGTCGGCCGGAATATACAGCAGCTCGCCCGCCGAAACCTCCATCCTGTGTTCCAGCTCTTGCCCCCAATACATGATCGTCACCCCCTCCAGCATGTAGATCGCGGTTTCATGGGTGGCGTGCTTATGGGCCTTGGCGCGGCCCCCGGGCGGGATGCACAGCAGATGCATACAGATCGCCTGGGACCCGGTTGTTTCGCGGGCGATGCCTTCGAAATAGGAAAATCCCTGCTTGCCCGCATAGGAGACCGCGCCGGGGCGAAGTTTCTGGCATTCTGTCATGCGCTATCTCCTTTCAGGTCTGCGCTGCGGCGCGCGGGCGAAACCTGTGCCTCTGCCGGCCACCGCCAATCGGGTTGCGGTGACCGGCAGAGGCCCGGTGTCAGCCCATCTGCGGCATGGGATCATCTTCGGCATTGGGTTGGCGCAGCGGCGGTGTTTCGGGCACCGGCAGCGCCGGCGTATAGGCAAGGATCGGCAGATCGAAGAAATCTGCGGCAAGATCTTCGTCCGTCGGGGCAAAGGCGAGTGTGGATTGCATGGTGTCCTCCCTGGATGTCATCTGTCGGGGCGTATCCTGCCCCCTCGGTTCGGCCGAAGGTGGCATATCAGGGATACGCAATTATGAACGCGGCGCCGGGGCGTGTCGGAAATGGCAGAGTGGAATGAAGGATACGACGACGATACCTGCTCCGGTGATTTGCGCAACTGGGCTTGATCTGGTTTTTCACACAGGTGACGGGCCGGTTCAGGCGTTGAAAGACGTGAATCTGACGGTGAACAAAGGCGATTTCGTCAGTTTCATCGGGCCATCCGGCTGTGGCAAGACCACATTTCTGCGCTGTATCGCCGCGCTGGAGCATCCGACCGGCGGCAGCCTGACGGTCAATGGCATGACCCCGACGGGCATTCTCGGTGGAAGGCGATGGATCGGGGCGTCGGCTGACGACGCAAGCTCCTCCAGCCTCCCCCGCTGGGGAGAGCAAGACAAAATGGCAACGTGGCCGCAGCGGCGCGCAAAGCGCCGGCCACCGTCATCCGGTCAAGGCTGACGCCGCCCACGGTTGCCTCGCCCTGACCCTGACCTCCGCGACACGCGGGCCGCTTTCAGGTTGAGGTGCCGCGCTCTCGTGTGGGGTATGGGCCAGCCGGAAACCAGTGTTGCTTAATCTGGTTGCCGGGGGTGTTCCTGTTGCGGCTGGCGGCGCGGGCGTTCGAGGGGTTGTTGACCCAGCTGCCGCCGCGAAGGACA